>CANPXN010000001.1 GCA_947586185.1 uncultured Clostridia bacterium
CAGGAGGGAGGGGGAAATCCGCATTTTTGTTGGTTTTTCTCTTTCCCCCTCCCTCCTATAGGTTGTCCCTTTGCATTAACCTATAAGGTTTGGCTTCGCTTTCCCCAAAGCGAAAAATTTTCCCTATCGCTTTGAGTAAAGCGAAAAAATTTTCCCCATAGCTTTTTCCAAAAGCGGTAAAAAACCTTTTTTCGGTATTCCCTTTCGGGAATACACTCAAAAAGTTTGCCAAGCTTTTCAAAGCTGAAATAAAAAATCTCTTTTTAGTATTTTAGCATAAATTTTCTCAAAAGGATAGTGTTTTAAAGAAAAATCTGTTATAATATTAAGGACGATCATTTTTAACGGAGGAAAATATGAGATTACTTGCAATAGACGGAAACAGCATAATGAATCGTGCCTATTATGGAATAAGGGTGCTTACAAACAGCCGTGGAGTTCATACAAACGCTCTGTTCGGATTTATGAACATATACTTGAAAAATATTTCAGAGGTTAAGCCGGATTGCGTTGCAGTGGCATTTGATCTTAAAAGTCCTACTTTCAGGCATAAGGCAGTCGCTTCATATAAGGCAAACAGAAAGGGTATGCCTCAGGAGCTTGCAGAGCAGATGCCCCTTATAAAGGATATGCTAAAGTATATGGGCGTAAAGATCCTTGAATGCGAGGGCTTTGAGGCTGACGATATTTTAGGAACACTTTCCAGGATGTGCTGCGATTCTGGAAACGAATGCTTTATACTGACCGGAGACAGGGACAGCCTTCAGCTTGTAAACGAATGCGTGACCGTAAGGCTTGCAACAACAAGGGAAACCATTGTGTATACCCCTGAGAAATTTACAGAGGACTATGGATTTCCTCCGATACAGCTTATTGATCTGAAAGCTCTTATGGGGGACAGCTCGGATAATATTTCAGGAGTTTCGGGGATTGGTGAAAAGACAGCCAGCACTCTTATTAAGGAGTGGGAAACTGTTGAAAATCTTTACGCACATCTTGACGAGGCAAAGCTTACAAAGAGCGTAAGATCAAAGCTTGAAAATGGTAAGGCAGCCGCTGAGGAAAGCAAGTGGCTTGCAACAATAAAGCTTGATGTGCCGATAGGGGGCGGCATTGAAAATTACAAAATCGGGGATATGGAAACTGAAAAGCTCCAAAAGCTTTTAAGCGAGCTTGAAATGTACAAGCTTCTTGAAAGACTTTCATTGAGCGCTGTTGAAACTGAGCAGGAGGCTGATGCCGAGAGCCGGGAGATCAATATTACAGAAAAGGAGCTTGCTACAGATATCATATCAGTGCTTGAAAAGGCGGACTATATTTTTGACGGTGAAAGACTGTCAGTAATTGACGGAGAAACTGCCTATACCTCTGGGGACAGAACAGTTATCGCAGAGTTTTTGAGCAGTGGTATTTCAAAGCGTACTTTCGGCGCAAAGGAGGATTACAAGCTCTGTTTTGAATATGGCAGGGAGCTTTTAGGTCTTGAATTTGACGCTGAGATCGCAGCATATCTTCTTGACGCATCTGCAAGCGAATATAAAATAGAAAAGCTTTGCAGGAAATATTCTGTTCCGTATTACAGCAGCGCAGGGGAATATGCCGATATCGCAAGTCTGCCGGAGCTGTGTGATGCTCTGCACAGGGAAATCGAGGAACAGGGTATGCTGCCGCTAATGAATGATATTGAGCAGCCTCTTACAGAGGTGCTGGCGGCTATGGAATTTACCGGAGTAAAGGTGGATATTCAGGGAGTCAAATATTTCGGCGAGGAGCTTGACGCAGAGGTCGGGGGCATAAGAGACAGTATCTATGAAATGTGCGGTCATGAGTTCAACATAGCCTCTCCAAAGCAGCTTGGAACTGTATTGTTTGAGGAGCTGGGTCTTCCGGCTAAGAAAAAGACCAAAAGTGGATATTCAACAAATGCTGAGGTTTTGGAGGAGCTTCGTTCGCAGCATCCGATCATAGACCTTGTATTGAGATACAGACAGCTTACAAAGCTCAGCTCAACCTATGTTGAAGGGCTGCTTAAAACTGTTGAGAGCGATGGAAGAATTCATACCAACTTTAAGCAAACCGAAACAAGGACCGGAAGGATATCCTCTACAGAACCGAATTTGCAGAACATTCCCGTGAGGACAGAGCTTGGACGTGAAATGAGGAAATTCTTCGTTTCAGATAACGGAAAGGTTTTTCTCGATGCGGACTACAGCCAGATCGAGCTTAGGATTCTTGCCCATGTATGCGGTGACGAAAACATGCAGAGAGCCTTTCGTGAGGGCGAGGATATTCACGCTGCAACTGCGTCACAGGTTTTTGATATGCCGCAGGATATGGTTACGTCACAGATGAGAAGCGCTGCAAAGGCGGTAAACTTTGGTATCATTTACGGCATAGGCGCATTTTCGCTTTCAAAGGATATAGGCGTAAGCGTTTATGAGGCAAAGAAATATATAAGCGGCTATCTTGCGAAGTATCCTAAGGTTGAGAAGTTTATGAACAGCACTGTTGAAAATGCTGTAAGAAACGGATATGTTACAACTATGTTCGGCAGAAAGAGATATATCCCGGAGCTGAGCGCCTCCAATAAAATGATGCAGGCGGCAGGAAAGAGAATAGCTATGAACACGCCTATTCAGGGAACGGCTGCGGATATTATAAAAATCGCTATGGTAAGGGTATACAGAAGGCTTAAAGAGGAAGTTCCTGACGCAAGGCTGATCTTACAGGTCCATGACGAGCTGATCGTGGAGTGCTCCCGTGAGGATTCTGAAAAGGCATCGGAAATCCTTTGTGACGAAATGGTAAGGGCATGCGATCTTGCCGTGCCTCTTACAGCGGACGTTAACATCGGGGAGAGCTGGTATGACGCCAAGGGTTAAAATAATAAACGCCTGCTCAGAGCATATTGAAGCAATTGCAGAGATCGAAAGCAGAGCTATTCCTGGAGGCTGGAGCAGGAGAGCCTTTGAGGAGGCTGTCGCTGCTCCGGGAAAAATTATGCTTGCGGCGGAGCTTGAGGGCAGAACTGTCGGATTTGCAAACGCCTCCTTTGTTCTGGACGAAGGTGAGATTCTTAACATTGCCGTGGATGAAAAATACAGGCGTGCAGGAATAGGGAAAGCGCTGCTTTACAGTCTGCTTGAACGCTTTCCCGCCAAAATTGAAAACGTATATCTTGAAGTGCGCTCTGAAAACTCAGCCGCAATATCCCTTTATGAAAAAGCAGGCTTTGAAAGCTGTGGACTTAGAAAAAAGTACTACGCCGATCCGGTGGACGACGCAGTGATAATGAAGAAAAATATTAAGGATGGTGAATAATGCTTATACTTGGAATAGAAAGCTCCTGTGATGAAACTGCTGTATGCGTTGCGCATGACGGTACGGAAATACTGTCCTCGGTGATATCAACTCAGATAGAGGAGCATAAAAAATATGGGGGCGTTGTGCCGGAGATTGCTTCAAGGAGGCACTGTGAGAACATTTTAGGAGTAACTAAAAAGGCTCTTGAGGACTCCGGTAAAAGCCTTGATGATATTGACGCTATAGCTGTTACCTATGCCCCGGGACTTATCGGTGCGCTCCTTGTTGGAGTGAATTTTGCCAAGGGACTTGCAATGGCCTCAGGAAAGCCTCTTGTGCCCGTACACCATATCGCAGGTCATATTGCCGCAAACTATATTGTTCACCCGGAGCTTAAACCGCCATATTTATGTCTTGTTGCAAGCGGAGGACATTCACATATCGTTGAGGTGCTTGACTATACAAAATTCAAGATAGTGGGCAGGACAAGGGACGATGCGGCAGGGGAATGCTTTGATAAGTGCGCAAGGGCTATGGGATTTCCTTATCCGGGCGGCGTTCATATTGACAGAGCCGCACAAAGCGGAAACAAGGATACATATAAACTCCCAAGGCCGGCGGTTCATGGCAGCGAATATGATTTCAGCTTTTCAGGACTTAAAACAGCAGTTATAAATCTTGTTCATAATTCTCAGCAGAGAAATACTGAGATAAATAAAAATGACCTTTCCGCAGCTGTTCAAAATGCAATATCGGAAATCCTGTCAGAAAAAACCATAAATGCGGCAAAGGCTCTTGGGTATGATACCGTTGCCGTTGCAGGAGGAGTTTCGGCAAATTCCGGTGTGAGAGCTGCCTTTGAAAAGCTTTGCGGTGAAAGCGGTATGAAGCTTTATCTCCCGAGAAAGGACCTTTGCGGAGATAACGGAGCTATGATCGCATGTCAGGGATATTATAACTATCTTGCCGGCTACAGGGCGGATGAAAGCCTTAACGCTGTAGCAACACTTTCTTTGGAGGAGATATAAAACATGGAGACTATAAAGAAGATTATTTGTATTTTTATTTCAGCAGTATGCTGTGCCGGAACCCTTTCATTGGGTGTAACTGCCGGAGCGGATACCTACCAAAATATTACATATGAAGCCGTTGACAGCAACGGGGACGGAAAAGAGGATTACATAGAGATAACGGACTGTTATGATAATGCTGTAAGCGTCAACATTCCGTCTAAAATAGGCGGTCTTCCGGTCAGAAATATCAGAGCCAACGCCCTTAGCGGCTGTGCAGCTATGAAAAGCTTAACTATTCCGGACAGCGTAGTAAGCTTTGGAGCAGCGGCGTTCAGTAGCTGTAAAAGCCTTACAAGCCTTACGATACCGGGCAGTGTAACAAGTATAGGCGCTTCTGCGTTTAGTAACTGTGAAAACCTTACAGACCTTACGATACCGGACAGTGTAACAAGTATAGGCAATTCTGCGTTTCGTAACTGTAAAAGCCTAAAAAGCATAACTATTCCCGACAGCGTAAAGAGTATAGGACTCTCTGCGTTCCACAGCTGCTCAGGTCTTGAAAGTGTAGTTATATCGGACAGAGTTTACACCATAAGCGACAGTATGTTTTACGGCTGTTCAAAAATTGAAAGCATAACGATTCCCGACGAAGTAACAAATATAGATGATTCTGCATTTCATAGCTGTCACAATCTTAAAACAGTAAATATACCATATGGCTTAGCAAGAATTGGAGCATACGCATTCTATAACTGTGTAAATTTGGAGAACTTAAATGTTCCTGACACCATAGTGACATTGGGAGAATCAGCGTTTAGAGGCTGTGGGGCGAAAAGCATTACAGTTCCTGACGGAGTAACAGGCATAGGAAAAGAAACATTCAGCAGCATAAGAATTGATAGCGTTACAATTAAAAATCCGAGATGTAAGATTTATGATGATGCGTCAACGATAGAAGAAACTGCTTCAATATGCGGCTATGATAATTCAACTGCTAAGGCCTATGCTGAAAAATACAACCGGAGCTTTGTTTCACTGGGTACTTATATTTTTGGCGATTTGAACGAAGATGGAAAAATAACGGCATTTGACGCATCCTTAATATTCAGCGTATATAAGTATTTTTATAAGAATAGTTTCTATAACTTAAAAAGAGGTGAAATTACAAGAGCTGATATCAACAATGATAAAAAGATCACAGCTAAGGACGCTTCTATTGTGTTTTCGATCTATAAGGAAAATTATCAACAAGGCAAATAAGGACATAACTATATGAGTGTTAAGCATTTTAGATTTAAATTAATAAAATTATCACTTATTGCAATTATAAGCTGTGGTTTATTTTGCAGTTGTAGTTCTGATAATAATATATCTCCGGAAATTCAATGGGATAAAATATCTATAAATACTTGCATTGAAAGATTACATATGAATTATGAAGATATTTGCGAATTAACATGTGATCCAAGCGACAATGTTTCTCTTTTGAGCACAGATTATGATCTGCTGGAAAAGTTAGTTAACCTTGAGGCGATAAAACTTGTGGGTATAGGATCAGAGGATGATGCACAAAAATTTTTTTCAGAATTAACAGCGTTAAAAAAATTGAAGACAGTGGAAATCGTTGACTCCCATATAGGGTCTATTGATAAGCTTGGCGATATCGAAAATATGGTTAACCTTAGTATTACCGGAAATATAGGCGGCGGTGTATGGTTTGGCATCGAGGATATAGAATTATTGGGAAGTGACGAACGATTCGATGAATTGCAGTCATTGTCCTTAAAATTTATAAATTTGGATAAGATACCAAATTTGAAGAGTTTAAAAAAATTGGATAGCCTTGCTGTTTCCGGTCAGGAAATAACGTCTATTGATAAAAATATGGTTAATTGGGATCAACTTAAATTTTTGGAAATAAGTAATACGGCCGTATCATCAATTGATCCGGATATTGTCAAACAATTGAAAAAGCTTAGTTCGCTGGATATATCTTATAGTAAATTTAAAGATGTATATTTCATTAATGAATTGCCTGAACTTGAGAGCTTTAAATATGCAGGCTATTCTACATATGATGTGAATGTTGAATGTTTAAAAAAACATCCGAATTACAAGGATAATTGGCTGGATGATTGAGATTATTTGACTCAGAATTATAGCCTATACAGTAAAGGAGAGGTTATGAAATTATTTAAGAAGAAAAATAAAACTTCCCCTAAAACTGTGAATTTAACCCGTTTTTTGGGAAAATAACGTTCATCTATCACTGGTGGACGGAGGAACTTATTACATTTAAACTTTGGGGAAATGAGCATGGAAGGAATCGGAGCCTTTTGGGATAATAGCTTTGGCGTTTCTTTGCTTCCGGATACATTTCTCGTAAATTCTGTCGATGATTTTGAAGAATTATTCAATTAACTATAAACGCTTTGATCGACGATTTCCATATTAAAAAAACTTTGTGAAAAAATAAACAAATTGCAGTAAAACTATTGACACATTGACAAAAAGTATTTATAATAGACAATGAGGGAAATTTTTAAATTTCTGTAAATTCTATCCGGTGTGCGGATGGAAATATATTCAAGGAGGAAAAAACAATGTCACTGACTAAGAATCCTAATGTGTTAAAATGGGTCGAAGAAATGACAGCTCTTACAAAGCCTGATAAGGTTGTATGGATCGACGGCAGCAAGGAGCAGATCGAAGCTTTGAAGGCTGAGGCTATCTCCACTGGTGAAATGATCGAGCTTAATCAGGAAAAGCTTCCTGGTTGTCTGTATCACAGAACTCTGCCTAACGATGTTGCAAGAGTTGAGGACAGAACATTCATCTGCTGCAAGAATAAGGAAGACGCAGGTCCTACAAATAACTGGATGGATCCTGATGAGATGAAGGCTATGCTCACACCTATGTACGACGGTGTTATGAAGGGCAGAACAATGTACGTTATCCCTTACTCAATGGGTCCTATCGGATCACCTCTTGCTAAGGTAGGCGTTGAAGTAACAGATTCTATCTATGTTGTTCTTAACATGAATATTATGACAAGAATGGGCAGCCAGGCTTTTGAAAACCTTGGCGATACTTCAAACGATTTCGTTAGAGGTCTTCATTCAAAGGCTGACGTTGATCCTGAAAAGAGATATATCGTTCAGTTCCCTGAAGACAATGCTATCTGGTCAATCAACTCAGCATACGGCGGCAATGTTCTTTTAGGCAAGAAGTGTTTCGCTCTCAGAATCGCTTCATACCAGGGCAAGAACGAAGGCTGGATGGCTGAACATATGCTTATTCTCGGCGTTAAGAAGCCAAACGGCGAAGTTAAATACATCACTGCAGCTTTCCCTTCAGCATGCGGCAAGACAAACCTTGCAATGCTTATTCCGCCTGAGGGCTATAAGAAGGACGGATATGAAGTATTCACAGTCGGCGACGATATTGCTTGGATGAAGCAGGGCGATGACGGCAGACTTTATGCTATCAACCCTGAAAACGGATTCTTCGGCGTTGCTCCAGGTACAAACTCAAAGTCAAACCACAATGCTCTTGAGTCAACAATGAAGGATACTATTTTCACAAACGTTGCTATCAATAACGATGACAACACTGTTTGGTGGGAAGGTCTTGACAAGAATCCTCCTGAAAACGCTACAGAGTGGAAGGGCGAAAAGGTTAACGGCAAGGAATATACTGCTGCCGGCAACAAGCTTGCTCATCCGAACTCAAGATTTACTGCTCCGGCTAAGAACTGCCCTTGTATTTCTCCTGAGTTTGACAATCCAAAGGGTGTTCCGGTATCAGCTATCATCTTCGGCGGAAGAAGAGCTGCTACAACTCCTCTGGTATATCAGTCATTCGACTGGACACACGGAACATATATCGGTTCTGCTGTATCATCAGAAACAACTGCTGCTGCAACAGGCGCTGTAGGCGTTCTCAGACATGACCCTATGGCTATGAAGCCTTTCTGCGGTTATCATATGGGCGACTACTGGGCACACTGGCTCGAAATGGGCGAAAAGCTCGGTGACAAGGCTCCTAAGATTTTCAACGTTAACTGGTTCAAGCAGGACGAAAACGGCAACTTCATCTGGCCTGGCTTCGGCGACAATATGAGAGTTCTCGACTGGATCATCAAGAGATGTGAAGGTACTATTGACGCTGATGAAACAGCTATTGGTTACCTCCCTAAGAAGGGCGATATCAATGTTGAAGGTATCGAAGACGAAGTTACTCCTGAAGTTATGGATAAGCTTCTTGCAGTTGATAAGGACCTTTGGAAGAAGGAAGTCGGCGAAATGCGTGAATTCTATAAGCAGTTCGGCGATAAGCTCCCTAAGGCTCTCAGCAATGAGCTTGATAAGCTTGAAGAAAGACTTAATAAGTAATTTATATATTAAAAAAGGGACGGCTTTACGGCGAGTTGTGATAAAGTCGTATTAAAAAAGACACTTCCGATATTTATGTCGGAAGTGTCTTTGCGTTTCTGTTGACATTTATATTTTCTTTTGATATAATGATGATTAAACAGACTGATAAATTGGAGTTTAGCGAGGTGAATACCTATGAGCATTATAAAAAATGAAATACCAATATTGGAATTTGATAACGAGCAAAGTGCAGTTATTGATCCCACACATGAAAAAATTGCTATACCTATACAGCTTCCTAAAAAATGCGTTTTTGCCTTTCTTGGAGACTATATTGATGAATACGCAAGCAAGACGGACACACAAAAGGTAGCCCATTTTGTTAGTGCCACAAAGCTATTTCCCATATACACAACCAAGTATAAGGGTGAGGAAATTGTACTTTGCCAAGCTCCTGTTGGTGCCGCACCTGCAGCTCAAATTCTTGACTGGCTGATTGGATACGGCGTGCGTGAAATCATTTCAGCGGGCACTTGCGGAGGACTTGATGAATTTCCAGAAAGCACTTTCCTTGTGCCTCGCCGTGCTCTACGTGACGAAGGAACGTCATATCACTATGCGCCTCCCTCAAGATTTATGGATGTCAGCGAAAGATCGAGAAAAGCAATTGAAGAAACCATATTGGAACATGGTATGAAATATAGGGAGGTCATCACCTGGTCAACAGACGGATTTTACCGTGAGACTAAAGAAAAGGTGGAATATCGTAAAAGTGAAGGTTGCTCAGTGGTTGAAATGGAGTGCTCGGCTCTTGCTGCTGTTTCTTCTTTTCGGGGTGCAACTTGGGGCATGATACTCTATACCGCAGATAGCCTTGCCAATGTGGATAAATACGACATGCGAAATTGGGGCGGCAACGCTTATGAATATGCCCTTACCTTATGTCTTGATGCGGTTAGAAAGTTATAAAGAGAACCAATTTTATGAAAGAAGTGGTTTTATACTATTCTTTCATCAACATATAGACAAAGTCTATATGTTGATGGTGCCGCAATGCGGCAGTGGCGGCGAAGAAGCTTAAGAAGCCGTTCAATACTAATCTTGTCAAAACTGTAGGTATTGACTGCCGCCATTCAGGCGGCTTTTCCACTAGGCTTTGTCTAACGGTCAAACTTTGCTTTTTTAACATACTAAAGGGACGGCTTTACGCCGTCCCTTTTTCTATTCATTTACTGCTTTTCGCAGCAGGTTATCGCTCCGGTCGGACATGCTTCGTAGCATGCTCCGCAGCTGGTGCATTTTGCATAGTCGATAACTGCATGGAAATTCTCAACGTGAATAGCGTCATTTAGGCATTTCTTTTCGCAGATCTTACAGCCGATACAGCCGTTGCTGCACGCCTGTTTTGTGATCTTTCCGTTATCTGCCGAGGAGCATTTGACATCAATATGCTTTGTGACAGGCTTTATTGTAATAAGCTGGTTTGGGCATACCTTGGCGCATTTTCCGCAGCCGCCGCAGTTGCTGTTCACCACAGCTACGCCGTTTACAATACTGATAGCGTTGTTGTCGCACTGAGTAATACAGTCGCCGTAGCCAAGACAGCCGTAGCTGCATGCCTTGCTGCCTCCGTAGAACCTTTTGGCAGCGACACAGCTCTGCACTCCGTCAAATTCAAAGCGATGCTTTACTGCGTCACAGTTTCCGTTACAGCGTACAACTGCAACTTCCGGGATCATTTCAAGCGCTTCTGTTCCGAGTATGCCGCTGATCTTAGCGCTTACGTCAGGACCGCCCGGCTTACAGAGATTTGTTGGAACGCCTTTTTCAACAATGGCGTTTGCATAGTCCGCACAACCGGCAAAGCCGCATGCTCCGCAGTTTGCCTGAGGAAGAGAGTCTGCAATCTGTTCTATACGCTCGTCAACCTTTACTTCAAAAACCTTTGAGGCAACGGTTAAAAGAACGCCTGCAAGAATACCGAGAATTGCAAATATAATTATCGGCAGTAAGTAGTTTGACATAGTTCTCTCCTTTCTCCTCAGCTGATAAGACCTGAAAAGGCCATAAAGCTGAGGGATACGATTGAAGCTGCTGCAAGAGTGCTCGGGATTCCTTTGAAGGTTGCAGGAATGTCAGCAGTTTCAAGCTTTGAACGCACTCCGGAAAAGAGTACAAGCGCAAGTGAAAAACCGATGCCGGCACAGACTGCGTTTACTATGGATTCAATGAATGTGTAGCCGTTGTCGATGTTCAAAAGAGTTACGCCAAGAACCGCACAGTTGGTAGTTATAAGCGGAAGATATACGCCGAGAGCCTTGTAAAGAGGCGGCATCATTTTCTTCATGACAATTTCAACAAGCTGTACAAACAAAGCGATAATCAGAATGAATGCAACTGTCTTGAGATATTCAAGTCCGTTTGGCTCAAGAACAAGGGAGTAAACCGGATATGTAACGGCTGTAGCACAGGTCATTACAAATATTACCGCAGCGCCCATACCAAGACTTGACGAAAGCTTTTTTGATACGCCCAGAAACGGACAGATACCCATGAACTTTGAAAGGACGAAGTTGTCAACCAGTATGGCGGACAGCATGATAATAAAAATGTTTTTCATTATTTATCCTCCTCCTTTTCAGCAGCCTTTGAAGCAGCTCCGCATACCGCTGCGTTAGGGCAGCCTGCACAGCCGATTTTCTGAGGAGGCTTTTTGCCGGCTATCTTATTTACAAGAGCGATTATACAGCCAAGTACGAAAAATCCTCCTGCTGGCATAATAAACACGGTCATAGGCTGGAATGCCTCAGGGAGAGAAATCCCCATCCAGCTTCCTGCGCCGAGAATTTCTCTTACAGAGCCCATAATAAACAGCGAGCCTGTAAAGCCAAGTCCCATTCCCAGAGCGTCGCATATTGACGGCAAGACCTTGTTTTTGCATGCGAACATTTCCGCACGTCCAAGGATAATACAGTTAACCGTTATAAGGCTCAAAAACGTTCCCAGCGAATCGTAAAGGTCAGGTACAAAGCCATGCAGAATAAAGCTTATAAAGGTTACAAAGCCGGCGATGATTACTATGTAGCAAGGGAGCTTTACCGACTTAGGGATTATGTTTTTAAGCAGCGAGATAACGATATTGGAGCCGAGCAGTACAAATGCTGTTGCAAGACCCATTCCAAGGCCGTTTATTGCCTGAGTCGTTACCGCAAGGGTAGGACACATTCCAAGGAGGCCTACTAAAGTTGGATTATCCTTTATAAGTCCCTTTGTAAATTCTTTAAGGTTGCTCATTTCAGTATCGCCTCCTTGTTCTCATTATAGGTTTCTATTGCAATGTCAACTGCGTTTTTCATTCCCTTTGAGGAGTATGTTGCACCTGTGATAGGGCTGAAATCGTAATCCGTTGATGACTGACCTAAAAACTGTTCACGGAAGCTTTTATCGTCCTGAACCTTAGTTCCGAGTCCTGGAGTTTCTCCGCAGGCTACAATTCCCACGCCGCAGGTCTTTCCCTCTGTGTCTATTCCTATTAAAAGCTGTAGACCGCCCTTTGAATAGCCGTCAACAGTGATATCAAATATCACACGACCGCTGTCGTCACGGATAACCTGATTTACCTTGTCGTAGGTCTGGTCGACCACTGTGTATTCAGCCTCACCAAAGGTTTCTTCAAGGCTTGATTGGAGCTTGTTCTGCTGAGCCTCGGCAACCTTGTCTTTTGTAAGCTCATTTGCCATGGCAAGGAGTCCACTTACTATAACGCATATAATGGTCAGTACCAGAGGAGGCATAATTTTGCTTTTCATTTATTCAGCCTCCTTTTTGATCTTTTTAGCTCCTAAAGGCTTTGTCATTGTAAATGCGTCAATGTACGGAGTTACAATGTTCATAAGGAGTATTGAGAAGGAAACGCCCTCAGGATAGCTGCCGAATTGCCTTATGAGGAAGGTGATAACGCCGCAGCCTATTCCGAAAATGAGCTTTCCGAGAGATGTTACCGGGGTTGTTACATAATCAGTCGCCATGAAGAATGCGCCTAAAATAAGGCCTCCGGAAAGGAGCTGATACAGAACATCATTTCCGGCAATAAGATTTAAAAGAGCAACTGTTCCTATGAATGCAACAGGAGTTACAGGGGAAATAATTCCTCTTATTATAAGGTATATGCCGCCGATCAAAAGAGCAAGAGCGCATGTTTCACCGATACAGCCGCCAACGTTTCCAAGGAATAGATCTTTATATGACGCCGTTTCTGTTACAAGGGGAGTAGGTCCTGTAAAGACTGTGTTTCCTGCGATCTCAATTGAACCTGTGGCTCCGGCAGGCATATTTTCATTAACGTTCCAATTAAATGGTATTGCCCAAGTGGTCATGTTTGTCGTAAAGGAAAGCATCAGAACGATACGTCCTACGATCGCCGGGTTTGCAAAGTTTTGTCCAAGTCCTCCGAAGAGCTGTTTTACAATTACGATAGCAATAAAGCAGCCTATGATAGCCTGCCAGAAAGGAATTGTTACCGGCAGATTCAGCGCAAGGAGAAGTCCTGTTACAGCGGCGCTCAGGTCGGTAATGGTCTGTTCCCTTTTCATTATTATTCTTGTTACTCCCTCAAAGCATGCGCTTGCCGCCATGCAGAGCAGGATCAGCAGCAATGCTCTCAGCCCAAATATGATACATGAGGCGATCACTGCCGGCAGAAGAGATACTAAAACGCAAAGCATAATGCGCTGAGTGCTCATGCTGCCCTTTACATGAGGGGAGGGTGATACTGTCAGATTATTCAAATTTGTCCCGCCTTTCTTATGTTCTTGGTAAAAGAGCTTTTGCAAGCTGATTTATTTCCGCAAGCTTTCTTGACGCTGGACAGACATATGTACAGCAGCCGCAGTTCATGCAGAGGTTTACCTTCAGCTTCTGAAGCGCTTTAATGTCCCTTGCATGATATGCCTTTTCAAGCTCGGTAGGCATAAGCTTTAAAGGACAGGCTTTTATACAGCGTCCGCAGCGGATACAGTTTGTTTCCTTAGGCTCAGATATTTTTTCAAAGGCAAGGACTGCGTTGCTGCTCTTGCCGAGAGGAGCTTCAAGATCAAAGCCGCACATACCCATCATTGGTCCGCCGAGAATGAGCTTTTTGAGCCTTTCGGTATCGCAGCCGGCAAAGTCAAGGACCTCTCTTACCGATGTTCCCACCGGAACGATCACGTTGCAAGGCTTTGAAACGATATCTCCGTCAACGGTAACTCTTCTTTCAGTAAGAGGCATACCGGTCTTTATATAGCGGTGAATCTCAGCCGCCGTTGAGATGTTTGAAACAATTACGCCCTGATCGGATGGGAGCTGACCCTCGCCTACGATTCTTCCCAGAACATTGTAGATCATTACCTTTTCAGCGCCCTGAGGGTATGTGGACGGAAGAGTGTATACGGATATTTCCGGATATTTTTCCACCTTTTCAGTAAGCAACTTAATAGCCTCCGGCTTATTGTTTTCAATGCCTATGTAAGCTTTTGGAATATTAAGCCATTTCAGTATAAGTCTTATCCCCTCGATAATATCGTCAGGACATTCCATCATTTCACGGTAGTCCGAGGTTATGTAAGGCTCACATTCAGCTCCGTTTATAACAAGGGTATCCACCGGTGTTTTAGGACAGAGCTTGATATGCGTCGGGAAGCCTGCGCCTCCAAGGCCTGTAAGACCGCACTGCTTTACAGCGCTTACAAAGTCCTCTTTTGAGTTTACCACAGGGGGCTTTACCTCCTCGGAAACAGTCTGGTTTCCGTCGGTTTCAATTGTTACAGCTTTGCAGCTTCTGCCGTTTGCAAGCTTAATGTCAGAAACAGCCTTTACTGTTCCCGATACGCTTGAATGAACCGGAACTGACATAAATGCGTCGGTATCGCCGATCTTCTGACCGACTAAAACGCTGTCTCCCGGCTTTACGAACGGTGTGCAGGGCGCTCCCATGTTCATCACCATAGGGATAACCACTGTCTTAGGGAGTGGCAGCCTTACAGTTTTGAAGTCCTGTGTGCCCTTATGGTGGGATAAGCGTACTCCGCCAAGTTTTTTCATTTTATCCTCCTTTGTTTACTGTTGTTTTCAGCTTTGAAAATGCAGGCATAAGAACTCTCAGGCATATGCCCGAGGCGCATCCTGCTATACAACCGGAAATAATCAGCACAGGCAGATACGCCGCTACCGCTTTTGTTTTAAGAATGATACAAGCGGCTGCAAGCTGAGCCATGTTATGAGCTATACCTCCGGAAATGCTGTTAAAAAGCAATGATGCCTTTGTTCTTCTGAAGAGCAAAAGCATTAGCAGAAAAGATAAGATTCCGCCTGAAACAGACATACAGAATGCTGTCAGTCCTCTTGTAAGCAGGACAAACAGCGATTTCAGAATACATATTGAAAAAGCGGAACCCGTTCCTATGTATATTATAGCATACATAATAATTATATTTGAAAAGCCCGGCTTTACCCCAAGGGGGAGCGGGAATAGGTTTTCTATTGCCGATACTGCAACTGCAAGAGCAAGCAGCAGACCGTTATAAGCGATTTTTCGGGTTTTCTTCATAAGCTATCCAGTCTTTACTGAGGACGGCGCTTTTCCGTCCTTTATTTCAATAACAAGCTTTTTTGGCAGACATACTATCGTTTCGCCGGGAGAAGCTATAAACCCAGTATTTACACATATCTGATTTTTGCAGTTCGATGACTTTATCCGGATTTTCTCATCCTTTATTTCAAACACCGGACCTTGTATTTCCTTTAGTGTGAACTCTCCGTCCGCAGTCTTGGAAAGATCAATTTCACTTACGATTTTTTCGTTTACGGAGATACTTGCAATACAGCGTTCAGAGCTGACTGAATGCCTGAAAAGCAGAAATCCTGCCGCAGCAAGAATTATCACGGCGATTATTATAATATCGCTCTTCCTTGCAAACACGGTATTATTCTTCATAGGACAGGTCCTTTTTCACAAATTCAAGTCCTGGACTTACATAGAGCTTTTTGTTTTTATCTGCGGCTATGATTTTGTAGTCTTGAGCGTTAAGATGCTTTTCTATGCCCTTTGTGCCCTCAATGAAGACCTGAGTGGATATAAAATCCGAGAGAAGACCGCTTTCGGCGAAAACTGTTACTGTAGTAATATCGCTTTCGGAGGGATAGCCTGTTTCAGTATCCATTATGTGACAGTATTTTTTTCCGTCTGCTTCAAAGTATCTCTCATACCCTCCTGATGTTGAAAGAAAGCATGGCTTCGTCCTTACTCTACCAAGAACTCCTCCGCTTTCAGGCTCTTTTATGTCAACGTTGAAGTATCCGTTTTCGCCGTCTCCGTAAAGCAATACGGATGAGCCGGTGGACACGATAGTATCACTGCTGTCATCTATATCTTTCAGAAAAGCTTTTACACGGTCGAGGGCGATGCCTTTTGCAACAGCGCCAAAGTCAAGCTTTGCTCCGTTTTGGAGAGTGACGCTGTTTCCGCTTACTTTTATATTGTCTATGCCCACTGTTTCAAGTGCAGCGTCAATGTCCTTTTCAGACGGAACGGACGGATTTTCAGAGTCAATGTTCCACAGGAGCGTAAGACCTCCTGCTGTGATGTCAACGCTGCTCCCGTATTCCCTATTGAGATTAAGGATATTGTTTAAGCCTCGTATCAGCTCATCTGAGCAGTTTTCAAGGCCTCCGCTTTCGTTGAGTCTTGCAGCTTCGCCGTTTTCACTGCGACAGTCGTATACGGCTTCAAGGCTTTTGAAAATATCCCTTGTATCCTTGCATACGTCTATATCCGACCGGACAGATACGACCGTGTCCATTGAAAAAAAGGTATCTTCATAGACGGTATGTCTGTTCGCTTGAAAATATATTATCGCTGAGGCTATTACCGCTGCTGATATGGCTGCGGCAGCAATAAGTGGTTTAAGGCTTTTTTTCAAAAACATAAAAAACCCCTTTTATTTTTACAGGAAAAATGCTATAATAGGTTTATTAAGGCAACACCGCACAAAGATTGTGCGCAGATTGCGCAGTCAGATTTTTTGTCAGATTGCATAAAAAGCTCGCAGGCATACTGGCGTATGTCAAGAGATTTTTGTGTGATATGACGGAAAATCTGCTAACAAGATGTGTGCAAAGCCGTCAGGCGCGCTTTGTGCGGTGTTGCCTTAAGGACATACCTCTGATATGTAGTCCTCGCTGAGCTTAATAAGATTCAGCAGCGACGCCGCTCCTGCGGAATACTCTCCCGAAAGAGCCGTTGTGGTAATTGCCAGCGAGTCTGCGGAAGCTTCCGATTCGCTTTTTATTTTTGCTGATGCAAGAGCATTAAATGCGTCCGAGTAATTTTCGGAAAGCTTCTGGGTTATCCGGAAAAGCTTCTGGTCGTTCCCGGAGTTTGCATTATAAAGCATACGGAATATTTTATAGACCTCTATCATAATTGCTGAGGATATGTCCTTTTCAAGAACCGGACTTCCGGACTTTGAAGCAAGTGAAAAAAGTATGCTCACTGAATCGGAAATAATTTCCTCGCTTTTTTCTGTGCTTATATCTGAAGAACTGCTTTTCGGTGTATGTGCATTGGGAGCCGGTACTCTTCCGAGAAGATAATCACAGGACACATTGTAGTAGTCGGCTATACGTACCAGAAATTCAAGACCGCATTCCCTTATGCCCTTTTCATAGTGGGACAGGAGAGCTTGGGAAATACCAAGGTCTGCGGCAGCCTGCTTCTGGCTGATTTTTCTTTCTTTTCTTTGCAGCGTTATAATTCTGGGAAAATCAGAATTCATTTTGTTTGTTCCTCCGGTTATTGCACCTTATGGCTGTGCAAAAATTGATACATATAAAATTATATAACAAATAGTATAAAAAGTAAAGGGTAAAAACCCTTAATGTTGCACAGAGGTTAAGTAACAAAATTGACAAAACTTACAATGCAGCGAATTTCCAGCCTGAATTTAGTGCATAATAACCATTGACACGTCTGTCAAAAAATTGCACACCCGAACAAAAGACGGATTTCAGTATTGGATAATATATACTTCTTGTATTGAAAGAGTTTCCATATGGGTTCTCTTTAAATTACCCATAAATCTATTATACGAGGAGCCATGACATGAAGGGCTACAGACTTACAGTTATAAGGCATGGCCTTACAGAGGCAAACGATAAGTCGGTTTACATAGGAAGCCGCAGCGACTATTCTCTTTCGGATAAGGGAAGAAGTCAGCTTGTAAACAAGCTTGATGTTTTTCAGTATCCTAAGGTGCAGAGGGTTTACTCAAGTCCTCTTAAAAGATGCACTGAAACTGCGGAGCTGCTTTTTCCGGACAGGGAGCTTTACCTGGCGGAGGATTTCAGAGAGCTTGATTTCGGAGAGTTTGACGGCAAAAGTGTAAAAGAGCTTATTGACCGTGAGGATTACAAGGACTGGCTAAAGGGCGGAGCGGATAAGCGGCCTCCGGACGGGGAAAGCCTCAATGAGCTTACTGCAAGGATATACAGGGGGCTTCATACAGTTCTTATGGATATGATGCAGGAGGAGCTTACTCACTGCGCTCTTATTACTCATTCTGGTATCATCACCAATATTATGGCAGGGTTCGGAATACCGAAATACGATCCTAAGGAGCTTACCTGTCAGCCGGGAGAGGGATTTGAAATCCTGACATCTGCCAAGCTTTGGCAGCAGTCACAGGTGTTTGAGATACTCGGAAAAGCGCCTTATGAAACCGTTTGATATTATGATACATATTGCTGCCAATTGACTTGTGTATATTAGTGAGCAATAATCATAAATGAGGTGTTGCTATGAGTATTTCTGTTTACAGAAAAAGGTCGTGTCAGATTCTCAAGGGGAACTATGCCGAGGCGTTTGCTGTTGTTTTAGCCTGTATTCTCGTGTATGCTGCCTTTAAGACAGCGGATGTGCTTACTGCTTTGTTTTTGTCATTCAGCGGCATATTTTCGGCAGAGGATATAATGTTTTCTCCGGGATTGCCTGCGTTTTTGATAAAGACTCTTAGGTTTTTGCTTTGCTTTGCCGCCATGACTCCTCTTATTACCGGTACAGTATGGTGGTTTTCACAAACTGCGGCAGGGGAGGATAACCGCAGCATTTTGAAGCTGTATACCGGCTTTCGCCTTAACCTCAGAAGCGCAGTTCTTTATGGCATGATGTGGACAGCATCATTTCTGACGGCTGTTCCGGTATTTCTCAGTTGGTACGGAGGATACAGACTGCTGCTTCTGTCCCAGAATAGTGGGGAGCCGGAGCTTTTGATTTTTGCCGCTTTTCAGCTTTTTATGCTGGGATTGCTTATGGTGTTTTTCAGCTTGCTGAACGCCGCCGGAATGAGCGCTGCTCCTTTTATTTTTATAAAAAGACCCGGGGACAACCCTTTGAGGGCTTTTTTCTGTTCATACAGGGTCATGAGGGGCAGAAAGCTCCGGCTGATAAAACTTATGCTTTCATATCTTCCAGTTATGCTGGGTATTGTTACAATACCCTTTGTTCTTCCGAAAGCATTTATGGCTCTTGCGGTATATGCGGATTGTGCGGCAAAGGAGGAGGGCGTTTTTGAAAAGGATTGAGTTTACTGCCGACAGGAGATGTCGGCTTGATGACTTTCTGATACATGACAGGGGAATGTCAAGAAGACTGCTCACAAGGCTCAAGCGTACTGAAAACGGCATTACCAGAAACGGAATGCTTATCCGTTCAATTGACATGGTTGAACCGGGAGATGTTATAGTCGTGCAGCTTGAGGACAAAAGTTTCCTTGAGGGAAATACCTGTCTTGACGTTCCGGTAGCCTATGAAAGCGCCGGAGTCGTGGTGTTTGACAAGCCTGTTGGTATGCCTGTTCACCCTTCTATAAAGCATCAGGGGGATACGCTGGGAAATTTCTTTTCCGGAAAGTACCCCGGTCTTACCTTCCGTCCGGTAAACCGTCTTGACAGGGATACATCAGGACTGTGCTGCTGCGCAAAGGACGCCTTTTCAGCCGCTGCTCTACAGGGAAATATCTCAAAAGTATACTATGCTGTTGCATGCGGCAGGATAACCGGAGATGGAGTTATTGATGCTCCTATAGCGAGAGAGCAGGACTCCATTATAAAAAGGATAGTATCGCCGGACGGTCAGAGGGCGGTCACACATTATCAAGCGGTTTGCGGAAATGATAAGTATACTCTTCTGAGAATAATTCTGGAAACCGGAAGAACTCATCAGATAAGGGTTCACTTTGCCCATGCAGGACACCCCCTTGCAGGGGATGACATGTACGGCGGAAGTACGGAGGACATATCCTGTCAGGCACTGCACTGCGGAAAGCTGACTTTCAATGAGCCTCAGAGCGGAGAGGTAATTACTGTCCGTTGTGATATACGTGAGGACATGAAAAAGTTAATTACATAATTTACATAAAGGAGCAAGATATAATGGAAAGAATAGCAAGTTTTCAAGTCGATCATACAAAGATTGATGTTGGAATGTATGTTTCAAGAGTGGACGGAGATATTACGACCTATGATGTGAGAATGGTAAAGCCTAACGGTGGAAGCTACCTTCCTACGCCGGCTATGCATACTATAGAGCATCTCTTTGCGACATACGCAAGAAATTCAGAGTTTGGAAAGGGTATTATATATGTTGGCCCTATGGGTTGCCGGACTGGATTTTATCTGCTTACAAGAAGTCTTCCCGACGAGGCTGCGCTGAAAATCGTAAGGGATGCCTTTAAATTCATATCGGAATATGATGACCGCATTCCCGGATGTTCTGAGGAAGAATGCGGCAATTACAAGGAGCATGACCTTGCCGGAGCAAGAAAGGCTGTGCTGCCGCTTTTGAAAGTACTGGAAAATTACACTGTCGAAATGATGGATTATTCTTGGCATATGAACCAAAAAATCTGACTCTGATTTGTGCAACATTACAAATTATTGTCGAGGATTGGTAAATGTAGACAAAAAGTATTGCGTAAATTTATTTAGTTGTTATAATAAAATTCATGGTGTGTAACTGATTTGTAACAATTGTAATAACTTGTTACATATTCTGCGGCGAATGTTCGCAGATAATATGAAAGGAGCTGTTACCATGAATAAGAAGCGTCTTAACAGAAAAAACATATCAAAGGACGTTTCAGTCAAAAAAGATTATAACAGGAATACAACAAAAAGGACTGCTGCGGCAGTTATGAATTTTGCTGCGCCGGCAATATCTGCTGCGTTTTTAGCATGCTCGGTCTACTGGGCGTCCGATCTGCAATACAGTGAGGCTGTTCAGTATACCTCGGCAAACGATGCGGTAGAGGTGTTTGCAAAGGTCGATACGGGAGTTAAGACCGCTGCCGAAAGCTTTATCGTTACTGATATGCCTGATGAGTGCGCCGGCTTTTCTTCTAAGGCTGTTGAAAACTCAGGTGCAGAGCTGATCGAAGCATATGGAGTTTATGTTGACGGCGAGTTTGTCGGCGCTGTTGTTGATAAGGAATCCGTTGAGGACAGCCTTGACAGCAGACTGAAGGAATATACCGAAAGTGACGATATCGTTGAAGCTGAATACAGCGAGGAAGCTGAAATAAAGGAGGGCGTTTACCTTACTGCCGCTCTTGTTAATGAAAATGAAATGACGGACTATCTTGGCGGCGAGAAAAAGGTGGTTGCGGAATATGAGGCAGCTGAGGGAGATACCCCCGAAAAGATAGCCGACGACTTTGATATGACCATTGAGGAGGTTCAAAAGCTGAATCCTGACCTTGAAGATGAATGCGGCAGAGGCGAAACTGTAAAGGTGGTCGAAACTCAGTCAGTACTCCCTGTAAAGCATGTTCAGCGTGTACAGGTGGTTGAGGATATGGAGTATGACTCGGAGACTGAAAATGTCGATGAGAAATCAATTTCTTCAAAGAGCGGTGAAAAGCTTGATACCTATGAAATTACCTTCATTGACGGTGAGGAGGTCTCCAGAAGTCTTGTTGAGTCAGAGCCTCTTGAACAGACGATCCGGGGCAGCTCGGACGTCAGAACAGGCTCCGCTCCGGAGATGCAGGCATCGAATGAGTTTATCTGGCCTGCCGCCGCAGGATATGTAAGCGATCCTTTTGGCAGCGACAGAAATCATAAGGGAATGGATATTGCTGCCCCTTACGGTACTGAGATATATGCCGCCGCTGACGGAGAGGTTATAGCTGCCGGCTGGAATAACGGTGGATACGGCTATTTTGTGAAGATAGATCATGGAGACGGATATTCAACTCTTTACGGCCATGCAAGCGAGGTCCTCGTTTCAGAGGGTCAGAAGGTTTCCGCCGGAGATGTGGTGGCTCTTGTAGGGTCAACCGGTGACTCCACCGGAAATCATCTTCACTTTGAAGTGAGATATAATGACGAGTGTATGAATCCGGCAGAGTATTTAGAATAAGTTTTAATTTATTCGCAAAAAAGTTACATTTGAAAATTGTCCCGGATGTTGCAAAATCTGCATATATATGATATAATAATCAAGCGTGATTGCAACAGATATGCGTAGAAGCGGAAGGTTGCTGGCGGTATGTCAGGTAATTTCCGTGGAGTATGTCCGATTAAAAACCGGGCGACTGAGATATTGAGCACAGTTTGTGCGTGTATTTATGCTATAGCATTAAGTATGCGTATTTTGTGTCCTGATGAACAGTTAACCCGAAAATTCATGCGATTTTCGGGTTTTTTTATTACTCTTTTTCGGGAAACGCACGGGAACGTGTCAAGTCTCATTACCTGCCCCCAAATACTATGACCTAAGGAGGCGAAAAAAGTGGCAGTCAACGAAAAGATCAGAATCAAGATCAAGGGATATGAACACGCAACAGTGGACGCAGCAGCTGCAAAGATTGTTGAAGCTGCAAAGAGAAGCGGCGCAAGAGTTTCAGGACCAATACCGCTCCCAACGAACAAAGAGGTTATCACAATCCTCAGAGCCGTTCACAAGTACAAGGACAGCCGTGAGCAGTTCGAGATGAGAACTCATAAGAGACTTATTGATGTTATCAGACCGACAGCTAAGACAACGGATGCTCTTCAGAAGCTGGAGATTCCGGCAGGTGTTGATATCGTAATGGAGCTTAAGTAAAAAGCTTTTAGCCCCTGGTTCCGCAAAGACGGAACAGTGATGACTTAAATGTCATCGGTCAAGTTGGCCTTGCGCCAACCAATAACCTAACAGGAGGAAACATACATGAAAAAAGGTATAATCGGCAAGAAAATCGGTATGACTCAGATTTTTGACGAATCAGGAAAAGTTATTCCTGTAACAGTAGTTGAAGCCGGTCCTTGCGTTGTTGTTCAGAAGAAAACCGTTGAAAATGACGGATATGCATCTGTTCAGCTGGGCTTTGGGGACGTTAAGGTTTCAAGAGTCAACAAACCGATGAAAGGACATTTCGGCAAGGCAGACGTAGCCTGCAAGAAGGAACTCAAGGAGTTCAGACTTGATGACTGTGAGTCAGTCAATGTAGGCGATATTCTGAAGGCAGATACTTTTGAAGTAGGCGACATGGTTGATGTCAGCGGTACAAGCAAGGGTAAGGGCTTCCAGGGTACTATCAAGCGTCATAATAACTCAAGACTCAAGGAAAGCCACGGTACAGGTCCTGTTCACAGACATGCCGGTTCAATGGGCGCATGCTCATCACCGTCAAGAATCTTCAAGGGCAAGGGTATGCCTGGACAGATGGGTAACGAAAAGGTTACTGTTCAGAATCTTGAAGTAGTAAAGATCGATGCAGAAAATAATCTTATTGCACTAAAGGGCGCAATTCCAGGTCCTAAGGGCGGAATCGTAAGCATCGTCGACAGTGTTAAGGCTTAAGGAAGGAGGAAGCATATATGTCAAAGATTTCAGTTTATGATATGGCCGGCAATCAGGTTTCAGAAACAGAGATTTCCGACGCCGTATTCGGTATTACTCCAAACAAAGCCGTTATGCACGCTATGGTTGTTAATTATCTCGCAAATCAGCGTCAGGGTACACAGTCAACTCTTACAAGAACAGAAGTAAGAGGCGGCGGCAGAAAGCCTTGGAGGCAGAAGGATACAGGTCATGCAAGACAGGGTTCAATCCGTGCTCCTCAGTGGACTCACGGCGGCGTTGCTCTGGGACCTAAGCCAAGAGATTACAGATATACACTTAATAAGAAGGTAAGAAGACTCGCTATGAAGTCTGCACTTTCTTCAAAGGCTGCTGAGGGCGAGCTTATCGTTCTTGATGCTCTTAACCTCGACGGCTACAAGACAAAGACTATCGTTAATATGCTGAAGGCTCTCAATGTTGACGGCAAGGCTCTTATCGTTACAGCCGAAGCTGATCAGAAGGTTGTAAAGAGCGCAGCAAACATCCCCGGCGTAAAGACAGCTGCTGTAAACACACTTAACGTTTACGACATCTTAAACCATGACAAGTTCATCGTTGTTAAGAATGCTGTTGGCAAAATCGAGGAGGTGTACGCATAATGAAAGCACCACAGGATATAATCCTCAAGCCTGTTATCACCGAAAGAAGTATTGATATTCTTCCAACAGGAAAGTATACATTCAAGGTTGATAAGGACGCTAACAAGGTTGAGATAGCAAAGGCAGTTACAGAGCTCTTCGGTGTTGAGGTTTTAAAGGTCAACACTATGAACTGCAAGGGACGTGCAAGACGCGTAGGCAGATATGAAGGCAAAAAGGCTGACTGGAAAAAGGCTATCGTTACAATTAATACAGAACCGAGCGACAAGAAGAAGTTCAAGTCATCAATCGAGTTCTTTGACGGTTTATATTAATAGTTAAACCGCTGTTATGGGAGTAATGCTCCCGCAAACAATGCATTTAAGGAGTGAAAACAATGGCTATAAAGGCTTATAAACCGACAACTCCTTCACGTCGTCAGATGACCTGTACAGACTATTCGGATTTGTCAAAGGTTGCTCCGGAGAAGAGTCTGCTTGAACCATTGAAGAAAAATTCAGGCAGAAACAACTACGGAAGAATCACGGTTCGCCACAGAGGCGGCGGCTCAAGAAGAAAGTATCGTATCATCGACTTCAAGCGTGATAAGGATAATATGAACGCTACAGTTCAGACGCTGGAGTACGATCCAAACCGTTCAGCATTCATTGCTCTCGTTAAGTACGAGGACGGTGAAAAGAGATATATTCTCGCACCAAACGGCCTTAAGGTCGGAGATGTTGTTTGCTCAGGACCGGAAGCAGACATCAAGGCAGGCAATGCTCTTGAACTTTCAAACATCCCTGTTGGTACATTTATCCACGCTATTGAGCTTTATCCTGGAAAGGGCGCTCAGCTGGTTCGTTCAGCAGGAAATATGGCTCAGCTTATGGCTAAGGAAGGCAACTACGCTCTTGTAAGACTTCCGTCAGGAGAGCTTAGAAACGTTCCGATAAGCTGCAAGGCTACAATCGGTCAGGTAAGCAATATCGACCACGAAAACGTTAATATCGGTAAAGCCGGAAGAACACGTCACCTCGGTATCAGACCAACAGTACGTGGTTCAGTTATGAACCCTTGCGACCACCCACACGGCGGTGGTGAAGGTAAGTCACCGGTAGGACGTCCGGGACCTGTTACTCCTTGGGGTAAGCCAGCACTTGGCTATAAGACCCGTAAGAAGCATAACCGTTCTGACAAGTTTATCGTAAAACGCAGAAACGGCAAATAAGCTGAAAGGAGGAACTGATTAATGAGCAGAAGTATTAAGAAGGGCCCTTATGTTCAGGAAGCGCTCTATAAAAGAGTTTTGCAGATGAATGAAGCCGGCGAAAAGAAGGTTCTGAAAACATGGAGCAGATCTTCAACAATTTTCCCTGATTTCGTAGGCCATACATTTGCAGTTCATGACGGACGCAAGCATGTTCCTGTATATGTTACAGAAGATATGGTAGGTCATAAGCTCGGTGAGTTTGCTCCGACCAGAACTTACAGAGGTCACGCAGGTTCAAAGACAAGCAATAACGGTAAGAAATAGCGGAAGGAGGAGTTCAAATGGAAGCCAGAGCATATCTTAGAAACGCTCGAATCGCACCGAGAAAGGTACAGGTTGTTCTTGATCTCATCAGAAACAAGCCTGTAGACGTTGCGCTTGCTACTCTTAATTATACACCAAAGGCTGCATGTGAATCAGTAGAAAAGCTTTTGAAGTCCGCTATCGCAAATGCAGAAAACAATCACAGCATGGACAGAGATAACCTCTATGTTGCTGAATGTTTTGTTTGCCCGGGACCTATAATGAAGAGAATTATGCCAAGAGCACATGGTAGAGCATACAGAATTTTAAAGAGAACATCACACATTACAATTGTTCTTAAAGAAAAAGACTGATCCCAAGGAGGTTAATTATGGGCCAGAAAGTTAATCCGCACGGTCTTCGTGTCGGCGTTATTAAGGATTGGGATTCCCGCTGGTTTGCGAATAAGTCAGATTTTGGCGATACTCTTGTTGAAGACTACAATGTTCGTAACTATATTAAGAAGAGCTTGTATGCAGCAGGTGTTCCAAGAATTGAAATAGAAAGATTCGCTGATAAAGTCAGAATCCACATTCACTGCGCTAAGCCTGGTATCGTAATCGGAAGAGGCGGTACAGAAATCGAAAAGCTTAGAGTTAAGCTTGAAAAGATGATGGGCAAGCAGGTTTCTATAAATATCGTTGAGGTAAAGCAGCCTGATATCAGCTCACAGCTCGTAGCTGAGAAGATCGCTCTCGATCTCGAGAACAGAATCTCATTCAGAAGAGCTATGAAGCAGTCAATCGGCAGAGCAATGCGTCTTGGCGCAAAGGGTATCAAGGTTATGGTTTCAGGACGTCTCGGCGGTGCAGAAATCGCAAGATCTGAAACATACCACGAGGGTACAATCCCGCTTCAGACAATCAGAGCTGATATAGACTACGGTTTTGCTGAAGCTGATACAACATACGGACGTCTCGGCGTTAAGGTATGGATCTATAAGGGCGAAGTTCTGAAGGGCGAGGTTTCAAAGTCAGACGCTGCTAAGAATAACAGCAGAGGCGGAAGAGACAGAGCTGATAACAGAAGACGCAACAACAGAAATTATAAACCAAGAGAAGCAAAGAGTGAAGGAGGTAACCAGTAATGCTACTTCCAAAGAGAGTAAAGTACCGCCGTGTTCACAGAGGCCGTCTTAAGGGCAAGGCTATGAGAGGCAATACAGTAACTTACGGCGAATATGGTCTTCAGGCTTTAGAGCCTGCATGGATCACATCAAATCAGATCGAATCAGCCCGTATCGCTATGACACGTTATATCAAGCGTGGCGGTCAGGTTTGGATCAAAATCTTCCCGGATAAGCCGATCACAGAAAAGCCGGCTGAAACACGAATGGGTTCCGGTAAGGGTTCACCTGAATATTGGGTAGCTGTTGTAAAGCCAGGCAGAGTAATGTTTGAAATTGCCGGCGTTCCTGAGGAAACAGCAAGAGAAGCTATGCGTCTTGCTATGCACAAGCTCCCAATCAAATGTAAATTTGTTGTTAAGGAAGAGCAAGGAGGGGAGCAGTAATGAAGGCATCTGAAATCAGAGATATGTCAGTGGAAGAAATGAACGAAAAGCTGACCAGCTTAAAAGAAGAGCTCTTCAATCTTCGCTTCCAGCTTGCTGTAAACCAGCTTGATAACACATCTCGTCTTAAGGCTGTCAAGAAGGATATCGCAAGAATCAAGACAGTTCTTCGTGATGTTGAGATCAAGGCAAGCGTTAACCAGTAAGAAAGGGAGGATTTAGCTGTGTCTGAGAGAAACCTTAGAAAAACAAGGGTTGGTAAAGTTGTAAGCGACAAGATGGATAAGACTGTTGTTGTTGCTATCGTTGACAATGTTAAACACCCGCTTTACAAGAAGATCATCAAGAGAACAGTTAAGCTGAAGGCTCATGATGAAAAGAACGAGTGCCGTATAGGCGATCGTATAGAGGTTATGGAAACACGTCCTTTGTCAAAGGATAAGAGATGGCGTGTAACAAACATTATTGAAAGAGCTAAGTAATTTATATATTGAAAAGAAGCAGTCAAAGCTTCTGAAAGGAGGAACTCGCTGTGATACAAATGCAGTCTTACCTGAAGGTCGCTGACAACACAGGAGCAAAAGAGCTTATGTGTATCAGAGTTCTTGGCGGCACACGCAGAAGATATGCTAATATCGGTGATGTTGTTGTAGCTTCTGTTAAGAAAGCAACACCCGGCGGCGTTGTTAAGAAGGGCGATGTTGTAAAGGCAGTTATCGTTCGTTCAGCAAAGGGACTTAGAAGAGAAGACGGCACATACATCCGTTTTGATGAAAATGCTGCCGTAATCATTAAGGAAGATAAAAATCCAAAGGGAACCCGTATTTTCGGACCTGTTGCAAGAGAGCTCCGTGACAAGGAATATATGAAGATTTTAAGCCTTGCACCGGAAGTATTATAATGGAGGTGTCATGATGAGTAAGGTACACGTAAAAACAGGTGACACAGTCGTTTTGCTTACAGGCGATTATGATGATAAATATTCAAAAAGCGGTTCAAGAAAGACCGGTAAGGTTCTTGAAGTAAGCCCTAAGGAAGGCAAGGTAATCGTTGAGGGAATCAACATGATTACAAAGCATATGAAGCCGACAAGAATGGGCGAGGCCGGAAGCGTTATCCAGGCTGAATCCCCGATTTATGCTTCAAAGGTGCAGCTTGTTTGCCCAAAATGCGGCAAGCCAACAAGAGTAGGTCATAAGATCGAAATGGACGGCGATAAGAAGACAAAGCTGCGTGTTTGCAAAAAATGCGGCGAATCATTCAAATAAGGAGAAACGATATGGCAAGGTTAAAAGAATACTATGTTAGCACCGTAGCTCCTGCAATGATGAAGAAATTCGGCTACAAGAGCATTATGGAAATTCCTAAGCTCGATAAGGTAGTTATCAATGTAGGCGCAGGCGAGGCTAAGGAAAATTCAAAGGTTATCGACGCTATCATGACAGACCTTATGGCAATTACAGGCCAGAGACCTGTAGTCTGCAAGGCTAAGAAGTCAGTTGCTAACTTCAAGCTCCGTGAAGGAATGCCGATCGGCGTTAAGGTTACACTGAGAAGCGAAAACATGTATGAATTTGTTGACAAGCTTTTCAATGTTGCGTTTCCTCGTGTAAGAGACTTTAGAGGAATCAACGGCAACTCATTTGACGGAAAGGGAAATTATTCAACCGGTATCAAGGAACAGCTTATTTTCCCTGAAATCGAATACGATAAGATCGATAAAGTCAGAGGTATGGATATAAACTTCATCACAACTGCCAAGACTGATGAAGAAGCGAAAGAGCTGCTTTCACTTTTGGGCGCTCCGTTCGCTAAATAATTAGGGAGGATAAATCACTATGGCAAAAAAAGCGATGATCAATAAGCAGCAGAGAACTCCCAAGTATTCAACAAGAGCTTATAACAGATGCAAGATTTGCGGCAGACCGCATGCATATCTGAGAAAGTTCGGCATCTGCCGAATCTGTTTCAGAGAGCTCGCACACAAGGGCCAGATTCCTGGTGTTAAAAAGGCAAGCTGGTAAAAATACAAAGGAGGTCATTTGGCATGCAGATTACTGATACAATAGCAGATTTACTGACAAGAATTCGTAATGCGAGTTCTGCAAAGCACGCCACGGTTGACGTTCCCGCTTCAAATGTAAAGAAAGCTATTACACAGATTCTCGTTGAAGAAGGTTATGTAAAGAGCTTCCAGGTCATTGAAGACGGTAAGCAGGGTATAATCAGAATTACACTTAAATACAGCGATAGTAAGTCACCGGTTATAACAGGCTTACGCAGGGTTTCAAAACCAGGCTTGCGTATATATTCAAGTTGTGAGGATATGCCTAAGGTAAGAAAGGGTCTTGGTATTGCGATCGTTTCAACATCTAAGGGAATCATGACTGACAAAAAGGCTCGTGAGCTGAACGTCGGCGGCGAGATTTTAGCATTTATTTGGTAAGGAGGACACGGATATGTCAAGAATAGGTAAAATGCCGATTAGTGTCCCTGCCGGTGTAGATGTTAAAAATGAAAATAATATGATTACCGTAAAGGGCCCTAAGGGCACAATCACAAAGCAGTTCGCAGAGTCTATGAACATCGAGATCGCTGACGGCGTTATCACAGTAACACGTCCGAACGATGAAAAGACAAACAGAAGCCTTCACGGTCTTACAAGAACACTTATCGCTAACATGGTCGAAGGCGTTACAAACGGCTTCTCAAAGACTCTTGAGATCGAGGGTGTAGGTTACCGTGCTGCAAAGCAGGGAAACAACCTTGTTATGAACCTTGGTTATTCACATCAGGTAATTGTTCCTGAAACAGACGGCATCAAGATAGATGTTCCACAGCCTAACAAGATCGTAATTAACGGTATTGATAAGCAGGTTGTAGGTCAGTTTGCCGCTGAAGTTCGTGAAAAACGTCCACCTGAGCCGTATAAGGGCAAGGGTATAAGATATGCCGGCGAACACATTATCCGCAAGGAAGGTAAAGCTGGTAAGGGCAAGAAGTAATAAAGGAGTGAATTTGCAATGATTAAAAAGGCTGACAGTAATAAAGCCAGATTAAAGAGACATCGCAGAGTTCGTGCGAAGATTTCCGGTACTCCTCAGTGTCCGCGTCTTAACGTTTACCGTTCAACAAAGCATATTTACGCTCAGATCATTGACGATGTAAACGGTGTTACACTCGCTTCTGCTTCAAGCCTTGAAAAGGATTTTGACGGAAACGGCGGAAATATAGAGGGCGCTCGCAAGATCGGTGAAACGATCGCTAAGCGTGCAGTTGAAAAGGGTATTGCTGAAGTCGTATTCGACAGAGGCGGTTACCTCTATCACGGAAGAATCAAAGAGCTTGCTGAAGGAGCTCGTGAAAACGGACTGAAGTTCTAAGAAGGAGGTAATACTTTTGGCTAATATAGATGCTAATGCATTGGAGCTTTCTGAAAAGGTTGTTTCCATTAACAGAGTTGCTAAGACTGTTAAGGGCGGACGTATAATGAAGTTCGCTGCTCTGGTAGTAGTCGGTGACGGAAACGGCACAGTAGGCTTTGGTCTGGGTAAATCAGGCGAAGTTCCGGACGCAATCCGCAAGGGTATTGAGGACGCTAAGAAGAACTTGATCAAGATCCCTATGAGAGGCACAACGATCCCTCACGAAGTAATCGGCGCTTTCGGCGCAGGCAGAGTTCTTATGAAGCCTGCTGCTCCTGGTACAGGCGTTATCGCCGGCGGTCCGGTTCGTGCGGTAATCGAAATGGCTGGTATCAAGGATATCAGAACAAAGTCTCTTCGTTCAAACAACCCATGCAACGTAGTAAGAGCAACTATTGCAGGTCTTGCTTCATGTATGACAGCTAAAGAAGTAGCTGAAAAGAGAGGCAAGTCAATAAAGGAAATTTTAGGTTAAGGAGTGAGCGGTAATGGCAAAGCAGATTAAGCTCGTAAAGAGCCTTATAGGCAGAAAACAGGACCAGATTGATACAGCTCATTCACTGGGCCTTAAAAAAATCGGTCAGGTAACAGTACAGCCTGACAATGAGCAGACTAAGGGAAAAATCGAAAAGATCTCTCACCTCGTGGAGGTTCAGGAAGCGTAAGCAAGGAGGTGCATCACGATGAAATTACACGAATTATCACCAGCGCCGGGTTCAGTTTCTGAACGTAAGCGTATCGGCAGAGGCCACGGTTCAGGCAACGGCAAAACAGCCGGCAAGGGCCATAAGGGACAGAACGCACGTTCAGGCGGCGGCGTTAGAATCGGCTTTGAAGGCGGACAGATGCCGCTTGCAAGAAGAATCCCTAAGAGAGGCTTCAATAACATTTTTGCAACTAAGTATACTGCTATCAATGTTTCACAGCTCAATAAGTTCGTTGATGGAACAGTAGTTGATACAGAAATGCTCAAGGCTGCAGGAATCATTAAGAAGGAGAACGACGGTGTTAAAATTCTTGGCAACGGCGAACTCACTGCAAAAATTACTGTAAAGGCTGCTAAATTCTCACAGAGTGCTGTCGAAAAAATCGAGAAGGCTGGCGGGAAAGCAGAGGTGATTTAATGTGTTCGAAACATTGAGGAACGCATGGAAAATCACGGAACTTCGTAAGAAGATTCTATTTACTTTATTAATAGTTATAATATTCAGAATCGGAAGCGCTCTTACAGTTCCATTCCTTGATACAACAGCCGTACAGGGCTGGATGGATCAGTCGGCAACTGACGGCAACTTCCTTGAATATCTTAACGTATTGACCGGTGGTGCATTGTCAAAGGCAACAATATTCTCACTGTCAATCACACCGTATATCAACTCTTCAATTATTATGCAGCTCCTGACGTATGCACTTCCTCCTTTGGAGAGGTTGCAGCAGGAGGGTGAAGAAGGAAGAAAACGTCTTAACCAGATAACTTCTTTTGTAGCACTTGGTCTTTCACTTTTCATGTCCATAGCATACTATTTCACATTGAAAAACAGCATGGGCGCAGTTAAGTATACAACCGGTGCGGAAGGCATTTTTGCAGCAGTTGTTATTGTAGGATGCTTCGCAGCCGGCGCTTCGCTGGTTGTATGGATGGGTAACAGAATCAATGAAAGAGGTATCGGCAACGGTATTTCTATGATTCTTTTTGCAGGTATCGTTGCAAGATTCCCGACCGATGTCGGAACTCTTGTAGAACTTACCAAGCAGACCCCTGAAAAGTATCTCTTCGTTTCAATTGGTATCCTGATCGTATTTGTTCTTATGATAGGATTTGTTGTATTTATGAACGAGTCTGAAAGAAGAATACCGATTCAGTATGCAAAGCGTGTCGTTGGCAGAAAGCAGTACGGCGGACAGAACACACACATTCCTGTAAAGGTTTGCATGAGCGGTGTTATGCCAATCATCTTCGCTATGTCTTTCATGTCAATTCCAAGTACTTTAAGACTCTTTATTGAGCCTGTTAAAACATTTGACGGCGCAACCTTTATGCAGAAGTTTTATGTACATTTTCTTAATTTCTTCAGCACAAGATCATTTTCTTATGCACTTATATACTTCATCCTTATCATAGCGTTTAACTACTTCTATGTATCGATGCAGTATAATCCAATAGAAATTGCAAACAACCTTCGTCAGCATAACGGAGGCATCCCGGGAATCAGACCTGGTAAACCGACTTCGGATTACATCCAGAGAGTTCTTTCAAAGATCACTCTCGTAGGCGCATTCTTCCTGGGTATTATTGCAATCTTCCCTATATTCCTTGCAAAGGCAGATGAAAACCTGAGCAGCCTTTCAATGGGCGGTACAACAATGCTTATCGTTGTAAGCGTTGCCCTTGAAACTGTTCGTACTCTTGAATCACAGATGATGATGCGTCATCATAAGGGATTCCTTGAATAAGGAGGAAGCAATAATGAATTTAATTTTACTGGGCGCACCTGGCGCAGGCAAAGGTACTCAGGCAGAGGTTATTTCAGAAGCACTGAATATTCCTCAGATCTCAACAGGAAATATTCTTCGTGAAGCTGTTAAGAACGGCACTGAGTATGGCCTTAAGGCTAAGGCTGCTATGGAGAGCGGTTCACTTGTTTCCGATGATGTTGTTATCGGTATCTTGAAGGACAGGATCGCTGAGGATGACTGTAAAAACGGTTATATCCTTGACGGTTTCCCGAGAACTGTTCCACAGGCTGAGGCTCTTGAAAATATGGGCGTAAATATTGATAAGGTTATCGAAATTGACGTTCCTGACGAAACAATTCAGCAGAGACTGTCCGGAAGAAGAGTCTGCGAAGACTGCGGAGCTTCCTATCACGTTGAGTTCAAGCCTTCTAAAGCTGAGGGCGTGTGCGATAAGTGCGGCGGCAAAACAGTTCAGCGTAAGGACGATCATCCTGACACTGTTATCGAGCGTCTGAAGGTTTATCACCAGCAGACAGCTCCTCTTAAGGATTTCTATGCAAACCGCGGTAAGCTGAAAACTGTAAAGGGTCAGAGCGAGGTTTCCGAAACCTCCAAGCTTACTCTTGAAGCAGTGAAGGCGTAATAATGGTTAGTGTAAAATCCAGTACTGATTTAGCTAAAATGCGTGAAGCCGGACGAATTTCCGGCCGTGCGCTGAAGCTTGCAGGTGAATCAATTAAAGCAGGTATGACAACAAAAGCCCTTGACAAAATTATTCACGATTATATAGTCGGATGCGGAGCTAAGCCTTCCTTCTTAGGATACGGCGGCTTTCCGGGCAGTGCCTGCATTTCAATAAACGATGAGGTCATTCATGGTATACCAAGCCATAAAAGAAGGATCGCTGAGGGCGATATAGTAAGTGTTGACGTGGGAGCATGTATAAACGGCTTTCACGGAGATACATGCGCTACTTTCGCTGTTGGAAAGGTTTCAGATGAGGCCAAAAAGCTCCTTGAGGTAACCGAGGCTTCCCTCTATGAGGGTATCAAGGCGGCTCAGGTGGGAGCAAGGATCGGCGATGTTTCCCATGCGGTTGAGGAGTACTGCGTGTCAAGGGGATACGGTGTCGTAAGACAGTACTGCGGACACGGTATCGGAAGAGAGCTTCATGAATCCCCTGAAGTGCCGAATTACGGTAAGGCAGGTCATGGAGTAAGACTTGTTTCAGGAATGACATTCTGCGTTGAGCCTATGATTAACGTCAAAGGCGAGGGCATAAGAGTTTTAAACGACGGCTGGACAGTTGTCACAAAGGACGGTTCGCTGTCAGCACACTTTGAACATGCCATTGCAATTACGCCAAACGGTCCGGTTATTCTTACCGAGCCTTAACGGAGGGTAGCAGTGGAGATTAGAGAAGGTGCAATAGCGAGAGCCTGTGCCGGCAGAGATAAGGATGGCTTTTTCGTAGTGACGAAAATCATCGGGAATTATGCTTTTATAGCGGATGGCCGCAGAAGAAAGCTTGAGTTTCCGAAACGGAAAAGTCTAAAGCATCTGAGATTTACCAATAATGTTATAGACTTAAACGGTATAACAGATAAAAAGCTTAGAAATGTGCTGAGTGTATACTCGGACACCGTAACCGATATGGGGAGGTATTAATTTTGTCTAAGGAAGATGGAATTGAATTAGAAGGTATCGTTGAGGAGGCACTGCCGAACGCAATGTTCAAGGTAAAGCTTCCGAATGATCATATAATTCTTGCACATGTATCAGGCAAGCTCAGAATGAACTATATCAGAATCGTTCCGGGCGACAAGGTAACTGTTGAAATGTCACCTTATGACCTGACTAAGGGCAGAATCACTTGGAGAGCTAAGTAAAACCTTAGCATTAACCTGAGGCGTTGTGAAAATAATGCTTCTGTAAACTATAAGGAGGTATTTTCAATGAAAGTCAGACCTTCAGTTAAACCTATGTGCGAAAAATGCAAGGTTATTAAACGCAAGGGCAAAGTAATGGTAATTTGCGAAAATCCAAAGCATAAACAGCGTCAGGGCTAAATAAAAGCCGTGACATCTTATTAACGGAGGTGCTATTAATTAATGGCAAGAATTGCTGGTATTGACCTGCCAAAGGACAAGAGAGTCGAAATCGGTTTGACTTATATCTACGGCATTGGTCGTCCGACTGCTGCAAAAATTCTCGATGAGACAGGTATTAATCCTGATACAAGAGTTAAGGATCTTACTGAACAGGATGTAGCAAAGCTGCGTGACTATATAGATCAGAACTGTAATGTTGAGGGTGACCTCAGAAGAGAAGTTGCACTTAATATCAAGAGACTTGTTGAAATAGGATGCTACAGAGGCGTTCGTCACCGTAAGGGTCTTCCTGTAAGAGGACAGAGAACAAAGACGAATGCAAGAACTCGCAAGGGTCCGGTTAAGACAATCGCTAACAAGAAGAAGTAAGGAGGGAATGAACATTGGCACAGCAGAAAGGCAAGAAGGTTGCAGTAAGAAGACGCAGAGAGCGTAAGAATATTGAAAGCGGCGCTGTTCATATCCAGTCTACTTTTAATAATACAATTGTAACTATCACTGATACACAGGGTAACGCTATTTCATGGGCAAGCGCCGGCGGTCTTGGATTTAGAGGTTCAAGAAAGTCTACTCCGTTTGCAGCTCAGACAGCAGCTGAAACAGCAGCAAGAGCAGCTATGGAGCATGGTCTTAAAACCGTTGAGGTTTATGTAAAGGGACCTGGTTCAGGCCGTGAAGCAGCAATCAGAGCTTTACAGGGCGTTGGCCTTGAGGTTAAGATGATCAAGGACGTAACCCCTATTCCACATAACGGATGCCGTCCTCCAAAGAGAAGACGTGTATAATTTTACAGGAGGTGTAAGATTTGGCTATTAATAGAGAACCTATTCTCAAAAGGTGCAGATACCTGGGAATCAGCCCGGCTGTAATGGGTATCGCAAAGGAAAGCAACCGTAATCCTAACGCAAACAAGAGAAAGAAAGTTTCAGAATACGGAATGCAGCTCAAGGAAAAACAGAAGCTGAAATTCATCTATGGTGTATTGGAAAAACCTTTCCGTCACTACTATGAGCTTGCTGAAAAAATGGAAGGCAAAGCCGGTGAAAACCTTATTACAATTCTTGAATCAAGACTTGATAATATCGCTTTCAGAATGGGTCTTGCTCTTACAAGACGTGAAGCAAGACAGCTGGTTTCACATGGACATTTCTGTGTAAACGGCGTTAAGGTGGACGTTCCTTCTTATAGAGTAAAGGTCGGCGACGTAATCGAGCTTTGTGATAACAGCAAGAAGCTTGACAAGTTCAAGGATACTGCTGAAGCAACAAAGGGAAGAGTAGTTCCTCTCTGGCTTGAAGCAAACAAGGATGCGTTCTCAGCTAAGGTTGTTCGTATGCCTGTTAAGGATGACATAGACTATGAGGTTGAGGAAACATTCATTGTCGAGTTGTATTCCAAATAATAAGTGTTCGCTTGTCAGAAGTCTGTTCATTTATATATTTAAAAGTGATTGCGAAATAGGAGGGTTCTTATGCTGGAAAAAATTGTAAAGCCGGAAATTGATACTGTCGAACTGAAAAGTGACGGAAAGTACGGCAAATTCGTTTTAGCGCCGCTTGAACGTGGTTATGGTATCACGCTTGGTAACAGTCTAAGACGAGTGCTTCTCTCCTCGCTCCCGGGTGTGGCTGTCAATGCTGTGAAGATAGACGGCGTACACCACGAGTTATCTACAATCCCAGGCGTAAAAGAGGATGTAACAGAGATAATCCTTGCGATCAAGGGCCTTACAGCAAAGCTTTACGGCGAAGGTCCTAAGACTGTTTATATTGAAGCCGAAGGCGAATGCGAAGTTACTGCCGGGGATATTAAAACAGATTCAGAAGTCAATATTCTTGATCCGGGAATGCATATCGCAACTCTTGGCAAGGATGCAAAGCTTTATATGGAAATTACTATCGACAGAGGAAGAGGCTATGTTTCAGCTGAACGCAATAAGCAGATGATAAATCTGCCGATTGACACAATTGCAGTTGATAGTATTTATACTCCTGTTTTGAAGGTAAACTATTCGGTTGAAGACACACGTCTTGGCCAGGTTACCGATTTTGATAAGCTGACAATAGAGGTTTGGACTGACGGTACAATCTCAGCTAAGGAAGCATTATCACAGGCAGCCAATCTCCTCAACGAGCATCTGAAATTGTTTGTTGACCTTTCTGAGGAAGCAAACATTGCAGAGGTCTTGGTAGAACAGGACGATAAGGGAAAAGAAAAAATCCTTGAGATGACCATTGAGGAACTTGACTTATCAGTACGTTCATTCAATTGCTTGAAGCGTGCTGGAATTAATACTGTAGATGACTTGATCAACAAGTCCGAAGAAGAAATGATGAAGGTTAGAAACCTTGGTAAAAAATCTTTCGATGAAGTGAAAGAAAAGCTTCAATCACTTGGCTTTGACCTCAGTTCTGAAGAGGAATAAATTACCGGAACGTCTGTTTAGGCAGATCGTTCTCAAATCAGTAAAGGAGTGAATTACGATGCCTGGTACAAGAAAGCTTGGTAGAACAACAGATCACAGAAAAGCTATGCTCAGGGCTATGGTAACATATCTGCTTGAAAACGGTCAGATTGAAACTACTGTTACAAGAGCTAAGGAAGTTCGTGCTGTTGCGGAAAAGATGATTACTATCGGTAAAAATAACGATTTGCACTCCAAACGTCAAGTATATGCTTACGTTACTAAGGAAGACGTTGCTAAGAAGTTATTTGAAGAAATTTCACCTAAGTATGCTGAAAGAAACGGCGGATACACAAGGATCGTTAAGATCGGTCCTCGTCGTGGCGACGCAGCTGAAATGGCTATTATTCAGCTGGTATAATATATACCTGCATACCGATAAAACTAATAGAAGCCGGTCTTTTATGACCGGCTTTTTTGCATTCCCATCTTTATGTCTTTAAAGCTTATATGATAAAAAATAAAACAGGTGTGTAACGTAATCGTTTCACACCTGCTAAAATTATCTTATATTCTGTTTGCCCTTGCGCAGCTTTTTCTGCTCATACATTTTCTGATCCGCTATACTGATAAGCTTGTAAAGAGGCTTGTTCACGCTTGCGGAGGTTATATGATAGCCTATGCTTGCAGCTATTGTATAAGGCTTATTGTATTTTTTATTGCACTCGTCCAGATAGTCCGTTATCCGTCGGCTCATTCTTAAAGCGTCTTCTTCTTTGTAGCCTGATGCAAAAATAATGAACTCATCGCCGCCGAATCTTGCGCAGACCTCTCTGTCGGTGCGGCATACGCTTTTTATAGCGTCGGACATTCTGCAAAGTGCAAAGTCGCCCTCATTATGTCCAAAGTTGTCGTTTACATATTTAAGCCCATCCATGTCAATAAACATGATCATGACGCAGCCAAGCTCTTCGGCGCATTTTTGATATAAAGGCTCAGCGTTTTTTGAAAATCCGTGGCGGTTGTAGATCTGACCCAAAGGGTCGATTATATAGAGCCTGTCAAGCTCATCAACCATCTGATCGAGGCACATGATCTTTCTCACATTTTCAAAAGCATTGCTGACGCTCATTACCCATGTATGGAAGACCTTGCTGACCAAAGGGAAATTCGTGTTGCACATAACACAATAGCCAAGACATCTGTCACGGAAGTGGATAGGCATAAAGTAATACATATCGCACTTATTCGACTGGTTGAATATATCCGGCAGCATTTCATTTGAATTAAATGAATCATACTCCACGAATTTGCTATCAACATATGCCAGCATAACATCCATTCTGTCCGTATAGCCTTCAGTAATGTATTCAGCGCGGGTTACGCTTTTATCAGTTCTTCTTGTGAATGCATAACCGCTGTTCCAATCGCTGCACATACATAGGAAGAATTTTTCGATTTTTAATTCTTGGACGAATTTTTTTAGGATATTTATGTTATCCCTTATTGAAACTGACTCCTCGAAGTCGCAGAACATCCTGTTGATCATAGGAACGTCAATGTTAATCGACTCAATAGTCCTGTAGTTGCTGCGCTTGTATTCCGGAATGCCGTTAAGGTTATCAAAGCTGCAACCACAGCTCTCACCGAAGATACACTTCGTATCAAGAATTTCAACTCTTTCAGTTTTTATTCCGTTGATATGCGAATATATTTTTTCACAGGCTTTATATCCGGATATTTTCAAAGGCCTTTCAACGGAAGTTATACTCGGAGAATAGTGCTTTGCAGCATAAATATTGTCAAAGCCTGCGATCATAATATCCTCTGGAACGCTTATGTCATTTTTTTGAAGCTCCACTGTTGCCGAGAGAGCCATTGCATCATTTGCGCAGATAATAACGTCTGGCAGCTCTTCACCTGATGCAAGAAGCTTTCTTATAGCTTCTCTTCCGTCTTCTCCTCGGAAAGCTCCCCAAAAGATGCGGTTTTCCTCGACAGGAATGCCATGCTCCTCTAAAACAGTTTTATAAGCTTTAAGTCTGAGAGCGCTTTCCGGATTTTCACGAGGACCGGTAATATAATTAATTTTTTTGCAGTGGTGGCAATCAAGAAAATGTTCGATCATTTCCTTCATTGCCTTGAAGTTGTCGATGCCAATATAATACATGTCACCGAAATCGTTGTCAACGCTTACAGCCGGAATTCCGGCATTTCTGACGGCAGAAGTAATTTCTTCTGTCTGCTCATCTGAAGATATAGTGTTTGTAAGCAGAATAACGCCGTCAACTTTATTGTAATTAACAAGCTTATAAATATTAAATTCACCGGCGTCATACATAGTGCTTTTGAGAATCCCGCCGAATGCAACGAAGTGAAGAAGATTGATATTCTTACCCTTTGCAAATTCATGAATACCTTTTAAAATGGTGTTCTGATATTCTTCGTCTATACCTGAAACTATTACAGCTATATTGATTTTTTTATTATCCATAATACACCGACCTGTACAATAATCCAATGTTTCTTCTACAATGATTGGGTTGAATTTTACTTTCAAATTCATTATACTACATGTGCAGAAATTTTTAAAGTGAAAAATCTAATTATTCCAAAAAAATTATCAGAATAAACAAATATACTTTTATGTTTTGTGCATAATTACCACATTTAAAACGATTAAAATATTTTATAATTAAAATTCTTTACATGCCGTAAAAACAAGGAACTTAAACGTTTAAATATAAAGGCGATCCCTTGCGATGTTTTTTTAAATATGTTATAGTAAAATTATCAAAATACAGGAGGGATTTTTCAGAAAGCTTGCGGCGTATTTTTTCATTAAAAGACAGGAATACAATAAAACTTTGTATAATTTGTGCAAAAAGCCCATAACATTTTTTATAAAAATATGCTATAATAATTACAAGCAGAAATTTAAGAATTAATTATGGTTGGGTGTATTCAGGAGGTATAAATTATGAATTATGCGGCGGATGATTATGTAGTATACGGAACAGCAGGTGTATGTCAGATCGCAGGTGTTGAAACCAAGAGCTTTGACGGTATACACGAAGATAAATACTGTAAGCTTGTGCCGGTGCAGGCAACAGGCTCTACATATTATGTGCCGGAGAATACACTGGATTCCAAGGTTAGAAAACTCTTGTCAAGGGATGAGATATACACAATAATTGACAATATGCCGAATATAGAGCCTAAGTGGTGCAATGACCGCAATGAGCGCAAGCAGATTTTTAATGCAGTTCTGAAAAGTGATGACTATGAAAAAATAATCTGTATGATAAAGTCCCTGCATGCTCAGAAAGAGAAACGTGTTTCAGGAGGAAAACGGCTTTCCTCAAATGATGAGAAGACAATGAAGCTTGCTGAGAATCTTATGTATCAGGAATTTGCAATGGTTCTTGGTATCGACAAGGATGATGTGCTTCGGTTTATTATTGACAGGCTTGAAAATACAAACAGCTGATCGGAGGTATATATGTACAGAGTTATAACAATAAGCCGTCAGTTCGGAAGCGGCGGCAGAACTATAGGAAAAATGGCTGCTGAGAAGCTTGGCTATAAATTTTACGACAGGGAGCTTGTCAATAAGGTTGCAGCTGAAAGCGGTCTGTCAGAAAAATTTATTGAGGACAGCGGTGAGTATGCAAATTCAACTACAAGTCTTCTTTTCAACCTTTCCCTTGCCGGAAATTACGGGAGCGGAAAGATGTCCCTTTACGACGAAATTTATGTTGCACAGTGCAGGATAATCAAAGAGCTTGCTGAGCAGGAGCCATGTGTAATAGTTGGCAGGTGCGCCGATTATATCCTAAAGGATCGTGACGACTGCCTGAATGTATTTATCCATACCGACATGAAAAACAGGGCGGAGAGAATAGTAAAGCTTTACGGTCAGACGGAAAAGTCTCCGGAAAAAAGACTCAAGGAAAAGGATAATAAGCGAAAGGTATACTATAAAAATTATACCGGCAGAAACTGGGGGCTTGTGGAAAACTATCACCTTGCCCTTGACAGCGCATGTATAGGATTAGAGCGATGCGCTGAGCTTATAGCGGAGATCGCCGGGAAATAAATAGGTTCTTTAAGAACAGTTTTTGAGAAAGTCAAGCGTTTGCTTGGCTTTTTTATTTGTATTTACAATGGACACGTATGTTGACATAAAAGCATGCAGGCTATATAATAAATATATATTTTTACAGATTGGACGGATAAAATGAAAAGACTTGTAACCGGTATACTTGCCCATGTTGACTCTGGGAAAACCACTTTGTCAGAGGCTTTGCTGTATCTTTCCGGAATAGTCAGAAAGCCGGGCAGGGTGGATCATGGAGATACATTTCTTGACAACTATTCTCTGGAGCGGAGCAGGGGAATAACCATATTTTCAAAGCAGGCATCTGTGAGATACGGAGATACCGAGCTTATTCTGCTGGACACTCCGGGGCATGCGGACTTTTCGGCTGAAATGGAACGAACTATGCAGGTGCTTGACTATGCTGTACTGGTTATAAGCGGAACGGACGGAGTACAGAGCCATACGGAAACGCTCTGGAGGCTGCTTGTCAGATATAACATTCCGGTTTTCATTTTTGTGAACAAAATGGATATTGCGGGAGCTGACAAAAATGCCGTTATTAGTCAGCTTAAAAGCCGTCTTGATTACAGATGCGTTGACTTTTCCAGTACAGATTCTGAGGACTTTTTTGAAGAGCTTGCCGAATGTGATGAGGAAATTATGCAGAGCGTACTGGAAAACGGACGTGCAGATGACGATAATATAAGACTTGCTGTAAAGCACAGGAGAGTTTTCCCGTGTTGTTTTGGTTCGGCATTAAAAATGAAGGGCGTGGAGGAGCTTTTAACGCTTCTTGACAGATATGCGCTGGAGCCGGAGCGGAGAAAAGAGTTTGGTGCAAAGGTGTTCAAGATTTCCGAGGATGAGCAGGGAAATCGTCTTACGCATATGAAGATAACGGGAGGAAGTCTTAAAGTCAGATCAGCGCTTTCCGGAAACGGCTGGTCTGAGAAGATAAATCAGATAAGGATATATTCTGGAGCAAAGTTTTCGGCAGTGGATGAAGCTTTCAGCGGTATGATCTGTGCGGTAACAGGGCTTACAAAGACCTTTCCCGGTGAGGGTATCGGAGAAGAGCCGGATTCTGAAACACCTGTCCTTGAACCTGTGCTGTCGTATCGTGTGAGTCTGCCGGAGGGGATTGACCCCCATACAGCTCTTGTAAAGCTCAGAAAGCTTGAAGAGGAGGACCCACAGCTCCGTGTGGTGTGGAGCGAGGGGCTTCGTGAAATACATGTTCAGCTCATGGGAGAGATACAGCTTGAAATTTTAAGGAGCATTATTTCTGAACGTTTTCAGATGGATGTTGAATTTGACGAGGGAAGTATTGCATATAAGGAAACTATTGCCGACAAGGTTGAGGGGGTGGGCCATTATGAGCCGCTCAGACATTATGCCGAGGTGCATCTTATACTTGAACCCCTTGAAAGAGGAAAGGGTATGCAATTCTGTACTGACTGCCGTGAGGAATGCCTTGATAAAAACTGGCAAAGACTTGTTCTCACTCACCTTGAGGAGAAAACTCATATAGGGGTACTGACCGGTTCTCCTGTGACAGATATTAAAATAACCCTTGCCGCAGGACGTGCTCACATAAAGCATACTGAGGGAGGGGATTTCAGACAGGCAACCTATCGTGCTGTAAGGCAGGGACTGAGGTCTGCACAGAGCATACTCCTTGAACCGTGGTACAGCTTCAGGCTGGAAGTGCCTATGGAGACGGTGGGAAGGGCTATGTCGGATCTTCAGCAAATGAATGCTGATTTTGATCCTCCGGAAACAGCCGGGGATATATCCGTTATAAAAGGGAGCGCACCGGTAGCTCTTATGCGAGGCTATCAGACGGATATTAACGCATATACTCACGGAAAGGGAAGGCTTGTATGCTCCCTGAAAGGATATGAACCATGCCGCAGCACACAGGAGGTGATCGACAGGATTGGCTATAACGTTGACAGTGATATTGAAAACAGCGCCGATTCAATATTCTGTTCCCATGGCTCGGGGTATGTTGTGAAGTGGAACGAAGTCCCGGAGCATATGCATGTTGAAAGCGTTTTAAAGCCGAAAAGGGAAAATGAGGATATACAAAGGGTGAATGCCAAAAGAGCCTCGGATTACTGTTCAAGACTTGCGGAAGACAAGGAGCTTATGGAGATCTTTGAGCGCACCTACGGTAAAATAAACCGTGACAGGAACACTGCTTTTCGCAAAAGGGTAAAGGCAGAGCCTGTAAATCAAAAGATAAAGCCTTTGCCGAAAGGTCCTGAGTATCTCCTTGTGGACGGATATAATATAATTTTTTCATGGGACGAGCTGAAAGCTGTCGCAAAGGAAAGTCTTGACCTTGCAAGGAGCGAGCTTGTGAATATTCTCTGTAACTATCAGGCATTCAGACAGTGTAATTTGATACTTGTTTTTGACGCATATAAGGTAAAGGGAAATGTAAGAGAGGTTGAAAAGATTCATAATATAAGCGTTGTTTATACTAAGGAAGCGGAAACGGCGGATATGTATATTGAAAAGGTCACAAACGAGCTTGGAAAAAAGCATAGGGTAAGGGTTGCGACGTCTGACGGAATGGAACAGCTTATTATTCTCGGCAACGGAGCATATCGTGTTCCGGCATCGGAATTTCACGATGAGGTTGATGCCGCACAGAAAGCTATAAGGGAGTTTATAGAGAGGAATAATTCTTAGTCTTGACATTTTTCATAAGATATGTTATCATAAACAAAATAAAATATTTTTAATCTTGCAGCGTCAAAAGGGGTGCACCACCACGGGTGCATCCCTTTTTCTGTTTTTTTGAAGGGAGTGTTTGATGTGATTGTAAACGGAGAGGAAAGAAAGCTTGAAAGTCCTTGTACGGTCTCAGAGCTTGTAACATCTCTTGGCTATCGTCCGGAGCTTATAGCTATAGAGCTTAATGGAGAGATACTGCCGAAAAAGGAGTATGCTTCAAAAGCTCTTGAAGATACGGATGTTATGGAAATCGTTATGTTTATGGGCGGCGGAAGCTGCTGAATGAAAGGAAGTATTGCTATGAATAATGATAAGCTTATAATCGGAGGACATGAATTTAATTCCCGTTTTATCTTAGGTTCGGGAAAGTTTTCTTTAAAGGATACCAAAGCGGTTCTTGAAAACGGAGAGGTTGAAATGGCGACTCTTGCAGTGCGCCGTGCAAATACCGGAGGACAGGAAAATATTCTTGACTATATGCCAAAGGGTATAACCCTTTTACCAAATACAAGCGGAGCAAGAAATGCTGAGGAGGCTGTTAGAATTGCAAGGCTTGCAAGGGAAATGGGCTGCGGCGATTTTGTTAAAATCGAGGTGGTAAGAGATTCAAGATATCTGCTGCCTGATAACGAGGAAACCATAAAGGCAACAGAGATACTTGCAAAAGAGGGGTTTATTGTTATGCCGTATATGATGCCGGATCTTATAAGTGCAAGAAAGCTTGAAGATGCAGGAGCAGCGGCAATTATGCCTCTGGCAGCGCCTATTGGCAGCAATAAGGGGCTTTGCACAAGGGATTTTATAAAGATAATAATTGATGAAACAGAGCTTCCTGTTATTGTTGACGCAGGGATCGGAAAGCCTTCTCAGGCATGTGAAGCCATGGAAATGGGCTGCGCTGCGGTAATGGCTAATACAGCTGTTGCAACCGCCGGAAACGTGGCTCTTATGGCTAAGGCGTTTAGGCTTGCAATAGAAGCAGGAAGATGTGCATACCTTTCTGGGACGGGTAGAGTTCTCCATGACAGAGGAGAGGCTTCAAGTCCTCTTACCGGATTTTTGCAGGACTAAGGAGGCAGCATAATGGAACAGAAAAGAATAAACCATATGGAATATCTGGAGGGAATGGAAAGGATTGATTCGGATATTCAGGACAGAGTCGTAAAGGCAATGAGTGAGTATGATTATGAAAGCTACAGTGCAGAGGATGTGCTGAAAGCTCTTGACAAGGATGTGCTTTCTCCTTATGACTACGGCGCACTGCTTTCTCCTGCGGCAGAGCCTTTGCTGGAACAGATAGCTGAAAGGGCAATGGCTGAAACACGAAAGCATTTTGGAAACTCAGTAATGATGTTCACGCCTGTTTACATAGCCAACTACTGCGAAAACCACTGCATATACTGCGGTTTTAACTGTCACAATAAAATTCACAGGGCAAAGCTCAGCTTCGAGGAGATCGACCATGAAATGAAAGTCATAGCCTCAACGGGGCTTGAGGAGGTCCTAATCCTCACAGGGGAGAGCAGAAAGATGTCCGATGTTGAATATATCGGCGAGGCATGCCGGATAGCCTCAAAGTATTTTCGTGTAATAGGTCTTGAGATATATCCTGTGAACTCTGATGAATACCGCTATTTGCAGCAGTGCGGAGCTGATTATGTAACGGTATTTCAGGAAACCTATGACAGCGATAAGTATGAAACGCTTCACCTTGCAGGGCATAAGAGGATATTCCCTTACAGAATAAACGCTCAGGAAAGAGCTTTAATGGGCGGCATGAGGGGAGTAGGCTTCGGAGCGCTTTTAGGCCTTTCGGATTTCAGAAAGGATGCCTTTGCAACCGGTATACACGCATATCTCATACAGAAAAAGTATCCTCATGCAGAGATAGCTTTTTCATGCCCAAGGCTCAGACCTACAATAAATCATGACGAGATAAATCCAAAGGATGTTCACGAAAAGCAGCTTTTACAGGTTATTTGTGCCTACAGGATATTTATGCCATTTGCCAGCATAACAATTTCCACTCGTGAAAGACAGGGCTTCAGGGATAACGTAATAGGGCTTGCGGCGACAAAGATTTCCGCCGGAGTCAGCACCGGTATCGGCGGACATGACGGTGAGGAAAAAGGAGACGCACAGTTTATAATCTCCGACCCACGCTCAGTTGACGAGGTGAGAAACGCAATTGAAGAAAAAGGCTGCCAGCCGGTATTCAGCGATTATGTAAGGGTATAGCCATGGTGATATGTGTTACAAACAGGAAGCTGTGCAGTAGCAGCTTTACAGATACGGTCAGGAGAGCCTGTCAAAAGGCGGATATGATAATTCTCAGGGAAAAGGATCTGCCGGAAAATGAGTATCTTGTACTTGCACAGCAGATAATGAAAATATGCCATGAGGAGGGTAGACTTTTCTGCGTCAATAAGTATTCAGCTGCGGCAAAGGAGCTTGGAGCAGATGCGCTCCAGCTTTCATTTGTGGATTTCTGTACTTTTGCCGGAAACGGTGAAAAATTCTGTAAAACAGGAGTGTCGGTGCATTCCATTGAAGAAGCTGTTAAAGCTGAAAGCCTTGGCGCTGATTTCCTTATTGCAGGGCATATTTTTGCCACTGACTGTAAAAAGGGAGTTTCTCCCAGGGGAATCGGATTTCTTTCGGAGATAACAGAAAAAGTGAATGTTCCGGTCTATGGTATCGGAGGGATAAATGAGGAAAATAAAAGCCTTGTATATGAAAGCGGCGGAAGCGGTATCTGTATTATGTCAGGGTTTATGAGAACTGAAAGCAATTGATTAAATAATTGAATTTTACTATACCCCATTGACAAATTTTTTTGCAGTGGTATAATAATTATTAATAGGTAAAATGCGCTGACGGGAACGGAATCGGAAATATTTCTTTTCAGAGAGTGACGGCTGGTGGAATGTCACATTGAAATTCTGATTCGGATCATCCCCGAGCTGATATTCTGAACTTATACTAATCCCACATCGTTCTGTTGATAAAGCTGTAGGATAAAATACGCACAATCAAGGAAAACGACCGCAGACAGGCTGTCGCCTTTCAAGGGAGTTTAACGCAGAGTGTGCGTATTTTAGCCACAGATTTATCAATAGGTTGGTGTAGGATTAGTATTAGTAGGAATATCCGGTTTTCACCGTTATATGATTTTTGAGAGGTCATACCGTTTATGGCATGGCAATCAGAGTGGTAACACGGAGAAAATTTATCTTCGCCTCTGTTTTTTCAGGGGCGATTTTTTTATTATATTTGAAAGAGGTTATCAATATGTTGACACTTGACAAGGTTTATCATGCTTCCAATGTTTTAAAGGAGGTTATAAGACCTACCGCATGTATTTATGCTCCGGACATCAACCCGGATGTTCATACATATCTTAAAACGGAAAATTTACAGGTTACGGGTTCTTTTAAGGTAAGAGGAGCTTACTATAAGATATCCCAGCTTTCTGATGAAGAAAAGGCTCATGGCGTTATTGCATGCTCTGCCGGAAATCATGCTCAGGGCGTGGCTCTTGCGGCAACTAAAAACGGCATCAAATCCCTTATCTGTCTGCCGGACGGAGCTCCTATCTCAAAGGTTGAGGCAACTAAAGGCTATGGCGCAGACGTATGCCTTGTTGAAGGAGTTTATGATGACGCATACGCAAAGGCAATACAGCTGAGGGACGAAAAGGGATATACCTTTATTCATCCTTTTGATGATGAAAATGTTATCGCAGGTCAGGGTACTATAGGACTTGAGATATTAAATGAAATTTCAAATGCCGACGTTATAGTTGTTCCGGTAGGCGGTGGCGGACTTATTTCCGGTGTTGCATTTACAGTAAAGCAGCTCAAGCCTTCCGTAAGAGTTTACGGTGTTCAGGCTGAGGGCGCTCCGTCAATGGTAGAATCGCTCAAAGATGGGGAAATCAAGTGCCTTGATTCTGTCAATACCATTGCAGACGGAATAAAGGTAAAGGAGCCGGGAGTAAATACATTTGAGTGCTGTCAGAAGTATGTTGACGATATTGTTACTGTATCCGATGATGAGATATCATCTGCTATACTTCACATGATAGAAAAGCAGAAGCTTATTTCCGAGGGAGCAGGCGCAGTTCCTGTAGCTGCTGTTATGTTCAATAAGATTCCGGACATTAAGGGCAAGAATGTTGTATGCCTTGTTTCCGGAGGCAATATTGACGTTACGATCCTTTCAAGAGTTATAAAGAGAGGTCTTTTAAAGTCAGGCTGCTCCGATACTCTTACGATTCAGCTTGAGGATAAGCCGGGACAGCTCAAGGGTGTTTCTGCTATTATTTCCGATCTTGGCGGAAATGTAACTTCAATTCACCATGAAAGGGCAAGCGAGGGCGATATTACAGAGTGCCTCCTGAGGATAGTTCTTGAAACAAGAAACTATGCTCATATCCGTGAGATCAGAAGCGCTCTTACAAATGCCGGCTTTAAAATTGTAAATAAATAAAAAAGGAGTTTTTAACATGTCAAAAGTAGTTTACACTAAAAATGCACCTGATGCAATCGGACCTTATTCACAGGCAGTCGTTTCAGGAAATCTCGTTTTCACCTCCGGTCAGATTGCTATTAATCCGGCAAGCGGAGAGGTAGAGGCAAAAACAATCGAGGAGCAGACTCATCAGGTATGCAAGAACCTTACAGCAGTTCTTGAGGAGGCAGGCACTTCGATCAGCAAGGCTATCAAGACAGTATGCTTTTTAAGCGATATGGCTGATTTTGCAGCTTTCAATGGAGTATACGGTGAGTATTTCACATCTAAGCCGGCTCGTTCATGCGTTGCAGCAAAGCAGCTGCCAAAGGGTGTTTTGGTAGAGGTAGAGGTAATCGCTGAGATCTGATATTCTGAATATTATATATGAGTCAGTAAAGCTTGCTTCATCTATTCGTACCCGAGGGCACTTCCTTCGGTTACATATTTTGCGGCTGATTATTATTGGCACTCCTTTTAGTCGCAAAATGGTGTTTTAAATAAAATATTAAAAACCGTTCGATTGAGTACGGAAATCAATTTTTAAAAATTTGGTATATCCTATCCCCATATATTTGTTAAGAAAAAGTTTTTTAGTTTCCTTCCAATTCTATTTTCTTCCCTTTAAGGGAAGAAAATAGAATTGAACTGGGATTCTAAAGGGACTTTGTCCCTTTAGCAGGGGGTGCGGGGGACAGAGTCCACCGCATAGGGTTTCAAAAATTGATTTTCATGCCAATTGGGCGGTTTTTCTTGACAGTTAGTGTATTATATGCTATAATACACTAAAAGGAGATGCTGATATGTATAAAAAGAAAAGCAAGGAGACAGCCATATGGATATTACTTATGGCTTTGATCGTAATTATAATATTTTTCGGAGTATATTACATATTAAAAAGTGAGCGATCGGAAACTGCCGATAGTAAAAAGCTTTCTGCGGAATCAACGGTTACAACGGTGATAACTCAGGAGCCTGTTGTAATAACATCCGTTGCAAGACTGGAGCTAAGCGAAGACGAGCTTTACAGCAGCAATGCGATACTTATGCGTGATGACGGTGTTGTTTTGTATGAAAAAAACAGCAGCGACAAGATGTATCCTGCTTCTCTTACAAAGATGATGACAGCTATAGTAGCTATTGAAAATATTGATGACTTTGATGAAAAGGTTACGATTCCGCAGGAGGTCTTTGACTATGCAGCGCAGGAGCAGGCGTCCATAGCTGGTTTTTCTCCGGGCGTGGAGATAACTCTTAGGGACATGCTTTACGGCTTGCTGCTTCCTTCCGGAGCCGAGTGCAGTATCGGACTTGCAGATTATGTTGCAGGTGGAACTGAGGCGTTTGCCGATAAAATGAACGAAACAGCAAAGCGGCTGGGAATGGAAAACACAAACTTTACAAATCCAAGCGGACTTCATGATGATAATTTGTACTCAACAGCTGCCGATATTGCAAAGCTTGAAAGCTATGCTCTGGACGATCCGGATTTCAGGGAGATATTTACAACAAAGACCTATGAAACCACATGCGGGGATGGGAGTATTGTTTCGTTTTCTGGAACGATGTTTGCGGCTATGGAGTCTCCGGAATTTGAGGGAGGCGTGATACTCGGCGGTAAAACCGGTTTTACCGATCAGGCTGGTCTTTGCCTTGCGTCCCTTGCCTCAATAGGGGATCATGAGTACATACTTGTTACGGCTCATGCTGAGGGAGATCACACTACTGAACAGTATAATGTAACCGATGCTTTTACCGTTTATAAGGCGGCTGCAAAGCTTTATAATTAAGGTAACGTGAGGTGTTGGCTAATGCGTTCCTTTTTAAATCAGCTGAAAGAAAACCCCTGACAGAGCTATTCTGTCAGCGGTTTTCTGTGCTTTCGGGGTTCCATTTGCTGACTGCAAAGTGAACTGAAAACATAATAAACAATATAAAATTATGGGCGATCATACAGCCCCATGCCGATACAAGACCGAAGCCTAAAATCTGTGTGCAGATAAATGTACCCACTATCCTTACAAGCCACATTCCAAGCACATTGTAAACAAATGGCGCAACAGTTTTTCCAAGCCCCTGCATGATTCCCTCGATAACAATAGGGACGCCGTAGAATGGTTCGGATACCGCTACCATTCTCAGCACAGCCGTACCAAGTGAGATAACCTTTGTGTCATGTGAGAACAGCTGCATAAGCTTTGGAGCGAAAATAAAAAGAAGACCTCCTGAAATTATCATAAGTATGATCTCAAGGGGAAGAAGCGTTCTGGAAAGATTTTTAAGCTTCTTGCCGTCCCTTGCGCCCCATGCGTTTCCTGACAGCGTGGCTGCTGCTGTCTGCATTCCGTATCCCGGGATATAAAAGGCTGATTCCACAGTATTTGCAATTGTGTGGGCAGCTGTTGCGGTTTCTCCGAGGGAATTGATCATAGAGGCGAAAGCTACGTATCCAAAGGATGTTGCAAATCGCTGAAGCATATTTGGCAGCGCCACTCTCAGGCAGCGCTTTAGTATATCCCAGTCCGGCAGAAATCTCTGACCTCGGGGTGAAATTTCCTTATGCCTCCAAAGCATAAGTGTTATGGCAATTCCTCCGAATGTATATGCGGCGGCGCTGGCAGCGGCAGCTCCTTCAATTCCCATATCTGCTCCCGGAACTGAAATGGAAATGCCCAGTACGGAGATTTTTCGGGCAGGATAGATCAGCAGGAAGTTCAGCACAATATTGATTAGGTTAACGCCTATTCCTACACGCATAGGTGTTTTTGTATCTCCCACTGAGCGGAGAACAGTGCCGAAAATAATGCTTGCACACCGAAAAAGCATGGGCATATACAGTATTCTGAAATAACGTGCGGCGGCATTTTGAATATCCTTTTCCACACGCATCCACACCGGAATCCTGCTGCTTAATGTAACTGTAAGAATCGTAAAAAACAGACCTGCCGCAATTACTGTCATTACAGCCTGACCTGACGCCTTTTTGGCTTTCTGCTTATCACCTGCGCCGAAGGATTGGGAAATAAATGCTAAAAAGCCCACTCCGAGGGCTGAAATAGTGCTGCTGATAAGCCAGTTTACAGTGCTTGTTGCTCCCACAGCAGCTGTTGCTTTGGTTCCCAGAGAGCCGACCATTGCCGTGTCTATGTACTGCACTGCTGTCTGTAAAAGCTGTTCAAGCATAGTAGGCCATGCAAGAGCGATTATCATTGGCAGCATTTTCAGATATGGATTGTTTTTTGAGCTATGTAATGTCATTGAGCTGCGATTCCTCCATTTCTGTAGCAGGCTTTTTTTTAGTGATGATTTTACCATGTGCATTAGCGTCGTCCATGATGATTTCACCTACTGACGGAACATATATTGTTCCGGAAAGAGGGTTTTTAATGCTGTCAACAGAGGTTTTAACAGTTGCATATACTTCCGACTTTTCAAAGCAAAGATCCGTATTGATCATTTCGCAGTTAATAAGCCTAAGCTCCCTGCAATAGCAGAATGGCTGAGTTCCAATAATTTTACAATTTTCAAGAGTAAGCCCCTTTGAATACCATGCAAGGTATTCTCCCTTGACCGTACTGTTGCGAACAGTGATATTTTCACCATGCCAGAATGCGTCCTTGGTGTCAAAAATGCAGTTTTCAAACAGTGCATTTTTTATGTACTGAAAAGAATATTTGCCCTTAAAGCGTACATTTTCAAAGTGAATATTACTGCTTCTCATCATAAAATACTCACTTTCAGCACTACAGTCCGTCATTTCAATGCCTGTAACCGACCAGCCAAATTCAGGGGATATTATGTCGCACCCTTTCATTTTCACATCTGAACATTCGCGAAGAGCTTTTATTCCGTGAAGCTTTGTATCGGTAATGGTGATGTTGCCAGAATACCACAGCGCAGCCCTGCAAAGCTCGGTCATTTCAGAGTCGGATATTTCAAGATTCTGGTCGTGCCAGAATGGGTAGCGAAGATTACAGAAGCAGTTCTTTACTTTTATATCAGAGCTTTCCTTTAAAGCGCTTTCTCCGTCAGCCGGCCCGTCAAAGGAACAGTTCCGAAGCTCCAGACCACAGCTTCCATACAGGGCTCTTTCTTCATCATACTTTTTATCAATAATTATGTTCATAGTAGTTACCTCCTGTTGATAAATCAGTAATATTATGAAAAAGTTATTTATTAGTATTTTGATATCGGGATCTGGATCTCGTTTATCTTTTCGCTGTCAAGGTTTGTAAGATTTTCATCTATGATACAAAGCTGTACAGCATTTCCTGCGATCTTGTATCCCTTTGAATTTATATAGGCAAGAAGCCTTTCTACTGTGGCATTTCTCTCAAAGGATGTTCCACAATAGCGGCATGTTACATATTCGCCTGCCGGAAAAATGATTTTACTGAATCTGGTGTTTTCCTCCTTTATAATATCAAATATAACGCAGTAAAAATTCTCCCTGAAAGCTCCGTTTATAAGGTCGCTGCCGGGAATATAGACGGCATAGGAGCTGCTGATAAAAAGGCTTTTGCTGTATTTTTCAATAATTCTTGCGGACTCTGATTTTATTTCCTCATAGCTTTGGCATATTTTATCGGAGCCGTAGCCCATACGCTCGGGATATTGCTTGTGAATGATCTTTTCATTAATACTGTCAGAAATGATGCTGTCCAGCAGTTCTATTTTTTCTATGAGGTAATGCTTAAGCAGCGCCAGCTCTTCAATTTTAGCAGAAATATTTTCATGCTGTTTTTTCAGAAGCTTATATGAACTGAAAACAGTTTTATTTTTCATATAGTCACGTATTTCTTCAAGGGTCAGTCCAAGCTGCTGCAAGGTCTGTATCACGCCGATACTTTCAAATTCATTAAGCGTATAGTATCTGTAGCCCGTGTTCGGGTCTTTAAAGGATGGGCTGAAAAGGCCGATTTTGTCATAATATCTTAAAGCGTTAGGGGAAATGTCTGTCAGCTCTGAAAATTCTTTTATTGTATAAAGATTCTTTTTATCAGTCATGCTATACCCTCCTAAACCTTAATGTAACACTAATGTTTACGATTTATTTTATCATAAATTTTATAAAATTTCAATAATTTATTCACAAAAAATACATTTTTAACTGAAAAAGCTGAAAAACCATGGTCTGAAATATAAAATCTGTACAAATATAAAATTTAATATTGACTTTAGTACTGCTTTAAGTATTATACTTAGTGTATACTAAAACAGGAAATAAATCAGGCGGACTGCTTTACAATGACGTAGGCGTAATTGTAAAGGGTCTGTTTTTTTATACCTGAGAGGGAGGCTTATATGGATAAACTGCTAAATAATATGAACTGCATTGTTACCGGAGGCTCAAGAGGTATCGGAAAGGCTATAGCAGAAGCATTTGCAGCTCAGGGCGCAAATGTTATTATTACATATGTAAACAATTCTGCAAAGGCTGAGGATACTGTTAATAAGATGAAATCCCTCGGCTCAGAGGCATATGCGTTTAAATGTGACGCAGGCAATGAAGATGATGTAAAGGCTCTCCGGGACTTTACGGCGGATAAGCTTGGAAGTATAAATGTTCTTGTGAACAATGCGGGAACGATCGGAAAGGAATATCCTGTAACGGAAATTCCAGTCAGTGAATGGGACAAGGTTATGCAGGTCGATGTAAGAGGCGTGTTCCTTGCAGTGAAATATCTTGTACCGTTATTTGACAAAAACAGAATCGGCAGGATAATAAACATTTCCTCGGAGCTTTCTGTAAAAGGACGTGCAAATTACGTTCATTATACTGCGGCAAAGGGAGCGGTAAATTCGATGACAAGATCACTTGCATTGGAGCTTGCGCCGGAAATCCTTGTTAACACTATTGCTCCCGGACCTATTGAAACAGATATGATCCTTAAGGATATGGATAAGGAGTGGGTCCAAAAGGAAAAGGACATACCTCTAAAAAGGCTTGGAAGCGTAACTGATATATCAGCAACAGCGGTAATGCTTGCTTCTGAATACGGCGGATTTTACTGCGGACAGTTTTTAAGCCCTAACGGTGGAGCAGTATTTGTGTGACGACCGTACTATATGAATCAAAGACATTCAGGGAGGATATTAGCGTAAAAATCACGCTAATCATATTAAGAAATTCTGCTCGCCAATGATGCGGCAACTGCGGAATATGCTAAAATCTCCATTTGCTGCTTTGGAGATTTTAATACCTGTTTGTTCTGATGCTAAAAGCGGCAGAATGGAGATTATTATGAAAACAGGAAAATTATTATCAGTATTTACGGCACTTTCGCTTGTAGCGGCAGTATTTACAGGCTGTTCTTCAAAGGGAGACAAATCGGGAGGCGGAAAGATTACAGTAGGTGTGTTTGACATGCCGACACTTTATCTGATGCAGACTTTTGACGATATGGGTTATTATGACAAAAACGGTGCAAACATTGATTTTGAGTATTTCCCGGTATATTCTGATGCTATCTCAGCGTTTAATACCGGAAACGTTGATATGATCTGCTATGCGGCGGCAGAAGCGGTAGCTCCTGTTGTAAAGGGTATAGACTGCAAGATTATCGGCGTTATGGATACTTCAAACGGACTTGATGGAATAGCGGCGGTAAACAGCGTCGAAACTGTAGCCGACTTAAAGGGTAAGAACATTGCAGTTGAGATTGGAACAGTTGATCATCTTATGCTCCAGAGGGCTTTGAAACAGAATGGACTGTCTGAAAGCGATGTAAACCTTATAAATATGGGAGCAGGAGATGCAGCGGCAGCGATGAACGGCGGTTCTCTTGATGCCGTAAGCACATGGGAGCCTCAGCTCAGTGCGGCAGCGGAAGCCGGACATATAATCTATTCCACAAAGGAAGACCCGAATCTTATTGCCGATATTTTCCTGATCAACGGCAAGGCTCTTGACAAGCAGTATGACAATGCCAAGGCATTTCTTAAAACCTGGTATCAGTGTATCGACGAGTATACTGCTGACAGCTCAAAGTTTTCAGAGGCTGCTGCGAAAAAGGGAAATCTTTCGGCAGAGGAATTTTCTCAGCTTATGGATGTTACAAAGCTTGTAACCCTTGATGAAAACAAAGAAAAATTCACTGAGGGAACGGACGATATGAAAAATCTCAATGTGCTTTTGAGAAATGTAGGAGATTTTCTGTATGAGGGAGAGCTTATTGAATCCCAGCTAACAGACGATATGATTTCAGACATGATAGATTCAAGGATCATTGACGACATTATATCCGGAAAATAAAGGAGAGTTTTTATGCAGACTAAAATATTAATAAGGAGAAAGGTAAAAAGGACACGGTGCATGTTTATATCCATAATTACCTTTGCCGTGATTCTGCTTGCATGGTCTGTTGCAAGTCATTATGAAATGGTAAACACACTGTTCCTGCCGGAGCCTGTAAATGTTATGAAAAAGCTGGTTGAAAACCTTACGGACGGAAGTCTCATGCAGGATATGGGAATAAGCATTTACAGAATTTCAATGGGATTTCTTCTTGCAGCAGTTCTCGGTGTTCCGATAGGTATACTCTGTTCCTGTTTCAGGTCGGTATCCGCAGTATTCTCACCTCTTTGTCAGTTTGTAAGATATATGCCTGTACCTGCTTTTGTTCCGCTTTTAATGGTATGGATGGGTATAGGAGAATTTTCAAAGATCATGATCGTTTTTATAGGAACGTTTTTTCAGCTTGTTCTTATGATCATTGATGATTCAAATTCGGTATCTGATGATTTACTGGCGGCAGGATATACGCTTGGTGCAAGTAACAGAACAACGCTTTTCAGGGTTCTTATACCGGCAATGGCTCCTGCTATGATGCAGACTCTCAGAATGATGATCGGCTGGGCATGGACATATCTTGTAGTTGCCGAGCTTGTAGCCGCTAATACAGGTCTTGGCTACAGCATACTTAAAGCGCAGCGCTTCCTTAAAACAGACGCAATTTTCGTTGGAATTATTGTTATCGGACTTTTAGGTCTTATTACAGATGTATTGCTTGGATTTATTATAAAGAAGATATTTCCTTGGGAGGAGAGTGTTTCTAATGGCTGAAGTAACTCCTAAAATCATTGCAGAAAACGTATGTAAGGTATATAACGAGGGAAAGAAAACGGCTTTCAAGGCTATTGATAATGTAAATATAGAGGTTGATCTGAATGAGTTTGTATGTCTTGTAGGGCCTTCGGGCTGCGGAAAGTCAACACTACTGAGAATGCTTGCAGGTCTTGACTTTCCTACCTCGGGTAACATTACTATTGACGGCGAGAAGATAATCGGTCCGGGAGCTGACAGGGGAATGGTTTTTCAGACCTATACTCTTTTTCCTTGGATGACTGTGGAAGAAAATATAAAATTCGGTCCCAAGCTCAAAAAAATGAGCAAGACTGAACAGCAGGAAATTGCAGACAAATATCTTGAAACTATAGGACTTACAAAGTTCAGAAAATGTCTTCCAAAAGAGCTTTCCGGAGGAATGAAACAGAGGGTCGCGATCGCAAGAGCCCTTGCAAATAATCCGGAGGTACTCTTAATGGACGAGCCTTTCGGCGCTTTGGATCTGTTTACAAAATCCCAGATGCAGCTCATGATGCGTGAGATATGGCAGAGGGAGAGAACAACTATTGTCTTCATTACCCATGATATAGAGGAGGCTGTGTTCCTCGGTACAAAGGTGTATGTTATGACAGCAAGTCCGGGAAGAATCCGGGAAAAGGTGGATATAGAGCTACCGTATAACAGGGAGCTGGATCTCAAGGACACTCCTGAATTTATAAAGATCAGGCGCAGTATTCACGCTATGCTTCACTGAGAAAGGAAAGGTTGTTATGAAAAGATTTACAGGTGTTTTGCTTGCAGCGTCAATAGCTGGAGCGTTACTTACGGGCTGCGGCGATAAAACGACTTCATCAGGAGGCTCTGACAGCGATCCTATCAAGCTTGCCGTTTATCCTCTAACATCGCCTTATTTTGAATATGCAATGGATGAGCAGAAGCTTTTTGAAAAATACGGGGCAAATGTTGATTTAGTGGAATTTGCTCAGTATACTGACGTTATTCAAGCATTGGATTCCGGAAGCGTTGACGCTTCTATAATGGGAATAACCGAAGCGGTAGCGCCTATTGTAAACGATCTGGGACTTGAAATAGTTTGCATGACGGACTATTCATCAGGAATGGACGGAATAGTTGCATCAAAGGATATTAAGTCAGTGGAAGATCTGAAAGGAAAGACTATTGCAACAAATATAGGAACCATGAATCATATGCTACTTCTTTCAGCACTGGATAAGGCAGGACTCAGCGAAGCTGACGTTACCATAACAAATATGTCCGAGGGTGACGCAGCAGCAGCTCTTATAGGAGGTTCAATTGACGCTGCCTCAATATTTGACCCTCAGATGAGCAAGGCAGCGCAGGAAAGCGGAGGCTCGGTAATTTTCACATCTGCTGATTTGCCGGGAGAGCTTTCAGATGTTCTGCTGGTAAAGGGTTCTGTAGCTGATAAGAGAAAAGCTGAGGTAAAGGGAATTATTGAGGCATGGTATGATATTCAGAGTCAGTATGATAAAGATTCTGATTCTGTAGTGGATATTATCAGCAGTAAAACAGATCTTACAAATGAAGATTTCTATGACCTGATGTCCGGACTGGATATTGCAGATATTGATTACAATAAAGAAATGTTTGATAATGACGGTGAAAAAATGACGGAGCTTATATCAGATGTTGCAGAATTTTTGTACAATGCTGAATGTGTTGAAGATGTTCCTGATAAGGAAAAAATCAAGGCTGCAATCAACGGAAGCTTTATAGAGGAGCTTGGAAAGTCATGATCAAAAAAGCAGTTATTGCAGGCGGAAATACAGTGCTTTCGGAAAAGCTTAAAAGCATGCTTACAGGGTATGAAACTGATATATGCAGCGTAAGCGGCTACACTGCCGGAGGGGATTTCAGCGTTCTTGACTTGTCCGCTAACAAGCTTCCGGAGAACACTTCCGCTGATGACTGGGATACCATTGAGAAAAAGTATGTTGATGCTGTATATAGCTTTTTTAAGGGACTTTTCCCGAAAATAAAGGAACGGAACTGGTCCTCTGCTGTGGTTATAATACCGTCCGGAGGAAATTATGTGTCAGAATCGGCAATGTATCTTATAGAGGGTATGTGTAAGAGCTTTGCCTGTGAAGCAGCGCAGTATAATGCCATAATTAACTGCATTGAATGCAGGGGTATGGATATAAAAAGACTTTCAGAGCTGATCGTCTTTTTTGCTGATGAAAGGGCATACATGACGGGACAGGTTCTTAGACCTTGCTTTAAAAACAGCTATGTATTCAGTGGCAGCCCCGTTGCTCTTATAACGGGCGCAGGTCAGGGGATAGGTCTGGCGGCTGTAAGGGAGCTTAAAAGCAGAGGCTTTAAGGTATGCCTTAACGATATTGCTATGACAGAAAGTGTAAAAAGGGCTGCTTACGAAACAGGTTCATATCCGGCTATGGGAGATATTTCTGTCAGAGAAAATACCGACCGGTTTATTGCAAATATTATATCCGACTTAGGAGGCATTGACGTTTTTATCGCAAATGCGGCATACATGAATATGTGCCCGTTTGAAAAGCTGGAAAAGCAGGATTTTGACCGGCATGTTAACGTCAATATCCGTGGACATCTGGGTTGCCTTTCAGCCGTAATACCTGTGATGAAAAAGCAGGGCTTTGGAAGAATTATTTTGTTTTCCTCAATGTTTGGTACGTCCGGCTGGAGGAACGCATGCAGCTATGCCGGAACGAAAACTGCTTTGATAGGTCTTGGTCAGTATCTTGCGGCGGAGCTTGAAGAGTATGGGATATCAGTCTGTATAATTTCTCCGGGGGTGATCGACACTCCTCAGCTTAAAGCGGATGCCGATGATATGGGAGTAACGGTTGAGGAGGTAAAGAAAATTTATGCAAGGGATATTCCTCTGGGAAGGGTCGGCTCTCCGGAATCAGTAGCATACCTTGCAGGGTTTCTTGCCGACGGTGGAGCAGATTACCTTTCCGGGAGCATAATTCAGACAAACGGTGGCGAGATAAGGAATACTCCAGAATCAATTAGTCGGAGGTAAATTCAAATGAAAAAAACTATATTGAAAAATGCAATGATACTTACTCTTAATGAAAATGACGAGGTTTTAGAAAACTCAGATATTCTCATAGAGGGAGATACTATAAAGGAGATTTCTAAGAATATTGTTCCGGAGGGTGATGAAGCTGTAACAGATTGCTTAGGACTTCTTATCACTCCGGGTTTTGTAAACGCTCATCTTCATTCTGATGAAAATATGTTCAAGGGACTTTATGATAATCTTCCTCTGGAGCTGTGGATGCTTTATTCTTATCCTCCGTCTCCTGAATATGGCGATTTTCCGGAAAGACTTGTATATTTAAGGACTCTTGCCGGAGCGATAGAACAGATACGTTCGGGTATTACAAGCTGTCAGGATGATGTTTCGGGGCATCCAAGAACAACTGCGGATACTCACAGGATAATTTTTAAGGCATATGAGGACATCGGAATGAGAGCCAATATCTCCACCTCGGCTCTGCATAAAAACTTTCTTGATACTATTCCGTATCTCAGGGATTATGTTCCGGCGGAGCTTCAGAAAAAATTTTTTGATCCGATTCCAATGAGCGAGGAGCTTGCGGAGGCTGAAAAGATCATAAAGGAATGGAACGGAAAAGGTAATTTCAAAGTGACCCTTTCTCCTATCGCTCCGCAGAGGTGTACGGATGAATATAATGTAAGGGTGTATGAGCTTGCGGAAAAATATGATCTTCCGTATCATACTCATATATGCGAAACAAGAATGCAGAGGGAAACAGGCTTTGAATTTTATGGAAAGACCATTATTCAGCACTGTAAAGAGCTTGGTATTTTGTCGGATAGAACAACTATAGCTCATGGTAACTGGCTTGACGACAGAGATATTGAGATTGCTGCTGAAACAGGAATAAATGTTGTTCATAATATTGTTAGTAATTTAAAGCTCGGCAGCGGTATAATGCCGTATACAAAAATGGCGGAGTCAGGAGTTCATATCTGTCTTGGTACTGACGGAACAAGCAGTAATGACAGTCAGAATATGTTTGAGGTAATGAAGACCGCAGCTTTGGTCCACAAGGTAACTCAGCCGGATTATAACAGGTGGCCTTCAGCAGGACAGATCATTGACAACGCTGTAAAGGGAGGAGCAAGAAGCCTTATGAGGGAGGATGAAATCGGATCTGTCGAACCTGGCAAAAAAGCAGACCTGCTTATGTTTGATCTTTCCGCATATTCTTTTACGCCTCTTAATGATATCAAGAATCACATAGTATACTGTGAAAACGGCAGCCATATTAAAAATGTAATGATCGGCGGAGTTATGGTCATGAAGGATGGAGAGCTGACAACAATTGACGAAAGGGCTGTTCTTTCAGAGCTGAGAGAAATGAACAAGGAGTTTTCTGAGAGGTATAAAAAGGTTTTACCGCTGTCCGATGAAATTTTCAGATATATTGATCAGTCATATAATACATGTATTGAAAAGGAAGATAAGCTTTGGCGCTTTTCAGCTCCTTTAAGCGAATACCGCAAATCTTGAAAAGGAGGCAGTGTTATGGGTGATGAAAAATTTTATGAAGACGCCAAACGTGATATGCTTTGTAGGTATATACCTGCTGATAAATTCAGACTTGTGGGAAGCGCATATAAAAACGTTCCCGGAGGTCTTACCGAAGTCAGGGTGAAGCTGAATATCAAAAAGAAGTTTGCCGATGCTCTGAGCTTTAACACCTCAAAAAGCGGACTGCTATTCGGTTGGGTTCGGGCAGGAGAAATGCTTAAAAAGGAAGACGGAAGCAAAAGTGCAGAGAAGATCGAGCTTTACGATTGGGACAACGGTTTTCTGATGCTTATTTTTTACAAGGAAGGCAGTAAGCAAGGCGTTTATGTATCGTCTGAGGATGTTAGGCTTTTGCTTGAAAACTGTATGCGTCCAAACAATGAATAGTAAAGGGACTGACATGCCTGAAAACGGTTCGTCAGTCCTTTTACTTATATTGCTTTCAAAAAACGGTATCTCTTATATGTTTAATGTTTAACTTTTATAGCAAAAAAGGTTCAAGCATGCTGGAAAAGTTGAGTTATTAAGTTATATGAAACAGTATTGCAGAATGAAAATTAAAAGATATACTTAGGTTTTGCTGGATGCAATTGACTTTTGCTGATTTTTAGTGTATAATATACAAATAAAACTAAAAAGCGGAGAAGAAAATGGAAGTTAATTATAGAAATTACAGACAAAAAATTGAAGAGGTTCTAAGGGATTACAGCGGCAAAAATGCTGTTACATATATGCGGAGTAATGGCACAACGGAAAAGCTATCTTTTCATGACATTGAAGTTTTTCTGCATAAAGCCTCCGAGGACCTTGAAAAATACAATATCATACCGGGCGACAGGGTAGCTATCGTTTCTCCTCTGTCGCCTTATGCTGTTATAATAAGCATCGTTCTTACTTATATGAATATAACTATAGTTCCGGTCGACGCATCTCTGCCTGTTGGAGAGATTGAAAAGCTTATTGAGTTTTCAGATGTCAGAGGGCTTTTTATTACAGATAAGCTGCACAGCCGTATCAGCAGAAAAATTACCGGTAAGATTCCTTGCTTTCGTATTTATGACGCTCTTTCAATAACCCCTTTTGAAGACAGCGCTCCATGTATAGCTGTCAAGACTCCCGATCCTGAAATGGATGTAACGGCAATAATTTACTCTTCCGGTACAACAGGTCAGATGAAGGGTGTAAAGATAACCTATAAGTCAGTTTTGAATGCTGTGGAGATCAATAAGAGGCTTGTTGGTATAAAGGCTTTTATGAGGTATCTCCTTGTGCTGCCCTTTAATCACATTGCCGGATTTACAAGCGCTCTTGCGTTCTTTCTTACCGGATGTGAGATAGGATTTATTGAGGACGTTGACGCTTCAAAGCTTCAAAAAGGAATGCAGGAATTTAAACCTCACTGCTTTGTTATAATCCCTAAGGTGTATGAGGTTATGGAGCAGAAGATACGAGCTGCTGTGCGGGCGAAGGGCATAGTAGTTTATAAAGCTATAAATGCACTTTTGAAAATATCAGGATTTTTAAGGAAAAGCTTTGGAATTAATATAGGCAGAAAAGTGTTTCACAGTATTACAAAAGAGGTTTTCGGCACTGATATTACCAGTATAGGAACAGGCGCATCACCATGCAAGGCAGAGACTGCTGAATTTTTCCTTAATCTCGGACTTAAATGGCACAATTTTTACGCTTCAACAGAAACCAATGTACCGGTCACTGCTACGAGCATTGTGGATAAATATCCATCCGATACAGTGGGAAATGTAAATCATCACCCTGAAATTGAAGTAAGGATAAATGGCGCTGATGAAAACGGAATCGGCGAGATCGTTGTAAAGTCACAGCTTATGATGAAGGGCTATTTCCGTGCTCCTGAGCTTACAAAAGAAGCTTTTGAAAACAGATTTTTTAAAACAGGAGATTATGGGTATATTGATAAAAAGGGATTTCTTCATATTACTGGTAGGATCAAGGAGAGTATAGTTCTTCAGAACGGAAAAAAGGTATCTCCTGCGGATGTAGACGATTATTATCTTGCAAGAGTTCCTGGCTATGACATTGCGAGCAGGGGCATTGTAAGCCCTGAGGGTCAGTATGATGAAACTCATCTTTTCATTGCCTCCGACGGTCTTGACCAGCAGGAAAGAAAAAAGGTTCTTTCTTTGTTTGAGAGGGAGTCACGAAGCGCTCCGTCGATGTACAAGCTTTTAGGAATACACTTTGTACAGCAGATACAGCGCACATCTGTCGGCAAGGTAAAGCGCTTTTGTCTTGAGCCGGAGGATAGTCAGGTTTGCAAGGCTAAAACGGTTGAAAAGCAGACAGAGGATGTAACGGCTTCCGATACTGTATATAGCTGTATAAGACGTTTGCAGGAGCTTGACAGCAGTTTTGAAATGTCCGGGGATATGAGGATCAAAGAGGATATAGGAATGGATTCTCTGAATGTTTTTGAAATGTGTGTAGAGCTGGATGAAAAGTACGGCATATCTGCTGAGTCCTGTCTTCATGAGGGAATCACTGTTTCTGAGATCATCAGTATTATAGAAAACGGTGGCGGAAACAGCGAGGATAAGGACGATACACAGGGATATCCTCTTGAACGCACAAAAAAGGATTATAGAGCGTTTGACAGATTTATAAGGCTGTCGGAGAAGATTTGGAGATTTGAGATTTCCGGAAAGGAGAATATCCGGTCTGATGAAAATTATATATTCTGTCCTAATCATGAATGTCACTTTGACGGAATGTGGGTAATAGGTCATCTTGATGAAAGGATAAGGCATAATATATGCAGCGTTGCAGCGGACTATCTTTTTAAGAGCAGGATATACAGCAGGGGTATAATATCAATGGGAGGTATCCCTGTTCACAGGGACGGAAACACAGCCCCTGCTTTAAAAACGTGCATATGAATGCATTTCAGAGGAGGGGTATAATCTTCTTATACATCCTGAAGGGACACGTACTGCAACCGGAGAGCTTGGAAAATTCAAGCTGGGTGCAGCAAAGCTTTCGTCAGAATCGGGAGTAAAGATCATTCCGGTATGTATAAGCGGAGCATATGAAATTTTCCCTCGTTCAAGAAAGCTGCCTCGTCTGTTTGACTGGAAACACATGTGCAGACGAAAGGTCAGGATATGTTTTGGAACTCCTGTTTCTCCGGAGGGGAAAACCATGGAGCAAATCACAGATGAGATCAGACATCAGATTGTGGATATGAAAGGCAAGTTAAAATGATAATCGGTGTGGACTGCGACGGCGTACTGACGGATATGTCAGCATATATATTCAAATATGGAGAAAAGTGGTTTGGACGAAAGCCGGTGAATCCTAACGGGAGCAATACTGTTGAAATATTCGGCTGCACAGAAAAGGAGGAGTTTCGGTTCGGTCTTAGATACTTTTTCACATATTGTAAAAGGTGGCCTCCAAGAGCCGGTTCTGCGGAGGCGGTAAGGAAGTTAAAAAGTCAGGGACACAGCCTTTATGAGATAACAGCAAGGAAGTTTGCCGCTGAAAGCACTCCTTTAGGAAGATACAGCAAGCGGATATTTGAAGGCTGGCTTAAAAAGCATGGCTTTGAGTTTGACGGGATTTTTTACTGCTCCGAAAGCAGGATAAGCGAGGACAAGCTTGAGGGCTGCCGAAAAATTTCAGCTGATATTATGATAGATGACCGTCCTGAAACAGCTTTATATCTGGCGGAAAAAGGGATACGGGTATTTCTTTACGATACGGCGTATAATAAGGATGTAAGCCATGAAAAAATTACAAGGGTTTTCAGCTGGGAGGATGTCTGTGAAAAAATATCCGGTCTTTCTTAACGATACAGGCTGAATAGAAAGGAAAATATGTGTATGAATATAGGAATCCTCGGAACAGGTTCCATCGCTCGGAAAATGGCGGCAACAATTACAAAAATGCAGAATGTGAGACTTCTGGCAGTTGCGTCAAGAACCGTTCAAAAGGCACAGAGCTTTGCAAAAGAGTATAATATTCCGAGATATTACGGGGAATACAGTCAGCTTGCCGATGACAGAGACATTGATCTTATCTATATAGCAACGCCTCATTCAAGACATTACGAGGACTGTATAATGTGTCTGAACAGTGATAAGAACATTCTCTGTGAAAAAGCGTTTACTGCTAACGGCAGGCAGGCCCGTGAGGTTCTTGAGTATGCCGAAAAGAAAAATCTGTTTGTATCAGAAGCGATGTGGACAAGATTTATGCCTATGAGGTTCAGACTTGATGAAATTATTTCAAGCGGCGTGATCGGCAGGATATCATCACTGACTGCTGATCTCGGTTATTCCATTGCAAACAAGGAAAGAATCATGAAGCCGGAGCTTGCCGGAGGTGCACTTCTTGATCTTGGAGTATATACTATTAATTTTGCTGTTATGGCTTTTGGGATAAACATAACTGATATCAAGTCTTCGTGTGTCAAAAATGAATATGGAGTTGATATTCACAACAGTATTATTCTTAACTTTGACGGAGGAAGAACAGCCCTGCTTCACAGTAATGCGGAAGCGGCTACTGACAGAAGGGGAATTATATACGGGGACAAGGGCAGGATCGAGGTTAACAATATAAATAACTGTGAGGGTATAGACGTTATTTTAAACGATGGCAAAAATATATCCTACAAAACACCGGAGCAGATCACAGGATATGAGTATGAGGTGGAAGCCTCCCTGAAAGCTATTTCAGAGCACAGGTACGAATGTCCGGAGATGACTCATGAGGATACGATTTTTATAATGAGTATTATGGATAAGCTTAGAGAGGACTGGGGGATAAAATATCCATTTGAATAAAAAACAAAGCCTCTGTTACATAATGAACAGAGGCTTTTCTTTAAATTATACATAACCGGCAAGGGATGAGATAAGGATAATTAACATACATACCGGAACTACATATTTTATTATAACTTCAAACATTTTCTTCGACTTGAATTTTCCGGAGCTTTCTACTTCATCTGAAACGAATTTCGGTTTTACGATAAATCCTATTAAAATTGCTGTTATCAAGGCTACAACAGGCATCATAATGTTGTTGCTTATAAAATCAAAGAAATCAAGAATTGAGTAGCCGAAAATAGTGATGTGGGAGAGTACTCCGAATCCGAGTGATGACGGTATTGCAATTATAAATGAGAAGATCATTACGCCAATACAGATCTTTTTGCGGCCGAAACCGAATTTATCCGAAATGATCGAAACAATGGTTTCCATAAGTGAAATTGCCGAGGTAAGCGCTGCAAAAAGAACCAGCAGGAAGAATATCAGTCCGAATATGTGTCCGCCCTTCATGGAGTCGAATACGTCAGGAAGGGTTACGAACATAAGCGTTGGACCTTTATTGAGAGCGTCCTTGTTTCCGCCTGAGAAAGCAAATACTGCCGGAACGATCATCATACCGGATAGAAAGGCGATAAGGGTATCGAATATTTCAATATTCCTTACCGATTTTTCAAGGTCGTCTTCCTTTCTCATGTAGGAGCCGTATGTAACCATGATTCCCATTGCAAGAGACATGGAGTAAAACAGCTGTCCCATTGCAGCAACTATTGTTTTGATTGAAAACTCGCTGAAATTAGGCTTTATATAGTAGACGAGTCCCTCCATTGCTCCGTCAAGCGTAAGGCTGTAAATTGCCGTTCCGACAGACATGAGGATCAATACAGGCATAAGGAATTTGCTTACTTTTTCTATGCCCTTTTCAACGCCAAGCATTACTACAAGGGATGTGAGAAAAAGAAATATAGCAAGACATACGAGGGGTCCTGCTGATGAGCCTATAAAATTGCTAAAATAGTCCTCAGCAGTAGCCGCATGCCCCTGACCGGATGCGTATACTCCAAGGAACTTTACTACCCAGCCGCCTATTACGCAGTAGTAGGGGAAAATAATGATCGGAACAAGGGACGCTAAATATCCCAGAAATGAAAAGCGTTTGTCGATCATACAATAGGCTGAAATAGTGCTCTTTCCGGTTTTCCTGCCGATCGCAATTTCAGTGATCATAAGCGCAAAACCAAATGTAACTGCAAGTATCAGATAAACCAGCAAAAAGATTCCTCCGCCGTATTTTGCGGCAAGGTATGGAAATCTCCATATGTTTCCAAGGCCAACGGCAGAGCCAGCCGCAGCCAGTACGAAACCAAGTCGGCTTGAAAAGCCTGATTTCTTTTCCATAAAAACCTCCAATAATATCAGAATTTGCCCCTTTAAGACTATCTTTTTTATTTTATCACAATTGGCAGCTTTCTGCAAAGCATTTTTTAATTTTCAGCTATATTACCAATTTTTATATGTAAAATATGTGCATATTTTTTTAGCAAATTAAGTGAAATTCAATAAAACTTCAATAAAAACATGTTAAAATATTAATCAAAGAAAAGGTGGTGAATTGATCATGAAGAAGAAAAATAATCTTCTTTGTGTCCTCCTGTCGTTTTTGCTTTGTATGGTTATGCTGCCGGCGTCCGCTGTAAACGCTGCTACAGTAATAACTGAAAACAAAACAGGTACGGAGGACGGGTATGACTATGAGCTGTGGAAGGATAGCGGTACAACCAGCATGACTCTTACCGGCGGCGGTACTTTCAGCTGTGAGTGGAGCAATATCAATAATGCTTTGTTCCGTAAGGGAATCAAATTCGACTGCACAAAGACATACCAGGAAATCGGCAATATTGCAATTGACTTTGAAGCCGATTATAATCCAAATGGAAACTCATATCTCTGCGTTTATGGCTGGACAAGAAGTCCACTGGTAGAGTATTACATCGTAGAAGCCTGGGGAAGCTGGCGTCCGCCGGGAGCAACGTCAAAGGGTACGGTAACTATTGACGGCGGTGTTTATGACATCTATGAAACAACAAGAGAGAATCAGCCTTCCATTGACGGAAACACTACGTTCCAGCAGTATTGGAGCGTTCGCCAGGACAAAAGAACAAGCGGTACAATTAATGTAGGCGCTCACTTTGCCGCATGGGAAAGCATGGGCATGAAAATGGGTAAGCTCTATGAGGCAGCCCTTAACGTTGAGGGCTATCAGAGCAGCGGCTCGGCTGTCATAAAAAAGAACGACATTTCTGTCGGCGGAAAAATCCCTGATCCTGGAAAGGAAGAGCCTATTGAGCCTGACGAGGACGGATATTATTTCCACTCAACCTTTGAGGACGGCGAAGACGGCTGGACTTCCAGAGGCGATGCAGCTGTAGGTTCGTCTTCTGCGGCAGCCTATAAGGGCAGCAAGTCCATGAGCGTTGAAAACAGAACTGATTCATGGAACGGCACGGCACGTTCACTGAGCGCTGCGACCTTTGTTCCGGGCAAGTCATACAGCTTTAGCGTTATGGCAATGCAGGATCAGACTGCTTCAGAGGACTTTAAGCTTACCTTGCAATATGATCTTGACGGCGAGGCAAATTATTCAACTGTTGCCGAGGCTGAGGGCGCTAAAAACCAGTGGGTTCAGCTTTCAAACACAAGCTATACCATTCCGGCAGGAGCTTCAAATATGCTTTTGTATATGGAAACTGCCGACAGCACAACAAGCTTTTACATTGATGAGGCGATTGCAGCGCCTGAGGGAACTGTTATAAAGGAAGAAACCAAGGCGGCTGCCGGAGACGTCAATTCGGACGGCAGTGTTGACAAGTCCGATGTTACAGCCATGAAGAAGTTCTTAACAAAAGCTTCCTCAGAGATCAATGCCGAAACAGCAGATATGAACGGCGACGGCATTGTTAACTGCTTTGATCTTATTTTGCTTAAAAGAGCGGTTATGGGAATATCAGTAAAGCCCGATACTCCTGACAATCCTGACGACCCGGCTGTTGACATTTCATGGATTGATCCGTCAAAGCCTATGGTTGCAATTTCATTTGACGACGGCGCTGTAGGAACAGCTTCTGATTCGACCTCAATGAGGATTTTAAACGCACTTTCTGATTCAGGTTTCCATTCAACATTTTTCTATGTTGGAAACTGGATCAACTCAAATAATCAGGCAGAAGTAAAAAAAGCCTATGATATGGGAATGGAAATTGCCAATCATTCAAACAGCCATCCATATCTTACAAACCTGTCGGAAAGTGAGATTCGCAGTGAGTATGATACCTGTGCCCAGAAACTAAGAGCTATTATCGGTACAGACCCTTCGCCTCTTTTAAGACTTCCGTATCTTGCATCGGACAGCAAGGTGCAGTCTGCGCTCAGCGATGCTCCGCTTATTACCTGTTCAATTGACAGTCAGGACTGGAACGGAGCCACAACAGGTCAGATCATTGACAAAATCAAGACGGCAATGAACAATGGAACTCTTGATAATTCAATTGTTCTCTGTCATGAAACCTATGAAACTACGGCAGAGGCTATGGAATACCTTTGTCCGTACCTTAAATCCCAGGGCTGGCAGATAGTTACTGTTTCAGAAATGTTTGCAGTAAACGGCAAGAGCCTTGACGGAGGTAAGATATATACTAAATGCAATTAAGGCTAATCTCATAATACAGCCAAAGAGATAGCTGGCAGTTTGCATATTTTCATAATTTCCCCTAAAAAATGGGAACAGGCAGTTCATTTGAGCTGCCTGTTCCTATTTTATTTGTTTGTCGGTAAAGTAACGTTAAAGGTAATAATTTTGTTTTTAAAGTCTGCGGATATGCTGCCGCCGTGAAGCTCTGCAATAGCCTGAGCTATTGAAAGCCCCAGACCAAAGCCGTCCTGTTCATGTATTCGGTCATTGTCACTGCGGTAGAAACGGTCAAACAGCTTTGGAATATTGTCTGCTGAAAAATCCGAGCAAAGGTTTGAACATTTTATAACCGCATTATCCTTTTCCTTATGAAGTGAAAAGGATATTTCACTGTTGCTGTCAGAATATTTAAGAGCATTGTCCATAAGGATTCCCACAAGCTGTGAGATTTTGTTTTCGTCGCATCTCATGCTGATATTTTCTTCAATATCTTGTTTAAGGGTCTTGCCGCTTTCAAAAAACAGACTTTCAAAATAAAGCACGGAGTTGCTCACCGTACTGCTTATATCGCAGACTGAAAAGCTGTTTTTGTCAGTATGCGCTTCAAGGAGCCTTGAAAGGTCCAGAAGCTCTGACACAAGGAGCTTCATTTTTTTAGCCTGCTCCTTTATGCATTCCGTCCAGCGGTCGCTGCCCTTTTTGCTGCTGATAATATCAATAGTTGCGGATATGACTGTAACAGGGGTTTTAAGCTCATGGCTTGCATTTGAGATGAATTGCTTTTGCCGCTCCATATTTTCAGCAACCGGTTTAATTATATAACCGGAAACTATAATGATCAGCGCAAACAGAATAAGCCATATTACAGTGCCTGCAAGTAGTGATGCTTTAAGAAGATTACCGTTTGCTGTATCGGTGAAGCTGTCGTTTACGAATATAATGAGGTTAATGTCCTTTGTTTTTCTTATATTGAAGCTGTAGGAGGTTCCGTCCTTTTCTATGCTTCCGTTGCTGCCTCCGGAGCTTAAAGCTCGTTTGGCATAGTCCCTTGCCTCGTCGTTTTCAACGGGTTTCGTAAGATTGCCGTCGTTTACGGATATAAGCTGATTTTCACGATCGGTCACAAGGTAAAAGGCTCCGGTATTGTTAAGAGCCTCCGGTATCTGACCGTCAAAAATATCAGAAAAACTGATATGGGAAACAAGCTTGTTTGAATAGGCTGAAATTGTGCGGCTGTTTTTATATTGAATTTCAATGCTGTTGATTTTCAAGTCTACATTCTCGTCAACGGCGTCTGAAACCTCGCTTGAATTTTTCCACCACACAACGGATACAAGAAAGTAGTCTTTCGTGATCTGGGACTCGTCAATTGAAAGGGTTTTGTATCCGGACTTTATATTGTCATAGCTGTTGAAATCAATGGAAATGTTAGTTGTATCCTTGCTGAAGCTGTAGTCCTTATAAACCATCTCACTTCCGCTGCCGGTATCAGCTTCAAAGAGAAGTCCCCCTCCGGCGCTGTACCATATCACAGGCTCACCGCTGCGGCTTATGTTTCCGTAAAGGGTTATGCTGGATATATCTCTGACGTTGCGCGGGATAATGAAGTCGCCGTTTTCGGTCTGCTCCGCTTCGGAAAGGTCAAAGTATTCCTTGTTAGGCTGATTTGCATTTGCCGCCGCAGCCTGTCCTATAATATTCTCGATCATGGTTTCTTCTTTTTTGTATGCCGATCTCATAAAGAGGTTAAGTATTACTATCATAAGAAGAATGACAAAGAAAACTATAACTGACGCAGTAATTATGTACTTTTTCCTGAGCTTTTTAAGAGAACTGTTCATTCCTTTTCTCCCAGTGAGTATCCCACGCCTCTTACAGATTTTATAACTGTTTTTGATTTCAGCGCTCCCAGCTTTTTACGCAAAAAGGATATGTAAACGTCCGTGGAGTTGTATTCAATATCCGACTCATAGCCCCATATCTTTGTTATACAGTATTCTCTTTTTAAAACGCTGTCCTTATTTAGCATGAGCATTTCCATAAGCTGAAACTCTTTTGTGCTGAGCTTTATTTTAGAGCCGTCCTTTTTAAGCAGGTGATGAGTTCTGTCAAGCTCGATATCCCCATATTTCAGAGTTTCATCCACGTATTCCATTGTGTTTCTTCTGGACAGCGCCCAGACCCTTGCTATAAGCTCTTCCGTTACAAACGGCTTTGTGAGATAGTCGTCCGTTCCCGATTTAAAGCCGGCAATTTTGTCTTCCGTTTCAGATTTTGCAGTGAGTATAAGAACGGCTGAGGATATATTGTTTTTCCGTATTGTCTGCAAGACCTCGATCCCGTTCATTTTGGGAAGAGTTATATCCAGAATTATAATGTCATATATTCCGCTGAGGGCATAGTCAAGTCCGTCTGCTCCGTTATATGCAGCGTCAACTAAGAATCCTTCACAGACAAGCAGCTCTTTCAATGCCATAGAAAGACTTTTTTCATCTTCTATAATAAGTACCTTCACATTAAGCCCCCTTTATTATTGCTCCGATTTTAAGGCAGTACTATTTCTGTAATTATAACATATTTTTTGCTGTTTGTCATGCTTTTTTGTGGATTTTATTAAAAATGGCATTGACTTTAAAAAATAAAAATGTTACAATAAACATAGTATTATTAATATGGGGGAATTTTAATGAAATTTAAAAGATTTATGTCAGCGGTATTGACTGCTGCCCTTGCACTTTCGCCACTTGGCGGCGTAGAGATTGCGTCGGCGGATATCGCTGCGAGTCCTGTTATAAGCAGGAACTGTCCGGCATATTCTCAGTCCAGCCCGTCAACTGCGGCTGCTGCAAATGACGATTATTATTACACTTCGTGGTCAGGAACCTCGCCGGATTATCTTGCCTACGACTTGTCAAAGGTTCCGGAAAGCCAGCGCAAAAGGGTTATCGCTGTGTGGTATAATAACACTGGACAGTATGATTATACGGTCGTAAACGGTAATTCCAGCAGTATGCCTACCGATTATACAATCGAGGTCAATAAGGCATCCGGAGGTAAGTGTCCTGAGGACGGCTGGGAGGTCATTGAAAAAGTGACCGGAAACACTCTACACTCACGTCAGCATCTTGTTGATATGGAAGGCTATAACTGGATCAGGATGAATGTTTCCGCTTCTGATGGAAAATCAGGAGGAACAGCCGGAATAAACTTTGACATACACAATGTTTCTGACGGAGCTGCTGATAGCTGGATATTCTTCGGAGATTCAATTACTGCCGGAGGTATGATGAACTGCTACGGCACCGGATTTGCGGAATATATCAACCGAATTGACAGCAGGTATTTTCCGGCTCAGGAAAACGGCGGTATAGGCGGTATTTTCAGTACCGACGGCGCAAAAAATATAGACCGCTGGCTCAGCACATTTCCGGGAAGCTATGTGAGCATTGCCTATGGAACAAACGATGCATGGGGAAACCAGACCGGTGCTGATAAATATTACGAAAATACAGAGTATATGGTTAAAAAGGTAATTGCAGCCGGAAAAACTCCTGTTGTACCAAAGATTCCTTATGCAACGGAGTCTGGCGTAAATACTTACCTTGACAGCTATAATGCTATGATAGATAAAATTTATGAGAACTATCCTGAGGTCGTAAAAGGTCCTGATTTTGACGCTCTTTTCCGTGAAAATCCGGAGCTGCTCAGTGCAGACGGCGTTCACCCGAGCAGTGAGGGCTATGACAGGATGCGTCAGGTATGGGCGGAAACAATGTATAAAAATGTCTATACAATGGCGTCCGCAGAAGCTTTAAAGGGAGATGTAAACCTTGACGGTAAGGTCGATTCCAAGGACGTAATGACCCTTAAAGCTCACCTCACGAAGGAAACGCTCCTTAAAAGCGATGAGGCATATAAATGCGCTGATCTAAGCGGTGACGGAATTGTAAACGTGTTCGATCTCATTCTTCTGAAAAGAGAGCTTTTAGGCTCTGATGATCAGGGAGAGCTGACGGACAGCCAGTGGGAGGCTGTTGAGAGCAATGTGAAGCTTGTGGGAAGAAATGTTGTAAAGAATGGCGCTACATGGCTTTTGCAGAGCGGTTCTGCGGCTGAATTTAATGTAACGGGACAGTCTGCGGAGCTTGTCATTACAGGAAATTGGGGAGTGGATGCAGATAAGGATCAACGTCCGAGATATGCAGTATATGTTGACGGAGAGCTTTTGACAGATAAGACTCTTGACAGCAAGGAGGAGAAGATCGCCCTGTTCGACGGAACAGCTTCTTCTGTTAAGAATGTAAAGGTGATCCTTCTGTCCGAGGCCGGAAATGGAGCTGTGGGAGTTGACAGCATTAATGTGAAGTCCACTTCATCAAAGCCTGTAAAGCCGGTGGCTAAAAAGGACCTCAGCATTGAGTTTATTGGGGATTCAATTACCTGTGCATACGGTGTTGAGGGAGCGAATGCTTATGAGAACTTTAAGACGACTACCGAAAACTTTACAAAGTCATACGCTTATTTAACAGCGCAGAAGCTTGACGCTGATTACAGCGCTGTGTGCTACAGCGGACATGGCATAGTTTCCGGCTATACCTCTGACGGCAGTAAGAACAGCGATAGCCTTATTCCTGATATATACGAGCTTGACAGCAAGCTTTCAATTTATTCCGGAAACTGGGACTTCGCTTCACATAAAAATGATGTAGTAGTTATCAACCTTGGAACTAATGACATAAATTATGTTGCTGCCGATACTGAAACACGTTCAGCAGAATTTATTGAGGGATATATTGATTTTCTTAAAAAGGTTCGTAAAAATAACAGCGGCGCATATATAATCTGTACTCTTGGAACAATGGGCGGAGATGAGATATGTCCTCTTATTGAGGATGCTGTTAAGCAGTATAAATCCGAGACAAAGGATGAAAGAGTTATGTGGTATAAGTCCGCAACACAGGATCAGGCGGACGGAATCGGCTCTGACTGGCATCCGTCAGCAATAACTCAGCAAAAAAGCGCATATGTTCTTGCCGACAAAATATGTCAGGCTCTTGGCATGGAATCCGATCAGGTAGGTCTTGACGTTGCTGCTGACGCAGTTTATGATGTTGAGATAAACAAGGAAAGCGGCGCAAACGCTGCACATTATGTAGGCTATGACAAGTCATTCTGGATAAATATGGTTTCCGGCGGCAGTAGCCCTGAGGATATAGTGGCATGCCTTTCCGGAATATCCCTTAAAAAGGGCGGAGAATACAGGTTTGAATTTGACTATACCACATCCGTCGATATGGATTTCAAGGTTTCTGTAAAGGGAGCAGATACCCATTTCAGTGATACTGTAAGCTCAAATTCAGAAAAGCAGCATTATAGTCAGACCTTTAAGGTAACGTCAGATGACAGCGCTGCCCGAATAACATACGATATAGGCGGCGGAAGCAGTTATAATGTAACGCTGTCCGGCATAAAGCTTACAAAGATCGCATAAGGAGGAGTGAATTATGATAGGGTCATTTCTGAAGAAAACAGTTCTTTCGGCTTTGGTTTCGGGAAGTATTCTTTTCGGAACTGCCGGCGGATTTGCACCTGTATCAGCAGCTCCTGACGAGTATCACGACGACTGGCTCCATGTAAATGAAAATGCGGAAATTGTCGATATGAACGGCGATCCGGTATGGATTACAGGCTGTAACTGGTTTGGCTTTAATGTAGGAAGTCAGGTCTTCGACGGAGTATGGTCCCAGAACATGCACGATATGCTCAGGCAGATCGCAGATCATGGCTTTAACTTCCTTAGAGTTCCTATGTCAACGGAGATACTTCTTCAATGGAAAAACGGCGACCCTGATCCGGCGACTCCAAAGGTAAATCCCTATGAAAATCCGGAGCTTACACTTGAAAAGGTCGAGGGCGGCACTGTAATGTACAGCTTTGATTTGTGGAATCAGGCTGTTGAATGGTGCAGGGAGCTTGGAATAAAGATCATGATAGATATCCACAGTGCGGAAACTGCTTCCGCAGGACATCAGATAAGTCTTTGGTATACCGATAAGTTCAGCACTGAGGATTGGTGTACGGCTCTTGGATGGTTTGCAGATTACTATAAGGACGATGATACTATTCTTGCAATAGATTTGAAAAATGAGCCTCACGGTACAGCGGACGTTCCGAATCAGATGGCTAAATGGGACGATACACAGGATGCAAACAACTGGAGGTATGCGGCCGGGTTGGGAGCAAATGCTGTTCTTGAAAAGAATCCGAATCTTCTTATAATGGTCGAAGGCGTAGAGGTTTATCCAAAGGAAGGATATGACTGGACATATCAAAATATAGATTATTCAAGATATCCTTTCAGCTATTATTACCATACATGGTGGGGCGGAAATTTCCGCGGCGTAAAGGATTTCCCTCTTGACCTTGGAGAGCATCAAAGTCAGCTCGTTTATTCTCCTCATGATTACGGCCCTCTTGTATATGCTCAGGATTGGTTCTATGACGGATTTACACAGGAAACGTTAATGAAGGACTGCTGGCATGACAACTGGTTCTATATTCTGGAGGATAAAATAGCTCCTCTGCTTATGGGTGAGTGGGGCGGATTTCTTGATGAGGAACATGATGCCGACGGTAAAAACCGTGCATGGATGCAGGCGCTACGTGATCTTATGATCGAAAATCATATTCACCACACATTCTGGTGCTTTAATGAAAACTCAGGGGATACAGGCGGACTTGTATATGATAATTTCGGTAAGTGGGACGAGGAAAAGTATGAATTTGTAAAGCCTGCTCTGTGGCAGGACGACAATGGAAAGTTCATAAGCCTCGACCATAAAACAGCTCTTGGAGCAAACGGAATTTCCCTTTCGGAGCATTATTCGGGTCAGACTTCGGAATGTGGGAACGGAGACGTTAACGATGACGGTGTTGTAAATGTGTTTGATGAAATAATGCTTAAACGTTTTGTTCTGTATAATTATCAGGACATAAACAAGACTAATGCTGATTTTAACGGAGATGGAAATATAGACGTTAAGGATATTGTGAAGCTTGTGAAGTTTCTTGTAAAAGCATAGGTTAAAGACTGCCTGTATCAAGGCAGTCTTTTTTATTATTGTTACACTAAAACAGTAAGCTTAATTTGTACTATTTTTACAAAAATTATATCAATATATGGATAAATACTTTAAACTTATAACAAAATGTGCTATTATTATAATATCGTTTTGAAAAGGAGAGATTGAATTGGAAAGGAAAAGTTTTTTTAAGCGCATGATTTCTGTTCTTGCTGCTTCTTCGATGCTTCTGTCTGTATCATCCGTTATATCAGCGGCAGATCTGGCGGAGGGAGAATCGGGAAAGCCGCTTCTTAGTGAATCAGCAACGGATGCTGAAATCAATTTTGCGAAAGCTTTGCAGCTTTCAATGTATTTTTATGACGCAAACAAATGCGGCAGCGGTATCACTGACGGCAATCTTGAGTGGAGAGGAGACTGCCATGTTGAGGATGCGAAGGTTCCGCTGAAGCCTATGGGGGAGGATTTCAAGGGGACAAATCTTTCTCAGGAGTTTATTGATGAACACAGGGATATTCTTGACCCTGATGGAGACGGAACGATTGATGTTGCCGGAGGAATGCATGATGCAGGCGATCATGTTAAATTCTGTTTGCCGGGAAGCTATGCTGCGTCAACTCTTGGCTGGGGCTACTATGAGTTCCGTGACGCATATGCTGATTCAGGTCAGCAGTGGCATATTGAGGATATACTTCACTGGTTCAACGATTATTACTTGAAATGTACCTACTTTGACGAAAACGGAGATATCCTTGCTTTTTGCTATCAGGTCGGCGAGGGAAATATAGATCATAACTATTGGATCGCACCTGAGCTTCAGAATGAAAATCTTCTGGATTTTGCACGTCCGGCATATTTTGCAACGGAAGAAACTCCTGCAACAGATATGTGTGCAGGCGTTGCCGCTTCTCTTGCAGTAAATTATCTTAACTTCAAGGATACGGAGCCTGAATATGCTGAGGAGTCCTTGAACGCAGCAATTAAGCTCTATGAATTTGCAGTAAAGACTCACACTGAGGAGGACGACTGCGTTGTAACAAGTCTTGGCTATGACGGAGGCTTCTATACTTCAAGCTATGACTATGACGAGCTTGCATGGGCAGCTGTGTGGCTTTATGAATGTACGGGAAATTATGATTATATTGACGATATTATAAGAGTTGATGAAACTGTGACCGGAGATATGGGCGCTCATCCGTATACCGGTTATCTCAAGAGAATTATTAAGGATACCGGAAACTGCTGGCAGAACATCTGGGTTCACTGCTGGGATACTGTATGGGGAGGAGTTTTTGCAAAGCTTGCTCCGATTACAAACTGCTCCCGTGACTGGTATATTTTCCGCTGGAATCTTGAATTCTGGTCGGGTATGACTCCGGAGGACGCCGCTGCTGCAACAGGGCTTCCTGCGGCTGTAACAGCGCATAAGGATTTTGGCCCTGACGACGCTGTATGGAATACAACTATAACAGCTGAGGAAATTGCTGATCTTCCGGAAAAGGACGGGGCATGGCTCAAGAAAACTCCGGCGGGCTTTGCAATGCTTAACGATTACGGCTCAGCACGTTATGATACGGCAGCTCAGCTTGAAGCTCTGGTATACGCAAAGGAAACCGGAGACTATACCTTTGCCGACTGGGCGGAGGGTCAGATGGAATACATTATGGGCAATAACCCTATGGACAGAGCATATATTGTAGGCTATGATCTTGAAAAGGGTGCAAGCCATCCGCATCATCGTGCAGCTCATGGCTCAAAAACTCTCAATATGGATGAACCGGCGGATCAAACACATGTTCTGTGGGGCGCCCTTGTAGGAGGTCCTGATGCAAACGATTATCACAGAGATATTACAAAGGATTATATCTATAATGAGGTTGCGGTTGACTATAATGCAGGGTTTGTAGGAGCCTGTGCCGGACTTTATAAATATTACGGCAAGGATAAGGGAGATAAGCCGGACAAGAATATTCCTGTACCGGAAAGCAGTATGAAGGGTGATATAAACGAGTATTATATAGAGGCAAGAGTTGTGCAGGAAAATACTGCTCGTTCACAGGTTGAAGTCAAGGTTTATAATGACACATCTATTCCGCCGAGATATGTGGATGATATAAAGTGCAGATACTTCTTCAATATAAACGAGCTTCTTGCCGCAGGGCAGACTATTGACAATGTTCAGGTAGATATTTTCTATGATGAGGAAAATGCCAACACTAACGGTGAATCCTTTGCCACGATCTCAGAGCCTGTGAAGTGGGACGATAACGGAACCTATTATGTTGAGATCAGCTGGGAAGGCTGCGAGTTCTATGGCAAGAGAGTTTTTCACTTCGGGCTTATTGCCGATATGGATTCGGAATATAAAACAAATTGGGATCCGACTGACGACTACAGCAGAGAGGGAATCGAGCTTAGCGAGGACGAATTGAAGCTTACAGAAAAAATTCCTGTTTATGTGGATAATAAGCTTGTATGGGGCGCAGAGCCAGAGGGCGGAAATACCACTGAACCGACCGGTGAAGTCACTTTAGGAGATGTAAATGATGACGGAGATGTTGATATTCAGGATCTCGTTGCGCTTTGCAAGCACTTTGCTGATGTTGACGCTTATCCGCTCAGCGAACAGTCACAAAAAAATGCCGATGTTGTAAGCGATGGAGAAATCACAAACATCGACTGTGTTATGCTGCTTAAATATGTTTCAGGACAGATAGACAAATTTTGATTATAACTTAGGTCATGATTTTCCACGCCTTTAAAGCGGTGGACTCCATTTTCAGATTCAGTAGAGGCTTATATCCCATACTGAATACTTAGCGGAGCTTGCGCTGTACTTTATTCTAGCTAAATTATGGGTTCAAGCACCTTTATTGAAAAATATCCCTTATCTTTATGATAGGGGATATTTTCTTTATGGAAATCAATTTTAAAAATTTGGTGTATCCTATCCCCATATCTTTGTTAAGAAAAAGTTTTTAGTTCTCTTCCAATTCTATTTTCTTCCCCTTATGGGAAGAAAATAGAATTGAATTGGGATTCTAAAGGGACTTTGTCCCTTTAGCAGGGGGTTCGGGGGACAGAGTCCACCGCATAGTGTTTCCAAAATTGATTTCCGTGGATATTTTCTTTTTATTTAATTGACAAAGCTTGTGAAATAGTGTAATATATGCTTATATATTGATTGGAGGGTTTTATTTTGAGAATAAAAAATAAGCTTTTAAGCTTTGCTGCGGTAATAGCAGGTACTGCAAATGTTTTTATGGCTACGGCACAGGGGTAATATCTGCCGGAGCAGAAACCTATGGCGTACTTACTTATAAAGCGGTCGATAAGGATAATGACGGAACAGATGATTATGTGGAAATAACCGATTGTGATAAATCTGCAGTTACTGTCAAGATACCTTATAAAATTGGCGGACTGCCGGTAACATGTATAGGTGAGGCGGCGTTTAGTGGCTGTGATCTTACAAGTATAACAATCCCTAATAGTGTAACAAGTATAGAGGAAAGTACATTTTATGAATGTAAATCCCTTATAAGCATAATTATTCCATACAGCGTAAAAAGTATAGAGGATAAAGCATTTTACAGATGTGAAAGTCTTGAAAGCATAACGATTTTAAATCCTGATTGTGATATACATAGTACTGGGTCTACTATAAACAATAAATATGATTCGTATACGAGCTTTGATATTAGTTATTATTATGGAACAATTTGCGGCTATGAAAACTCCACAGCACAGGAATATGCTAAAAAGCTTGGCTATAAATTTCTTGAATCCGGGGCTGCCGGCGATGCAAATGGAGACGGAAACGTAACCGCATTGGACGCTTCAATGATATTCAGCGAATACAAAAGTACATACAGCGGCGGTACGGGCAGTTTTACGCAGGATCAGAAGGAAAGATGCGACATGAATGGCGATAATAAAATTACTGCATTGGACGCATCTAAAGTATTTTCAATATATAAGGAAAATTATAACAAAGGATAAAATTCAGGGACGGCTTTAAGCCGTCCCATTTCATTATTATTGCGAGATATAGAACATCTCCCTATACTGTACAGGCGAATAGGATGTATTTTTCTTGAAAAGGCGGATAAAGTATTTCTCATCATTGAATCCGCATTTTTCCGATATGTAGCTGATACCTGTTGTAGTTGTTACAAGGAGGTATTTTGCAAGATACATTTTTGCGTTAAGGCAGTCCTTGTGAAAGCTTGTTTCAAAAATATACTTATATTGATTTCTGAAATATCCTACACCCAGACAAAGCTCCTTGCACACATTATCAATATCAGCGTTTCGCTCAGGGTTAATATACAAACGCTTTCTGATTTTGCTTATACTGCTGTATTTAGGATTCTGTATGCTTTCTTCAAGCTTTTTAATGCTTGGAGCGATCATGGAGCTAAGTTCTTCAATAATGCTATCGGCAGAAATATTATCCTTACAGTATTGCTTGTGCGCTATAAACAGGGACTCAGCTCCCATTTTCTCAATAAATGAGTAGTTATTCATTATGAGAGTTTTGATGAGGTCAACAGTGTTTTCCGGGTATTCGCTGCTCTGTTGTCCAATTTTTGCAAAGATAAAGGTGTTCTCGTCAACTCTTGAGAAGAAGCCGGTGTTATCATTCATAAGAGGAGTTATGGATTTTGCCACAGAGCTTACAAGGGTCATGTTTTCCTTGATTTGTTCAGGCTGCAATCCCGTATCGGTAAACGGTATCTTTATCATAAAGATATAAATACAGTCACTGCTTTCCGTATCGGAAATAAAGTTTTCGATTGAAAATTTCAGCCCCTCCAGGCTTAAAAAGTTAGTTACCTTATCATAGTATTTTGATATGGTTTTATTGTCGGTCATAATGCTTACGTCATATCTTGCCTTCTGGAATTGCAATGCAAAGGAAATGTTTTTGAGCCAGTGGCAATAGTCTTCGCTGAGAAAGAATGGCTTTGAGCATCTGAAAACGACATAACCGGACATGTTTTCAGAAAAGAAAATAGGCGTGTAAAAGCATATGCATGGCTTATCGCTGTCAGTGACCTTATTCGGAAGAGTGTTAGCGTTAAAGGTAAAAAGCTCGTTTTCATTTTTTATGTTATATCCGAACATTATAGGATTTTTTTCGCTGCTCCACCACTCGCGGTAAAGGCATAGGAATATGTCAAAATCGTTTTCCTCACCGTTTTGGTATATGCTCCCACGCATTGTACGCATAAAGTCTTCGATGGACATGCAGTTCATAAAGTATTGTTCAAGCTGAACAAAATACTCTATTCTTTCCCACTTACTAAGAGAAGAGAAAAATAAATTGCTTTCTTCCGATTTGTCATATAAGTCCATATTACCTTCGCAGAGAGAGGCTATCGCTGCTGTACAATTGCTTTCGTCTGAGTAAACTGCATTTGGAATATTTTCAAAAACAGGATCGCTGCCTATAATAACAGCTTTCTTACCGGATCTGAGAATATGATCTTTAATGGCTTCTTTAAGCCCATCATATTTTAAGTATGCGGTTATTACTGCAATGGCGTCAAGGTCCTCGCATAGAATAAGCTCATAAATTTCATCCTCACTTACAATGCTTTCAAAATTATAGACGTTTGAGATAACCGATGTGTTTATACCAAGTCCGACACAGCAGTTTAAAATATTATTTAAAAGTCCGGATTGATTTTCATTATACAGCTGTGAAGTTACTACTGCTAAATTAAATACTTTTTCCATAGAGCTTCCTCCCTGAAAAATAATTGCAGACGATATTGTAAAAAGTCTGCCTGAGAAGTTTTTATGTGATCTGTGCAAAAGCTTTTACTATATTGCTTATGCTATATAAAATGTTACCATATACCAAGGCGAATGTCAAGAAAATAATGTTGATTTTGTCCACCTTATAATCAAAATGTGCCTTGATTCAAATAAAAAAAGATGATAAAATTTAAATAAAGAATTTGTAGTATGCGGATTGTCCGGTTTAAGATTGGCTGTTTAAACCGGATTGTACGAGTGAAAGTATACTATTAAAAGTCAAATAGGGGAGGAACTATTATGAAAGCCAAAAAAATACTTGCTTTTTTAACATCTGCGGTTATAATGCTCGGAATGTTTACATGCGTTCCGTCATCAGCAGTGGAAAAGCTTTTAAGCAGCAGCCTTCTTTCCTCAATTCTTGGGGATGACATTGAGGTAACTCAGTTTGAGGCTCAGGCGGCAGGAACGCTGAGGCGTCCTGTTTCAAACGAACAGCCTATGTGGATCGTACATATAGACTCGTGGAATTATGCTGATCCGGCAAAGATCATCGACCTGATTCCAAAGGATGTGCTTCCTTACTGTGTGTTCAACATTTCTCTGTCCATAAACTGGGACAGTAAAAATCATAAGTGGCTCATGATTCAGGACGGCTACAATTGCGCTAAGTCGTGGCTGAGAACCTGCGCTGATAAGGGCGTATGGGCTATGATCCAGCCGGCAAGCGGAGGTCAGTGCCATTTCCCAGATTACTCTGCGGACTATGATCTTGACAAAACTATATTCGGTGAGTTTTTCAGGGATTACCCGAACTTTATCGGATATAACTACTGCGAACAGTTCTGGGGATTTTCACAGGCAGATTTTCCTATTACATATCAGGATCGTTACAGACATTTCTCTGCTCTTTTAAAGCTCTGCAACAAGTACGGCGGCTATCTTGACATAAGCATATGCGAAAATATGTGGGGTACAGCGCTTAATCCTATCGGACTTCTGAAACAGGTTCCGGAGTGGGAGAAAGCATGCAGACTCTATTCAGAAAACTATATTCTTGAAGAAAAATATACACAGACAAGCTACATTGCGGATATCGAAAGTGAAGTATATGGCGCTTATGTTGCCGGCTACTGCGGAAACTTTGGCGTTCGCTGGGACGATACCGGCTGGTCGGATTCTACCTGGAGCGGCACAGGAGAAATAACAAAGAATCAGTACAGAGTTTCCTGCGGTCTGCCTATATTCCTTGAAAGAATGGTACAGAACGGTATGACCGTTATTGACGGTCCTGAGCTTGTATGGGCAGACGATTTCAAGGAGCTGTGGCCAAGCGCTGACAGCGAAGGTTATACTACAAGAAAGTGGGCAATGTATGACCAGTATCAGAATGATATAATTGACTTATTCCGCAAGGTTCAGGATAAGACGATCCGTATTCCTGACCGTCAGGAGGTAATTGATCGCACCAAGGTGGTTGTTATACAGGATATTACAACCGGCAATGACGAAAGTAAATACAGCACTTATTCGACTCTCTTTGAAGGACTTTACAGAATGCCTAATGACGGTAATCTGAGAGATAATCGCGATCCATATAAATCAACGGGACGCTATCAGACAATACCGACAATAACAGGTTTTGCGGATGACCTTGCAAAATCAATTCCTGTTCAGATCAAGCAGTCGCAGATTGCTTCACGCTGGAGCAGCATCAAAGCAAAGCAGGAGGAATTCAATAAGCTCTACGCATCCGATTACTGGGGCAACTGCTATGCAGGACGAAATGAAAACACATGGGTCGCATATAACCCGAATAAGACCGGAACAGCTGCCGGAGGAGTGCTTTCGCTGAAATACAATACCTGCAAGAACGTTGATATTGCATTTTCTGCATATGGTTCAGCTGTTATGAATGAATACTCCGATCATATCGACTTCTATCTCAATAACTTTGACGAAGAGGCGGCAACAACATTAAGGGCTACAACTATAAAAATTGCCGGCTGCAAGAGTGAGCCTCAGATCACACTTCAGAAGGACAGAGGCGTAAATCAGGCTAAGACCTCTGTTTCAACAAGCTATTCAGACGGCACATATACTATCACGGTTAATCACAACGGACCTGTTGATTTGTCAGTTAAATGCTCAGGCAGCGAAACAGGACGTCAGACCTCATATAAGACAGCAAAGATCGTTGAACCTGAATTCCCAGCATTCTATGAGGGCATACGCCAGTATGAGGGTGAATTTTTCGATTATAAGAATGTAGAGGGAAATGTAACAAACGGATGCAACAGCGGTATCACAGGCTACTGGGGACAGGGCTTTATGAAGTTTGGTACAAAGTCCGGTGCGGCAGTTAAGGATACTGTTTCAACAACCAAGGCAGGAACTTTTGATATGACTCTCCGCTATGCGGTAACTTCCGATGTAAATAACGTTGATCTTTATGTAAACGGCGGAAAGGTCAAGACGCTTTCACTTGCAAAGGGAAGCTCCCTCAGCGACTGGAAAACGGTTAAGCAGAGCATTACTCTTAAAGAGGGTGATAATAAGATCGAGCTGAAATCAACCTCTGCCCTTGCAAGCACGCTTTATCTTGACTGCTTTACTGTAAGCGGTGATTTCGGCGATGCACAAACTACTGTAGAGCCGGATAAAAACGGATATTACTTCCATGATGAATTTGAAGATATCAATATCGACTGGAAGTCAAGAGGTGCAAACAAGCTTGGACTCAGCGGAAGAACACCTTATAAGGGCGGCAACGCACTCCTCGTTTCAGAGAGAACAGGTGCATGGAACGGCGCACAGAAGGAGCTTACACCTGCAATGGGATTTAAGCCGGGTGAAAGCTACAGCTTCAGCGTATGCGTAAAATATGTTGACGGTTTGTGTACTGAGAGATTTGCGTTTACCTTGCAGTATACTGACGCTAACGGAAAAACACAGTATAAGAATATTGACAATAAGGTAGCTGTAAGAGGCGAGTATGTTCAGCTTGCAAATACAAGCTATACGATCCCTGCTGACGCATCAAACGTTAATCTTGTAGTTGAAACTGCAAGCCAGACTATGAACTTCTACATGGATGAAGTGATCGGTGCAGTAAAGGGTACTAAGATCGAGGGTCCGGCGGAAGTAAGCTTTGTTCTCGGTGATGTAAACTACGATGGAATTATAAATGTATTTGACCTTTGCCTTGGAAAGAAAGGAATCTTAAAGGGCTTTGCAGATAACCTTACTTCGGTTGCCGCAGACGTTGACCAGAACGGTGTTGTTGACGGCTCTGACGTAAAGCTTATGCAGCAGTTCCTTACAGGAGAGATAACCGAGTTTCCTATAGGTAAAAAAGCAGTAACTCCTGCGGAATATATGAATTCTGTAAGTGCAAATATAGTTGAGAAAGAACCAAGTACAGCTTTGGAAGAAAAGGCCGGAGTTACTTATGGCACTATTGAAAAGAAAACTTTCTATTCTGACATATGCAAGCGAAACAAGAATATGAATATTCTTCTCCCTGCAAACTATTCTAAGGATAAAAAATATCCGGTGCTGTATGCGCTTCATGGATATTTTGGCAACGAGGACGCTCTTCTTGATGCAGGAGACGCTTCTTTAAAGCTTCGTCAGATCATCGGCAATGCAATTGCTGAGGGAGAAGCTGAGGAAATGATCGTGGTATTCCCTGATATTTTTGCAAGCTCAACTCATGATGCATGTCCTGGATTCAGCGATGAAAGCAATGCGGCATATGATAATTTCATAAATGTTCTTGTGAAGGAAATCATGCCGTATATGGAAAAGAACTATTCTATTAAAACCGGAAGGGAAAATACAGCTATAACAGGCTTTTCCATGGGCGGAAGAGAATCCCTCTATATCGGTTTTTCAAGGCCTGACCTGTTTGGTTATATAGGCGCTACATGTCCTGCACCGGGTCTTACAACCGATCTGTTTAATGAAAGTGAGCTTAAATTTACAAGCAACGAGCCGTACCTGCTTTTGTTAAGTGCCGGCTCCACTGATGATATAGTTACTTCTGTGCCGGAGGGCTATCACAATGCAATGACGGCTAACGGTACTACACATTTGTGGCATTATGTCATAGGCGGTTACCATGGCGGAAATACTATCAGACCGCATATATATAATTTTGTAAGAGCCTTATTTAAGGCGTAACTCATGTCATAATAATTCCCCCTATTATGAAATATACAACAAAGAGCCTCCGGAATGCTTTCTCCGGAGGCTTTTTGTTTGACAAACCCTTTGAAATGGTGTAAAATTAAGATGTGTTTTTAATAAAGTATAGAGCAGGAGGATTTATTGTGGAACTTAAAAGAAAGATAATAAGCATTGCGGCGGCAATGGCATGTACAGCAAGCCCTTTATTTAGCGGTATGTCGTCAATAACCGCAGTAGCTGCAACCTATGGCAATATATCGTATGAAAAGAAAGATGAAGATAATAACGGAAAATATGATTATGCTGTAATTACAGGATGTCTTGAAACTGCTGTCAATATTGAAATCCCTGCGGAGATCGACGGATTGGTTGTGAGAAGTATCAGAAATAATGCGTTTTATGATAATACAAATCTCACCAGTGTAAAAATATATGATGGTCTTGAAAGTATTGGTAGCAGCACATTTAGCGGTTGTACACGCCTTGAAAGCGTAAGCATACCAAGCAGCGTTACAGAGATCGGGAAGTCCGCATTTGATAATACGGCTTTAGTTAATAATCAGACTGGGGTAAAGTATGCGGATACATGGGTAGTGGATTGTGATGAAAGTGTTACGGCTGCTGAAATAAAAGATGGAACAAAAGGTATAGCTAATTACGCCTTTGAAGGCTGCAAAAGTCTTAGCAGCATAAGCGTTCCTAAAGACCTTAAAGTTATCGGAGAAGGCGCATTTATTAGCTGCGAGGGCCTTGGAAATATAAGTATACCAATCGGCATTTCAGAGATCGGAGCTTTTGCTTTTAGCAATACAGCTATATTAAATAATCAGACTGAGCCGATAAAATATGTAGGCGAATGGGTGGTTGACTGTGATAATGGCATTACAGCTGTCGAGATAAAAAGCGGTACAAAGTATATAGCAAATTCTGCATTTGTAAATTGTACAAGCCTTAAAAGCGTTACAATTCCCGACGGTATTACGAAAATTGGAAAAAGTTCATTTCAAGCCTGCACAAATCTTGAAAGTGTGACCATTCCCGGAAGTGTTGCCTTGATAAAAGATAATGCGTTTTCCGGCTGTTCAAATCTTAAAAAGATAGTTATCCCTAAAAGTGTTGATCGTATTTTCGGAAGTGCGTTTTCCGGCTGTGCAGGGCTTAACGAAATAATGATTTTAAATCCTGATTGTCATATTGCTAATATTCGGGATACCATAAGCACAGGCTGGGATAAGAGCTTCAAGGCTTATTTCGATGGCACGATATACGGCTATGCAGGCTCCACCGCTGAAAAGTATGCAAATAATTTCGGTTATAAATTTATTGCGATAAACGATAACGGTATAATGGGCGATGCAAACGGCGACGGAAGGGTAACTGCACTGGATTCTTCCTTGATATTCACAGAATATAAAAAGGTCTATAAAGGCGGAAAGAGTAGCTTTACGGCGGAGCAGAAAGTACGCTGTGATATGAACGAAGATAAGGAAATAACAGCAATAGATGCATCTAAGGTATTTTCAATATATAAGAAAAATTATAAAAATGATAAAATTTAGGGACGGTGCAAACCGTCCCTTTTTCGTTATTATAGCCATTCTCCGTTTGACGCAATGACCTCTTTGTACCATTCAAATGATCTCTTTCGGCTGCGGTTTAATGTTCCCTCGCCGGCATTGTTCTTGTCAACGTAGATAAAGCCATAGCGCTTGTCCATTTCTCCTGTGGATGCGGAAACTATGTCAATAGGCGCCCACATCGTATAGCCTAAAAGGTCTACTCCGTCCATGTTTACAGCATCTCTCATTGCTGCAATATGGCTTCTCAGATAGTCGATGCGGTAGGAATCATCAACAGTTCCGTCCGGTAATTTCTTATCATATGCGCCAAAGCCGTTTTCAACTATCATCATAGGAAGCTGATAGCGGTCATAGAACCAGTTAAGAGCGTAACGTAGTCCCAGAGGGTCTATCTGCCATCCCCAGTCACTTGCTTTTACATATTCATTTTTCTCAAAGTTTTCAGGATCATAGTCAAAGGTAGGATCGTCCTTTTTATGTTTTGAGGCAAGGGACATGTAATAGGAAAATCCGATATAGTCAACTGTACCCTCTTTAAGAATGGATAAATCCTCGTCTGTAATATCCAGCGCATAGCCTCTTCTTTCAAGGAGCTTGTTAATATAAGCCGGATAATAGCCTCTTACATGGACATCTGCAAACCAGTATTTCTGATGCATAGCTCCCACCGCTGTCATAGCGTCCTCAGGCTTGCAGGAATAAGGGTAAACAGGAACCATTCCTATCATACAACCGATTTTGAAATCAGGATTGATATTATGTCCCGCCTTAACTGCAAGAGCGCTTGCCACAAGCTCGTAATGCGCTGCCTGATACATAAGCTTCAAAGGGTCGTCTCCCTCTTTAAGCATAATTCCGCTTTCCTGGAGCAGGTGATGCTGAATAGCGTCGGCCTGATTATTGATCTCATTGAATGTCATCCAATATTTTACTTTTCCGTTATATCGTTTAAAGCAGGTCTCGGCAAATCTCACAAAGAAATCAATACATTTTCTACTGCGGAATCCTCCGTATTGTTTTACAAGATAGTATGGCATTTCAAAGTGAGCAAGGGTAACGACAGGCTCAATTCCGTATTTAAGACATTCGTCAAAGAGTCTGTCATAAAATTCAAGACCGGCTTCGTTAGGAGTTTCCTCGTCGCCGTGAGGGAATATCCTTGTCCATGCAATGGAAGTTCGGAAGCACTTGAACCCCATTTCAGCCAGTAAAGCTATATCTTCCTTGTATCTGTGGTAGAAGTCGATCGCCTCGTGGTTCGGGTAATTTTCTCCCTCTATAACGCCATCTGTGATTTTTCTCGGTATGCCGTTTGCACCGGCAGTCATAACGTCTGCAATGCTTATGCCCTTACCGTCTTCGTTCCATGCGCCTTCAGCCTGGTGAGCGGCAACAGCGCCGCCCCATAAAAAGTTATTACGAAATCCCATTAATTTTCCTCCTTTAAATAGAGCTGTTTGTAGTTATAAAGAGCTCCGATCATATTTGAATCGTTAAGGTATTTGCATGTGTTTATTTTTATACTCCTGAAGATTCTTGAAAAGTTCTTTATCTGATTAACATATCTGTTTACACCCTCAAAAAATTCAGGTCTTGAGCTTATGCCTCCGCCAATGAGTATGATTTCCGGCGCTAAAATAACATATATATTGCAAAGCTGCTTTGCAATGCTAAGGTATACGTTTTCAAGTAGGACGTTTATATATCTGTCGCCCTCCTCAGCCCATTGATAGATCATCTCACCGCTTACGTCCTTATAGTGCATGCCCTTGTATCTGGCTATAGTTTTTCTCAGATACATAACTGATGCCTTGTTATGCCATAGACCTTTTGGATAGTCCATAAAGTCCTCTCTTGCAGTCAGCTCCTCGATAGGCTTTATATTCGGAAGCTCCTCCATCTGTATGCTGTCGAGCCAGAACGAAACCTCTCCGGCAGCCATATCCACTCCATGATGAACCTTTCCGTCAAAAATAATTCCGCCGCCGATTCCGGTACCAAATACTATGACCGCCGCCGATTTACAACCCTTAGCGTTTCCTATCCATGCCTCGGCAAGGGCAGCGCACTTTGCGTCGTTTTCAAGAGCAACATTCAGTCCGTCAAATCTTTGGCTCAGTTCTTCTCCCAAATATGCCATATCAAGATAAGGGAGAGCGCCTCCGCCGTAAACCAAACCTTTTTCAACATCTATCTGTCCAGGTAGGCTTACAGCCACGCCCTCTATCTTGCTGTAGTTTTTATATTCTTTGTAAATTTCAGTAAGTGTATTCAAAAAGTTTTCCTTTGTTGCTTCATATCCGTCGGGAGTCGGAGTTTTGTTTTTTCTTGAAATATTTCCATTTGTATCAAGAAGAGCATATTTTATATATGTTCCTCCGATGTCAAATACCAAATACATAAAAGTACCTCCTTATAACCTGCTATCGTTTAATTTCATTAGCTATTATACTACAATTTTTTATTTATTTCAATATTCGCAGTATAATTTGTCCCTGAATCAGCCTGTAAAAATTGTCAGAATACTGTTGAAAATCTTCGGCGGATATGTTACAATAAATTTATATGATTCTGAGCGTATTCACATAAAGCTAATGTGTGGGTTTTGGTGACAGAATTTGCCAAAAGATGTGTGATATGGTTTATGTGAACACACTATAATATGAAAGGATGGTTGCTATGAAATTCATAAAAAGCTCCTTATGCGTACTGCTTTCAGCGGCAATGCTGGCTGTAAACGGTCAGTATGCCAGCAGCTTGGGCGCTGGCGCTGAGACTGCTGCTGTAAAATATGAGTTTGAGGACGGAAAAACAAACGGCGGAAAAATTTACAATGAAACCTGGAAGGGCAATACTGCTGAGGACGGAACCGGTGAGGAATATGACCTTACAAACGCTTCCGGAGGCGGTTTTTCATACCTTGATCAGAAGGGAACTACTGTAAGCGTTGAGGTAACAGTTCCGGAGAGAGGGCTTTATGAGCTGTCAATATGCTACTGTGAGCCAAGTGACCCGAACAAAAAGGTTCAGTACCTTAACATAAACGGTGTAAATCAGGGTGAAGTAAGCTTCCCTCATAACCTTACCTTTGAGGAAACCTCCGGAGGTGTCGTTATGTTGGATGAAGGCGTAAATACCATTGAACTTAAAGCATACTGGGGATATACGATGTTTGATTATCTTACAGTAAAGCCTGCGGACGAAAGCCTTAAAAACCTTTCTCCGACTCGTCAGCTTTCAAACCCGAATGCCTCGGACGAAACAAAGAGGCTCTATAACTATCTCTGCGACCAGTATGGAAATCATATTATATCCGGTCAGCAGGAATACTGCGGCTCTCATAACTACAATCTCTATGCCGACCCGGATAACTTTATAAAGGATAACGAGCAGGAGTTTGACTTTCTTAAAGAAAAGACCGGAAAGATGTGCGCTATCAGAGGCATTGACTTTTTGAATTACTATGCCGGAGCAACCTATGACGACAATGCAGCTGAGCGTACTATACAGTGGGTAAATGAATACAAGGGCATTGCCGCACTGGTATGGCACTGGAGAGTGCCGTCTGAAGAGGGAGGTACTCAGCGCAATTTCTATGTTGAATCTGCAAGCGCTGATTATACAACATTCAGCGTTTCAAAGGCTCTTGAAGAGGGAACATGGGAAAACAAGGTTCTTATGGACGATATTGACGAAATCGCAAAGCAGCTTACTAAGCTTAAAGATGCCGGAGTACCGGTTCTCTGGCGTCCTCTTCACGAAGCCGAGGGCGCATGGTTCTGGTGGGGTGCTGAAGGCCCTGAGCCATGCAAGAAGCTTTATCACCTGCTTTATGATCAGCTTACAAATGTTTACGGACTTGACAATTTGATCTGGGTATGGAACAGTTATACCTACCCGACCTCCTCACAGTGGTATCCGGGAGATGACGTGGTTGATATTGTTGGCTATGACAAGTACAACGCTGTGGACGGACTGCCGAATTTAAGCTCGATCTCATCTACATTCTACAGTCTTGTTCAGAGCACCAATGGACAAAAAATGGTTGCAATGACGGAGAATGATACGATCCCGTCCCTTGAAAACCTTTTGAAGGATAAAGCGTCATGGCTGTATTTCTGCCCTTGGTATATGAATTATCTTACAAGTGAGCAGAACAATCCTGTGGATAATCTTGTGGAAATATATAACAGCGATTATTGTATTACTCTTGACGAGCTGCCGGACTTAAAAAGCTATCCTATGGCTTCCGAGGAGCTTGTTTTGGGAGATATTAACTTTGACGGAAAGATAACCACAGCCGATCTCACGCTTTTGGCAAAGCACCTTACAAAGGCGTCCTCCCTCAGCTCAAAGCAGCTTAACGCCGCAGAGCTTACCGGAGATGACACGGTTAATATTTTCGATCTTATAATGCTGAAAAGAAAGCTTCTTGCCTGACGGTGAGATGACAGAGAGGACGGCTTTGACCGTCCTTTTTTGTTGACACATTAAAAATTATGTGGTATCATTTTTATATAAATTAATGGGGAGGAACTTTCATGAAGATCAGAAAAGGGCTTTCAAGGCTTATAATATCAACAATATGTACGGCAAGCATTATGCTGTGCAGTATACCTGTAATGACCGCAGGAGCCGAAACCTATGGAGTACTTACATATGAAAAAGTAGATGAGGATAATGATGGCAAATATGATTATGTTGTAATTGAAGGCTGCGACAAGTCTGCTGCCTCTGTTAATATTCCTTCAAAAATTGACGGACTGCCTGTTACGAATATAGGAAATGAGGCGTTTAGAGCCTGCACAGTACTTAAAAGCGTAAATATTCCCAGCAGTGTTGTAAGTATAGGAAGATATGCGTTTTTTTTCTGTAAAAGCCTGAGCAGCGTAACAATTCCTAACAGCGTAACGACAATCGAAGATAACGCATTTAATGAATGCGAGAGTCTTAAAAGCCTTAAAATTCCAAACAGTGTTACAAAAATAGGATACAGTGCATTTTCCAACGATATAAACCTTACCGAAATAAATATCCCGTACAATATTACAAGTATAGAGTTTGGTTTATTTAGTTTTTGTGAATCCCTTAAAAGCATAACGATTCCCGGCAGTGTTACAAGTATAGGAGAAAGTGCGTTCCATGGTTGTAAGAGTCTTGAAAGTATAACGATTCCGGTCAGTGTTACAAGTATAGGAGACTGTACGTTTGCTGATTGCCGAAGCCTTAAAAGCGTAACAATTCCGAGTAATGTCAAAAGCATAGACTATGAAGCATTTGCGCGATGTAAAAGTCTTGACAGCATAATTATTATGAACCCTGACTGTAATATTTATAATAGCGCAGAAACAATATATAGTAAATGGAGCGGAAGCGAGTATTTCTTCGAAGGTATGATTTACGGCAAGGAAAAATCCTCAGCCGAGACATATGCAGACGAATATAACTGCAAATTTCTTGCGGTAAATGAATATGGCATTATCGGCGATGCAGACGGCGACGGAAAAGTGTCGGCAAAGGATGCGTCATTGCTGTTCACAGAATATAAAAGTGTATATAATGGCGGAGAAAGTACCTTCACTGAGGGGCGTCTTGGAAGATGTGATGCAAACGGAGACGGAAAAATTACTGCGGCAGACGCCTCAAAAGCATTTTCAACATATAAGAAAAACTACAGAAAGGGATAAGGCAACACTGCACAAAGCACGCCTTATGGCTTTGTACGATATTGCCTAAAATAAGAACGCCTCTCCGAAAAAGAGAGGCGTTTTTCTTATCCTATAAAAAGTTGTACCCAGTGGTTTTTGTATCTTCCGATTGCTATTTCACTGAAATCTTCGCTCAGTATATTTTTTCTGTGTCCTTCAGAATTCATCCACTGATTCATTACGCCCTCAGCAGTTGACGAGCCGTAGGCGATATTTTCTCCAACGTGATGCCATGACTTGATTCCAACTTCATCCAAAACAGTAAAGCATGATGTACCGTCAGGTCTTGTGTGAGAAAATTCCTCGTAAATTTCCCGACTCCTAATATCCGCAGCCTCCATAAGCGTATCGTTTATTGTCAGCGGAGGAACTCCAGCTTTTTCTCTTTCCTCGTTTACGATTGCGAGGACTGCCTCCGCATTTTCTCTTGCCATTTTGTTCATTACAGTGCGTTTAAGGAGGATCGAATCAAATATATTTACGGTATTATCTGCATTCATATCAGCGTTTAAAAGCTGACTGCTGTCGAGAACTTTTTCTTTTACAATGGACTGCTGCATGATAACATAGTCTGCAATAGTTATCTGACCGTCTAAATTGATATCTCCTTTGAGATTGGAATGTTCATCAGACAAGGTTACCCATTCATCAGCGGCGGCGATCATGCAGAGCATTTTTATAGTATCGCCGTAATATGAATCTTCTCCGTAATTTACAATATAGTCCCAAAGCCTGTTTTTCCACTGAGTATCATCGCTGTAAAGTGCGGAAACCATAAAAGGCGCTGTAAAGCAAAGATCGTTATAATCGCAGCCGTCAGTTATTTTGCCGTCAAGACTGTAGCCGGAGGCTATTTTTTCAGGATCTCCTCCGGTACTTTCAATAATGAAGCTGTTAAGCATGTTTATTTCATTAAGAGCACTTTCGTTTTTATTTACCATGTAATCCATTGCGATTCTCCATGGTATTCTACAGCTGTTGTAGCTGTATGTGCCGTCCTCAGCGCTTTCGAGAAAATCAGCCGGAGCAGGAGAATATTTTCCCGAGGTTTTGTCACGGATAATAAAATCCGGCAGTAATCCTGTATCGTATTTACCGGCAATATCGTTAATTATACTGTATGAGCTGTCGTAAACCTTTATCCAGTTTTCATCCCCTGTTGCCTCGGCAAATGCCGGAAGATAATAAAGTATGAAATCCGAAGAACGGACAGCTCCGTAATAAACATCGTTGCTATCACATTCCGATACCCAGTCTCCGAGGTTGATAGTCCAGTATTTTTGGTTTACATCATATTTCATTATATCGTTTATCATAGCGATAGCAGCCGATCGGTAGTCAATATCACCGTTACTGCCCCATATCTTATCTGCTATAAGCAGGGAATAGGCAATGTCTATATCTCCGTCGGAGGCTGAATCACAGCTTCCTCCAGTCATGCTTCCCTCTTCTGCTCCGTCAATAAGAGCTGTTCCGTTGTCGCACTGCTGCCATGACATAAGATTCGGACCTATATCGCTGAGATGCGCTCTGTAGAAGCGATACATACCGTCAAAGTAATCCTGTGACTTAGAGTCGTATTCGGCAAGACAGGATGTTATAAGCATTCCATAGCCGTGTGCCTCAGAAACTGTTACAGGTACGGAGGAGCCGCCTCCCGTGTAGACTTCACCGCTGTAATCTATATAGTACTGGTCTTCATTGCTTACATATTTGTCTTTGGCAAGATATTTATCCTTCCATTGTGTATAAAAGCTGGTCATGTCGTCATGATAAATATTTCCCTCAGCGCTGTATGCTACAGTTGCCGGTACGGCTTGCAAAAGCATTACCACTGAGGCTGCTGATGCAAGAAATCTTTTTACTTTGCCCATTGATGTCCTCCTTTATCAGTTTTACTGTCCCATAAACTCTATAAACGAGTCTGCGGCAGCTACTGTGTCATATTTGTTTTCTTCGGCTTCTTCATTGTAATACGAGCTTATTTTATCGGAAAATTCCTTAGTGTTCTTTAATTCTTCATATCCTCCTGACACTTCAAGGTGGTTTACTCCGTTTTCTGGGTCGATATAGAGCATTGCACAGTCGTCTTTTTCATCAAAAACTGTTTTGAAAAAGTTACGGTAATTTTCCTCTGTTTTGTCTTCTAAGTTTTTCATAAGAACCATGCAGATATTTTTTCCGTCAAAGGCGTTTCGGAGCTTATCGTCAACTTCTTTCATCTGCTGTTCATTAAGACTGCCTGTGCGGTCAAGAATGAATTCCGGAAGCTGAGCCGCAGCCTCTTCAAGAAAGAGTTTAGCCGCATCATATGTATTACCTGTTACAAGCAGAGGAGATGTTTTAGTGAACAGCATGTTTATCTCGCTGCCACTGAATGCAATACTTGGCGCTCCTAAACGATAGATCACATCTTCTCCGGTTTCGTTATTTATCAGGTACAGAAGTCCGGGAGAGCTGTCATACAGATCGTCGTAATACTGTTGTGCAAAATCCTCAGGCTTTTTTTCTTCAAGGCTGTCTGTAATTACAATGGCAGTCTGCACTTTATATTTTTTAACAGTCCCTGCGGCATAATCGTTAAGCTCATGTCTCTGATCGTCTGAAAGGCTGTCGCTGTAGTCGAATACATGTTCTGTGTCAGAATCAATTTTAGGAATTTCGGAAACAGCCTTGTCCACGGTCTTTTCCTCAGAGCTTTCTTCTATGGACTCGCTTGAGGACGGGGAAGATGAGGACTTTTCGTTTCCGATTTTATTGCATCCTGAAAGCATTGCTGAAGAAAAAGCAGCAATAATCAGCAAGCATAAATATTTTTTCATTTTGTACTCCTTTGTTCCGGCTTTTTTATTTAGATTATACTATTAATAAGTAAAAATGTCAACTTGTTTTTAATTGTAATTAATAGTATAATAATTAAGGCAATACTGCACGAAGATTGCACATACCTTGCTTGCATATTTTCCGTCATACGCCCGCAGGAAGCACCCTTGGGGTGTCACATAAAAATCTCTTGACATACGCCCGAAGGAAGTGCCCTTGGGGTGCGCCAGTATGCCTGCGAGCTTTTTATGCAATCTGACGAAAAATCTGACTGCGCAATCTGTGCACAATCTTTGCGCAGTATTGCCTTATGGGCAAGCCCTTTATTTTAAAACCGGAGGAACAGCTATGGATTACATTGTAACTGAGCATGGAATAAAGCTTTTTCAGAATGATTTTGACCTTGATGAAACTCTTGACTGCGGACAGGCATTCAGATGGGAAAGAGCTGAAAGTAAATATAAATGTACATATAAGGGATTCTTTTTGGACAGACCTCTTGAAATATCCTTTGACGGAGAAGGCTTTATCTTTCATAATGTAAGCGAAGAGGAATTTTTAAGCGTGTGGGCGGATTATTTTGACCTTTCCACAGATTACGGACTGCTGAAAAAACAGTTTTCCGGTGATGATACACTTAAAAAGGCATGCGGATTTGCCGGAGGCATACGGCTTTTAAAACAGGACGCCTGGGAATGCCTGTGTTCCTTTATAATATCACAAAATAACAATATCCCAAGGATAAAGGGGATAATATCCCGTCTATGCGGTCACTACGGACATTTTCCGTCAGCAGCCGAGCTTGCCTCGGAAACATCGGACAGTCTTTCATATCTGAGAAGCGGATTCAGAGCAAAATACATTGTTGACGCAGCGCAGAAGGCTGCCTCAGGAGAAGTAAATCTTAATAGTATTTCCGGTATGGATATTGAAGACGCAAGAAAAGCGCTTATGACAATTAAGGGTGTAGGGCCTAAGGTTGCGGAGTGCGTTCTCCTTTTTGGCATGCACCGCACAGAGGCTTTTCCTGTGGATGTATGGATAAAAAGAGTTATGGAGCAGTATTATCCTCAGGGGATTCCTGATTTTGTCAGAGGTAATGAGGGCATAGCTCAGCAGTATCTTTTTCACTATATAAGAAATCTTGAAAAGCAGCCGGAAAAGGGAAATACTGAGGAAAATGTTACAAAATAGTAAAATTGGTTACATTTTGGATATACAAATAGTAATATCTGTTTTCAACAGAGCTTAAAAAGTGGATAATACGGACTTTTCCACTTTTTCAACCGAGTTTTCCACAGCAAATCAAGGCGTTTTCCACTGTTTCCACAGAGTTTTCAACACTAAAATGAACAAAAAACTATTACAGACCGTATATTTAACGCTTTCAAGGCAATAATTATAGAAGAATTTAACATTTGGAGGCCATGATGATAAAAGGTGTGAATAAAAAAGTTCTGGAGATAAACAATCCCCGGAGTATTTATTTTGAAAAGGCTGTTTTTTATTTGAAGCCGAATATGGGCGTTGTTCCGGAAAAGCTCGTAACCCGTGAGGCGCAGAGCCTGTTAATGAGTATTGGTCACAAACCGCCTAAATGCGTGGTTCACCTAAAGCTTGTATTGAAAATTGCAGCAGTGGCCTCGATTATTTCCGTGATCGGAGGGGTTTTGTTTTTTTTGCTGAAATAAGTGCGTGAAAATTTCTTAAATTAAGCTATAAATTCTATTGTAATTTTTCTGTAATAATGTTATAATAATATTCTACTAAACTATGAAAGTATGATTTTTATGAAAGAAAATTTTGACGATAGATTGATTTTCGGGAGAAATCCCGTTATGGAGGCTCTTAAATCAGGTGTGCCTATAGATACCGTTTACATCAACAGCGAGGGCGGAGGTATCCTTGGAAAGCTAAGGGCAATGGCAAAGCAGTCCGGAGCTGTTGTAAAGGATGTAAGCACTCAGAAGCTTGACCAGCTTACAAGCGGAGCTTCACATCAGGGCATTGCCGCAGTGGGAGCATGTGCAGAATATGTCAGTATTGACGATATTCTTGATGTGTCAGAAAAAAAGGGAACAGCTCCCTTTATTATAATATGTGATGAGATAGAAGATCCCCATAACCTGGGGGCTATTATAAGAACTGCTGAGGCAGCCGGCGCAGACGGTATAATTATCCCAAAACGCCGCAGCGCTTCGCTTAATGCAACAGTGTACAAGACCTCTGCCGGAGCTGCAAGCTGGCTTCCGGTGGCAAGAGTTGCAAATCTTGCCTCAGCTATAGATGAACTAAAAGAAAAAGGCGTATGGATTTACGGTACTGACGCTTCGGGAGAGAGCTACGACGGCGTTGATCTCAGGGGCAGTATGGCTCTTGTTATCGGCTCCGAGGGCTTTGGCATGGGAAGGCTTATAAAAGAAAAATGCGACTTCCTGCTGAGGCTTCCTATGAACGGAAAGATAACTTCTCTTAACGCTTCGGTAGCAGCAGGTATATTTATGTACGAAGCAGTACGCCAGAGGAACAAAGATTAATGGAGATTGATATAAATGCCAAAACAGAATTTTACGGTTGATGATATATTGGATGAATATTCCGGTGACAGCAAGAATGAAAGTAAAAAGGAGAAAAAGAAAGCTGAAACCGGATACAGTGGATATGGCTCGTTTGTAAATACAGGATACATAAAAATCCCCCCGGAGGAGAAAAATCTCAGTGAACAGACTATTCAGTTCAAGAGGGCGGATTTCAGAACGGTAGACCCTCACGAGGCAAAGCCTCCACGAATGCCGAATCTTCCCCAAAGCAGACAAGCAGGGAAATTCAGAGTGGCAGACGTTGAAAGACCTAACGTTTCGTATATAAACTCCGTAAGGGAGGTCAGGAGAAAAAAAGCAGACCTGCCGCCAAGAGCTACGGATAAAATAGATGGCTATGACGGCGCGGTGGTAAAAAACAGAACCTCCGATGATGAATATGTGCCGAGAATAAGGCGCATGAGCGACTCCACCCGTGCAAAGGAAATGAAAAGCAAGCGAAAGCGCAGCAAGAAAATACAGACCGATGCTTCCTACAGCAAGGAATCGCCGGAGGGCGTATACATAAAGCCTCAGAAGAAAAAGGTAAAATTTGTTATACAGCGTGACGATGAGGAAGTAAAAAATAAAAATGCAATGGTTGATCTGAGCAATGTTTCAGACCCGGTGCAGCTTGATGTGGATATAGTAGGAGTCAAGGACCCTATTGACGAGGAGTTTTTCCGCGAGGACGAACACAGCGACAAGAAAAAGGAAGAGTTTCACACAAGAGATAAAAAGCATAACATAAAGGACTATGACAGCTTTGAGGATGCAAAGGCGATAAAGCGTGATATTGTAGAGCTTAAAGGCATGGTAGTTTTAAGAATAATAATCCTGCTGATTTTAGGATTGTTCAGCGCTTATCTTACCTTTGCGGAAACCCTGCCTATTCCGATTCCGGGATTGTTCAGTCCGGAGAAATCTCCTGCCAGCTATGCCTGTGTACAGCTTATATTCGGAATTATGTCCCTTTTGTGTTCACTGGAAACTGTGCGGAGCGGTATAGTGAAGCTTTTTAAATTCAAGGCGGACTGTGACAGTATTTCGTCTCTGGCGATTATTTCCTCCGTTATTTCCGGAGTGTTTGTGCTTATAAATCCATCGCTGCTGAGATCGGGAGCAGTTCATGTTTATATTTCTATTGCAATTGCATCTCTTTTGTTTAATACAGTGGGCAAATACCTCATATTAAACAGGGCATCTATGAATTTTGAATTTGTTTCAAAGGACTTTGACAGGCATGCCATTGTTTGCGTGGAGGACGATACAAAGGCTGAGAGCCTTACAAGAGGAACGATTGGAGATTTCCCTATCCTTGCAGCAATGAAGAGAACCAACTTCTTGAAGGATTTTTCAAAGTATACCTACTCCATTGATACAGGCGACAGACTGTGTAGAGTTGTTTCACCTCTTGTTTTTGCAGTATCTCTTTTAGCTGCAATTGTGGGTGTAATTATGAAAGGCGCATCCTTTGATAAGAATATTCTCTGTTACGGCTTTGCAGTGTTTGCAATGTGCGTTTCGGCATGCTCATGTATGGCGACTGCTTTTATTGCAAATATTCCCCTTGAAAAGGCTGCAAAGAGATTTGTGAGAAACCACGGAGTAATGCTTGGTTATCAGAGCGTTGAGGACTTTTATGATACAAATTCAGTAATGGTTGATGTGGACAGGCTTTTCCCAGCCGGTACTATAAATCTTGCTTCAATAAAGCTTTTTTCAGATAATAAAATTGATGAGGTTATTGTTGAGGCGGCAAGTCTTGCATCCCATGCCGGAAGCGCTTTGAAGGACCTCTTTAACGACGTGATCGTCGGACAGAAAAAAATTCTTCACAGAGTTGAAAATTTTGTTTATGAGGATTCAATGGGACTTTGCGGCTGGATAAACAACCGCAGAATACTTCTTGGAAACAGGGACCTTATGCTCAGCCATAACATAGAGGGCATTCCTACAAGGACGAAGGAACAGCAGTATACTGAGGGAGGCAGGGACGCTCTTTATTTATCAGTTTCGGGTAACCTTGCTGCAATGTTCCTTATTGATATACATGCAAGTCAGGCGGTAAAAAAGAGCCTTGCTGAAATGTCAAAGCATGATATGGCGCTTATTCTGAAAAGCGTTGACCCGTTTATAACAATCAATAGACTTTCCGCACTTTTTAATTATCCGGAGGAGCTTATAAAAATAGTTCCGCCGAATATGGTGAAAATGTTTGAGCTTGAAACTAAAAAGGCAAGGAAGATAAGTGCATCAATGGCATGCTCAGGAAAGTTCAGTTCATTTATACAGCTTATTTTAGGTACAAAATCTATAAAGCAGACTGTTTCAATTTGTGCAGTGCTCCAGACTGCATCTGCAATTCTCGGCTTTGGAATAGTTGCACTGCACTGTTTGCTTGGAGCATTCAGTGATGTTACAGCTTCAATGCTGCTGATATTCAATTTAGCATGGACGGCTGTAACGGCAATTGTGGCTTCAGTCAGAAAGATATAAAAGATCAAAGGAAAGGAGCTTTTTAAAGGCTTCTTTCCTTAATTTTTTGAAAAAACGGCGTATTTGCGTGAATCGCAACCGGTGTTTGACAAATTGCATACGGCTGATTGATAGTATGCAACCGCAGAATCGGATATAATGTGTATGTCAGATGGTCAATAATACAACAGGAGGATGAATATGATATTTGCAGACAAAATAATTCAGCTTAGAAAAAAGAACGGCTGGTCACAGGAGGAGCTTGCTGAGCAGATGAATGTGAGCAGACAATCGGTTTCAAAATGGGAAAGCGCTCAGTCGATTCCGGACATTGAAAAAATAATACGTCTTTCAGAGCTTTTTGGAGTTAGTATTGATTACCTGCTGAAAGATGAAATGGAGGATGTTGAATATACCGGTTGTGAATCGAACGAGGGCGGTGAGCTGCGCCGTGTATCAATGGAGGAAGCTTCTGACTTTATTAAGGTAAAGGGTGAAACTGCAAGTAAGATAGCTTTTGGTGTATTTCTCTGCATTCTTTCTCCGATATGCCTTATAATTTTATCCGCAGCCAGTGAAGAGTACGGACTTTCAGAAAATATCGCATGCGGCACAGGCTTGGTGGTGCTGTTAGGAATAGTCGCCGCAGCTGTTTCAATTTTTATATCAAGCGGAAAAAGAACTGCTGATTATGAGTTTCTTGAAAAGGAGATTTTTGAAACTGAATACGGAGTTACCGGCATGGTAAATGAGCGAAAAAAGCAGTACAGGGATACATATAACAAGAGCTTAACAATAGGTTCAGTGCTGTGTATTTGTTCTTTAATTCCTATTTTTGCAGGAATTATTATAAACGAATCCAGCGAGATGCTTATGATAATTATGCTTTCTTGTATGCTTCTTATTGCAGGAGTGGGAGTTATGATATTAACTAAAAGCTGCATAATCTGGGAAAGCTTTGCTAAGCTTTTGCAGGAGGGAGATTATACAAAGGATAAAAAGAGTTTTTGCAGTGCGTCGTCTGCTGCCTCCACAATATACTGGCTTGGATTCACGGCAGCGTATTTAATATATAACTTTATTACGGACAACTGGGGTACCAGCTGGATAATATGGGTCGCAGCAGGAGTGCTCTATCCTGTGCTCTCATCTGTGTGCAGGTTATTTTACAAAAAGTAAGAGCTTGCCTTAATATACTGCAATAAAAAAGTCAGAAGCAAAATGCCTCTGACTTTTTTGTATGTATCACTGATTTTGCAGCGACGGGAATCTTCCGTCCTCGTCTTTTATTTTTGACCAGAAGTATCTCAGCTCCCAGCCGTCGAAGTCTGTGATCTTCATAGCTGAGCCAGCCATCATAAGGGAATTTTCGCCTCCCGGGAAGCCTCCAGGTGGAAATCCGCCTTTTTCACCCTCTCCGCCGTAGAAGTCAGTCATGCCGAAGCCGTGACCAAGCTCATGCTCAAGAACGTGAAGACCAGTTCCGTCGATCATGCTAAGGTATGCGTTGTCTGAAAGCCTCTGACCCCAGTCGCCGCCGCATCCTCCTATGGACGGGAAGCCCTGAGTTGCCCACATACACATATCAAAGCGTTTGTCAAGTCCGCCCGGATATTCGTAGTTTGGATCGGAAAAATGCTCCATTCTTGAAAGCTCTGCCGGAGGGTCAGCAACTACATTTGGGATTTCCTCCACGCCGTTTGAGGTGTCAAAAGAGCTGTCGTAAGGGGTCGTGGTATCGTAAACTATTTCATCGGGCTGTAAGTCCTGCATAACATTTCTGTCAATAACTGCCCAGCCTACAACCTTTACGTCAACATGGTCATATGGCCAGTTCTCATATCCCACAAGCCAGTCGGTCCAGTCGTTTACGGCGTTTTCGAGCATTGTTTCAAACGCCCTTCTCTGTTCAAGAGTAACAGTCTTATAGGACTGCCACTTTACAACATAATTAAGAGTTCCGTTTCCGGCAATGATCTGATCGAATATAGTGTTTCTTCTTACTGTTGATTGTTCTGCAACAACACGATTCTGCCATATCCAGTCAGCAGCATACTGATATTCAGACGGCATGTCGCTTATAGTTATTTTGCTTGGCGGGTCAGGATTTTCTGCCTTGATCTTGATTGGATCAATGATTCCCATTGCAATTCTTTTAGCAAGGATCTCGTCATATACGTTTATAACGCCGTCCTCGTTTATGTCTGCAATTTCAACGTCTTCGTCTTCCAAGTATGCCGTTTTGGTAAGGCAGTGCTTGTAGATCATAACGTCTCTTGCGGACACGGAACCGTCAAGATCAATATCGCCTTTGTACTTTTTAGCGGTATCAGCTCCTGCGTTAAATATGGCTGAAGACCCGGCAAGTACTGCTGCGGCGACCACAGCATTGATTTTTTTCTTGTCCATTATAGTTTCCCCTATTCAAATATACATATAATTATGTGCTTTTCGGCTGTGCAGAGAACCAGAAGAAAGCACATTTTTAATAATATTAGTATATCATATCGAAATACACAATTCAATAATGTTTAAACTTTTTGTTGATTTTGTACAAGTCTACAATAAACGTTTAATATAATCAATATTAAAAATACAGCGAAAAACGAAGATTGAGCGCTTCTGAATGAGCAAATACAAGATTTTATCCTGTAAATCCGGAATTTGAATCAGTATTATTTAAAGCGGTTCAAGGAAGGATTTGCAAATATAAAGCGGCTGTGATATAATCATATCAATCCGGAGAGGAAGGCATCCGGTGAAAAAATACATAGAACTTGCAATATCCTATCGGTACAAGTTCACAAACAGAAAGGATTAGAAAATGGATTCAAAAATAATTGATGTAGGTAAAAAGAAACCAGCAGGAATTATCATGTTAGTTGTGATCATAGTACTTGTTATTACTTTGCTTGTATCTTCTCTTGCAATAGTTCCGGCAGGTTGTACGGGTGTTGTGACAACCTTTGGAAAGGTATCCGATAATGTTTTGAACGAAGGACTTCATTTCAAAATACCATTTGCTCAGGACATTACAATTGTGTCAAATAAGATACAGGTTTATGAAGCGGACGCTGATGCAGTATCAAGGGATCTCCAGAGCGTGAATTCAAAAATAGCTGTAAACTACCGCATTAAGAATGAATCTTCAGCCGGTATTTACAAGAATATCGGTTCGGACTATCAGAGCGTTGTACTTATGCCGACTGTTCAGGAGAGCATGAAATCGGTTTGCGCCATGTACACTGCGGAAGAGCTTATCACTGCCCGTGCTCAGGTAGGTGATGAAATAAAAAGGGAGCTTGAAAACAGAGTTGGAGAATACGGCATACAGATCGAGAAATTCAATATTGTAAATTTTGATTTTTCTGCCGAGTTTAATCAGGCTATCGAGGCAAAACAGGTTGCAGAGCAGAATCTCCTTAAAACCAAAACAGAGCAGGAGCAGGAAATAGTTGTTGCAGAAGCTGAGGCTAAAAAGAAGGTCATTGCCGCAGATGCCGAGGCTGAATCAATCAAGAAAAAAGCCGATGCTCAGGCTGAGGCAAACAAGACTCTTACGGATTCCTTGACCGATGAGCTTATAAAGTATCAGACTATTGACAAGTGGGACGGAAAACTTCCTAAGGTATCCGGAAGTTCAAATCCTTTGGTTTCAGTTGGCATTGACGATGAAACAGAGAAATCTACAAAGGCAGCAGAGTAAACAACAACAGCAGGGCTAACACCCTGCTGTTGTTTTTATGTTATACATTAAATTTTTTCTCTCCGTTAAAAATATGAAGCTGAGTACAGTCAGCAGCCTTTTGTATAAGCTCGGCAGAGCTATTTTTTACAGCAAAGTCATATTCCTCCTGAGTGATAGGGACTATCCAAAGCAGATTGATATCCTCTCCCATAAAGCCATTGTATGACGGATGCTCCATACCCGGAATATACTTCGGATTTACGAATAAAAGGGCGGAAAATCCTTTAATATTGTTAAACGGAACGGTATGACCATGAGCTAAAAAGGTTATTTCCTTCCATGGCATTGCAGAAAGGGAGGAAATTACGCCACCCATATATTGGCATAGCTGGCTGTGCTGCTGCACTGCTGCGATTCCAAGCTCAATACGTCTGAAGCTATGGGAGTTGTTGCCAAAAGCCTGTTCAATCTTTGGCATTGGTATCATGCTGACTCCGGCTGTAATACCATAGGAAACGCCATTGCTGCTCCCACAGACATATGCCTTGGGTGGAAATTTTTCACCGTCGATCGCAAAGTATTTTTCATGCTTTCCAAAGAAGTTTTCCAGTGCTTCAAGATGCTCATGCTGTACCTGAGGCCAGAAATCTCCGTCAAAGTATCCCCAAAAGCTGCGGCTTCTCTGAACTCTTTTAGTAAGGCCTTCATGAGCGCCTTTCAGCTCCCATGCGTAAGGACCTGTGCCGGAGGCAAATCTTGAATAGCCGTGAAAATCATTATATCCGCTCCAGCCGGGGATCACGCAGATAAGCTCTCCACAGTAAAGCAGTGCTGCGCTTTCGCCCTCCTCGAACCAAACTATTTCAAGCTGGCTTTCGTCAAGCTCCATTCCGGACGGATTGTGAGCCACATACTGAGCCGGCATCATTGGCGCTCTGCCGTTTTCCATGGAGTTCACATTAAGCTTTTGAGGAGCTTTTTTTCTGTTGCATATCCAGCATACCTTCATAGTAGGATTATTGCTTAGATAATTCAACCATATGTAAAAATAATAAGAGGAGTCGCTTTTTTCTACAAATGCCTGAGCCTGACATACAGGCGAATCACTTTGGAGTATAGTTTCCGGTTCAGATTCTTTTTGCTTAGATTTACTGAATATTCCCATAACAATTAACCTTTCTTTTTATGCTTAATTCATGTTTAAAATTATATATTATTTTGTTTAAAATGTCAACATAATGTTTAAGAAAGGATAGCACAAAGGTTTTTAAAAAAATATTTTGTACTAAGTGTACAAATGTACAGCTTTAAATTGATAAAATATGTAGAATACTTCTTAAAACTGTTGATAATTTTTACGAAGTAAGCTATAATTAAATTAAAATATTTTTAAGGAGAGAACAATTAATGAATACCCATGAAGTTAGCAATATAAAAAATATAGTAATCGCAGGTCACAACGGCTCCGGTAAAACCTCGCTTGCAGAAGCTCTTCTTTATAAGGCAGGCGCATCGGAGCGTCTGGGTAAGGTTTCTGACGGAACAACTGTATGCGATTTTGATCCTGAAGAGGTGAAAAGACAGATTTCCATAAATACTGCATTGTCAAATTTTGAGTATAACAGTATAAAGGTAAATCTCATTGACACTCCGGGACTTTTTGACTTTGCCGGAGATATGATCCAGGGCATAAGAGCTGCCGATACAGTAATGATAACGGTTTCGGCAAAATCCGGCGTTAAGGTGGGTACGAAAAAAGCGTATGCCCAGGCTTCAAAAATGAAAAAGTCCAAGATTTTTGCAATAACAAAAATTGACGATCCTAACGCTAATTTCTACAATGTCCTTACAGAGCTTAAAACTGTTTTCGGACCTACTGTGTGTCCGGTAGTAGTACCTGTTATTCAGGATGATAAAATAGTATCCTATGTAAATCTCATTGAGATGAAAGCGTACAAATACGATGAAAAGGGAATTGCTGTTGAAACGGATATGCCGACTGCTGAAATATCCGATAAGATAGAGTACCGTCTTGAGGGCTTGCGTACTGCTATAAGCGAGGCTGTTGCCGAAACTGACGATGATCTTATGGAAAAGTTTTTCGAGGGCGAGCAGTTTACCCAGGATGAACTGATCGACGGCATTCATAAAGGCGTTAACGCCGGAATTATCACTCCGGTAGTTTGTGTTTCTGCAAGTGCTCTTGTTGGTATTGACATGCTGCTTAAAGAGTTTGAACTGCTTTTGCCGTCGCCGGATGAAGTACCTGCTGCCGAAGCCACTGCAGGAGACGATCTTGCAGAAGTTGCATGTGATCCTGACGCACCGTTCAGCGGTTTTGTGTTCAAGACGGTTGCAGACCCGTTTGTAGGTAAGATGTCATACATAAAGGTAATGTCCGGAAAGCTTTCGGGAGATATATCGGTGGTAAATGCCTCTACCGGAGATCCGGAAAAAATCGGTAAGCTATATACCCTTAAAGGCAAGCAGCAGACGGAAGTCCAGTCTGCAAGCGCCGGAGATATTGTAGTCGCAGCAAAAATCAGCGCTGAAACAAACGATACTATATGTGCCTCCGAAAGGAAGCTTGAATTTGAAAAAATGGAATTTCCAAAGCCTTGCTACAGTATGGCTGTAAAGGCAAAGGCACAGGGAGATGAAAGCAAGATATCCTCCGGTATGCAGAGAATATTGGAGGAGGATCAGACTATCAGCTATAAGCTTGATACTCTGACAAACGAGCAGATATTAAGCGGTCTTGGCAAGCAGCATCTTGAAATAGTTATCGCAAAGCTGAAAAGCAAATTCGGTGCAGATGTTGAACTTACAGTTCCTAAGATCGCATACAGAGAAACGATCCGCAAAAAGGTCAAGGTTGAGGGCAAATATAAGAAGCAGACCGGCGGTCATGGTCAGTTTGGTCATGTATGGATCGAATTTGAGCCGTGCGTAAGCGACGAGCTTGTTTTTGAGGAAAAGGTGTTCGGCGGAGCAGTTCCTAAGAACTATTTTCCAGCTGTTGAAAAGGGATTGCAGGAATGCGTTAAAAAGGGCATACTTGCAGGCTGTCCTGTAGTGGGACTTAAAGCGATCCTTGTTGACGGTTCATATCATCCTGTTGACTCATCAGAAATGGCATTCAAAACCGCTGCGTCCCTTGCGTATAAGGACGGAATGAAGCAGGCTGATCCGGTAATGCTTGAGCCTATCGGAACCCTTTCCGTAACCGCTCCGGATGAAAATACCGGAGATATTATGGGTGAGCTTAACAAGCGCAGAGGCAGAGTTCTTGGAATGGAGCCTGCTGAAACCGGAATGACGGAGATCGTTGCAGAGGTTCCTGTAAGAGAAATGCATGACTTTGAAATGTATCTCAGACAGACTGCAAGAGGCATGGGAACATTTACCCTTGAGTTCCTGAGGTATGAGCAGCTCCCGGCAAATCTTCTGCCAGAGGTTATCGCTGCAAATGCAGGGGAGTAATTGTAATTGAAATAAAATATATTATAGAACCGCTTTTGGGATTTTACCGGAAGCGGTTTGTTATTTTATGATAAGTAAATGTATTTTTAATGCGTATTGTATAAATTTCAGTATATTAATTCGTCATTTTGCACAATGAAAATATACGGCATTTTAACCAGTATTCTTATTATTAAAACTGTTGATTTGTTCAATTTTTATTGTAAATCGCAAAAAAACCTTAAAAACGACGCAAACAGGGCATTAAAGTTCCCAAAAAACGATGTTTTAAGGTCAAAAAAATCTACATAAAATCGTGGTTTTTACGCTTGACTTATAAATTTTACTATGGTATAAATAAATGGTAGAGAAAGAAAAAACGAAATGTTCGTGGTATAAAGAATTAACAGGAGGATTTTTTTATGACTTATGAAGAAATCGTTGCTAAAGTAACAAAGGAATTCAGCACTGCTGACGTTAGCAATTATGAAGGTCACCTTGCGTTACAGATCAACATTATCGGAGAAGGCGGAGGAGCATTTTATACAGAGATCTTGGACGGTAAGGTTATAGTTCAGCCTTATCAGTACTTTGATAACGATGCTATGCTTTCTGCAACTGCTGAAGATCTTATTAATATTGTAACAGGCAAGCTTGATCCTACTACAGCATATGCTGACGGAAAGATTTATATTGACGGCGACAAGGACAAGGCTTTTGAAATAAAGACGATCGTTGACAGCAAGAAGGCAGCTAAAACAAAGAAGACTAAAGCTGTAAAGGCTGCTGACAAGGATACAGAGTCCAAGACAGTTAAGAAGACTGCTTCAAAGGCAACAAAGGCTGCTCCTAAGAAAAAGGAAACAGCTTCAGTTAAGGTTGAAAATCTTGACAGCAAGATTGATTCAAAGCAGCTTTCATTTACAGAAACTGCTCCTGCAAAGGCAAAGGCTCCTGCAAAGGAAACAGTAAAGGCTGCTTCAAAGACAGCTTCAAAAACTGTAAAGGAATCAGCAGTTAAGGCTGCTTCAACAAGCAGATCAGTAAAGACCAAAACAGGCGCTAAAAAGGGCTAATGCTCTATATAAGCAAGGCTGAGTTTAAGGGCAGCAAGACTGCTCATAAAAAAGAACTTCATGGACTTGCATACAGAAGGCTTTATGAGGCTTTAAGAGCTGAATACGAAATTGATACAGAGCATGCTGAATATATATATAATGAGCATGGAAAGCCGTATTTAAAGGACTTTACGGATATATATTTCAACATAAGCCACTGTCAGGGACTGGCGGTAACAGCTGTGTCAGCTTTTGAAAACGGAGTTGACGCTGAGGACGTTAGGGATTATTCCGAAAGAGTGGTTTCAAGGAGCTTTTCCAAAAGAGAAAAAGAGCTTCTTGTGAACTGTGAGGATAAGAACACGATGTTCTTTCGTATGTGGACCTTAAAGGAAAGCTTTGTTAAAGCTCTTGGAATTGGTATTTCATATCCTCTGAAAACAGCGGAGTTTCTTCTGTCTAAAGATGAAATAAACGCTTTCGGATGCGATGGATATTCGTTTGTACAATATATTTTTTCAGATGGATATGTATGCTCTTTCTGCATTAAGAATGCAGGGAAAAATAAAGTTTACTATATCGGCAGTTCGGCGGATAAGCTGATACTGCCGGTGTAATAGCCTGATTTCACAAGAGATGCACATACAGCTTTGCATATTTTGTGAAGACAGGTTCTATATAAAAAAGATAAATCCAGCAGTAAACCTACTGCGAATGATATGGCAGCATTTGTCATATACCCTCTCTATTATGCACCGTATTTACGGTGTATTTTTTTGTTTTGTGTTATGAAAATATTGACTAATTTAATCGGTTATTGTAAAATAATAATGTATAATATTTTTAATTCTAATTTTGATCTTCAATAGACAAAGTCTTTTGGAAGAGCCGCCTAAATGGTGGCAGTCAAAACTTACATTTCTGACAAGATTAGTATTGAACGGCTTCTTAGGCGGCATAAACATATAGGTTTTGTCTGTATGCTTATGGAAGAATAGTATAAGGAGGAGAAAATGAAGAAATTAGCAAAGCTATCGTCAATCTTTGTTTTTATGGCAATGTTTTTGCTAGGCGGGTTAAATGTAAGTGCCGCCAAAGCATATGAGGGAGGTGATCTGAACGGTGATGCCATTGTAAACGGAATGGATTTCAAGATCATGCAATCATTTATTACAGGTAATTATAAGTTTGATGAGAATCAGTTCAGCTCCTCGGATATGGACGAAGACGGAATAGTTAATGTATACGACGCTATATGGCTGAAAAGGAAAATACAAGGGGAGTTTAATAATCCGGTAAACATCAGTGACAGTAGCGTAATGTTCCACAGTGTAGGCTCTAAACATCAGCTTACGGCAGACAGGGCTATCACAAGCTGGACAACTGATAACAAATCTGTGGCATCAGTAGGTTCAAAGGGTATTGTAATCGCAATTTCATATGGTACGGCAACAATAACTGCAACTGCGGATAACGGAACTACAGCAAGCTGTAAGGTTACTGTATGCCCGGTTCTTACGATAAGCAGGGATTCTTATATGTTTGGCGATGTTAATCAGACAGTGCAGCTTACGGCGTCATCGCCTGTTACATGGAAAAGTTCAGCGCCGGGCATAGCGTCTGTCAGCGCTTCCGGAGTTGTGAAATCCGTTGGTTCAGGTTCGGCGATCATTACCGGAACTGACGAATACGGTCAGTCGGTAAGCTGTACGGTATTTGTAAACCAGAAAAATTACCCTCTTGCCGAAGGCACATATACTTTTAACAGGTACAATTCTTCAAACTATCTGACAGTGGACGGCGCTTCCCAGAATAACCTTGCAAACGTATGCCTGAGAGCCAAAAACTTTGCAAACGGCGCTCAGATGTTCAGCGTTAAGAAAACAGGCAGCGGAAACTACAATCTGTGGACATGGACAAATAGTGCAAGCGTACTGGATATAAATAACTGGAATATGTACGATAATACATATCATGAGATACTCGGAAACCAGAATATTGACATATGTCAATACTACTCCGGTTACAAAAATGCCCAGGAGTTCACCTTTACCCGAAACTGGGACGGTACATATTCGATAGTTTCAGTGGGGTATGATGCTGTTGCAGTGGGTTCGGATTCAACCAGCGCAGGCAGCAACGTTCAGCTTGTTGCATATGACAGTAAAAGCGATAAGTGCAAATGGAATGTTAAGACAATGAACACAAGCCTTTCAAAGCCTTATTTAAAATACGGATATATCAAGGGCGGAGAGGCGGCATGCCGTTCTTCAGCTTCTTCCTCATCACAGTCAAAGGGTTCTTTTGTTCCGGGTGCAAGAGTTAAGATCGAGTCTGAAAGCAGTACCGGGTGGTATAAGGTAACGGGTACTTTAAAAAACGGTTCTTCGGTCACAGGATATTTAAGCTCCTCCTCGATTGATTTCGGAGTAAAGAAAATATGTGCAAAACGAGCGGTACAGGTCGTTTATCTCAGTCCGTCAAAGCAGACAGGTAATCTATATTCCTATGGCGGAACAAACGAGGCTGCTCAGATGAGAAGGGTGGCAGCTGCCGCTAAAAAGGTTCTTGAGGCAAACGGAATCAAGGTTATAGTAGCAAGTCAGGATACGGCTCTCTCAGACAGAACATATGAGGCATATGATAAAAATGCAGTAGCATATGTGGCAATACATTCAAATGCGTCCGGTTCGTCAAGCAGTGTTAAGGGACACGGAACACTGGGCTTCTATTACGGAGAAATGGAGGGCAGCTATGATCTTGCAAAGTATGTTTATGACTATGTAGCAGAGCTTACGCCTAATGCTGATAATGGAATGCTGGACGGAGAAAGCTGGGGATTTTATGAGATACTGAACACGGATATGGCAAATACGCTTGTAGAAGTTGAATTTCATGATAATGCAACGGATGCAAAATGGATAGTAAATAATACGGATAAGCTTGGAGCATATGTTTCCAACGGAATTTTGAAATATCTTTATTCTATAACTTAAAGATAAAGTGATTCCACGATATAGATAGGGCAAGTAAAGCTTGTCCTATATATAGTAAAATACTGAGAGGATTTAGGTATGAATAAAAAAACTTATTTTAATAAAAATTTCAAGCATAAAATTCTTATTGTAGACGATACGGAAATAAACAGGTTTATTTTATCGGATATACTTTCAAATGAATTTACGATCGTTGAAGCAGAAAATGGAGAAGAGGCTCTGGATATTCTCGGCAGATGCAAAAATGAGATCGAGCTTGTTTTGCTTGATATTGTAATGCCGAAAATGGATGGATTTGATGTTCTTAAACACATGAAGGATCAACGCTTACTTGAGGACATTCCTGTAATTATGATCTCAGCAGAAAATGATATTTCCATTATAGAACGAGCTTATGAAATGGGAGCTACGGACTATATAAGCCGTCCATTTGATTCGCTGATCGTCCACAGGCGTGTTTTAAATACAATTCTTTTATATGCGAAACAAAAGTATCTTGAAAAGCTTGTAAGTGAGCAGCTTACCGAAAATTATAAGCTCTATCAGGATAAGCTTGCAATGGAAAAAGCTACAAAGATGAAATCCGACTTTCTTGCAAATATGAGTCATGAGATAAGAACGCCTATGAACGCTGTCCTTGGTATGGCTGATCTTGCCCTAAGAGAGAATATGTCCTCTCAGGCAAGAGACTATATACATCAGATAAAGGCATCGGGAAAAAATCTCCTTGTGATCATAAACGATATCCTTGACTTTTCTAAAATTGAATCTGGAAAAATGGACATAATTGAGGTAGAATACGGATTACTTTCGGTAATAAACGATGTGGAAAATATTATCAATAACCGAATGGGTAACAAGGATGTTGAATTTACCATAGATGTTTCTCCGGATGTTCCTCAGAAGCTTTATGGGGATAATGTGAGAATACATCAGATCATGATCAATATCCTAACTAATGCTGTAAAGTTTACAAATAAGGGTCAGGTGCATCTAAAAATAGAATGCGAAAGACAGGATGACGAAACTACACTGCTAAAGGTTTCTGTAAGAGATACCGGAATGGGCATAAAAAAAGAGGACCTTGATAAGCTCTTCCACTCATTCCAGCAGGTTGACAGCAAGAGAAACAGAAATATAGAGGGCACAGGTCTTGGTCTTGTAATATCACGTCAGCTGCTAAGGCTTATGGGCGGACAGATATATGTTGAAAGCGAATATGGAAAAGGCAGTACCTTTTCCTTTGAACTGCCTCAGAAGATCATAAACAGCGAGCCTTCTGCAAGGAAGCCTGAGAGAGAAATTTCCGCTGCTGTAATGATAGACAATCCTTATGTAAAAAAGCAAATTTTGAAGGATCTTAACTGGCTTTGCGGAAACGTTGTTATTGTTTTGGGAGAGGAGGATATAGAGAAGTCCGATGCGGATTACTATATAATTGAGAAGAAGCTTTTTAAGGACGGTATAAAGACCTTTTTTGCGGAAAATCCTGAAAAGCAATGTCTGCTCATCGACAAGTTTAACTGTGTGAACGACTGTAATCTTCCAAATGTCAGAATACTTCACAAGCCTGTTTACTCTCTGAGCCTTTATAATGCAATGGGCGTTGACAGCATTTCCATACACTATGAGGATGATGAAACAGATGATTTCTCCTATACTGCTCCGGAGGCTAATGTCCTTATCGTTGATGATAACAGTATAAACCTGACAGTTGCAAAGGGTATTCTGGCTCCTCTTAAAATGAATACAGATACAGCGTCCAGCGCAGCTGAGGCTCTTAAAATGGTCAAGCTAAAGATGTATGATTTGATCTTTATGGATCATATGATGCCTGAGGTTGATGGAGTTGAGGCTACAAAAATGATAAGAGCCTTGAATGAACCGGATTATTCAAAGGTTCCGATTATAGCTTTGACCGCTAATGCAGTGGGAGAAGCAAAGGAAATGTTTATAAGAGAGGGCATGAACGATTTTGTAGCAAAGCCTATTGAAATAAAGGATATTGTTGCTAAAATAAAGAAATGGCTTCCTGCGGAGAAGATCATTGCTGTAAGCGAGCCGAATACGGATGAGCCGGAGGAGCAGAAGTTTTCAATAAACGGACTTAACACTGAAACAGCAGTTGCATTGCTGGGCAGTAAGGATTTGTTTATGACTGTACTAAAGGAGTATTATCTTTCAATTGATAAAAAGTCCAAAGTGATTGCTGAGTATAAGGATTCTGAGCGCTGGAGGGAGTATACAATTGAGGTACACGCTTTGAAAAGCACCTCAAGACAGGTCGGAGCAGATCATGTGTCAGAGATTGCTGCGGAGCTTGAGCTTGCCGGCAAGGAGGGCAATATAAAGCTTATAAACGAAAAAACGGATGAGCTTTTAAGCGAGTATTTAAGCTATAAGGATATCCTTAAAGAAGTCTTTCCTGAATGCAGCGTAAGCGAGGTCAAAAAGGATATGGACAGAGATACCCTTTTGAAAAAAATAGGTGATGTAAGAAAAGCGATTGAACAGTTCGATGTTCTCACGATTGATGACGCTATTGAAGAAATGTATAGCTATGCTTATCCGGAAAAGCAGAGTAAGTATCTTGAGGAGCTTAAAGAGGCTGCTGAGCGAAGCGATCTTGACAGATGCAGTGAGATTTTAGCTCTTTGGGAAAAGGAAACGGAAAATTTTTCTTGACAAAAGCGAATATAAGTGATATAATGTGAAACATATTTAGTGAAAGGACGGTGAATTCCATGTATATAAGAATACTGAGTGGGACTAAGAGAAAATATAATATTACACAACAGAAGCATGGGATTTGTCTGCAATATATTCTTATGCAATAAATACTTGCATTTAAATGAATTTTATGCACTTCTGTTTTATACAGAGGTGCATTTTTTTGCGCAAATCCGGAAAGGGAAATTATGATTATTTTAAATGGAAAATATAATTCTGCAAAAGTATTTACAGACATTATTGATGAAGATGCTGTTTCACAGATCATTGCACTATGCAGCCAGGAGATAAGCGAAAATGAAAAGATACGCATTATGCCGGATGTTCATGCAGGGGCAGGCTGTACTATCGGAACAACTATGACTGTAACCGATAAGGCGATTCCCAATCTTGTGGGAGTTGATATTGGCTGCGGAATGGAAACGGTAAGGCTTAAGGAAAAGCATATAGAGGTTCAGAAGCTTGATAAGCTTATTTATGAAAAAATTCCTTCAGGCTTTAATATTCGCAGTAAGGCTCACAGATACTGTGAGAAAATCAATCTGGCTGAGCTTTATTGCTGCGAGGAAATTAACATTGAACGGGCGGAAAAGAGCATAGGCACTCTTGGTGGAGGAAATCATTTTATTGAGGCTGACAAGGGCAGTGACGGAAGTGTTTACATTGTGATACATTCAGGATCACGTCATCTTGGCGTAGAAACTGCTAAATATTATCAGGAGGAGGCATACCGCAGACTTAATAAATGCTCACAGACTGAAATAGACGCTCTTATTTTAAAGCTTAAAGCTGCCGGAAAGGAAAAGCAGATCCAGTCAGAGCTTAAAAAGCTTGTAAATACAAAACGAACCTATATTCCAAAGCAGCTTGCATATACTGAGGGAGAGCTGTTCAGAAAATATATTCACGATATGAAAATCGTTCAGGAGTTTGCAATGATCAATCGTCAGGCAATGATGGACGAAATTATTAAGGGAATGGGGCTTCATGTTCAGGAGCAGTTTACAACAATCCATAATTATATTGATACTGATAATATGATCCTGAGAAAAGGAGCTGTGTCCGCACAGAAGGGGGAACAGCTTCTGATCCCTATAAACATGAGAGACGGAAGTCTGCTCTGTACCGGAAAGGGAAACGAGGACTGGAACTTTTCCGCTCCTCATGGCGCAGGAAGACTTATGTCAAGGTCACAGGCAAAGGAGTCCTTTACAGTTTCCGAGTATAAGAAACAGATGCAGGGGATATATACGACCTCAGTAAATTCTCAGACCCTTGACGAGTGCCCGATGGCATATAAATCCATTGACGACATTGTTGATAACATAGGAGATACCGTGGAAATTAATGATATTATAAAACCAATTTATAATTTTAAGGCAGGTATGGAATAGTATGAAGAATATAAGGATAAGAAAGATGCTGATATCGGATTATGATGCAGTTTATAGTTTATGGATTTCATGTAAAGGAATGGGGCTTAATAACCTTGATGATTCCAAAGATGGTATAGACAGGTTTTTAAAGCGTAATCCGGATACATGCTTGATTTCCGAAATAAATGATCGTATAGTTGGAGTAATAATAGCAGGAGATGACGGCAGAAGAGGATATATCTATCATACGGCAGTTGACCCAGAGTTTAGGCATAAAGGTATTGGCAGTATGCTTGTTTCTGTTGTTATGGAGGCATTGAAGCAGCAGGGAGTAAACAAGGTGGCTTTGGTTGTTTTTGAAAAAAATTTAGCAGGAAATGCATTTTGGGAAAAGTGTGGCTTTACAGTACGCAATGACCTTGTTTACCGCAATAAAGCGCTTGCTGATATGATAAGGAATGACACATGATGAAAATTTATGAAGTAAGTGAAAACAAAAGGAAGTATATGGACCTACTTTTACTTGGAGATGAACAGGAGAGTATGATATACCAATATCTGGACAGAGGCAATATGTTTGTTCTTGAGGATAAGGAACCCATGGCTGTATGCGTTGTTACTGATGAGGGCAGCGGAATACTTGAAATAAAGAATTTAGCGGTTAGTCCCAAATATCAGATGCAAGGCTTCGGCAGGGCGATGATCGAACATATAAGCTTACTTTATAAAAATAAATATAAAATTTTGCAGGCAGGAACAGGTGACAGTCCTCTTACTGTTCCGTTTTATAAAAAATGCGGATTTCGGGAATCTCACAGAATAAAAAATTTCTTTATGGATAACTATGATCATAGAATTTATGAATGCGGAGTTATGCTGAAGGATATGGTTTATTTCCAGAAAAAGCTTTGACACTCAGGAGGAATAATATGAAAAAGTTTATACCTTATGAAAAGCTGAGCAAAAAAGAAAGACGCCGTATTGATTCTGAAAAGCGACGTGACTGGGCAGGAATAAATCCTGTTACACGCATCGCAGATACTGATTTGAAAAAATACAGAAGAAAGCCTAAATATCCTGATAGGTTTTAGGCAACATTTTCTCGCTGCCAGAGGTGACAACCGCGCAATAGGCGACCGAAGGAAGTGCCCTTGGGTACTAATAGATGAGTTAAGCTTTACTTTCCTCAGCTATAGAATATTTCTTTAATAAAGGGATAAAATAATAAAAAATAAAATCGGGTATTCATACCCGAAAGAAAGGTTGCTTAATTATGGTTGAACACGATACTATAAGACTTTTAAGGGAATGCGATGCAGGGATCAAAATGGGGGTTTCAGCGATTAACGAGGTGCTTGAATATGTTAAAAGCAGAGAGCTGAAACAAATACTTGAGGATAGTCTTAAAGAAAACGACACTGTAAAGGATGAACTGCAAAAGTTGTTAGAGGAATATCATGATGACGGCAAGGAGCCGGGTGCAATGGCAAAGGGCATGTCATGGATAAAGACAAATGTAAAGCTTGCAGTAAACGAGTCGGATAAAGTAATAGCCGACCTTATGACGGACGGCTGTAATATGGGAATAAAATCCCTTAACAAATATCTCAATCAGTATGAAGCGGCAGATGAAAAGTCAAAGGCGCTTGCTAAAAAGCTTATAAAGCTTGAAGAAAAGCTCGCTGAGGATGTTAAGTGTTATTTGTAATATTAATCTTTAATCTTCCAATAGACAAAGGCTATATGATGATGGAAGAATATATAGAAAGAAAAGCGTTCCTTATGGAGCGCTTTTCTTTCTGTATGCAATTGCTGAAACAATGGAATAAACGGCAGCGCCCAGCACTCCGGACACTATATCACCCATTGTATTTGTGTTTCCGCCCTGCATATTTGCATTTATAAACATATCGGCGGTAAATTCATAAATCTCCCAGAATCCGGCGCATGCCGAAGAAAAGAAAAATGCAAAGGGGATTTTTATGAGCATATTGCTTTTCAGATCACATTTTCTGAAAAGATATGAAACTATGATCATACCGGCATCTGCAAGGAGTATACCGCTGAGGAAATGAACAAAACGGTCGTAAAATCCAACTGTTTTATAAAGGTTTATCACAGAGCCAAGAGCTGCTGCAAATATGTCGAATACCAGTGCCATGCAGTAAAATCTTTTTGGAAATTTCCATGCGGCAGCGCTAATTATGAAAACAGAAGAAAAAGCTCCGGTGATCTTCATTGAAGTAGTTTCTATTGGAGCTGCAAATACCATCACAGTGCATATGCCTGTTATAAGGAGCGCTGCCGAGGAGGCCGCCAGTTTGAATTTTGTTTCAGTCATAAACTCCGCCTTTCATTTTCATGCTGAATTGTTTTTACTATTATACATCAATAATGATTATTTTACAATAGTATATTTTATTTAAATGCCCTTTTGCTTATTACCAAAGGTGAAAGCCGAAAAATAGGCGACCGAAGGAAGTGCCCTTGTGCATAAGTAGATTTCAGCAAGCTTTACTTGTCTCAGCTATAAAAAACACGGACCCAATTTGAATCCGTGTTTTTATTCTATCCAAGGTTTTTCTTATTTTTGATATATCCTCTTGCTTCGGAATATGTAGCGGCTACATACCACCATTCTCCATTCTTGCCGTAGTTTCCGGTTTCCATGACATATGTCTGACCGTCGATATTGACCTCACCCCAGAAATGCTGCCAGTAATTGTTAGGATAGCTTCCTCTGTAGCCCTGAACCAGCGTAGCATCATAGCCGAGGTAGCTCAGCATAGCGACCATTGCGCCGTTATACTGAACGCACTGACCGAGCTTGTAATTAAATATTGCGTCCACATAGCTTTTCGAGGATATCTTAGACCAGTCGTTTCCGTAAGCATACTTAACGTTGCGGTTTATCCAAAGAAGCGCAGTTGTTACCTTTTCCTCCCTTGTCATGCTTGAGGTAAAGTGTTCGTTTGCAAATTTTTTAAGAGTCTTCCAATCGGAATCGGAGATCTTTACTGTGCTGTTGACTGTTTTTGAGCCCTGTGTATTTGAAAGGGTATAGTCGTGATGAGGACTGAGCTTTGCTGCATCAAGTCTTGAGGATGCGCTTGAGGAGCTTTCGATATTTGAATAACCGCTGTAGTAGGTCTTTCCACCGTACTTTACATATGTTCTGATCTTATAGCAGTATTCATTGCTGTTGCTGAGGTTCTTGTCCGTATAGCTTGTAACGGAGCTGTCAGTGATGGTTTTGATCTTTTTGTACTCACCGTCCTGCCATGAGTATCTGTAGATAACATATCCGGTTGCTTTTGTATTTTCCTTCCATGAAATTTTAACAGCTTTATTAAGAGTCTCGGCTTTTATTTCCGGAGCGCTTATTTTCGTAATAGCGGAGCAGATCGACGGCTGACCTGTTTTTTCGCATGCAGCGGAGCAAACCTTATATTTGTAAACAGTTGCCTGTGCTCTTTTTGTATCGGTATAGGAGCAGGAGGATGTTGTATCAAGGTATACATATTTGTCAGATGAAGAATCATAGCGGTATATTTTATAACTGCCGCTTCCGTTTTTATCCCATGTAAGCTTGATCGACGAGGTAGATTCAGCCTTTGCGCTGAGATTTTTTATCTCTCCCAGTGCAATTGGAAAGTAAACTGTTCTTGTTCCGTCATAATTTCCCATCAGCTGAATTTCAGCTGATGCAGTGCCTGGATTTATATTGTTTGTATATGTTATAGTATAGTCAGTACCAGGTGTAAGGGTATTTTCGCCATATTGTATTTCGGCGTCCGGACACAGTTCACTGCCGGTATAGATTTGTTCGGAAATGCCTGAAAACATAAGCTTAGAAACGTTCACAGGGATTATATCAAAGTTCTTTTCGATAGTTCCGGTGTAGCTGTTTATGCCTGTTATAAGCATGGTTGCCGTTCCGGCATCAAGATTATTATAGCATTCAACTGTATAGTCAATGCCCTCTTCAAGTATTGTGCCTCCGTTTTCAAGTGTGATATATGGCACAATTTCATAGCCTGTATATTCTTGGTTCGGAATGTCTTCCGTTGTCAGGGAAGAAATATCTGTGAGTTCCTCAACTGGCTCTCCGGCTTCTATGTAGGAATCCGTAAGTTCATTGATATCATCAGCGTTTGGAGCTTCTTCTGCTATCGCTTCAACAGCTTCTGTTTCCTGTGTCGGTGGAGTTGTCATGTCTGTTTCAGCATAAACGCTGTAGGCCGGAAACGCTCCTGAAAAAATCAGCGTCAATGCAGCTGCCGGAATGGCAAGCTTTAAATATCCTTTCAAGTTCATCTCTCCTTTTTAATATCCACGGTAGGATTTTTTGTATTTGGAAAACGCATATGATGCGTCTACAGCAGTTATTTTACCGTCAAAATTTGTGTCGCCATAAAGCATGTCCTCATCGCTAAAGGAGCTTTCTCCGCTTTTGTACTGTTGCTTGTACTCCGAAAACAACACAGACGCATCGGCAGCCGTAATTTTTCCGTCCTTGTTTATATCTCCTCTGAAATTGATACCTACGCTTAATTCGCCTATTACAGAGCCTTCGGAAATAATATATACAGTACCGGTGCTGCCGCTTATGCCCATTTCTTTAAGCGAGATCTGGGCCGGCTCACCATTTGAATCTGTTACGGATATTTGTGACATTATATCGTCTTTAAGGCTCTGAGTGTCGATATCCCCATTGCAGTCGTCAAAGCAGCGAAGGTCTTCCGGAGCTGAAATACTGTATTCGCTTTCAGAGGCGAGTGCAATAAACTCTCTTCCGTACTTTTCAGCATAGCTCTGTGCAGTAGAACCGGCATATCCGTAAATTACAGAAGTATTGCTTATGGTGTATTCGCTGTCGTATATTTCACATTTAGGATTCTCAAAAATTATATCCTTAAGACTTCCACAGCTGGCAAACGCCTCCGCTCCAACAGATGTAACTGATTCAGGCAGTACGGCATGGCTGAGGCTATTACAGCCGTAAAATGCCTGATCGCCTATTTGTTCAGCAGAGCTTGGGATATCCATTCTTACAAGATTTTCGCAGTCTGCAAAGGCTCTGTATTTTATATCCGTTATTTTAGGCGGCAGGCTTATGTCCGTAAGGCTTTTACAGCCGTCGAAAGCCCCTGTTCCTAAGGCTGTAAGTCCGTCCTGAATATTTATGACGGTGATTCCAGTGCAGTTATAAAATGCCCAGTCGCCGATGCTTTCTGAGCCTGTCGGAAGAGTTACGCATTTTATACTTTTGCAGTTTCCAAACGCATGGTACTCTATTGCCTTTATGGGTATCCCGCTTATCGAATCGGGGATCTGAACCGCCTCCTGCGTTTCATCGCATCCGGTAATTCCTATATAATCGGAGTGCTTTTCATAGGTAAGGCTTTTGTAATATTCTTCTGCTCCTGCAACGATAAAGCTTGAAATAAGTGATACGGACAATATCGCTGAGGCAAGCCCTTGGGTTATCCTTTTAACTTTGAGTTTCATACTTTACCTCTCGATTTTAAGATTAATAATAGTTCTTAATAATTCTAACATATTTGCAGGAAATTTTCAACTATGTAATGTTTTTTAATGCTGTCTATAACACTTCATGTATTATTCTTGCTTTTTATTTTTCAGAATGATATAATAATTATTAGTTTCAATATCTGTTTACCAACGATTTTGCTAAATTCTGATTACGGAGGCAACAAAATGATAAATGAAAATATTCTGTTCAGGGATATGTCAATGGACGAGCATGGTGACAGAAAATTCCTTTTGATATTGCTGGAAATGGTGCTGGTGTGGGTATTACCCATATTTGCACTTATTTTATTTCCTATGGCGCTGTTTACCACAGAAAAATTAAAGGAACAGGGCAGTCCGGAACAGATCGCTTGCAGCTGGATTTTGCTAATAGGAATACCATGTATTATAGCGCTTATATTCTGCTGGAACCGATCGCATATTTACCGTCTTGGAAACCGTTCGCTTTATTTCATACTTGATAAAAACAACGATTTGTATTATGCGCATATTGGCTCAGGAGAGCTGAATCAGTTTTTCAGGAAAAATATATCAATAAAGGATAAAATCAAATTTACTCCACGAATTTTAATTTATGGATTTTTCTTTTTATTCCGCAACAGCTATGGTCCGAGCAAAACCTCTTTTATGAAGCAGCAGCTTTATTATGAGTTAAACCTAAAGGAACATATTGCTGAAAGGCTGCTGACCAGTGAAAGCTATAAAGCGTTTGCAATTCAGATTTTTTCAGTTAAGAAAATAAAGCAATTTTCTAAGGGCTGTGAAATTACAGCTGTTGTTTTTATTAACGGAAAGGAAGCAACATGGCGTTTTACTATTTATAACACCACAGAAAATTATCAGCTGCTTATGGAGCATTTTCAGAATATGAGTTCAGCCAACTACAGTGAGGGACTTCCGCTTACGGCTTATCAGTCCAGAACGCTGAACCGGATCATTATGAAAAGGGCGGCTGTTTTCATTGTTTTATTTATTTTAATTGTACTGGTTCTGATTCTGCGCTATCTTTCTTACAGACATGAAAGCACGGTGGATTTTTTCATTATGAGGTGGCTGGCTTCAAGAAGTATGCGCTCTGTAATTCGTGGTTCTGCTTTTGCTGTTATCATGATCCTCACCATTTTCAGCAGATATATTTATGACTTGCTGCGCCCTTCTCAGTTCAGATGCGTAAATATCAGCGTTGATAAATGGACGCAAGCCAATGAAGCTCCTATAAAGCGCATTTTCTCTGATTTCAGCTATTTTGTTCATATTACATATAACGGGAAGTCTGTTACTCTTGGGGTGGATAAGGCGCTTTGGCATAACAGGGATAATAGTGAGGTTGTACTGATCCTTCGTAATAATACGCCATACTGCCTTATGCTAAGGGATTGCTGAATACGATAATGCCCACTTTATGAACATGTCAATGTAGGCATGAAACTAATAGTATTTTTATGATGTTCTGAATGCTTCTTGACAAAAACAAATTACTGTGTTATCATTAATACATTATTTTACAACTTAATATTGGCAGCAGGTGTCGGATATTTTCGCATATGCGGAAAATGGATCCGGTGAAAAGGGAAACAGGTGAAAATCCTGTACGAACTCGTCACTGTAATTATGGAGCGTGAAAAATCATGCCACTGGATAAAACCGGGAAGGCTTTTTCATGCGTTGATATATAAGCCAGGAGACCTGCCTGATGCTGGTACATAAAATGCCACGAGTAATTGGCAGTACATATACGCATACCATTTTGTTGTGGTATGTGTGTTTTGCTGTGCGCCCTTACTTGTAAGGAGCGCATTTTTTGTACATAAGGCAACACCGCACAAAGCACGCCTGACGGCTTTGCACACATCTTGCTTGCATATTTTCCGTCATACGCCCGCAGGAAGCACCCTTGGGGTGTCACATAAAAATCTCTTGACATACGCCAGTATGCCTGCGAGCTTTTTATGCAATCTGACGAAAAATCTGACTGCGCAATCTGCGCACAATCTTTGTGCGGTGTCACCATAAAGGAGGATATATGGGAAAAAGTATTTCCGACGGAGAATATACGATAGAAGTAACTTTAAGCGGAGGAAGCGGAAAAGCATCCGTCAGCTCTCCTACAAAGCTTGTGGTGGAGGATGGAGAGATGACTGCCGAAATTGAGTGGAGCAGCTCAAGCTACGACTATATGGAGGCAGGAGGCAAGGAGTATTACCCTGAAAATCAAGAGGGCAACTCCATGTTTATAATCGACGTTGACGCTTTGGATATGGAAATACCTGTCCGTGCTGAAACAGTGGCTATGAGCAAGCCTCATATGATTGATTATACTCTGTATTTTGATTCCTCAACTGTCCGCAGTGAAGGCCATGGAATGGGAATGATTTTAGGTATATTAGCTGCGTCAGCTATTTTGATCGGAGTGGCTGTAGTAAGTATTGTAAGAAAGAAGAAATCACATGAAAATAAATAGAGCGCTGTGCTGCATTATTTCCCTTTTCATATCGGTTATGTTTGTTTCCTGCGGGAGTGAAAAGACGTTGCCGGAAAAGCCTGCTGAAATTGACGGACTTGTTTTTGAAGAACGTGCAGAGCTTAAATATGCTGATCAGTTTGAAATCGACAGATACAAGGACGGTTTTTCGCTGATACAGACCGGGAACGGTAGCAGATATCTTATAGTTCCGGAGGGAAAGACGGCTCCTGAAAAGCTTGACAGCGATATAAGAGTAATTTCCCGTCCTGTAAAGGATATTTACATTGCGGCAACATCTTCAATGGGAATTTTCGAGGCTCTTGATTGCGGAGATGCGGTGAAGTTTTCCGGCACAAAAGCGGAGGACTGGTATATTGATTACGCAAGGGATGCTATGGAGCAAGGGGATATGCTTTATGCCGGAAAGTATCGGGAACCGGATTATGAGCTGCTGCTTTCCGGAGACTGCGGACTTTCGATACAGTCAACCATGATCGAACATTCCCCGGAGGTAAAGGAGAAGCTTGAGGAGCTTGGGATAATGGTTTTTGTGGATTATTCAAGCTATGAATCCCATCCGCTGGGAAGAAGCGAGTGGATCAAGGTATACGGCGAGATCATGGGCAAAGCAGAAGACGCTGAAAGAATATTTAACGAACAGGCTGATTATTTAAAGGATACAAAGGATTTTGAAAGCACAGGGAAAACCGCAGTGTTTTTTTACATAAGCAATTCCGGACAGGCGGTCACAAGAAAATCTGGGGACTACGTCACAAAGATGATCGAGCTTGCCGGAGGAGAAAACGTATTCAGCGGACTTGGAAAGGGAAGCTCCTCGTCGGCTGTTACCATGGAAATGGAGAAGTTTTATGAAACGGCAAAGGATGCGGATTTCATAATATATAACAGCACAATAGGCGGCGAGATAGACTCGGTCAAGGAGCTTATCTCAAAGAATAGTCTTCTTTCGGATTTCAAGGCGGTCAAGGAGGACAACGTGTGGTGTACACGAAACAATCTCTTCCAGGAAACTATGAAGCTTGGCGCTGTAATATCCGACTTTAATTCAGTATTTACAGGGAATGCTGAAAATAACTCTCCTCAGTTTCTGTACAAGCTTGAAAGCGGTGAAGAAAATGAATAGGGGGAAAGTCCGGGCGATCATAGCGTTTGCAGCGCTTATAGCTCTGCTCCTTGTATCGCTTATTATAAATGTATTTACCGGCAGTGCGGATATATCGTTTTCTGAAGCGCTGAATGCTCTTTTTAAAGGCGTAAGCGGCGAGATATCCTCGGATATATTGTGGAAAATTCGCATACCGAGAGCTTTTTCAGCGCTGCTTCTCGGCGGAGCTTTGGGGCTTTCGGGATATCTTTTACAGACCTTTTTTCACAATCCCATTGCAGGCCCGTTTGTTCTGGGGATATCCTCCGGAGCAAAGCTGACGGTTGCACTTGTTATGATAGCAGCTGTAAGCAGATATCATTCCGTAAATTCTCTTACTATGATCTGTGCGGCATTTGCAGGTTCTCTTTTGTCACTGGGTTTCATACTCCTTATTTCCCGGAGGGTCAGAAGAATGTCCATGCTTGTGGTATGCGGAGTTATGATCGGTTATATCTGTTCTGCCATAACGGATTTTGCAGTTACCTTTGCAGACGATTCTGATATTGTAAATCTTCACGACTGGTCAATGGGAACCTTTTCGGGAATGTCCATGGATAATGTAAGAGTAATTGCCGTGGTGGTTATCGCTGCCTCAGCAGGAGCGTTTATGCTGTCAAAACCAATAAGCGCATATCAGCTTGGAGAAAGCTATGCTCAGAATTCCGGTGTAAGGATCACATTTCTCCGCTGCATGCTGATACTTTTGTCAGGACTTCTTTCAGCATGCGTTGCTGCTTTTGCAGGGCCGGTATCATTCGTAGGCATTGCCGTTCCTCATATAGTAAGGGTCATGCTTCACACCTCAAAGCCTGTCCTGCTTATTCCGGGATGCTTTTTGGGAGGTGGCATATTCTGTATGCTGTGCGATGTTCTTGCACGAACTGCTTTTGCGCCTACGGAGCTTAGTATAAGCACGGTTACTGCAATATTCGGAGCGCCGGTCGTTATTATTGTAATGCTCAGACGCCGGAAAGGAGAGCTTTAATGGAAAGGATACCGGTATCGGCGGAAGGACTTTCCGCAGGCTATTCTTCACCGGTCGTTGAAGATATATGCTTTAACGTCCGGCAGGGAGAAGTAATGACTCTTGTCGGGCCTAACGGCTCGGGAAAGTCAACGCTTTTGAAGACTCTTGCAGGCTGTCTTGAAAAGCTTGGTGGAACGGTCTTCTTTGACGGAGAAGACACGGACAATATATCCACAGGTGAAAAAGCAAAAAAGCTTTCCATAGTTCTTACCGAAAGGATTCGTCCGGACTTAATGACATGCAGGGATGTTGTGGAAACCGGAAGATATCCCTATACGGGGCGAATGGGACTGCTTAAAGATGCTGACAGAAAAGCAGCTCAGGAGGCTATTGAAATGGTCGGGGCGGAAGACCTTGCAGACAGGGATTTTTCTGAAATAAGCGACGGTCAGCGTCAGCGGATAATGCTTGCACGAGCCATATGCCGCCAGCCACATATACTTATTTTAGATGAGCCTGTTTCATATCTTGACCTGTATCATAAGCTGGCATTCCTTGAAATTTTAAGAAAGCTTGCAGATGAAAAGCGGCTTGCTGTGATAGTTTCAATGCATGAGCTGGAGCTTGCAAGGGAAATTTCAGATCATGTTATAGCCTTGAAAAACGGCAGGGCGTTATACAGCGGAAAGCCGGAGGATATTTTTACTAAAGATATTATTATGGAGCTTTTTGATATACCTGAAAAGCTGTATGATAAATATTATACAAATACAATGAAAGGAAAGATGTAAGATGAAGATCAGAAAAAGAGGACTTATTGCGGCAATACTATTGTCTGCGGTATTTATGTTCGGAGGCTGTGGAAAAAAGGAATCCGAAAAATCGGACAAGCCTGTTATCCTGACAGTAAGCTTTGGTACAAGCTATAACGACAGCAGAGAAAAGACTATCGGAGCTATAGAAAAGGCTATTGCAAAGGCAAATCCGGACTATGAGGTAAGAAGAGCCTTTACAAGTCAGACGGTTATCGACATATTAAAGGAGAGGGATAAAATCGAAACTGACAATGTTGAGGAGGCCTTTAAAAAGCTTATTGATGACGGTGTTAAAACTCTTGTTGTACAGCCGACACATGTTATGAGCGGCTACGAATATGATGATCTCATGGAGGTCGTTGAGGAAAACCGTAGCAAGTTTGACAGACTTTCAGTAGGCGCTCCGCTTCTCACCTCCGATGAAGACTACAAGGAGCTTGCAGGCGTTCTCAAGGATTCAACCTCTCAGTATTCCCCGGACGATACAGCAGTGGTATTTATGGGTCATGGAACTGAACATGAATCCAATGCTGCATACACAACGCTTCAGGAGGCATTTACTGCTGCCGGAGCTAAAAATTATTTTGTAGGAACAGTTGAAGCAACTCCTTCCCTTGACGACATTGTTTCAGCAGTAAAATCTGCGGGCTATAAAAAAGTTGTTCTTGAGCCTCTTATGGTAGTTGCAGGAGATCATGCAAATAACGATATGGCAGGTGACGAGGACGGCTCATGGAAAAAGACCTTTGAAAATGAGGGACTTGAGGTTGAATGCCTTTTAAAGGGTCTTGGAGAAATTGAGGGTGTTCAGAAAATGTATGTATCACATACTGAGGCAGCAATAAAGGATCTTGGAAAATGAGAAGAATAAAAAGAATTGTATTTTCAGCAGTTATGCTTTTCATGCTGTGCATACCTTGGACTGCGTATGCACAGTCTCCGCTGTATGCTGAGGATCTTAACGAGGGTACATACAGCATAAGCGTAAAGTCAAGCTCTTCAATGTTTAGAATTGTGAACTGTGAGTTGAAAGTGGCTGGAGAAAAAATGACAGCGGAAATGACTCTCAGCGGAAAGGGCTATGAAAAGCTGTTTATGGGAACAGGGGAGGATGCTCTCTCCGCCTCGGATGACAGTTGTATTTATTTCAAGGAAAACTCTGATGGAAAGTATACATATACTGTTCCTGTGGAGGCTCTTGATAAAAGCATAGACTGTGCGGCATGGAGCATCAAAAAGCAGAAATGGTATGACCGTGAGCTTGTGTTTCAGTCTGAAACTCTGCCGGACGGTGCTGTTAAAGGCGGCTTTAGTATCATGGTTGTAGTAATTACTGCTGTGCTGCTTGTTGCTGCGGCAGCGTTTGCTTTGATTACCGTAAAAGTCAGAAAAAAATAGTGACAAAAAATCCTCTGTACTGCAATAGTACAGAGGATTAAATTTTGTTTTAATATCTCTTTAAAGAGTTACCTTTTTTGGACTGTAATGAGTTCTTGTTTCAGTGCTTCCGCCCCTATAAGCTTTTACAAAGGTTTTTGTTCTGTAGGTTCCGCTTGTAAGACTGCCAAAATCGTTTTCATACTTTACACTGTCTGAGTAAAAGGTTTTCATTCTACTGTAACGATTTGTCCAGCTTCCGTCAGAAGACTGACGCTGGAGAGTCTGTGTTACCTCCATCTTCGTTAAATTGCTGCCTGACGCAGTACTTGTGCAGTGCACTGATGTGCTGCTGTTTGCTGAAATGGTGCCATTTGTACTTGTAATCAAAGCGCCCATAGGTTCTGCAATGTCAGCAGTATTTGCAATTACCGGCTGGGCAGCCGGACCAGCTCCAGACAACGCAAGAATACTTCCGGCTATAAGAGCCGATATAAATTTCTTCATGATAAAATCTCCTATTTCTTCCTAAGGGAATCATATAGCTTCATAATAAATTCTTTATCCATATTAGTTCTTATTTCTATAATATCAAATCCGTCACTGAAGTATATAATATTAGGCCAATCCGGCTCATTTTCATAACGAAAATAAGATATATATTCTCCGCCCTTGGACTTATCCCTATTTAAAGTTAGCTCTGCGTGCTCATTATCGATTGTTGCGCCATAGGTTTCGGCATAATCCTGATTAAAAATTATTTCGTCACCTGTACTTATATTCCGATATTCATACCAACGGCTAAGCATTTTACCATTAATTATTGAGACATCGCAATCGTAAAGCACGAATCCCTCAGGAATGTCAATGGTATATATATCTTGTATGCAGCCCGGCCATTCAACCCCCAGACCGCTCAAGAAAAAGTCATTGAAGCCTTCGGATTTAGGGCGTTCTATGTATACAAAAATACCAACGTCAGCCTCAGTTCCTAATATATGCGTAGTCGGAGCATAGAACATTGAAAATACCAATGTTAATGAAGCTGCAATACGACAGATATTGGTCGTAATATTCCTGTTTTTTTTCTTCCTTTGTTTTTCTGCATAAATTATATTACTTTCGGAAACTGGTGAAAATTCATGCTCAATCTCAGGAAGACTGCCCAAGTATTCTTCGAGCTGATAATCATGTGCTTTTTGAAGAAAACCTACAAGCTTTTTATCAGACTTTCGCGTCATCTTTTGACTTGCTTTCAGCTTCATCTTCAACTTCCTCAAGTAATTTTCTTAATTCTTCCCTGGCACTCATAAAGCGTTTTTTAGCTCCGCTTGCACTAATATTAAGAACTGAGCCTATTTCTCTGAATGTACATCCATAAAGGCATCGCATATAAAGAATCTCCAAACTGCTTTCCGGAAGCTTTTTTATAATATCTTTAAGTTCGCCGTACTTGATATCATCGTTGAAATCAGCGATAAGCTCCTCTTCGGGAGTATCTTCCAAAATCTTATCAACCAGTTTAGCGTCACTTATATTTTTATTATATATGTTTATTGCCGTATTTTTAGCGACAATAATAAGGAAACCAATCCTTTTTTCTTCCGAAAGCTTCTTGATCTTTGAGAATGCTTTATAAGCCTTAATAAATGTCATATCTACCGCATCTTCAGCATCTGAATAATTATGTAAAATGCTTAACGCCGTTTTGAAGACGAGCCTTCGATATTGGTAGTAAAACGCTTCAAAGCTTTTTAAGGGATTATTGTTTTTTGCAGACTTATGTTTTCCTAGCATGCTCAAACCCCGCTTTTTGAATTATGCATGTAATTATATTACCACATAATAGCGAATATTTCAACATAAATTTACATAATATTTTTAAAAAAAGCATCAATTATAAAGGAAAACAATAAAAGCAGTCGATTTTCCGCACATCAGTGCTGAAATTCACCTTGTAAAAGTCTGCTCACTGACCTTATTTTGATATGGATTTTTTGTTTTTGTCAAGAAGAGTGAGTAGGATATTCTGCCTTGTGACAATGCCGATAAACGAACCTCTGTCATCTGTTACGGGGATAAAGCTTTGCCTTACTGCTCGTTGAAGAAGCTCATCAATTGATGTGTAGATGTTTACCGGCGGATTAAAGTCCGTCCGCATAATATCAGAAATAAGTATCTTTTCCTGTGAGCGTATACTGTTGTTGTGGCGATCCAGCATACTCCATAGGAAATCACCCTCACTGACTGTTCCGGCATACATACCATTTCTTGTTAGAACTGGTATTGCTGTATACCCGTGTGCTCTCATTTTTTCAAGTCCCTGCCTTACTGTACAGTCGTCATAGACATAAGCAGTGCTGGCTTTAGGTACAAGTAGTGATATAATGTTCATTTTGTGTCCCTCCATAACATATTATAACATATTTTATGGAAAATGGAATAAAAAAATATGAAATTTCACAAAAAACATTTAAAAAACTTTTGTTTGGTAATTACCGAATTCAGCATACTTATGATGCTTTATACACAAGCTGGGTACTTTTGGAAGAGCTTGTCATTATTATAGCATATAAAATCAGGAAATGCAAGCACTTTTTGGAAAATTGTAGAAAAAAATATTTTTATTTAAAAATTATGTATAATAAATTCTGTATTCACTTGATTTTAGCGCACTTCAATGCTATAATAGCAATGTAATTATTGTTGCCTTAAGGAGGCGTAAAAACTGAATATGAAGACTATTTTCAAACAGTTTACTTCGTTTCAGATTATTATTTTCGGATTTGCGGCGGTTATACTTGCAGGCTCGCTCCTGCTTATGCTGCCGTTTTCAACGTCCGGAGAGGGATCTGCGTCCTTTTTGGATGCGCTTTTCACCTCAACTTCCGCAGTCTGTGTTACGGGACTTATATGTCATGATACAGCTACATACTGGTCAGTATTTGGTCAGAGTGTTATTCTGATACTTATACAAATAGGCGGCCTTGGTGTAGTTTCAGCAGCCTCCGCTGTAGTTATGGTTTCCGGACGGAGAATCAATCTGCGGCAGAGAAGCACCATGCAGGAGGCTATCGCCGCTCCTCAGGTTGGCGGAATTGTAAAATTCACAGGGTTTATATTAAAAATGACTTTTTTAACGGAGCTTGCAGGTTGTCTTCTGATGCTTCCGATCTTCTGGAGGGATTTCGGCGCTTTAAAGGGTATCTGGTATTCAGTTTTTCATTCGGTTTCAGCTTTCTGCAATGCCGGGTTTGATCTTATGGGAACAAGAGCTCAGTATTCGTCCCTTACCTCATATTCCGCCAGTCCGGTTATAAATATAGTTATAATGATTCTTATTATAAGCGGTGGTTTGGGATTCCTTACATGGGACGATATCAGGACAAACAAGCTGAACTTTAAGAAATACCGCTTGCAGAGCAAGGTTATACTTGTTACAACAGGAATACTGATACTTGTTCCGGCAGTTTACTTTTACTTCTTAGAATTTTCAAGGGAAAGCTGGAAGATGTCTGAGGGGGAGAGAATATTAAGCTCGCTTTTCCAGGCGGTTACTCCGAGAACCGCCGGTTTCAACACAGCAGAATTTACATTCATGAGGCAGGGAAGCCTTGGAGTTATTATTATACTTATGATTATAGGCGGATCGCCTGGTTCTACAGCAGGAGGAATGAAAACCACCACTCTTGCGGTACTGTTTTCTTCTGCCGTATCTGTTTTCAAGCGCAGAGAGGATACTCAGCTATTCGGAAGAAGGACTGCCGATGACGCTATAAAAAGGGCAGCAGCGCTTTTGATGATGTATCTTTTGCTTTTTATCACAGGAGGAATAGCCATAAGCTGTATAGAGGGAATACCTTTGGTTGACTGTATGTTTGAAACTGCCTCTGCAATAGGAACAGTAGGGCTTACAGTAGGAATAACTCCTGATCTTAATATAGCGTCACATCTTATTTTAATTATACTTATGTTTGTGGGAAGAGTCGGAGGGCTTACATTTGTATTTGCGGCATATTCGCCAAAGGCTGCCGGACTTACAAGACTTCCTCTTGAAAAGATAAATATTGGATAAGAAAGGACAACTGATATGAAAACAATTTTGCTGATAGGGCTTGGAAGATTCGGACGGCATATTGCCCGAAAGCTTAATGAGCTGAATCATGAGGTTATGGCTGTTGACAAGAATGAAGAAAGAGTCGCAGCAGCGCTTCCTTATGTCACCAGCGCACAGATAGGCGACGGAACGCACAGGGATTTTTTAAGTTCTCTTGGAATACGTAACTTTGACGTTTGTATCGTTGCCATCGGCGACAATTTTCAAAATTCCCTTGAAACAACTTCCCTTTTAAAGGAGCTGGGAGCTGCAAAGGTCGTGGCACGAGCTGCAAGGGACGTTCATGCTAAATTTCTTTTAAGAAACGGAGCAGATGATGTTGTATATCCTGAAAAGCAGCTTGCATCATGGACTGCGATAAGATATACCTCGGATCATATTTTTGATTATATCGAGCTGGACGGAGACTATGCAATATTTGAGGTTTCAGTGCCTAAAAACTGGGTGGAAAAGACGATCGGACAGATAGATATTCGCCGTAAGTATAATATCAATATACTGGCGTTAAAAAGGAAGGGTATTCTTTATCCGAGCATTTCACCTGAAACCCAGCTTGGCGAAGCAGATACAATGCTGGTTCTTGGAACCTACACGTCAATTCAGAAGTGTTTTCATATATAGCTTGGAAAATTAAGGCGATACTGCACAATCTTTATTCGGTATTGCCTTAAAGATATCCCTTATCCGGGGCTAAGTGGTAACATAACTTTAAATTTGGAGGCTTTTATTTTGAGTATCAGAAAGAAAATTTTGGGTATTACTGCGGTGCTAACTTGCGGAGTGAATGTATTATGTAGTAGTGCAATTATATTTAATGCCGGCGCTGAAGTATACAACGAGCTTACTTATACTAAAATAGATGAGAATAATGACGGAACATATGATTATGCGGAGATTTCAGACTGTGATGAGTCAGCTATAGCTGTGGAAATTCCTGCGGTAATTGACGGACTGCCTGTTACGAGTATAGGAAAAGAGGCGTTTAGAAGCTGCACAGGGCTTAAAAGCGTAATTATCCCTAATGGCGTTAAAAGCATTATGAGCTTTGCATTTTATAAGTGTTCAGGCCTTGAGAGCATAACGCTGCCGGACAGTGTTACAAGCATTGACGGAGGAGCGTTCAGAGAATGTACAAGTCTTAAAAGCGTTAGTATACCTGAGGGTGTTACAAATATTCCCGGTACTATATTTTACGGATGCACAAGCCTTAGCAGTGTGAGCATTCCTGACAGTGTTGAGAGTATCGAATATACTGCGTTTTCAGATACAGCCTTGATCAATAGCCAGACAGGTGTAAAGTATGTGGATACATGGGTGATAGCCTGTGATGAGAATGTCATATCCGCTGAAATAAAAGAGGGTACAAGGGGAATAGTTGATTTTGCATTCTATGAGCATAAAAATCTTGAGAGCGTGAGCATTCCCGACGGCGTTATGTATATCGGAAACAGTGCGTTTAAGGGCTGCGAAGGCATTAAGAGTGTAAGCATTCCAGGAAGCGTTAGGAATATTAAAGACTATTCATTTTATGGCTGCCAGAGTCTTAATGATATAACGATTTTGAATCCTGAATGTGTAATCGGACTTCCAAATTCATTCTCATATACAATATGTAATGGATTTAATCAATCTACCAACAGTAACTATTATAACGGCATGATTTATGGCTATGAAAATTCTACTGCTCAGGCTTATGCCGATAAGTATAACTGCAAGTACCTCTCTATCAATGAATATGGCGTTATAGGTGACGCAAACAATGACAAAAAGGTAACTGCTGTAGACGCTGCGCTTATATTCAGCGAATTCAAGAAGGTATACAATGGTGGTGAGGGCACTTTTACTGCGGAGCAGCTTGGAAGATGTGATTTGAACGGTGACGGGAAGATAACCGCCATAGACGCATCCAAAGTATTTTCTATATATAAGGAAAATTACAGAAGAGGTTAAAGTTAAAGTACGGCTTTACGCCGTACTTTTTGTTGAGGCATAAGCCGTTTTTATTTTTTAAATATAACATGAGGAGGATTTATTGTGAAATTAATAAAAAAGCTTTTAAGTTCGGTCATTGCAATAGCATGTGGTGTGAGTGTTATGTGTGGAGGCTCGGCATTGCTGACAGTTAGCGCTGACGGTATTTACGATAAGCTTACTTATGTATTGAGTGACAGGGATAGAGATGGAACATATGATTATGTTGAAATAACAGATTGCGATGAGTATGCCCTTAATGTTGAGATACCTTCAAAAATTGACGGACTACCGGTTGAATCAATTGGTTTTGGGGCCTTTCAGGATTGTGCGGTGCTTATAAGCATAACGATTCCAGACAGCGTAACAAGTATAGAAGCTTGTGCATTTTCCAATTGTGTGAGTCTTGAAAGCATAACGATTCCGGACAGCGTAACAAGTATAGGTTATGATGCATTTTGGCGTACAGATTTTATTAGTAGTCAGACAGGCGTAAAGTATGCGGATAAATGGGTTGTAGGATGAGATGCAAACGTTACATCAGCTGAACTAAAGACCGGTACAAGGGGTATAGCCAAAGATGCGTTTAGAGACTGTACAATTCTTGAAAGCATAACGATTCCGGACGGCGTAACATATATAAACTGGAGAGCATTTTATAAATGTACAAGCCTTAAAAGTATAACGATTCCAGACAGTGTAACAAACATGAGCTCTAATGTGTTTATCGGCTGTACAAGTCTTGAAAGCGCAATAATTCCGGACAGCTTAACAAGAATAAGAGAGCTGACGTTTATGGACTGTACAAGTCTTAAAAGTATAACGATTCCCAAAAGCATAACAAATATAGGAAATTTGGCGTTTTCCGGCTGTGAAAGTCTTGAAAGTATTACTATTCTAAATCCTGACTGCGAAATATATATGAGTAATGAAACTATATGTAATAGTAGTAATGAGAATGCTAAAGCTTATTATAAAGGTATTATTTATAGTTATGCAGACTCCACTGTGCAGGCCTATGCCGATAAATATAACTACAAGTTTCTGGCAATAAATGACTACGGCGTTATAGGCGACGCAAACAGTGACCAAAAGGTAACGGCTGTAGACGCTGCGTTTATATTCAGCGAATTTAAAAAGATATACCATGGTGGTGAGGGTACTTTTACTGCGGAGCAGCTTGGAAGATGTGATTTGAACGGTGACGGTAAGATAACCGCCATAGACGCATCAAAGGTATTTTCAATATATAAGAAAAATTACAGAAGAGGGTAAAATTACAGGACGGCTTTGTGCCGTCCTTTTTAATTTCCAAATGGATTGGTAATATGATCATCCTTGGGAGAAATATTTGAAAGCTCCGGGTCTGACAGCATTATTGCCTTTTGGACAGCGAATTTGCCGAAGCGGGTTTTTAATCCGTCAACTGCTGATTCTATGGACTCCTGTCTGTCCAATCCGGCTGTATCGTCAAAAAAAGAGAGCTGGACAAAATCCATTGGTATAAGACTGCATGCTCTTACGGTAAGACTGCGAACCGGCTTTTGGCTTGGATTCTGTCTATATAGTGAGTATGCCTTTTGGAATATGGATTTTGCTGTTCTGTTTGGTATGTCAAGCTTGCCCTGCCTTTCATAGCTGTAAAATTCATTGTCACGGACTCCTATCTGAACGGTCTGACATACGAAGCCCTTATCTCGAAGCCTTGAGGAAACGCTTTCACTGAGTATCATAAGGGTGATCTTGATATCCCCATCTGTAATGAGATCTCTTGGAGTTGTCATTCCGTTTCCTACTGATTTTATAAGTGATTTTTCTCCTATATCTGAAACAGGCGAGCTGTCCAATCCGTTTGCAGACTGCCATAGCTTTATGCCCGGCTTTCCAAACATTTTTTCAAGCCATTCCGGACTGCATCCTGCAAGCTCCCCTATGGTGTTTATGCCCTTTGATTTAAGCTTACGGCAGGTTGATCTGCCTACATAGAGCAGATCGCTTACCGGTAGTGGCCACACCTTTTCTTTGAAGTCTGCGCTGTTGATAACTGTTGTTGCATCGGGCTTTTTCAAATCCGAGCCAAGCTTTGCAAAGATTTTGTTGAATGAAACTCCTATGGATGCGGTTATGCCAAGTTCTGATTTTATGCGCTTACGCAGATCGTCAGCAATTTCCTTTCCGTTTCCGAAAACAAGTCGGCTTTGGGTGACGTCCAGCCAGTTTTCATCAAGACCGTAGGGTTCTATTTTGTCGGTGTATTCGGAGTATATCTCTTTTGCGGCTCTGGAATATTTCATATACAAATTGTAATGCGGCGGAACGAATACGATTTCGGGGCATTTTTTCTGAGCCTGCCACATAGTATCGCCGGTTTGAATATTGAACCTTCTCGCTTCATAATTTTTTGCAAGCACTATCCCGTGCCTTGCCTCCGGGTCGCCGAGAACCGCTAAGGGTTTTCCTTTCAAGCTGTTGTTTTGTGCGCATTCTACTGAGGCGTAGAAGTTGTTCATGTCGGAATGTAAAATAACTCTTTCCATAATAAAGCCTCCATAAGAACAAATGTTCTTATATTATTATAACACAAAATCTGAAAAAGTAAAGAGGAAAGTTTTGTTGACATATTTAGCGTTTTATGCTATGATTTTTACATAAAATAACAGGGAGGAATTGTTATGAAAATAGGAAAAAGATTTTTAAGCCTTGCTGTATCTTTTATGTGTGCTGCAAGTATAATGCTTTGCGGTATGCCTGCGGTGAGTGCAGAAACAGGAACCTATGGTGCGTTTACTTATGAGAAAATTGATGAGGATAATGACGGAACAGTCGATTATGTGGAAATAACCGATTGTAATGAATATTTTACTTCCGTTGAGATACCTAATGAAATTGACGGACTGCCGGTAACAAGTATAGGATATGAGGCATTTAAAAATTGTGACGGTCTTACAAGCATAACAATCCCTAATGGCGTAATAAGTATAGGAGAAGATGCATTTAGATACTGTGGAGGTCTTACAAGCATAACGATTCCAGACAGCGTAACAAGTATAGGAGATGGGGTATTTTCCGGCTGTGACAGTCTTACAAGCATAACCGTATCGGAAAACAACCAAAGCTATGTAAGCATGGACGGTGTGCTTTTCAGTAAAGATAAAACGCAACTTATATGTTATCCAGCCGGAAATAGTAACCTTAATTATGATATTCCCGACAGTGTAACAAGAATAAGAGAATCTGCATTTTTCGGCTGTGAAAGCCTTACAAGCATAACAATTCCTGGCAGCATAACAAGTATAGGCAATTCTGCATTTGAAAGCTGTAAAAGTCTTGCAAGCATAACAATCCCAGATAGCGTAACAAGTATAGGAGTTGGTGCATTTTTCTGCTGTTACGGTCTTACAAGCATAACGATTCCTAACAGAGTAACAAGTATAGGAGATTTTACGTTTTACCAATGTATAAGTCTTACAAGCGTAACGATTCCCGACAGTGTAACAAGTATAGGAGTTGGTGCATTTTTCTTCTGTGATGGTCTTACAAGAATAACAATCCCCGACAGTGTAACAAGTATAGGAAAATCTGCATTTAACGGATGTGAAGGTCTTACAAGCGTAACGATTCCCGACAGTGTAACAAGTATAGGAGGCTCTGCATTTAAAAGCTGTACAAGTCTTACAAGCGTAACGATTCCCGACAGTGTAACAAGCATAGGAACATCTGCATTTTACTGCTGTAAAAGTCTTACAAGCATCACGATTCCTAACAGCGTAACAAGTATAGGAGCATTTGCATTTCAAGAATGTTACGGTCTTACAAGCATAACGATTTTAAATCCTGATTGCAAAATATGGATGTATATGGATACTATATGCAATGGCTATAATTTGGATGGTGAAGGATGTTATTATAACGGCAAAATTTACGGCTATGAAAACTCTACCGCTCAGGCGTATGCAGAAGAGTTTGGCTATACATTTGAACCAATAGGCGAAAGCGGAAAACCTTGGTGTATGGCTGATGTGGTAAAAATGAAGAAATACCTCACGGGAATAGACGTGGAAATAACCGATAATTTTGATTTAAACAGCGACGGGGTAATAAATATCTTCGATCTGATGCTTATGAAAAGAGAGATACTGAACGGCTGATAAAAATGAATATTTTTTCTGTTTCCCATTGCTTTTTTCTGCAAAACAGTGTATAATATTACTGTAACTGTGGGGCATGCCCCTTATTGAAAATTTTATTTCAGGAGGACTTAAAATGTTAGTTTCAGCAAAAGAAATGCTTAACAAGGCAAGAGAAGGAAAATATGCGGTAGGTCAGTTCAACATCAATAACCTTGAATGGACAAAGGCTATCCTTCTTACAGCGCAGGAATGCAATTCACCTGTTATTCTCGGCGTATCCGAGGGCGCAGGAAAGTATATGACAGGCTATAAGACGGTTGTCGGTATGGTTAACGGCATGCTCGAAGAACTGAATATCACAGTACCTGTAGCTCTTCACCTTGACCACGGCTCATTTGAAGGCGCAAAGGCATGTATCAACGCAGGATTTTCTTCAATCATGTTTGACGGTTCACACTATCCGATCGAAGAAAACATTGCTAAGACAACAGCCCTCGTAAACGCATGCGATATTCTCGGCATCTCACTTGAAGCTGAAGTTGGTTCTATCGGCGGCGAGGAAGACGGCGTTATCGGCGCAGGCGAGTGTGCAGATCCTGACGAGTGCAAGGCTATTGCAGATCTCGGCGTAACAATGCTTGCAGCAGGTATCGGCAACATTCACGGTAAATATCCTGAAAACTGGGCAGGTCTTAGCTTTGAGACTCTCGCAGCTGTTAAGGAAAAAGTAGGAGATATGCCGCTGGTACTTCACGGTGGTACAGGTATCCCTGAGGATATGATCAAGAAGGCTATTTCACTTGGCGTTGCTAAAATAAACGTTAACACAGAATGCCAGCTTTCATTTGCGGCTGCTACAAGAGAATACATTGAAGCAGGTAAGGATCAGCAGGGTAAGGGCTTTGACCCAAGAAAGCTTCTTGCTCCTGGATTTGAAGCAATTAAGGCTACAGTTAAGGAAAAGATGGAGCTCTTCGGCTCAATCGGCAAGGCTTAATTCCGAATATAAAAAATCTGCCCGTCAGTTTAATGCTGACGGGCGTTTGTTTTTTATGAGCCGTAATCCTCGATAAGCTTTCGTATTTCTTCTTCCGTATTTACATAAATACCTTCTTCAAGAAGCTGTTTGTCCTCCTGAGTCATTGTCAGAAGATCAAATTCAAGCTTTTTGTATGGAGTTTTACTGGAGCCTCTGAACACTGCAAGACCTCCGTCGTAGGCTTTAAGACAGTATCCCGCACTGACGGTTAGCTGCGGCAGGGAGGATTCCGATGTGTTTTCTGCTGCACGGGTCCGCTCTCCCTTGAGGGAGTTTGCAAATCCCATAATTGTTATAAAAATGGATATGGCAAAAGCTGTAAGTATCATTAAAAAAGTGTTTCTTTTTGACATTTTAACTCTTCCTTCCTTTTTTGTTTCCTCTTATATGTCAATTTTATTATTGGCTTATAAAAAAATAATTATTCATAACCGCAAATTTTTGAAAAACACTTAACATGTAATAAAAAATGTGTTATAATAATAAGGATTATTCAAGTGCGTACAGCGCTGGAATAGCTTTGTGTATCTATGATCATACATATGTATTCTGACGAAAGGAACATTAAGCTTTGTATTTTTGTTTTACAGCAGTGCAGAGCTTAATATCACAAAACGTGATAAAGGTAATTTGATATGACAGATTATCCAAATAATAAGGATGGAAACGAAAAGAACAGAAATAGAAATTCCCGTCCTTCTGGTTCATCAGCCGGAAACCGGAAAAACATTTCGCCAAGCAGCGGAAAGCAAAGACCTTCTGGAGCACGTTCGGGAAACGGTGCGGCTCAGAGCCATTCCCGTAGCGGAAACGGTTCAAGGCCGAACAGTTCCAAGACTGGAGTGTCTTCAAGACCGAATAGCTCCAAGACCGGAGTGACTTCAAGGCCGAGCAACTCTAAAACCGGAGTGACTTCAAGACCGAACAGCTCCAAGACCGGGGTAAATTCAAGGCCGAACAATTCCAAGACTGGGGTGACTTCAAGGTCGAATAGCTCCAAGACCGGAGTAACTCCAAGACCGAATGCGTCACATACAGGAGTTACAAGAAGACCAAGCTCTTCCCATACCGGTACTGTTCATAGACCGTCAGGGGCAAAAGGGCAGAGAGCTGCCGATACGACTAAAAATGGTGTAAAAAACAATAAGCAGGGAAGAAGAAATGAGCACAAGCCAAAGCGTTTTCCAATACTCAGGAAGATAATGGCTGTATTAGGTACAACGCTTCTTTCAATATTCCTTATTGTTGTTATTACAGGCACTATTGTCTGCACAGCTATGACGGTTTATGTACTGGAGTTCATGGACGAAAGTACTACTAACGTAACAATACAGGAGCTTGAAAACAGCGTTAATACCAATGTTTACGCCACAGATAAAAACGGCGAGCTGGTTCAGCTCTATGAGGTACGAAACGAAATACAGAGACTTCCTGTGGATATAGAAGATGTTCCTCAGCACGTCCGTGACGCATTTGTTTGCATTGAGGATGAACGTTTCTATTCCCATGAAGGCGTTGACTATAAGAGAACATTTGCCGCATTTGCAAATATGTTCATTCATATTTATAATACAAACCAGGGCGGTTCTACTATAACACAGCAGCTTATAAAGAATCTTACAGGAGATGACGATCCAAGTCCGTCAAGAAAAATCCGTGAGATATTCAGAGCCATGCAGTTTGAAAAGCAGTACTCCAAGGACGAGATATTAGAGGGATATCTTAACTATATCGGCTTCGGAGGACCTACAAACGGTGTTCAGCTTGCCTCAATGAAGTACTTCGGAAAGAACGTTTCAGAGCTTGATATTGCTGAAGCGGCATGCCTTGCAGCTATCCCGAAAAGCCCGGAAACCATGAATCCTTTTGCCGGCTACACTGACGAAAAAACCGGAGAATGGGTCAATACCGGACGTGAGAAAAACAGGGATCGTCAGCTTTCGGTTTTAAGGCATATGTACAATAATGGCGCAATTTCTTATGATCAGTATCTGGAGGCAAAGGACGAAAAGCTTTTGTTTACTGATACAGACGAATACAAAAAGGCTCATCCTGAGGCAGTTGCTGAAAAGGAGAAGGCAAATAAAAAGGAAGCTACAACATGGGTCGTTGATACAGCCCTTCGTGAGCTTGCGGCATACCTTGAGGATATGTACGGCATCGACGAGGATGAGGCTATTTCAAGGATCAACAAGGGCGGATATCAGATATATACAACAGTTGACCTTGACATGCAGGAGTATGTTGAGAAAAAGTATCTTGATATAGATAATCTTGTTGATAAATCCATGGTCGCAAAATGGGTGGATTCCAACGACAACGGCGAAAAGGACGACGGCGAAACGATCTATCCTCAGTCGGCGTTCACAGCCATGAACTATAAGGGCGAAATACAATGCGTTGTAGGCGGTATCGGAAAGAAGAAAGAATCCCTTGCCTATAACCGTGCGACTATGGCTCAGCGTCAGCCGGGTTCATGTATGAAGCCTGTTTCGACCTATGGACTGGGAATATACTCAGATCTTATACACTGGGGAAGCAAATATGATGACGAACCGATAAAGCTTGCGGACGGCAAGGATTGGCCTAACAATTACGATAATGTATGGTGGCGCAGACCGCTGTTCATATATGATGCGCTGAGAAAATCAAGAAATACTGTTCCGGCGCACCTCTGTCAGGAGCTTACTCCTCAGAATGTGTTCAACTATGCGACACAGAATCTGGGACTTGAGCTTGTTGCGGACGACGAAGGAAAGACAGATATAGATTACGCTCCTATGACCGTTGGCGCTCTTACCTATGGTATTTCAGTTACAAATCTTGTTAACGCATATCTTCCTTACGGAAACGGAGGAACATACTATAAGGCTCATATTATAAGCAAGGTCGTAATGGGCGACGGAACTACCTTTTATGAAAACGACGGCAATCCTTATGAAGCCGTTGACCCGGAAACTGCCGATGTTATGAATCACCTTATGCGTGAGGTAATTACAGGCGGTACAGGTACTAAGGCTAAGCTTTCAAATAAAACTGTTGCCGGAAAGACCGGTACTACTCAGGACTGGAACGACCTTTGCTTTGTAGGTCTTACTGAGGATTTCGTTAGCGGCGTATGGATAGGCTATGACAAGAAAAACGAGCTTAATCACAGCATTTCCTCTGCTGAACTGTGGCATAAGATCATCGGCGATTATGCTGATAAGATAGAATCAGATAATGAGTACCCGGAATGCGATACGGTAATATCTGCACCGATGTGTTCTAAATCCGGTGAAATAGCCGGTTCAGGATGCCCTAAGGGATCGACAGGTTACTGGAAGTCAACTAATGCTCCGTATTGCAGCGGAAGACACGGTGGCGGAAGCTCCTCATCAAGCAAGAAAGATGAGGAAAGCTCCGAACAGGAAGAGAGTTCCAAGCCGGAAGAAAGTTCAAAGCCGGAAGAAAGCTCCAAGCCTGAGGAAAGCTCGAAGCCTGAGGAGAACAGTCCTGCTGAAAATTCTTCACATGCCGAGGACGGCGCCGGCAATACAAGTTCGGAGGGATAAATGAACACTAAGTTAAAATTCACATGTCCGTGTCATTTTGGACTGGAAAGCGTACTGAAATATGAGGTTTCCAGAATCGGAGGCGAAAATATTTCCGTAAAGGACGGCAGAGTAAGCTTTGAGGGCGGCTTTGAGCTTGTTCCAAGGGCGAATATCTGCCTTTCAACCGCTGAAAGAGTGTTGATAGAGCTGGCAGAATTTAAGGCATATACCTTTGAGGAGCTGTTTCAGGGAGTAAAAAGAATCCCTCTTGAGGATTTTATAGGTATGAAGGACGCATTTCCTGTAAAGGGGCATTCCCTTAACTCGACTCTTCACAGTGTTCCGGACTGTCAGTCGATAATAAAAAAAGCGGCTGTTGAAAGGCTGAAAAGCCGGTATAAAACAGGCTGGTTTGAAGAAACAGGTCCTGTACATCAGATTCAGTTCAGCATAATGAAGGATAATGTTAATATTTACCTTGATACAAGCGGTATGGGACTTCACAAAAGGGGCTACAGGAAAAATTCCAATGCCGCTCCTATCAAGGAAACTCTTGCAGCGGGAATTATTGACCTTGCAAGGATAAGAAGTACAAGTACTGTTGTAGACCCATTCTGCGGAAGTGGAACGTTCCTTATTGAATCCGCCTTGAGAGGTCTTAATATTGCTCCCGGTCTGAACAGACGTTTTTCAGCTGAAAAATGGGACTTCATTCCGAAGGAGTTGTGGAGCGAGGAACGAAAAAGCGCAATTTCAAAAGTGGACAAAAGCTCTGATTTTAAGGCGCATGGTTATGATATTGATCCTGAGGCAGTGGAGCTTACTCTCGATAACGCTCTTAAAATAGGACTGCGGTCAAGGGTCAGTGCAGAAAGACGGGATATATGCGATTTCGTGCAGGAGGACGATACGGTTATAATCTGCAATCCTCCTTATGGCGAAAGAATGCTTGAAATAAAAGAGGCGGAGCAGCTTTATATTCAGATGGGAAAGGTCTTTAAGGCTGATGCTGAACACCCGTGCTATATAATTTCTCCTCATGAGGAGTTTGAAAAGTTTTTTGGCAAAAAGGCGGATAAGAAGAGAAAGCTTTATAACGGCATGATAAAATGCAATCTGTATATGTATTTTAGGTAAGTACAGAAAGGGTTTTCATATGAGAAAAGAATATGTTATGGGCAACAGTGCGATTGCACTGGGAGCTCTGGCGGCAGGAGTTAATCTGGTTTCGGGTTATCCGGGAACACCGTCGTCTGAAATAATTGAAACTGTTGGAAAGTACAATAACGGCAGCGTACATCTTGAATGGTCTGTAAATGAAAAGGCGGCTATGGAGGTAGCCGCCGGTGCTGCTTATGCAGGAGCAAGGGCAATGGTCACTATGAAACAGGTAGGACTGAACGTTGCTTCCGATCCTCTCATGTCCCTTGCGTATGTGGGAGTTAAGGGAGGAATGGTCATTGTTTCAGCCGATGATCCGGGTCCTATATCATCACAGACTGAGCAGGACACGAGAATGTTTGCGGAATTTGCAAGGATCCCTGTTTTTGACCCGTCCTCTCCGGAAGAGGCATACATAATGATTCAGGACGCATTTGAATATTCGGAAAAGTATCACACTCCGGTATTGTTCCGTCCTACCACAAGGGTATGTCATGCGTATGCTTCAATAGAGTGCGAGGAAAATCCTCAGCCAAAAAGATATGAGGGCTTTGTAAAGGATTCAAAGAAGTGGGTCATTTTCCCGAAGCTTTCCTTTATGAATCATGAAATGATCGAAAAGAGGAATCCTCAGATAGGAAACGATTTTTCAAAATATAAATTCAACACCGTAACAGGTTCAGGTAAAAAAGCCGTTTTTGCCTCAGGTATCAGCTACGCCTATGTAAAGGAGTACTTAAAGGACAGACAGGATGTTATGCTGTGCAGGATAGCAACTCCTTATCCGTTCCCGGAAAAGCTTGTGCTGCCGGTTCTTGAAAAGGCAGAGGAAGTATTATGCGTTGAAGAGCTTAGTCCTTACGTTGAAACACATCTTCAGAGAATAGCAGGGGTTCATAAGCTACCTGTAAAAGTATTTGGAAAAAGTACAGGACACGGAAAGCTTTCCGGTGAAAATTCTGCTGATTATGCCGCAAAGATTGTGGGCGAGTTCTTAGGCGATAAGCCTTCAGAAGATCAGATCGAGCTTTCAGATATGCCGCAGCTTCCTATAAGACCTCCGGTTCTTTGTGCAGGCTGTCCTCACAGGGCGTCGTTCTATGCTGTAAAAAAGGCAATGGCAGGCAGAAAGGCTTATTTCTGCGGAGATATAGGTTGCTATACCCTTGGAAACGCTATGCCGCTTGACATGACGGATACATGCCTTTGTATGGGAGCAGGAATCACCATGGCTCAGGGACTTTACCACACTGATCATGATGCAGTTTCCTTTGCCTTTGTGGGGGATTCAACTTTCTTTGCTTCGGGTATGACAGGAGTCGTGAATGCCGTTTATAACGAGGCTGATATGATCCTGTGCGTGCTTGATAACTCCACGACCGCTATGACGGGGCATCAGCCTCATCCGGGCACGGGCAGAAATATGATGGGTGACATCATTGAAAAGGTGGACATCATAAAAATATTAGAGGGTATCGGCGTTAAGAAAATTGAGGTCGTTGATCCTTTTGAGCTTGACAAGGCTGTGGCTGTAGTCAAGGAATGCGCTGAAATAAAGGGCGTAAAGGCGATTATTTTTAAATCTCCTTGCATTGCAATCACAAAGCCGTCGGGAAAAATGAATATTTCCGAAAAGTGTATCGGATGCAAAAAGTGTATAAAGGAAATAGGATGCCCTGCTATAACTTTTAGGGACGGAAAAGCTGAAATTGATAAGAGCCTTTGTACGGGCTGTGGGCTTTGCAGCAGCGTCTGTCCTGTAAACGCTATCGGAGGTGATTGCAATGAATAAGGATATTCTTCTCTGCGGCGTTGGAGGTCAGGGTACAGTCCTTGCCTCGAAGCTTATAGCCTCAGCTGCGATGCTTGGGGGCGAAAGGGTTCATTCTGCGGAAACGATAGGAATGGCTCAGAGGGGCGGCTCGGTTACAAGCCATGTGAGAATAGGCGAGGCTTATTCTCCTCTTATTCCTTTTGGCTCGGCGGATATGATAATGGCGTTTGAACCTGCCGAGGCTGTGAGAAACTTATGCTATCTGAAAAAAGACGGTATAGTGATCGTCAACAGCGTTCCGGTAAAGCCTGTTACGGAATCGCTTCATGACACAGGTTACGACGGAACAGAGATGATAAGCTATCTCAGGAAAAAATGCAGCAATGTTATTGTTGTAAGCGCTGAGGAAATATGCGAGGAGTTTGGTTCCTCTAAATTTTTTAACGTTGCTATTTTAGGAGTAGCTGTTGGTTCGGGAAAAACCGGACTTTCCGCTGAAAATGTAATGGTGGAGATCGAAAGCAAGATCCCTGAGAGATTCAGAGAGCTTAACAAAAAGGCATTTATTAAAGGTATGGAGATTGGAGAAGGCTATGAAGCTAAATGAAAAACAGCTTGAACAGGTTGACAGACAAATCAAAAGACTGATCGCATCCGGCAGCTATTACGGCGAAAAGTATAAGGCAATGGGCATAACCGGTGTAAGTACTCAGGAGGATTTTGAGAAGCTGCCGTTTTCTCAGAAAAATGATCTGAGAGAGGCATATCCCCTGGGAATTATGGCATGCGATGAAAAGGATATCGTAAGAATACACTCATCGTCAGGCACAACGGGTACGCCGGTAATTATTCCTTATACTGCAAAGGATATTGACGACTGGGCAACTATGTTTGCAAGATGCTATGAAACCGCTGGTATTACAGATAAGGATAGGATACAGATAACTCCCGGCTATGGATTGTGGACTGCCGGTATCGGTTTTCAGGCAGGCTGTGAAAAGCTTGGAGCAATGGCTGTTCCAATGGGACCGGGAAACACTGAAAAGCAGCTGAAAATGATGGTTGACTTGCAGACTACAGTAATCACTGCTACCTCATCCTATGCGTTGCTTCTTGCGGAGGAGGTTCAGAAAAGAGGCCTTAAAGATAAGATAAATCTTAAAAAGGGAGTTATCGGTTCTGAGCGCTGGAGCGAGAAAATGAGAAAGCGTATTCATGAAGAGCTTGGAATAGAGCTTTACGATATTTACGGGCTTACAGAAATTTACGGTCCGGGAATAGGTGTAAACTGTAAGTATGAGTCTGGTATCCATTACTGGGACGATTATATTTATATTGAGATAATTGACCCTGTTACAGGAGAGCCTGTGCCGGATGGCGAAGAGGGCGAAATAGTGATCACTACCCTTGTAAAGGAGGGCGCGCCTCTCATAAGATTTAGGACTCATGACCTTTCAAGGATCATTCCGGGAGAATGTCAGTGCGGAAGCCGCTACCCGAGAATCGACATCATAAGAGGAAGAAGCGACGACATGTTCAAGGTAAGGGGCGTTAATATGTTCCCAAGCCAGGTCGAGGATATTTTAAAGCAGGTCGACGGAGCTTCAAGTGAGTATAGCATAACTATTGCTCATGATGACGATAATAATAAGGATGTTATGCTGCTTACTGTTGAGGGCGAGGGAAGAGTTGACTTTGAGCAGATGAGCAGGCATATAATTGAACTGTTCAAGTCCCTTGTGGGTATGACTCCTAAGGTTATTGTTGTTCCGATAGGAACCCTTCCAAGGAGTGAGAAAAAGACCAAGCGTGTTATTGATTACAGGAATATGTAAGAAGGCTTGTATATAGTTATAAAGAGAGTATACATATGTGTACTCTCTTTTTTTGCATTGTAGAAATGCACAAAAAAATTGGCGAAACCTACAAAAAATCATGTTAATAATTGAAAAAGTCTATTAACTGTGATATAATAAAATCTATCTATAGTACTGCTCTTTGATCTTCCGGTAGACAAAATCTATTGGAAGAGTCGCCAAAACGACGGCAGTCAAAAACTACATACAGTTTTGACAAGATCAGTATTGAACGGCTTCTTAGGTGGCTTCGCCGCCACTGTCACATTGTGGCATCGTTAATATAAGTTGAAAGGTGGAAAATCTATGCTTTCTAAAAAAAATTTTCTGAAAAAAGCTGCGAGCATTTTTATTTCAGCTGTACTGGCTGTTTCTTCTATTCCGATTTTGACCGGAAGCTCCGCGGTGGAACACAGCAGAGTCGGTGTTCATGACCCGTCCATAGTGAAGCTTGAGGACGGAAGCTATTACATCATAGGCTCCCATCTTGCAGGAGCTCGTTCAAAGGATCTGTACAGCTGGACATATACTGCAAACTCAAATCTCGGTACTACAAACACTACGTATTTTAAAGATATTTATAAGGACCTTGCAGTACCTGAAAGGTGGTCAAATACTACCGACGGCTATGATCTTTCCGGAAATCTGTGGGCGCCTGATATAGTCTATAACAGGGAAATGAAAAAGTACTGTATGTATTTAAGCGTTAACGGAAATAACTGGAACTCATCAATAGTTCTCTGTACTGCGGATAATATTGACGGGCCTTATACGTATAAGGATACTATCGTTTATTCAGGCTTTACAAATAATACTGTAAATAATGTAAATGATACTGATGTTCCGAGGGTTTTGGGCAGCAATCCTGATATAAGCCGCTATATCAGCAACGGCGGCTGGAATGCTTCATATGGTACTAATGCTATTGATCCGGCTGTTTTTTATGACGAAAGCGGTAATCTGTGGATGATCTACGGTTCATGGTTCGGCGGACTTTATATGCTGGAGCTTGACGAGAAAACAGGTCTTCGTGATTACAATGTAAAATATGAAACCAAGGCAAACGTTTCAGACGCATATATGGGCAAAAAGGCGGCAGGAGGCTATTTCAGCTCAGGCGAGGGGCCTTATATTGAGTATATGAAAGCTCCGGGTTCAAACAAGGGCTATTATTACTTATTTATTTCCTATGGTTACTTTAACTCCAATGGCGGCTATAATATGAGAATTTTCCGTTCGGAGAACCCTGACGGTCCTTATGTTGACCAAAATGGAAACAGCGCAATTTACACTAAAGGAACAGGGGACGCAAATACTAAAGGAACTGTCGGCGAGCGTCTTATGAGCAATTACCAGTGGAGCTGTAATGACCGTCCGTTCAAGGCGCAGGGGCATAATTCCGTGCTTATGGACGATGACGGAAAGCTGTATGTGATTTACCATACTAAATTTGACGACGCCTACGGCTTCCATGAGGTTCGTGTACATCAGATGTTCCTTAATGAGGACGGATGGCCGATTGCGGCTCCTTATGAGTATTCTGGGGAAACGATTTCTGATGTAGGGCATACAAAAGAGGCTGTAACAGGTGATTATGAGTTCATTTTCCATACTCTGAATCAAACCTTTGTAAATGAAAAAAGTGCTGATGTTGAAAAGCCAAAAAATATCACACTTAACGATAACGGAACTGTTACCGGAGATATTACCGGTACATGGACTATGGAAAACGGTACTCCTAATATGACTTTTACCTATAATAATGTTACATATAAGGGTGAATTTCTCGTTCAGGCGGATGAGTCAGCGGCTCAGGTGCAGAAAATGACCTTTACGGCTACGGGAAACAATACCTGTATCTGGGGAAGTAAAAAAAGTGAATATAAGGCAAATGAGGATATGGTGGATCTTACAAGCTACGGCAGTAAGCTTACATATGATCCTGACAGGGTTTCGTTTGAAAGCGGCGCTGTAAAGATCGGAGATACATCGCTTCTCAGTGATATATCATACTTTGTTGAAAATAAGAACAGCGGTAAGGTCTTAGACCTTGACAGCGGTAAAACAGCCTCAGGTACAAATATTCAGCAGTGGGCTAAAACAGGAGGCAGTCAGCAGGAATGGCGCTTTTGCGATACCGGAAACGGATATTGCAAGATCGTTTCCATGGCTAACGAGGGTATGGCTTTAACTGTCAATGGAAACGACGGAGAGAACGGCCTTAATATTCAACTGGAAAGCTATACGGGAGCTGATAATCAGCTGTGGAAGCTTGTACAGAACGGTTTATATTATGGTATCGTGTCAAAATGCTCCGGGGATAAATCGGGGCTTGACGTGTACGACTGGAGCGTTGACAACGGCGGAAACATAAATCAGTGGGAGTACTGGGGCGGCGACTGTCAGCTGTGGAAGATATCCCCTGTATATCCTGAGGCAGTGGAAGCGAATTACATTATACGAAATGTAAACAGCGGTCTGTATATTGGTGAAAGCGCCGGAAATGTTGAGCAGTCTGCTGAAAGCTGTATATGGTCCGTTGTAAGGAACAGCGACGGCACATATTCTATTATAGATTCGGAAAACAAGGCGATAACCATTGAAAACGCCAACGGAACGGACGGCAATAACGCTTTGCTTACAGATTACCTTGAAAGCAGCGGTCAGAAATTTAAGATACAGCCGTGTAAGGACGGCTCCTATGCGATATTGTCAGCTTGTTCTGATACAAAGTCCGGTCTGGATGTTTATGAGATCAGTACGGAAAACGGCGCTAATATTTGTCAGTGGAACTTCTGGGGCGGAGACGGTCAGAAGTGGGTAATGATACCTTGTGTACGGGAAAGCATTGAATATGAGCCGGGTGATGTAAATAATGACGGTATTATAAATATCTATGATGTTATTATGGCGAAAAGAGGTCTTAAAAACGGATTTGAAAGCAAGGCTGCAAGTCTTGCGGCAGATGTGGACGGCAGCGGAGCTGTTGACGCAAAGGATATTAAGCTGATACAGGAATTTTTAGTGGGGGAAAGAACAGTTTTTCCTGTACAGGTTTAAATGATAATTGAATAGGAGGAAATTATGAAAAGAATCAAAGCGTTTCTGACAGCCATGCTGATGCTGTGTTCAGCCGGAGCTGTTTACAGCAGCGGTATGGCTTATGCGGCGGACAGTCAGACATCCCTTGACGGCACATATCTTATAAGAAATGTGAACAGCGGTATTTACCTGAATGTCGAGGGCGGAGGCTCAGCGGATGGCACTAACGTTCAGCAGTGGGGCGCTGACGAGGGGCTGCCGTATAATGTATGGAGACTTGAAGCAGGCAGTGATGGACTTTATCGTATTTATTCCATGGTGGGAGACGGTGAAAGCTGTCTTACCGTTTCAAAGAGCCAGGAGCTTTACGGCGATAATGTCTGCATAAGTAAGGACACAGGAGCTGATACTCAGCTTTACAAGCTTTCTGCAAATTCTGATGGAAGCTTTAAGATTCTTACAAAGTGTTCAGACAATAAGCATGCCGTTGAGGTAATTAATGCCGAAACTGCAAGCGGAGCAAATATCCAGCAGTGGGAGGTAAACGGCGTTAACTGTCAGGACTGGGAGCTTGTTCCGGTAAAGTATGTTGAAAACTTAAGCCTTGCTGAAACAAAGGGTGAAACGATTGGAGATGTATTCACTCCGGGAGATCTTAACGATGACGGTATTGTAAACGTTTTTGATACTATTCTTGCCAAGCGCATACTTATGAGCGGAGGCGGTACGGAGCATCAGAAGCATGCAGGAAATGTAAACGGCGACAATGAATTTAATTCAATGGACATTGCTGCAATGAACAAATACATGGTCAAGGAATCCGACCAGCTTTTAAGACAGGATGTTCCTGTTGTAAGAAAATATGCCGCTGTTGATGGAAGTTATGCTAAGGGCGTTTCTGAAACAACTAATGCCGGCTTTGAAAGTGACGCCTATCTGAACCTTGACAATGAGTCCGACGTTGAAGCCTCATGGAATGTATCTGCGGACAGCGACGGAGTTTATGCAGTTACATTCAGGTATGCAAACGGAGGTACGGCTGCAAGAGATGTTATGGTAAACGTTAATAATGAAATCGTTTACTGGAACGCTTCATTCCCTGTAACCGGCGCATGGACAAATTGGGATGAGTCGGTGCTTTATCTGCCTCTTAAAAGTGGAGTGAACAAAATAACCGTTACGTCACTAACAGCTGACGGAGCGCCTAATATTGATACGATTACTATTGCTGACACTGAAAATGAGGAAAGCCCTTCAAAGCCTGTTGAGGCAATAAAGGGAGTCCCTGATAAGCTAACTGACGAAAATCCTGACGGACGTCAGATGGAGGCTCTTGACAGAGGCGTTGTGGCAGCCTATACTGGAACGGGAATGTTGGTTTCATGGAGAACACTTGCAACCGATACTGAAAACACGACCTTTAAGCTCTATAAGAACGGAAGCCTTGTAACGGAAATCGGAGCAAATGACGCAACTAACTATTTTGTGGAGGGCGCTACAGCCTCGGATTCGTTTACAATTGACACTTATGTAAACGGTACTATGACAGAATTTGCTCAGAGCGCAGTTATACTGGGAACTAAAAACTCCGGGCAGTCTGGAGCATATATGGATATTGCTCTTGACAAACCGGCAGATCAGACAATGCCAAACGGCTCAACCTGTACATACACTCCTAACGATTGCTCAGTGGGAGACGCTGACGGAGACGGACAGTATGAGATCTTTTTAAAGTGGGACCCTTCAAACTCACAGGATAACTCAAAGGACGGCTATACCGGAACAGTATTCATTGACTGTTATAAGCTTGACGGAACAAAGCTTTGGAGAATAGATTTGGGCAAAAATATCCGTGCAGGCGCGCATTATACTCAGTTCCAGGTTTATGACTATGACGGTGACGGAAAGGCTGAGCTTATGTGTAAGACAGCCGACGGAACGGTTGACGGTAAGGGAAAGGTTATCGGCAATGCAAGTGCGGATTACCGTTCAAGTGCAGGTCGCATTCTTACAGGACCTGAATATCTGACTCTGTTTGACGGACTGACGGGTGCAGCTCTTGATACTATCAACTACGAGCCGGGAAGGGACGATGTAAGCAAATGGGAGGATGGATACGGAAATCGTGTTGACAGATTCCTTTCGGGAACGGCATACTTTGACGGAAAGACTCCGTCAGCAGTATTCTGCCGTGGTTATTATTCAAGAACCTCTATTGCAGCCTATGACATAAAGGATAAGAAGATCGTTAAGCGCTGGATATTTGATACCGGATATGACAAGACAAATCCGTATTATGGACAGGGCAACCACAGCCTTGTTGTTATGGACGTTGACCAGGACGGCAAGGACGAGATAGTTTACGGTTCATGCTGTATTGACGATAACGGAAAGGGGCTTTGGAGCACAGGCCTCGGTCACGGCGACTGTATGCAGGCAGGAGATCTGATACCTGAGCGAGAGGGACTTGAAATATTCCAGGTTCATGAGGAGCATTACTGTGCAGAGGTTCATGACGCTGCAACAGGAAAGATCATATGGAAAATTGACGGTACTGACGATGTAGGAAGAGGTATTGCTCTTAACATTTCTTCTGAAACTCCGGGTATGGAATTTACAAGCGTAGTTGACAGTATGATTTATGCCTATAATCCTAATACAGGAAAAATCGAATCCACCGGAAAGGCATGGAGCAGTATTACCAAATGGGGTATGAACTCCGCTGTATGGTGGGACGGAGATCTTGAAAGAGAGGCTCTTGACCGTACAATGGTTGATAAACCGGGAAGAATATTCACCGGTGATGGTGCGTCATATAATAATGCTTCAAAGTCAAATGCATGTATAACATGTGATTTGTTCGGCGACTGGCGAGAGGAAATGATATTCCCTGCAAACAACGGAAATTCACTCCGTGTATTTGGAACTACATTTACAACGGATGTAAAGCTTACGACACTGATGCATGATTCACAGTATCGTACAGGTGTTGCAATTGAGAATGTAGGATATAATCAGGCTCCTAATACAAGCTTCTTCCTTGGAACAGGATATAAGCTGCCGAAAAAGCCGGAGATATATACTGCAAAGGCAGATTAATATTATAAAGGGGAGGCTGGAGAGTGCCGGCCTCCTCCATAAAAGAGGGGAAATATATGATTAAAACAGCAGGGAAAAGAACATTATCAGCTATCCTGAGTATTTTTATAGCGCTGCTGGCATTTTGCGGAATACAGCCTTTTAGCAAGGCTTCTGCTGCACAGAGCAACTGGAAGTTTGATCTGGGTGCAAATGCTGAAAGCGGATATACCGCAGTCAGCGCAACTCAGGGTTACAGCTCTTCATTGGGTTATGGTTTCAGAAATACTGCCGGAGTAAAAAATGTTTCAGCATCAGGCAGCGGAGCGCTGAGCGATGCGGTTCAGTTTACTGATACGGCAAACGCAAACAATACCTTTGATGTTGATTTGCCGTCGGGACTTTACCGTATAACAGTTACTCTTGGCAATACAAATCGCACAAGTGTTTATATGGAGGGAATGCTGCAAATCGTCAACATGACAGGCAATAACGCTGTTGACTCAATTCTGCTTCCGGTTACGGACGGACAGCTTAATATACGCGCAGCTGCCGGCAAAGCAGGCTATGCCTTTTCAATAAGCTCCATTGAGATCAGCTATGTTTCTGGCGATACGGCTTTGCCTAACACAGTATGGATGTGCGGCGACTCAACAGTATGCAATTACTATCCTCTTGATACGAGCGTTCAGGCAGGTTGGGGTCAGGTGCTTCCAAAGTATATTGATACAAATGTATGGCAGGTTCGTGATATGGCTGCAAGCGGACAGTATGCTAAGGGATTTGTTGAGGCAGGACAGTTTGATGCAATTGAGTATTACGGTAAAAATGGAGATATATTCATTGTCTCCATAGGAATAAATGATACCAATTATTCAAATGCGGAGGAATATTACACCTATGTTACCGATATGGTAACCAAGGCAAAAGCAAAGGGAATGAGAGTTATCCTTGTAAAGCAGCAGGGAAGAAACGGTGACGCTACAAGAAAACCTCTGCTTACAGGACGTTGGTTTGGTACAGAGCTGGATAAGATCGGTACGGAGCAAAACGTTCAGGTAATCGACCTTTTTAACCTCTGGCAGGATTACTGCATTTCTATTGGCGCTGATGCAACAACAGCTCTTTACATGAACGGCGATACGCTTCACCCGAACCGTCAGGGAGCGATGAAGCTTGCAGAGCTTGCATCATCACAGATCGACTGGACTATGACGGAAACCCTTCCTGAGGGAGCAGAAATCGCTGAAAACACACAGTATCTTATAAGAAATAAGAACAGCGGACTTTGTCTTGAGGCTGAAAGCGCAGCAAATGGTGCAAATGTTTCTCAGCAGCCGGGAAGTATTCTTGAAAATTCAAATATGTGGACTGTTAAAAAGGCATCAGACGGTTATTATTATATCGTAAGCGGTCTTGATAAGGGACAGTATTTCCTTGATCTGTCCTATGGTGATACTGCTAACGGAACTAATATAGGTATTTTTGAGGATACAAAAAGCGATGCTCAGCTTTTTAAGTTTATTGATAATAAAAACGGAAGCTACTGCATTACTACTAAGAACAGCAAGGATAAAAGCTGTGTAGAAGTAAAGAATGCCCTTACAGACGCAGGAGCTAACGTTCAGGAATGGGAAATAAACGGTCATGACTGCCAGTCGTGGATTCTTGAGCCGGTTAATTATTCTGAGAGCGGCAGCGATATAGTTGTTGGAGACCTGAATCATGACGGCGTAGTTAATGTATTTGATTATATATTATTGAAACGCAGTGTTATGAATCAGTCTGCATCAGGTTATGAGATGCATTATGCGGACACAAATGCTGATGGAGAGGTAAATGTATCAGACTGTGTTGCAATGAAGAAATTCCTTGTAAACATTGATAACTTTGACGCAGTAAAGAAGAGCAGTTCTTTCTATTATGCAAATGAGGCTTCCTATAGCAGAGGCGTTCTTGAGAGCGTAAATGCTGGCTTTAAGAAGGATTCATATGTTAATCTTGATAATACAGCGGGAAGTTTTATTGAGTGGCAGCTTTATGCTCCTGAGGATGGTAACTATCTTTGTTCATTCAGTATTGCAAACGGAAGCGATCAGAACCGTGCTATGAAGCTTGAGTTAAACGGCGGTGCAGATTACTGGGTTCAGGATTTTCTTGCTACCGGCGCATGGACAACTTGGAGCACAAGAGGTATTGTTCTTCCGCTTAAAAAGGGCATGAATACTCTCCGAATGACATCACGCACTGAACAGGGCGGACCTAACATTGATACTCTTTACATTGAAAAAACCGAAGAGCCGATAGCTGAAATTTATGTTCCGGAGGAAAAGCCTGAACCGACTCAGCCGGACAGCAAGCCTACAGTGTTTATTGCAGGGGATTCCACCGTTCAGACCTATCGTGCAAGTTATGCTCCGCAGCAGGGCTGGGGCGCATACCTACAGAATTATCTGCCTGAAAACTATACGGTATCAAACCGTGCGATAGCAGGAAGAAGCTCCAAGAGCTTTTATGATAACGGAAGACTTGACACTATCCTCAGTGAAATGAAAGCCGGAGATTATCTGTTGGTTCAGTTCGGCATAAACGACTCGGCATATAATAATGCTGAAAGGTATGCACCTGTAAGCGGCTCAGTTCCTGGTACTGACGGAAGCTTTGAATACTATATTTCAAAATATATTGAGGGAGCGCTGAGCAAGGGCGGAACACCTGTCCTTGTAACAACTGTTCTTGGACTCAAGGCATATAACAGCAGCACCGGAAGGTTTGAGGGAAGCTATGGTAATTACTGCAATGCCATGAAGCAGCTTGCAGCATACTACAAAATACCTTGCATTGACTTAAACGCATTAATGGTGGATCATTATAATGCCATCGGCTATGATAAGGCGTATACCTATCATTTGATCTCTACAGAGCTTTCCACTACGGATATGACTCACTTTACAGAAACCGGAGCAACGGCTGTTGCAAAGCTTGTGGGAGATGAGCTAAAGAAACAGGGTATAATCAAATAATGCTTTAAAAGCCACTTTTGATGTTTTGTCAAAAGTGGCTTTGAGTTTTTTTGTCATTGACTTTACCTGCTTTCTTTAGTATAATTAAACCATAACAGGACGTTAAACATTAAACAGGAATTTGAAAGGGGTAAGAGACTGTGAGTAAATATGATCCTTTATGGGAATATGTGCAGAAAAACGGAAGTCAATCTTTTAAACTGACATTTGAAGAAATACAAAGTATTGTGAAATTACCAATAGACCACTCCTTTTTAAAATACAAAAAAGAGCTTACAGAATACGGCTATCAAGTCGGAAAAATATCTATGAAAGAGCAAACAGTTATCTTTAATAAGATTGATTGACATTACGGTTTAGCAACAGTTTGTAATACAAAAATCCCTGCAAAGAATATGTTTCCTTGCAGGGATTACATTTATATTGCTGTTTCTATTTATTAGCCTTTTTAAGCTTCCTTTTCTGACCGAAATTAAGAGATATTGTGAATATCTTATCCGAAGTAAATATCTTCAATGCAAAGAACATACATATAATAAACAGTACGACCTGATAAGCAAGACCTCCCCAATAGAGGGTCATGTTTCCGAACATGATATTGTTCATTGCCGTAAAGGTATGAGTAAACGGAATAGCATACAAAAGGGTTCTTACAGCCGGTGAAAGGAGATTGATGTCATATATCATTGATACAAGATAAGGGATCATAGCGCATACCATAATAGGCATAAGCACAGTCTGAGCTGACTTAGCATCGTTTACAAGTGCGCCCAGTATAAGCGATACCGCAAGGCATACAAGAATGGTCATGAACATCTGGAGTCCCACAAGGACATATCCGCTGACTCCGATTTTAAGTCCCAAGTCTTTCATTATGTCATTTACAGTAAGAGCCTCTCCGATAACGGAAGCGTCAATTTCACCTTCAAGGAACGAGCCCATATAGCCCTTGAAACCGAGCATATAGATAGCGGCATTGATAAGAGCCACAATTGCAGCAGCAAGCATTTTTGAGAAAAGGACTGATATTCTTGATACCGGAGCTGAAAGCAGTGTTTCAAGAGTTCTGTCTATTTTTTCCGTGGAGATTGCAGTGATGATCATTTGTGAAGTAAACATTACAAGAATGAATACTACGATAGGGATGACCATACTTTGAGTAGAAATAAGACTTGAAATAGTTTCAGAGCTGATTGCCGCAGATTTATCCTTTACGACGGTGACTTCGTTTATGCTTAAAGGAGAATCTATAAGCGCTGTTTCCTCAGCGGTAAGTCCGTTTTTAGTCATGATATACTGTTTTGTAGTATTTTCCATTATTTCAACGGCTGCCGAAGATTTATCGTTAAGTGAAGCAAGAGCGGAAGAGCTTTGCATTGAGCTTATCTTTTCGATAACGCCGCTTTTGCCGCTTTCAGTAACCTCCTTTGTGAACCCCTCAGGAATTATTATAAGGTTTTCAACGTCAAGGTCCTGTAGCAGCTGTGCTCTGTCCGAGGAATCGCCCTCTAACTCTTTTACTTCAAAGCCTGCATCGGATACAGCCTTTATAAGCTGCTTTGTATAATCGGTTTTGTCATGGTCGCAGATGTTAACGGTTCCTGTATCAGAGCCAACATCGTCCATAACGCTTGAGGTGATCTGTCCGATAGCCAGAAGCATTGCAAAGGTAATTACAAGTCCGATTATCATTTGTTTGTTTATAAGCTCACGCAGTTCTTTTTTCAGCAGATTAAGGAACTTCATTTTCATTCACCACCATTTCAAATACTTCTTCAAGGTTTGCAGCGTTGTATCTTTCTTTAAGCTCATCTATCCTTCCAACGGTATGGAGAATACCACCTGAAATAATTCCTACACGGTCGCTAACATATTCAATTTCCAGCATATTGTGTGAGGAAAGAAGGAAGGACATGCCGTCCTCATGGGCAAGCTTTTTTATCATTTTTCGTATTTCAAGCGCATTAATAACATCAAGACCGCTTGTTGGTTCATCGAGTATGGCAAGCTTAGGTCTGGTCATAACAGCTCTTGAAAGCAGGAGCTTTCTTATCATGCCTCTGCTGTAGCTTGCAATCTTTTCATCAAGTCTTTCACCCAGACTACTCATTTCAGAAGCTCTGTTTACGAACTCATCCGCCTGATTTTTGGTGTCAGCAAAGATGCCAGCCATAAATTTAAGGTATCCCTTTCCGGTCATGGTCTTATATGCGCCGGCTTCGTCCGGGAGATATGTAATACATTCCCTTACCTTGTCTGGCTCGCTTATAATGCTGTGTCCGTCAACAAGTACATTCCCTGCCGTAGGTTTAATAAGCGTTGAGATCATTCGTATAGTAGTTGTTTTTCCTGCGCCATTAGGGCCGATAAGTGCAAATATCTCCCCTTTGCCGATAGTAAAGGAAATTTTATTTGCAGCAAGCACTTTTGAGTATTGCTTACTAAGTTCCTTTACTTCAAGAACATTCGCCATTTTGTGTCCTCCTTCAATTTAGGGGATATACCCCTTCATTCAACATGGGCAAAGTTATTCAGTGAGGGACTGTATCACTCACTGAATACGGAAATGCTCCCAAGCCTAAGAGGCGGGGACATCTTGCCTCAAGTTATATTTTCTGATACTCATTATACACTATTTGTCGCTTTATGTCAACGGTAAACCGTTAATATATAAATAAAAAAAGTGTTATCATAACTTAGGGAAGGTTTTTACTGTCCTAAAAGAGGTAAGGCAACACCGCACAAAGCACGCCTGACGGCTTTGCACACATCTTGCTTGCATATTTTTCGTCATATCACACAAAAATCTCTTGACATACGACAGTATGCCTGCGAGCTTTTTATGCAATCTGACGAAAAATCTGACTGCGCAATCTGTACACAATCTTTGTGCGGTGTTGCCTTAAATCCTTTATTGAAAATAAAGGGGAGAGCGGTTTTGAATATATCACAAGCGGTTGCCGGGAGAATTATTGAGCTTTGCAGAGAGCATGGCATAACTGTAAATAAGCTGTGTACGCTTTCAGGTGTAACCCAGTCCACAGTTAATGATATAGTAAATCACAGAGCAAAAAATATTGGTATTGTAACCATAAAAAAGCTCTGTGACGGATTTGATATTACTATCACAGAATTTTTTGATACGGAATATTTCAGAAAACTTGAGCAGGAGATATACTAAGGCAATACTGCACAAAGCCATCAGGCGTGTTTTGTGCGGTATTGCCTAAAAAGGCGGTTCACTTTGTGCGAACCGCCTTTTTTGTTATTCATTTGTTTCCTTTGAATCTTCTGAATCTGAATCGGTTGTTTCCTCTGTGTGAGTTTCATCTGTATGAATCTCTTCTGCTTCCGGAGTTTCCGGCTTATCGTCAAGAATACTCATATCCATTTCGCCGCTCATCAGTTTTTCAAAGTCAATATTGTCGATCTTTTCAAACTTCATAAGGTATTTAGCAAGGATGTGAAGCTGGTCGATATGGGCGTTAAGAATATCCTTAGCGCGCTCATAGCCGTCTTCAATGATCTCACGCATCTCGTCGTCAATTTCAGCAGCTACATTTTCTGAATAATTTCTTGAGCTGTTGAAGTCTCTTCCAAGGAAGACCTCGCTCTGGTCGTTTCCGTATACCATAGGGCCAAGTCTGTCGCTGAAACCATATCGTGTGACCATATTTCTTGCAATAGCAGTTGCACGTTCAATATCGTTTGAAGCGCCTGTTGAAATATCCTCGAGAATGAGCTTTTCAGCAACACGTCCGCCAAGGAGCGTAACAATATTTTCACGCATTTCTGTTTTGCTTACAAAGGTCTTGTCATGCTCCGGCAGTGACATTGTATAGCCGCCTGCCATTCCACGAGGGATAATTGAAACCTGATGAACCTTATCCTGAGTATCGCAGTAATAGGTGCAGACTGCATGACCTGCCTCATGATAGGAGGTAAGTCGCTTTTCCTTTTCTGTAACAACACGTGATCTCTTTTCAGGACCAGCAATAACCTTGATTGTAGCCTCTTCAATATCCGGCTTTGTAATAGCCTTTCTGTTTGCTCTTGCTGCAAGGAGTGATGCCTCGTTTACAAGGTTTTCAAGGTCTGCGCCTGTGAATCCGGCAGTACCCTTTGCAATATCGTCAAGCTTAACGTCAGGACCAAGGGGTTTGTTTCTGGTATGAACCTTTAGTATTTCTTCACGTCCCTTTATATCCGGATAGCTTACTACGATCTGTCTGTCAAATCTTCCTGGACGCAGCAGAGCCGGGTCGAGAATATCACGTCTGTTAGTAGCAGCAATTACAATAACGCTTTCATTGCCTGTAAAGCCATCCATTTCAACAAGGAGCTGGTTCAGAGTTTGTTCACGCTCATCGTGTCCACCGCCGAGACCGGTTCCTCTTTGACGTCCGACAGCGTCTATTTCATCAATAAAGATGATGGCAGGAGCGTTTTTCTTTGCCTGTTCAAAAAGGTCACGAACTCTTGAAGCGCCGACACCTACGAACATTTCAACGAAATCCGAACCGGAGATCGGGAAGAATGGGCATCCTGCTTCGCCGGCAACGGCCTTTGCAAGGAGTGTTTTACCTGTACCCGGAGGGCCGAGCAGGAGTACTCCCTTAGGGATACGAGCGCCTATATCGCTGTACTTCTTAGGATTTTTAAGGAAGTCAACGATTTCTTCCATTTCATGTTTTTCCTCATCAGCGCCTGCAACGTCTGCAAAGGTAACTTTTTTACCTCTTGAAGCCTGATTCTTAACATTGGCTTTTCCGAATGAGGTATATTTTCCGCCGCTTCCTGTCTGCTTCATCATGAAGTAGAAAAGCACGACTCCCATTACCAGTAGCAGTACAGTTGGGATCACCGAAAGAAGCCATGAATTGTCCTTGATTTTGTAATAATCCTGTTCAAGAGGTTTGTCCTTGTGCTTTGCATTGTACTCCTCACGATAATTTTCAGTATCATTGAGGAAGAGCTGAACATGAGGAACCTCATAGGTATATTTTTTATCATCGCCTTCAAGCTTGTATACAAGCTCTCCTGTTCCCAGATCCAGTGTGTAGGAGGTTACTTTATACTCGTCAAAGTACTTGATGACCTCAGAATATTCTTTTCTGTTTCCGGACTGAGCCATATTTGTGAAGATGAGCATTACTGCAATGATCAGTACTGCTGCAACAGCGATATAAGCTGCCAGTCCTTTGCTGTTTCTGTTAGGTGTCAATAAATTCACTCCATTCTTTCGTCTATGTATTTGATGTTTTCAAAACGCCTATATAAGGCAGATTTCTGAACTTTTCTCCGTAGTCAAGACCATACCCCACAACAAATTTATCGGGTATTACGAATCCTGACCAGTCGGGCTCTATATCGGCAATGCGCCTTGAGGGTTTGTTCAGAAGAGTACATATTTTCAAAGACGCCGGTTTTCTTTTTTCTATGATGCCCCTTACTTCCTTTAGAGTAAGTCCGGTGTCGATGATATCCTCGATTATAAGGACATGTTTTTCAGCGATACCGGTTGAAATATCCTTTAGGACTTTCACTTCACCGGAGCTGATCGTACTACTATTATAACTTGAAACACTCATAAAGTCAATTTCAACAGGAATTTTTATTTCCCTCATTAAATCAGCGAAAAATATTACAGAGCCTTTGAGGGGACAAATCAGTATAAGCTCCTTTCCGCTGTACGCCTCTGTAATAAGCTTTCCAAGTTCCTTTACTCTTTCCGAGATATCCCCAGCGGAATAGAGTACACTTTCAATATTATGCCCGGGCTGCAATTTATATCACGTCCTTTATTTCAACAGTCAGAATTTTTTCAGTCTTTTCATTTGCCCTGACTCTTTCTGCAATTCCGGCGCCTTCCATAAAAATAAGACCCTTATCGTCTGCAAGAAAGTGAATGAAAGACCTTTTATCGGGTTTTATTCTTTCATTCAGAATTTTTTTTACGGAAGAAGTAAAGCTCCTTCCCGCAAGATTTATTTTATCCCCGTATTTTCTGCCCCGTAATATAATGCAGCCCGATATTTTATCATAATCCATATATATTGTGCCGGGCTGCGGCAAAGCGTTATGATCCTGAATTTTTATAACGCATTTTTTGCCATCAAAAAGTGTGTATTCCCCCTGAGAAACCTGAATTTCTCTTTGCGCTTGCTTAACAGATGTGCGCTCAATAAAGAGAATGCCCTTATTTGAGGTGATATAAACGTTTTTTATTATATTGATTTTTCCGCCATGCAGAACAATATCGTCTGCGGCGTTTATTTTTTCCATGCTCACAGGAAGATTTTCTTCTTTGAAAATCCTCACAAGACATCTTTTTCGTATAACCCGGTCGTAATTTTTAAGCCCTGAAAAGGAACTGCGCCCGGTTTTGCATTTATTATAAGCCTTATCCGCAAGGGATTGCAGATATCTGTCTTCTTCAGCCATAAGCTGAGTGTTGGCTGAAATAGTTTTAAAAAAGCTTTCATTGATTTTTAAAATTTCCGGTATAACTCTGTGTCTTATGCGGTTTCTTGAATAGTCATCGGAAAGATTGGTTGAATCAGTAACATAGCTCTGATTCTGCTCTTTCAGAAAGCTTTCCACATCTGCTCTTGTTTCATAGATCAGGGGTCTTATTATATTATCCCTGACTGGAGGTATACCGCAAAGACCTTTTATTCCGGAGCCTCTTGCCATATTAAAAATAATAGTTTCTGCATTATCAGATGCAGTATGAGCTGTTGCAAGCTTTCCGCATCCGGTATGCTCCAGCAGAAGCTTATATCGAATATCTCTTGCCGCCTCTTCAATGGACTTTCCGCTTTTTTCTGCATATGACGGAACGTCTGCATGAACGCAGTAAAATTCAACACCATGTTTTTTACACAGGCTGCGGCAGAACTCCTCATCTCTGTCAGCCTCCCTGCCTCTGATCATGTGGTTTATATGGAAAGCGTCAAGACTAAATCCAAGGCTGTCCTTAATTTTCAGCAGGATAAGCAGAAGACATACGCTGTCAGCTCCTCCGGAAAGGGCAGCGGTAACCTTGTCGTCGGTTTTAAGCATATTGAATTTTTTAATAGTTCTGGTTACTCTTTCAGTCAATTTGGCCTCCGGTCAATTTGCAGGTACCTGGTCAAAATCCGCATTTGAAAAGCGGGTAAACTGACCGTCCCACATGAGCTTTACTGTGCCTGTATCGCCGTGACGGTTTTTTGCAACAATGCACTCGGATACATTTGGTTGAGTGCTTTCCTTATTGTAATATGCGTCACGGTAAAGGAAGATAACAATATCTGCGTCCTGCTCGATAGAGCCTGATTCACGCAGATCTGACAGCATAGGACGCTTGTCCTCTCGGCTTTCAACTCCACGGTTAAGCTGTGATAGTAGTACAACCGGAATATCAAGCTCTTTAGCCATGATCTTAAGCTGTCTTGTAATCTCAGAAATGATCTGAACACGGTTTTCAGTTTTAAGGGTAGAGCCTAAAAGCTGTAGGTAGTCGATAACTACCAGTCCCAGATTTTTTATACGCCGAAGCTTTGCCTTGATCTGCTGGACGTTTGTTCCGGCAGTATCGTCAAGATATATCGGCATACCGCACAGCACATCTGCGCTTGACGCAAGCCTTACCCAGTCGTTTTCAGACAGATGACCGCTCCTGAGCTTGTTTGAATCCACAAGAGCCTCTGTTGAAAGCATTCTTGTTGCAAGCTGCTCTTTGGACATTTCAAGTGAGAATACCGCAACGTCCTTTCCTGCACGTCTTGCAACGTTTGTAGCCATGTTAAGGGCAAAGGAAGTTTTACCCATACCCGGACGAGCAGCCACAAGTATAAGGTCGGAACGGTTAAGACCTGTTGTGATCGTGTCAAGGTAAGTAAATCCGGTTTTTGCTCCCAAATACTTATCCTTGTCAGGACCTGAGATCTTCTGGAGCCTGTCCCATGACTCAAAGATAACATCGCTTATTGGAGTAAGTCCTTTTACGTCCTTGCCTTGGCGAATATCAAATATCTTCTGTTCTGCGGAGTCCAGTAATGTCTGAGCCGTGTTGTGACCTAAAGCGACCTCGTGGAGAATGTCCTTAGCAATGACTGCAAGGCTTCTGATGTAATATTTTTCCGCTGCAATCTGACAGTAGCTGTCGATATTATCAACGGAAGGCACCATATTCACAAGGTTTGCAAGGTATGTTCGTCCCTCCTGAGGCGTATCGAAAATACCTGCCTTCATGGCTTCATTGAGAACAGTTATAATATCGGCTTTAGTGCCTGAGGTAAACATTCTCAGCATTATATCAAATAAAGCACGGTGCTGCTCGTTATAAAAGCTTTCAGGCTTTATTTTCTCAAGTACTGTTGAGATAACTGACTGATCAATAAGAATAGCGCCAAGAATAGTCTGTTCAGCTTCAAGGCTGTAGGGCAGCTCACTGTCAGTCATCTGCAAATCGTTATATTCCATTATGTTCTCCATATATTCCTTAAGGCAGTCCCTTAGAAGACTGCCCCGGTAAAAATATTATCCCTCAGTAACGTCAACGGTTACCTTTGCTGACACGCCCTGATAGAGCTTTATATCAGCCTCGTAAGTACCAAAATTTTTAATATCGCCTTTAAGGGATATTTTCTTTTTATCTATTTTCTGACCATACTGTTTTTCGATAAGCTCAGCTATGTTTCCGGCAGTAATCGAGCCGAAAAGTCTTCCGTTAGAGCCTGCCTTGGCAATAGCCTTAACAGTTTTTCCGTTAATAGCCTTTGCAGTATTTTCAGCGTTTTGCTTTTCAACATCCTTTTTATGCTGTGCCGAAGCGTTCTGTCCGTCAAGGAGGTTCATGTTTTTAGGAGTTGCCTCCACAGCAAGACCCTTTCCGATAAGGAAGTTTCTTGCATATCCATCGGATACATTTTTTACTTCTCCCTTTTTGCCTGAGCCTTTTACATCCTGTAAGAAAATAACTTTCATTTATAACATATCCTTTCTAATCCTCATTTATAGCTTCAATGAGAGCCGCCTTTGCAGCTTCCGCAGTAGTATCTTTAAGCTGTGCCGCTGCCATTGTCTGATGACCGCCTCCGCCCAATTTTTCCATAATAACCTGAACGTTCATAGCGCCTAAGGATCTTGCGGAAATATTAATGGTTGTGCCTGTTCTATAAATAACAAAGGAGGCGTCAACGTTTTGTATACCGAGAAGCTCGTCCGCCGCCTGAGGAGCGGTTATTCGTATGTTATCCGTTTCCTTTTCGCAGCATACAACAGCGCATTTGCTGATAATCTCCGCATGGGATATAAGGAACGATTTTTCCTTATATGCCTCAATAGAGCTTGTAAACAAGCCTTTTACCTGAACTGTATCAGCGCCGCATTTTCTGAGGTATGCAGCGGCTTCAAAGGTTCTTACACCTGTTCTCATAATGAAGTTTTTAGTATCCAGCATAATACCTGCAAGCAGAGCCTCTGAAAATGTTTTTGAAAGAGGAGTTGTTGCTTTAAAATACTGTATAAGCTCCGTCACCATTTCAGCAGCGGAAGAAGCGTATGGTTCATGGTGAAAAATAACAGCATTATCTATAAAATCAACTGATTTTCTGTGGTGGTCGATAACAACAATATGCTTTGCTGAATTATAAAGGTGCTTGCTCTCAATAAGATTTGCATTGTGAGTATCCACAATTATGAGAAGGCTTTCCTCAGTAAACTTATTTACAGCCTCGTCCGGAGATATAATAATATCCGGAGCCTCCTTTTTGATCTTGTCAATAAGCATTCCGGCAAGATTTTTTTCCGGGTCGATTACGGCATACGCCTCCTGACCTATGACTCTTACAGCGCTTGCAAGGGCTGCTGCCGAGCCGACTGAATCAAGATCCCCGAAGCGGTGGCCCATGATAAATACATTTTCGGAGTTATGTATAAGCTCCTGCATTGCCGTTGAAATGATACGGGATTTTGCCCTTGATTTTTTTTCAACGCCTTTAGCCACGCCTCCAAAGAATTTGAAGCCGTTTTCAGTTTTTACAGCCGCCTGATCGCCGCCCCTTCCCAGAGCCATATCAAGAGCCTGTTTTGCGTAAACTTCGCTTTCCTCAAGAGTGGATGCTCCCTGACCTACTCCTATTGAAAGAGTGACAAAGTTAGTCTTTTCGCCGACTGTGATATTTCTTGCCTTGTCAAGGATCTGAAATTTAGAGTGTATTATTTCGGACAGATACTGCTCTTCAAGCACAGCGATAAACTTGTCCTGAGAAAGCTTTCTCATTACGCCTGTAGTTCCTGTCATGAACTCCTCAAGTACGGTTTCAATTGACGCTGCTACATGTGCCTTTTCGCTTTCCTTGAAGTTCTGCATTACGTCTTCATAATTGTCGATCGTTAGTATCAATACAGATGGACGGGTCCTTTTATACTCGTCGTAAAGCTCTGCAAACTCGGTAATATTGTTGAAGTTTACTACTGTAAGTCTTTGGTCGCCTCTTTCAATAACGACCGAGGTTACTTCATAGTAGTTGTTATGGTACTGCGCCTTGGTGATACCGCTGATAAGAAGCTCCTTGAAATTAATAGGGATATATTCGTTAAGATTAAGTCCGAATATTTCATAATCCGGAATGATCTCATTACTGAATTTTCTGTTACACCATAAAACTCTGAAGCTTATGTCCAAAATTACGCATGGTGAATCCGAATAGTATAGGACTTCATTTTCAGCAGTGCTTACAGCCTCGTTGAGCTTTGCCACAAATTTAAGGGAATTTTTTTCTGCGATAAAAATTTCTATAAGAGCAAGTATTGTAAAAATCGCAACAGGCAGTATTGTGACCCAGAATTTTTCATTGCTGTACTGGTGAAGCATCACTGCCGGAAAAATCCCGGAAGCTGCCAGCAGAATAATTGAAATCACAAATGAATAAGGATTCTTCCTCTTCAACTTATCACCTCCATAAAAGTGATATATTATGCTATATTTCCATGATTATAGGAAGTATCATAGGGCTGCGCTTTGTTTTTTCGTAAATATAATCCGACAAAGCGTCCCTGAGCTTTGTTTTGATCGAGTTCCATTCACGGAATTCCTGAACGGAGCAGTGTGCAAGAGTCGAAGAGAGAATATGCTTTGCATTATCAATAAGCTCTTCTGATTCTCTTACATAAACAAAGCCTCTTGAAATAATTTCAGGACCTGAAACAACTGAGTCCGTAGCCTTTTCTATGCCTATAACAACAATGATAAGCCCGTCCTGTGCAAGGTGCTTTCTGTCACGGAGGACAATTGAACCGACATCTCCAACGCCAAGGCCGTCAACGAGAACACGTCCTGACGGAACTTGGGAGACAATATTGATCTTATTACCGTCTGTTTCGATCACATTTCCGATCTCACCGATAATTACGTTTTCAGGAGGCATACCCATACTGATAGCAAGCTCCGCATGTTTTTTCAGATGCTTGTATTCTCCGTGGACCGGAATAAAGAATTTTGGTCTTGTAAGAGCCTGGATAAGCTTTAGCTCCTCCTGGCAGGCATGTCCTGAAACATGAACCTCATACATTGCCTCATAAACAACCTCTGCTCCGGATTTCATAAGCTCGTTTATAACCTTTGTTACAAACTTTTCATTACCCGGAATAGGAGTTGCAGAAATAATTATAAAGTCCTGAGGAGTGATATTGACCTTTTTGTGGTCGTTCATAGCCATTCTTGTAAGAGCCGACATAGGCTCTCCCTGGCTTCCTGTAGTGATAAGGACTATCTGTTCATCATTATATCTGTTCATAGCGTCAATGTCAATAAGAACGCCGTCAGGAACGTTAAGATATCCTATTTCGATCGCAGTAGTTATTACGTTGATCATGCTTCTTCCAAATAAAGCTACCTTTCTGCCATAGCGTTCAGCACAGTTTATTATCTGCTGAACACGGTGAATGTTTGAGGAGAATGTTGCTATTATGATACGTCTTCCCTCAGCCTTTGAAAAGAGCTTTTCAAAGGAATCTCCCACCTTGCGTTCTGACGGTGTAAAGCCCGGTCTTTCAGCATTGGTGGAATCAGCCATAAGAGCAAGGACGCCTCTGCTTCCCAACTCACCGAATCTTGCGAGGTCGATCATTTCGCCGTTTATAGGACTGTAGTCAACCTTGAAGTCGCCTGTGTGAACGATAACCCCGGCAGGAGTGTGTATAGCCATTCCTACTGCGTCAGGAATGGAGTGATTTACTCGAATAAATTCAACTGCCATACAGCCCATTTTGACTGTTTTTCTTGGCAGCACTATATTAAGATTTGCTTTGCCTAAAAGTCCGTGCTCCCGGAGCTTTCCTTCAACAAGGCTTAGTGTGAGCTTTGTTCCGTAAACCGGTACATTTATTTTTTTCAGAAGGTATGCAAGACCGCCGATATGATCTTCATGACCATGTGTCAGAACAATACCTCTGAGCTTATCAGCGTTTCTTTCAACGTATGTGAAATCCGGTATCACTATATCAACGCCCGGCATTTCAGCGTCAGGGAATGCAAGACCGCAGTCGATAAGAAACATATCGTTAGCGCATTCGATTACTGTCATATTTTTACCGATCTCGTTAAGACCACCCAAAGGGATTATTCTTACAGGAGTGCGCCTGATCTCTCTTTTTTGCCTTTCCGGTTTTTCTGCCGCAGCTTTCTGACCGGACTGTGAAAATGCCGCTTTTCTGGAGCTGCTGCCCAAGTTCTGCTGGGCATAGCTGCTATGATCATTTCTGTTTCTGCGGATAAAGCGTCTTTTGCTATCCTGCAATTCCTTTTCAATGTTATTTTCCACTTTAAAACCTCTCTTTTTGTTCCGGGATATTAATTGACTCTGCGGCTTCGATCGTACTTTGCAATTAATTTGCAGAGTTATTGCAAATTTGATATTTGCGCAGAGCATAGCATAACGATTATTCTTTTGATTTTCATATATGATTCAGAGTTCAGATATTAAGGCAAATAAAAATAAAGGTTAAACCGTGATTCTCCCGGGAATGATATGTATTTGCTTTTGATAAAACCGCAGTCCGACGTTCTGAGCGGAGCTATCATTTAACACTAATAAAAAGCCGGTTCGGGCAATACTGTACCATTGATAGCATGCCCTTATTCAGCGTTTTTGCCTGTAATACAGGCTTTGCTTCAAAGCTATGAAGACAGTTAATGGCAATACCGCAAAAGCTTGTTTGGTTTTGCCCTATATATTTCAGGCGGAAAGCTCACATTTCCGGCCTTAAAATCATGAATAAGTATTTGCCGGTAACAGGTGTTGCCGGCAAACATCGGTGATTTATCGAACATGTATACATACTAATTATACGAGAATTATCATTTGTTGTCAAGCACTTTTTTCCATATGTTCACGTCGTCCGGTGAATTTTCAAGCAGAAAATTTTCAACATCTCCGCAAATTTCTTTTGCAGTTTCCATGGAAGCTCCCTCTGCGGAAAGCCATACTCCTCCCGAAGATCTTGAAACAAGTATGCGGCTTCTACCCTTTGAGCTTTCAAAGCTTTCAGGGATATTGATGCTTACGACGCTTTCCGGAACAAATTTTTTTGTTACATAAAAATCAGGAATTTTTTTAAGCGCCTCGCTGAAAGACATATTCATACTGCTAAGGAATTTCAGTACCATAAGCGACAGGATCAGACCGTCAAGAGAAAATCTCTGAGTAACGGCAAGGCTGCGGGAGTAGTCGTCATAGCCTTCACCGCTTGTAAAATAGCGATACACTCTTTTGTTATAACGGGAAGCCAGAATATCCGCCGCCCACGGGAACTCAAAGGGGAGCGCTACATTACTTCCACATTCAAACATTTCCATGCAGCATATCATAATAAGCTTTTCCCAGCTTATGTTTCCATCGGAGTCGGTATAGACGGATGCCTTTGTGCCGCTGTCTGAAAGCCTTATTATAATACTGTCCTCTCCTTTGCCGTATAGGCTTTCAATGTTCCCTGCTCCGGAGCTTACGCTGATGCTCTGAGGAAAGTCTTTGGGTATTATACTTTGAATATACTTATTGTATAATCCTTTAAAAATATTTCCGTTAAGTATATTTCCACAGCAGTTTTCGGAACTTTCCCCACTAAGAAGCTTCTGTATTCTTTTTTCGGAAGCTTCAATGCATCTGTCACGCAGATATATTCCCGGCTCCGGCTGTGAGGAAAAGTATATGCTTTTTCTGTAACCGGTCATAGATGAAGTATGGAAGATCTGAGTTTCAAGGCAGCGACCCATATCAATGACTTCCGAGCCTCCGCAGACGAGTCCGGATTTCAGAGCGTCCATAACACAAATAGACAGGTTGTCGCCATACTTTGAGCCGATTATCACCTCTGGACAGTCTGCTGCAAGGCGGGATGCTATCTCCGCAGCGTTTAACGGAGTGATGCCTGATATAAAGTTATGTCTTACAGTTAAATTCATATTTACTCTCCTGATAATTGTTTATCAGAAGTATTGTCATTATAACCGGGATTATTCAACTTTGATTTTTTGAGGCGCTGAAACATGCTTTCGCAGTATAATAAGACCAGTAAGGTTTGGTAAAGCCATAAGACCGTTGAAAATGTCCGATAGTGTCCAAACGGTTTCGAGTCCTGTTCCTGCGCCGATAATTATGCACAGGATAAATATATACTTATAAGCCTCAGTACCTCTTTCTCCGAATATGTACCTTACAGAGCTTTCACCGCAGAAGAACCAGCCAATTATTGTGGCAAATGCAAAAAGCAGGATCGAAAGGGTGATGAAGATAGGAGCAAAGCTGCCGAGATCGTGTTCAAACGCTTTTATCACAAGGGGAGCGCCGTCAAGTTCACCTGAATCTGCGCCGGTAACGAGAATAACAAGAGCGGTAAGTGTGCAGCATATAATAGTGTCAGTAAATACTTCAAAAATGCTCCACATACCTTGGGAGGCAGGACTTTTGTTGTCTGACGCACTATGCAGAAGAGCCGAGCTGCCAAGTCCGGCTTCGTTTGAAAATACGCCCCGGCGCAGTCCGGCGTTGATTCCCCGGCAAAGAACAGCTCCGCTTATTCCTCCGGCAGCTTGGCGTATGCCGAAAGCTCCTCTGAAAATCTCTCCCATTGCATGAGGAACAGCCTCCGAATTTATGATGATTATTATAAGCGCAGCTCCGATATAGAGCAGCGACAGTATCGGAATCATAAGCTGTGTTACGTTTCCGATGCGCTTTATACCACCACTTATCACAAGCCATGCGGCGATGGCAACAACTATTCCGGTAACAGCCACAGGAATACCGAATGAGGAGCATGCAGCGGTGGAAATGGAGTTAGCCTGAGCCATGTTTCCCATTCCAAGGGATGCAAGGGCGCAGAAAAGTGCAAAAACGGCGGCAAGCTTATATGAACCTGCTCCGTGTTCAAGGTATGCCATAGGTCCTCCATACCATATTCCGCCGATCTTTTTTCTGTATATTGTTCCCAGATAATTTTCAGCATATACAATTGCCATACCCAGAAAAGCGGAGATCCACATCCAGAAAATAGCTCCTGCACCGCCTATTTTTATTGCAGTTGCAACTCCCACAATGTTTCCTGTTCCCATGGTCGCTGCTAAAGCAGTTGAAAGGGATTGAAGCTGGGATATGCTGTCCTTGTCCTTTGAGCTTACGGCGGAGCTGCCGCTGAAAAGTGAAAACAGCGTATTTTTAAGAATATATGGGAATTTTAAAAGCTGAAAAAATCTTGTTTTTACTGTAAAATACAGTCCGGTTCCCAAAAGCATCAGTAAAAGAGGATATCCCCATATCAGACCGTTTAGTTTTTCGATCATTAACATCAGACCTTTCTGATTTTTGTATTGAATTTCATATTAATTTTATGTTATAATAAAATAAAACATGTACAGTAGAGCGTGCTCACATAAAATAAATCACATGTCTTCTTAATTGCTTTTGGTGCTGACTGCGTTATAATTTTTTTATGTGAACACACTTTGATTTCAGAAAGGAGCGATATATGAAACGATATTTTGCTGACAAGACATGTCTGAACGTAATACGGGTACTGATCCTTGTGCTTACGTTTGTGCTTATGGGACTTACTGCATATTTTCTTTCCTTTGCTCCAATTATCATGTCCATAATTTCAGCGGTTTTCTTTGTTGCAGGCGTTTTTGTATCCATGATATATCTGCCCTTTTATTTCAGAAATCTGTGCTACTATATTTCAAATGAAAAGATTGTAAAAATAAGCGGATTCTATTTTATCGGCAAGCAGATCATGCGTATTGATTCGGTTCAGTATTCAACATCGGTATCGACGCCTTTTTCAAGGATCACCGGACTTAATTTTATTGTCCTTTACGCTTACGGCGGAAAAATGACAATAATGTTTTTGAGCAAAAAGGATTTTGACGAGCTGAATCTTGCATTCAGGAAATAGGGGAACGGAGGTTATCCGGATTGTTTCATGAGCATCCTATAAAAATAATAAAATATGCCCTGAAGAATATCTGGCTGCTTATATTTCCTCTTCTTCGTGGAATAAGGAGCATGAAGCTTGATATTGACGCTTTCTATTCATGGGCAAAGGGCACATGGTTTGATATTCTTATAATCGTTCTTATCATAGGCTTCGGTTATCTTCGCTGGCTGTTTACATGGTTCAGCTTCGGAGAAAACGATATTGATCTTTTAACAGGAATAGTTGTAAAAAAACAGACCTGCATACCGTATAACAGTATTTCAGCCATAACGGCGGAACAGAGCTTTTACCTAAGACCGTTTAAAGCGTCAAGGCTTAAAGTGGACACCTGTGCCGGAATGTTCAACACTTCGGACATGTCGCTTCTTATCCGAAGGGAGGATTTTAAGAAGCTGCATAAAAAAATTCCGGAGGTGCGCAGCGAGAGCAAGAAGACCTTTATATTTAAGCCAAAGCTTTCCACGATAATATTCTTTTCCTTTGTCTTTTCCAGCAGCCTTTCGGGAGCGGTATACTTAGCAGCTATATTTTTTCAGTCCGGAAGAATAGCTGCTGATCTTTTTGAAAACGAGTTCAAAGATGCTTTAAACGAGATCACAAGTGAAGTATCTGCAAAGCTTGCAATAAAAATACCTCCTGTTGCAATAGGCATATCAATTGTAATAATTGCCCTGTGGCTTTTTTCCTTTGTATCAAATATACTCAGATACACAGGCTTTTCCATGAATAGCAATGAGAGAACGCTTAAAGTGAAAATGGGGTATATCACAAGAAGACACTATCACATTGTTCCTGATAAGGTGAATTATATTGATCTGCGGCAAAATCTTCTGATGAAGATATTCCGTGTTTCATCGGTGAATGTAAGCTGTTCCGGATACGGGCATCAGAAAGGGGAACTGCCTGTTCTTCTTCCTATACTTTCAAGAAAGCAGGTTGAAAAAGCTCTTGATATTTTCAGCTTCGGAAGATTTATAAAGGGAAGGGACATAAAGGCGCTTAAATCAGCGACGATTACCTATCTCTGGATACCTCTTGTATCAGGTATAGCTGTGCCGATACTTACAATTTTTGCGAGGCATATTTTTTCCTCCTTTACTCAGATCGTAACATTTTTGGGGATAATGTTTGAAATACCGATAATATGGCTCTTTGTTATAAAGGTTGTAGCACTTTTCACTTCGGGAGCATCCATTGAAAAAGGAGTATGCTGCATAAGATTCTGTAAGGGATATGCCTTTCATACAGTTATTGCTGAAAGGGAAAAGCTTGTAAAGGTTCACATGTGGCAGACGATTTTTCAGAAGCCCCTAAAAAGAGTGAATATTGCCTTTTATTTTAATAGTGAAACAGCAAAAAGAAATGTTCTGTACGGGGTTAATATAGATGATGCAACTGAGTTTCTGAAAAAAATGGGAATAAGCGAATAAAAAAGCTATGCCGAAACCGGCATAGCTTTTTAATATATTTAAGATAATGATTAGTATGAAATACCCTGCCACATCATAGCGTCAGCAACTTTAAGGAAGCCTGCGATGTTAGCGCCTGCAACGAGGTTGCCTTCAACACCGAAGTCCTTTGAAGCATTGTATGAGTTGTGGAAGATGTTGACCATAATGTTTTTGAGCTTAGCGTCAACTTCTTCAAATGTCCATGAAAGTCTTTCTGAGTTCTGTGACATTTCAAGAGCTGATGTAGCAACGCCGCCTGCGTTTGCAGCCTTTGCAGGTCCAAAGAGAACGCCTGCTGCCTGGAACTTTTCAACAGCCTCAGGAGTTGAAGGCATGTTAGCGCCCTCAGCAACAGCCATTACGCCGTTATTGATAAGAGCGTCAGCTGATTCGCCGTCAAGCTCGTTCTGTGTAGCACATGGGAGAGCGATGTCACACTTGATTGTCCAGATGCCCTTGCAGCCTTCTGTATATGTAGCGCCCTGAACACGGTCACAATATTCCTTGATTCTTCCTCTTTCAACTTCCTTGATCTGCTTAACAACGTCAAGATTGATGCCGTTAGGATCGTAGATATATCCGTTTGAGTCTGACAGTGCAACAACCTTGCCGCCGAGCTGTGTAGCCTTCTGTGTAGCATAGATTGCAACGTTGCCTGAACCTGAAATAACAACAGTCTTGCCCTTGAAGCTGTCGTTTTTCATTGAATTTAACATTTCCTCTGTGAAGTAGCAAAGACCGTAGCCTGTTGCCTCTGTTCTTGCAAGTGAACCGCCGTATGAAAGACCCTTACCTGTGAGAACTCCTGTAAACTCATTGCGGAGTCTCTTGTACTGACCGAACATATAGCCGATCTCTCTTGCGCCTACGCCGATATCGCCGGCAGGAACGTCTGTGTCAGCGCCAATATGCTTTGAAAGCTCTGTCATAAAGCTCTGGCAGAATCTCATGATCTCGCCGTCTGACTTGCCCTTAGGATCGAAATCAGAACCGCCCTTACCGCCTCCGATTGGAAGACCTGTAAGGCTGTTCTTGAAGATCTGTTCAAATCCCAGGAATTTAATAACTGAAGCACATACTGTTGGGTGGAGTCTCAGACCGCCCTTGTATGGACCAATTGCTGAATTAAACTGAACTCTGAAGCCTCTGTTAACCTGAACCTTGCCGTTGTCGTCAACCCATGATACTCTGAACTGGATGAATCTTTCAGGCTCAACGATTCTGTCAATGATACCTGCTTCAACGATGTCAGGTCTTTTTTCTACTACAGGCTCGAAGCTTTCAAGTACTTCTCTTACTGCCTGAAGAAATTCTTCTTCGCCCTTGTTTCTTGAGCATACCTTGTCGTATACTTTCTGAAGATATTCGCTTTTAAACGCCATTGTTTAAAACCTCCTAAAATATTTTACCGGAAGCAATCCACTCCCAATATAAAAATATTATACTATATAAACTTAAATAAAGCAAGCTTTTTTTGAAAATAGATTAGTTTTTTAAGGAAATTAAGACAGCATTTAAAAAATACAAAAGAACCGGAGGGTTATCCGGTTCTTTAGGTTAGCTTAAAAACGGCCATTTAGCTTTTCCGTTTCTGTAAAATTCCTTATAGTATGAGAATATATAAGAGGCATCCTGAGCTGTTATTTCGGAGGATACATTAGCGCCGTATCCCCAGTCAACATTTGCGGCAAACTTCTGCTTTGAATCAAGCTTCATGTTTTGCCCCTTGTAAGCTGCCTTGTATGCAGAAAATGCCATTGAAGCGTCGGCTGCGGTAATTTTTCCGTCGCCGTTTACATCTCCTCTTGTGACAACGTTTATATTTCCTTTTCCTGCGATAAGCCTTACGTTGCCCTCAAGATGAACGTAAACGGTATAGCTTGTGTTTCCCGTCATTTCATATGATGAAGCGCAAACAGTTCCGTCAGAATCCGTTACAGTGATTTTTCCGTAGCGGTTATCTGTGTCATCACTGAAGCAGTAAAGCTCTCCGGAAGCTGTATACCCGGAGTCTGCTGAAACCGGAGCAGATGAAAGCAGTACGGTTATTCCGGCAAGAAGAGCTGATAAGGACATTAAAATTCTTTTCAAGTAAAAATACCTCCTTAGCTTTGTTGTTTAAGTATAGCATATAAGGATTTTTATGTCAAACTTGACACAAGCCGTAAAATCATGTAAAATGTATATTGAGCAGACTATGCGGCAGCGGGAACGTTTTAGTTCATGAGGAAAGTCCGAGCATCACAGAGCAGGGTAGCTGCTAACGGCAGCCGGGGGCGACCTTAGGGCAAGTGCAACAGAGATATACCGCCGGTTTTCCGGTAAGGGTGGAAAGGCGAGGCAAGAGCTCACCAGAGTGCAGGAGACTGTACTGCTATGTAAACCCTACCCGATGCAACGTCTATTGGTACAGTTTCGTCAACGTCTGCTCGGCGGGCGAGCTGTAATGACGGCTTGAGCCATGGGGCGACCTGTGGCGTAGATAAATTGTCGCACACGACAGAACTCGGCTTATCGGTCTGGTCAGGATCCTGAGGAAATTTTTCTCGGGATCTTTTTATTGCCCGGTTTCAAGTAGCGTGCGAAGATGCTTGGCATCTCCTCCATGAGTGCCATACATAGCGCAGTATTTTTCCGCATTTTCGTAGTCGCCGAGAAAGCTGTATGCAATAGCTGCTGCGCTCATTGCCGGAGCAATAGCCGGATTGAGCTTCAGCGCTTTAAGAGCGTTTTCTACTGCAATTTCATAATCGCCGTTCTGAACGCAGAAGGTCGCAAGATTACTATAGGCATATGCGTTGTCAGGATTGTATGCAACGGCATTTTTAAGAGCGCTTAAAGCCTCTTCCTTTCTGCCTGCCTGAGAGTATATGATGCTTAAGTTTGACCATGCTCTTGAATATGTAACATCATGCCTTAAAAGCTCCTCATATGTTTCAGCCGCCGCATTAGGCAGATTCATATCCTTAAAGGAAAGCGCCTTGAACATTAAAACGGCAATAAAATCAGCCGTTGTGATGCAGCTGTTTTCGAGCTTTTCGAGGATATTTACAGCTTTTTTGCATTTGTCGGTATTGAAAAAGTAAATTGCGTTCATAAGATTGCTGTAGCTTTTTTTATCATTTTGAAAAGCTTTCCCGATAATATCCTTATACTGCATCTCATATTCCTTTATGCTGTGGCGTTTGCTGATATTTCCCTTTTTAAGGCCTGCTAACGCTGAGAAATATACAACGATTATAACAAGTGCCTTCGTTCCGAATTTGAGGTTTCTCAGGACGTCCTGTTCAGAGAAAGCAACGGCATAGATAAGCATTACTATTGCGACGCAGATAACGAATACAGCGGATATTATAGACAGCTTTGATTTCATAAAAATTACCTCCGGATATTTTATAGCCCTGTCAGGCTTTGCGTTTTTATATAAGGGACTTGCGCGTCAACAAGAAGGACGGCGTAAAGCCGTCCTTTAACTTTACCCCCTTCTGTAATTCTCCTTGTAAATTGAAAATACCTTGGATACGTCGATTGCTGTTATTTTTCCGTCGTTGTTTAGATCACATCTTTTCATTTGCTCCTCAGTGAAAGTGCTAGGTTCACTTCTATAGATCCTTTTAAATTCACTGAACATCAAGGAGGCGTCCTTGGCTGTTACTTTTCCATCGCCGTCTGCGTCGCCTAAAACGCCATAGTCATTTATTGCAAGAAACTTGTAATTATATTCATCGGCATAGGTCTGTGCAGTGGAGTTTGCATAGCCATAAATAGTGCCTTTATAATAAACTTTACTATTCTCATCATAGCCACTGCTTATAGTGTCATTAGCCATAGCTATTTCACAATCATGATTCAAAACAGTTATACTTTCAAGACCTGTACAGTAATAAAACGCACTACTTCCTATACTTGTTACACCGTCAGGAATCGTTATGCTTTCAAGACTTGTACAGCTGTCAAATGCCCAGCTAGCAATGCCCCTTGTACCGGCCTTTATTTCAGCCGATACAACGTCTTTATCACAATCTACAACCCATTTATCCGCATACTTTACGCCTGTTTGATTATTAACTAAAGCTGTATTCAAAAATGCATAGGAACCTATACTTGTCACACTATCCGGAATCGTTATGCTTTTAAGACTTGTACAGCCGTCAAATGCACCACCTCCTATACTTTTTACGCTGTTCGGGATCGTTACGCTTTCAAGACTTGTACAATCCTGAAAAGCTTCAAAACCGATCAATTCAACCGGTAGTCCGTTAATTTCCGCAGGTATATCGACAGAGACAGCGGATTTGTCACAATTGTTTATTCTAACATAATCACACTTTCCGTCTGCACCTTTGTCCATTATATCATAAGTAAGTATGCCGTAAGTATTATCAGCTCCGGCAGATAATAGTCCCCAATCTCCGTACATAACGGTCACACTACATGCTATTGCTGTGACTGAGCTTAAAATTTTCCTCATTAATTTCATCATAATTCCTCCTCATATCAACCATGTACAGTTAAAATAAATGCTCTGCGTATTTGCAATAATATTTTTATTATACCATATTTTCTAAATCTATGCAATAAAAATGTCCTCCCGGCATTTCGGAAGGACGTTTAATATCTATGCTTATTGATCGCTTTTCTTTGAGGAAGATCGTCTGTGTGCAATATATGCTGCGGCTGAGATCGCAAGGAGCAGTACTAAGGATGATACGATTATAATCACTCCGATCGTATTGTGGCTTAGTCCCTTATCAGGGAATGGGTCAAATTCATTTGCCTGCGCCGCAATAGCGTCAGCCTTTTCTCCGACACCACCGCCTACCAATAATTGGTTTGATTTTTTTGCTTCAGATTCTATATCAATGTATTCAGATTCATCATAAGTCCTATCCATAACAGTCATAAAGTCCGATGCGGTGTAGATTGTTCCTGATAAAATATAAGGGTTTTCCAAGCAGGAAGTGTCATAAGGAACGATATATTCGTTATCTTCTGTTTCAAAATAAAGAAAGTCAAGATAATATAAGTCAGAATAAAGATGAGCAGCGTTTAATATTTCCGAGCCTGTATTTTCCTTGATAATTTCAGAAAATTTGTTTATTTCAGCTACATAGTCCGTGACTTCTTCCTCTCCTGTGGCAGAGCCGGCATATTCATATTTTCCGTCGTTTATATTTATGGAATAAAGGCTTTTTCCTGCCGGAACCTGTATATGATAGCTATCCTCAATCAGCGATTTAAAGCTGCCTGAGCTTTTGTATTCCTGTATTATATAAGGCTTAACACAGAAGGACTTATATGCTTTATTCATATCATATCCCCTAGCGAGAAGATCACTAGCAATAACATCGGAGTCGATGGAATAAACCTCAGCGTCGGGGTCAATTGATTCGTTGTATTCTTCAAGAGCGATCATTGCGCCCTTTAATTCATTGTCAGAAAGCTGCCATGACTCTTCGGCAGAAACGGTCATGCAGGAAAGCATGGGAATTGATATAAATGCTCCGGTCAATATAATCGACAGCAGTGATTTAAGCTTTTTCATATAGTTTTACCTCCTTTATATTGATAATTTACATTATTTTCAGAATATATTCTGTATATATTATACATTGTTAAACAAAGGAAGTCAACAATATTTTACATAATTATCTTAAATTTAATGAAAATTTTAACAAGTATATTTGTACAATTCAAACAAAAAAGGCTCTCCCTTAACGGGAAAGCCTTTTATTTTAAGCATAAAGCTTATTAGCAGTTTTCTGCAAAGTACTTGATTGTTCTAACCATTTGTGATGTGTATGAGTTTTCGTTGTCATACCATGAAACAACCTGTACTTCATAAAGATCGTCAGCGATCTTTGAAACCATTGTCTGTGTTGCATCAAAGAGTGAACCGAATCTCATGCCGATAACGTCAGAAGAAACGATTGGGTCTTCGTTATAGCCGAATGATTCTGATGCAGCAGCCTTCATAGCAGCGTTGATGCCTTCAACAGTTACATCACTGCCCTTAACAACAGCTGTAAGGATTGTTGTTGAGCCTGTTGGAACAGGAACTCTCTGAGCAGAACCGATGAGCTTGCCGTTGAGTTCAGGAATTACAAGACCGATAGCCTTAGCAGCGCCTGTTGAGTTAGGAACGATGTTAGCAGCGCCTGCTCTTGCTCTTCTGAGGTCGCCCTTTCTGTGAGGACCGTCAAGGATCATCTGGTCGCCTGTATAAGCGTGGATTGTTGACATGATACCGCTCTGGATAGGAGCATACTTGTTAAGAGTATCAGCCATTGGAGCCAGGCAGTTTGTTGTGCATGATGCAGCAGAAATGATGTTGTCTTCCTTTGTAAGAGTCTTTTCATTTACGCTGAAAACGATTGTTTTAAGATCGCTTCCTGCTGGAGCTGAAATAACGACTTTCTTAGCGCCTGCATCAATGTGAGCCTGTGACTTAGCCTTTGAGCAGTAGAAACCTGTACACTCAAGAACTACGTCAACGCCAAGCTCGCCCCATGGGAGTTCAGCAGCGTTAGCCTTAGCATAAATTGTGATCTTCTTTCCGTCAACTGTGATAGAATCTTCACCAGCTTCAACTGTGTGAAGGCCTTCGCCGATTCTTCCGCAGTAACCGCCCTGAGCTGTATCATACTTGAGAAGGTTTGCAAGCATCTTAGGATCTGTAAGATCGTTGATTGCAACTACCTCATAGCCTTCAGCGCCAAACATCTGTCTGAAAGCAAGACGGCCGATACGGCCAAAACCATTAATAGCAACTTTTACTGACATTGGATATTACCTCCTAAATAATTATATTATTATTGTACACTAATTTTAAGAATTTTTCAAGTACTTTGACAAAAAAATAACCAAATTTATTGCATAAATTATCCGGACTACGTTGTTTCGACGTTTTCCGTTTAAAAAACTGGGAAATCATCATAAAAAAACAAAATTAATTTGGTTTTTCCTATTACAATATTCAAAACTTTGTAGTATAATAGAATTATGTGAAGTGTCCATAATATTATTGTCAGAAAAGGAGGTGTTTATTCTTGAATAAAGATGTTGAGTTTCTTAAAAACTTTTTCAAACATTCCAGTGAAAATGTTATAATTACTGATTATGATTTCAATATCATCTGGTGCAGCAGCGGAGAGCTTAGCAGCTGTTTAAAGGGAAAGTCATGCCGAGGTATCTTTGAGAATGCAGACAGCATAAATGAAAGCGGAAAATATTTTGTCAGATTAAGCGGCCTTGTATATGAGTGCAGCATAATAAAATACCCTGGCGAAGACGGTGGAATATATGTTATTCAGATGGGAAATGATGATGTCTTATTTTCATTTATAAAGTGCAGTGTTATTCAGGAATTTATTGTTAACAGATCAGCTGCGGTCAGGCATGCAGTGACTGGTATTTCTGTTTCGGGAAATAAAATTTACGAGTCCCTTGATAAGTCGTCCCTCAAAAACGAAAAAATGTATCTTAATATTGCAATGGGGAATTGCTATAAGCTGCTGAAATCTTCTATGGATATGTCGGAGCTTGTGAGATATACTGACGGAAGTATTGAGAGCCGCTGCATTGATCTTTCAAGAACCCTCGGAGAATTTGCAAGAATTTGCAATGACCTTATGCGGGGACAGAAGAAGGTAAATGTTGATTATCAGCCTGATCTTTTTATTAAGGCTGATGCTGACAGGCTTACGGCGTGCCTTTTGTCCATGGTAGTTCTTTCTGGAGGAGGGGATAATAGTATGATAGTCATTTCAGCTGAAAGGATAGGCTCAAGTGTGTCCATTACAGTATCCGGCTGTAAAAGCGAAACATCATCCAGACCCTGCAAGCACAGTGCGTTTTCAGAAATGTATCAGGATAACGGCATAAGACCTGAGTGCAGTATTCTTGACAGGTTCTGTAAGGAGTTTGGCGGAACGCTTTATGCAGCTGACGAAGCAGGACAGAACAAGAGCTATAGCATAAGACTTCCTTACTGCGACGATGAGCCGGAGCCTATATTTCGTTCCGATCAGAGCCGTTACAGTGAAAACAAATTTTCCTGTTATCATATAGCATTGTCTGAAATTGTGGATATTGATTATTACCGGTGAGTAAACCGGATATGAAAAGCGCTCCCCTCAGTAAAAAGGGGAGCGCTTTAGCTTAATAATTATTTTTATCCTTCATAGGTTTTAAGAGCTACGTCCTGACCCGTTAAGAACTTTGCAAGAGTAACGATATCTTCAATTGAAATTTCACCGTCACCTGTTACATCTTCAACACGTGCGTGTGGGCGAAGACCTGTAGGAACTTTTGAATTAATTAAATAAAATCTCTTCATAAGAATAAGGTCATAAATATTGATAATGCCGTTGCCGTCCATATCTCCTGCTATGATCTCAGGTTCGGTCGGATCTGTAGGGTCAACTCCGCCAAATGTCTTCCAGTTTTCCGGAAGTTCATCAAGAGTTATAACAAGATCGCTCTGATAAAGCTCCTTGACAGTATCAGGATTGTTCTTGTTGCTTGACAAAATGTGCTCTCCGTACCATGGGCAGAAATAAAGCCAGTATGCCTTTTCAATTGTAAGATTGCCAAGGCTTGGTATTGTATCGTTTTCCGGCATTGAAACCATTTTGCCGTTGTTTACGTAATCAACGAGAGTATAGAAAATTGATGACTCAGCGTCTTCGTTAGGACCGGTTGTATTTCCGTCATGACGATGGTATTCAGTATTGTACTTATCATAGCCTACGATATCAACATATTCGTCTCCTACATACCATTCCTTGGATTCGCTTGACCATGTATAGAGGTTTTCCTCCCAGATAAGGTTATGAACGCCGTATTTTTCAGTAAGCGTTGTATACAGAAGCTTCCACAACTCCTTATAAACCTCAGCGCCTGACTTGCTCCACCAGAACCATGCGCCTGAACCGTCAAGGCCGCCGTTGCCCTCAGCTTCGTGGAAAGGTCTGAAAATAACCGGAACGCCAGCTTCCTGAACTCTCAGAAGCTGTTCTGCAAGGTCCTCTATAGCCATCATTACATAGCCGTTTTCCTTTGTTCCCTCAACGATAGCTTTGGAAGTGTCAAAATCGCTTTTTTCAGTGTATGTGCACTTCTGCCAGTCAACTGCATCTCCAAGCTCATAGCTTGCAAAGTCTGTTGGAACGTTAATATGCCAGCAAACAGTTGGGATGCCGTTTTTCTCGTTTGCCCATTCAATAATACGCTCGGTTGTGTTGTCGTCCCAACCGTAGAGCGGATTATAGTTCATCATATCAAAGCCTCTGATCGCAGGGTATTCACCGCTGAGATCGTGAATAAAGTCAAACTCAAGCTCGTAGTTGCCGTCGTTGCCGCCGCCGTAGATTTCCTGCTGACCGGAAAGGATATTTTTTCCGTAAACGCTTGTAAGGTATTTCATAAGACCCTTAACCTCAGGAGTCGCTTCCTTGTCACAAGGCGTAGGATCAAGCTTTGTAAGGTCAGGATAAACTGCCTCCTCAATAGTAAGGGTATCGTACTCAGCATAGCCGTACTGTGGCATGATCTTTATTTCGTTTATGCCCTTTTTGAGTCTGAACATACCAAGACTTATATCTTTCCACTCAGTTGAATAAGGTAAAGTTGTTGTGTAGGAAACATCGTTTACATTAATTGTCTGCACACGTCCTGCCTGATCGAGAATCTGAGCATATCTTACAGACATCTGATACATTCCTTCTTCTGGAACATCTACCTTAAAGCTGATAGGATTTCCTGTCAAGTAAGCAAAGCCTTCTCCTGAATAACCCGGAATCTGATTTTCATAAACACTCGTCCAGACCGTATCGCCGTTAAGGTTCAGATCCTCGCATTCCACTGTTGCAGGAAATGACGAGATAACCGGATCTTCATCGGCAGCAAACGCTGAAGATGCCGAAAATGCAAGAGTTGTCACAGAAAGAACTGTGGCTGCTGCAATTGAAATTAGCCGTTTGATTTTCATAATAAAATTCCTCCCTATTTTTATTTTAAGGCAGTACGAACTCTGTACAGCCTTAATTAATGGTACACTTACCCATTGTTTTAATTATACAATAATGTCCCTGATTTGTCAATAATTTTATACACAAAAAACCCTGCTGCAAAACACAGCAGGGGAAATATATTTTATTTTGTACCAAAAATTCTGTCGCCTGCGTCGCCGAATCCTGGAATAATGTAATTATTCTCATTGAGTCCCTGATCCATTACTCCGCAGTAGATATCAACGTCCGGGTGAGCCTTTTCAATAGCGGCAATACCCTGAGGTGAAGCGATTATGCACATGAACTTAATATGCTTTACTCCGAAAGTCTTTACCTCGTTAATAGCACTAACGGCTGTCTTTCCTGTTGCAAGCATAGGGTCGATGATGATAACATCTCTCTCGGAAACGTCATCAGGAAGCTTGCAGTAATATTTTTCAGTGTTGTGTTCGTTGTCCTTTGCAAACACGCCTATATGTCCGATTTTTGCAGCCGGAACAAGCTTTGTAACTCCCTCGATCATTCCAAGTCCTGCACGCAGTACCGGAACAAATGCAAGCTTTCTTCCTGAAATTATCTTTGTTTTAGCCACTGCAACAGGAGTTTCGATCTCAACCTCTTTAAGGGGCAGATCTCTTGTTGCCTCATAGCATATGAGCATTGCTGTTTCTGAAACCAGTTCTCTGAATTCCTTAGAGCCTGTGTTTTTATCTCTGAGCAATGAAATTTTGTGCTGGATAAGCGGATGTTCAATTAAGTGTAATCCTGCCATGTCTGATACCTCCTAATTTTCCTCTTCTATTTTTTTGAATATGTCAATACGTCTTTGATGGCGTCCACCCTCAAATTCAGTATTTAAAAATACATCAACAAGCTCCAGTGCAAGTCCTGGACCAATAGTTCTTGCGCCGAGGCATATTACATTTGCGTCGTTGTGCAGTCTTGTATATTTAGCTGAAAAGTAATCCGAACAAAGCGCCGCGCGGATTCCGTGGACTTTATTTGCTGCCATGGACATGCCGATTCCTGTTCCGCAGATAAGTATACCCTTGCTGCATTCGCCATTTACGATTTTTTCGCAGAGAGCTTTAGCAATATCCGGATAATCACAGGACTCGCCATTGCATCCCACATCGGTAAAGCTGATACCCTTTTCGTCAAGATATTTTATTACTTCAAGTTTAAGACCATATCCGGCATGGTCGCTGCCAATTGCAAGCATGTTATTCTCCTGTATGCCGCATTTACGGCCTGCGGCTGCCAAAATTAAGATACTTTTTAAGTATAGCACAAATTATGGGTAAAATCAATGAAATCAGGAATTAATTAAATCTTTTTCTGCTTTTACAAGCTGAAGATACCTTGCCTCAAGCTCATCAGGCGTCTGAGACTTATGCTGGAGGCTGGCAAGACAAAGTCCTGACGCATTCTGGAGCCTTAGATGCGGCGGTGCGATAAACCGGTTCTCTCCCGGATATTCGCTTAAAAACGCTTCTGCTCCATCACCGTTAATATAGACAGGCTTATCAAGTCCGGATAAAATGCCGTCAAGCTCGGACATGGAAATAATACTGTCCTCCGCTTCACGCCGTATGCTTCCGGATTCCGAGAAAAACAAGCCGGTGTAAACAAGGTCCTGCCTTGCCTTCATAACCGGACATACATATCCCCTTACACATGAAAGATTATAGGCGAGCCCCTCAAGAGTTGAAATACCGCAGCACTCTTTGTCAAGGGCAAACGTCATTGCCTTTACAGCGGAAATCCCGATCCTCAGACCGGTATATGAACCCGGACCGTCTGCAACCGTTATTCTGTCAACATCTGAAAGCTCTTTTCCGCAGTCGGCAAGAAGTCTTTTGCACAGCGGAAGAATTACCTGAGAATGTGTACGGGAGGTATAAATGCTGTTTTCTCCTATAATAACGCCGTCCTCATAAAGGGATACGGAAGCGGTTTTTCCAGAAGTGTCAATTCCTAAGATCAGCAAATCTTTCATCTCCCTCCACTGTAATTTTACGGGTGTTTTCGTCAACGTATTCTATGCTTATGTGAACAGTATTTTCAGGCAGAGCCTCGATTATATTTTCAGACCACTCCACAGCAAACACGCTTTCCTCAAGAGGATAGTCATAAAACCCTGTGGTTTCAAGGTCATACGGAGAGGTGATCCTGTACATATCAAAGTGATAAAGTGTAATATCCCCTCTGTATTCGTTTACAAGGGCAAAAGTAGGAGAGGTAACGCTGTCCTCAAGTCCAAGTCCCTGCGCAAGTCCTCTTGTAAAGGTGGTTTTTCCTGCGCCAAGACCTCCGCTATAGGCTATCACATCGCCTTTATGAAGAAGCGCTCCTACCTTTTTTGCAAACTCAATTGTTTCCTCTGTGCTGTGAGTTAACACTGTCATAATCATCCGCCCTGTTCAAAAATATCATATGTTTCGCTGTTTTCGATTTTACTGTCAATAATGTATGCGTTAAAGCCGCTTTCGGAGCTGTACACATAGCACTGGATACCCTTCTCGCTATCGGTATAAAGTACAGCGTCAGTTTTGTTATTTGAATACATGCTCATGTTTATTGAAACCTTTTTGCCGTCTGAAAGCTCAAAATCCGTGCATTCCTTAACAAAGCTGTCGCTGTTTTCAATGCCGCCGACAAGCACGAGGAGTGAGCCATTTCCGTCTGTTGACAGTTTTACGCTTTCAATATGCGCCTCGGTTGGAACGCTTATACCGATTTCGTTTTCTACAGCAGCCTTTTCATTTGAAGACAGTTCAGTTCTGATATTATGCTTTAGCTCTCCGTTCAAAAAGCTTATAAGATGAACTGATAAAAATATAACAGCTGCTGAGGATACAGCGGCAGTCAGTATCAGAAACTTTCTGCCGCCTTTATCCTCATTAGCATTTTCCGTTTTATTTCTGAGTTTGAACATATCAGAACAAACCGGTAATATTTCCGTCTCCGTCACAGTCGATATTTATTGCAGCAGGCTTTTTAGGCAGTCCCGGCATAGTCATAATATCTCCTGTGAGGGCGACAACAAAGCCTGCTCCAGATGAAAGCTTTACATCTCTAACAGTAATGCTGAAATTTTCCGGCTTTCCAAGCTTTGTCGGGTCGTCGGAAAGAGAGTACTGTGTTTTGGCAACGCATACCGGAATATTGTCATAGCCGAGTTTTATGATACTGTCAAGCTCTTTTTCAGCTTTTCCGGTATATACAACTCCGTCGGCACGGTAAATTTCCTTTGCAATGATCTCAAGCTTTTCCTTTATTGGAAGAGCGCTGTCGTAAATAGGCTTAAAGCAGCTTTCCTTTTCAGCAGCTGCGCATACCTTCTGAGCGAGGTCGATTCCGCCCTCTCCGCCCTTTGTAAATATTTCAGCCAGTGAAGCTTCAACGTTCATTTCCTTACAGAAATCCTTAATGATCTGGATTTCAGTATCGGTATCAGTAGGGAAGCGGTTTATTGCCACAACGACTGGAACACCGTATTTCTGCATGTTTTCAATATGGGTTTTAAGGTTTACGATACCCTTTTTCAGAGCCTCTGTGTTTTCGTTTTGCAGCTCTGTTTTAGGCACTCCACCGTTGTATTTAAGCGCTCTTATTGTAGCCACAAGAACGATACATGAAGGCTTCAGACCTGCAAAGCGGCACTTTATGTCAAGGAATTTTTCAGCTCCAAGGTCTGAGCCGAAGCCTGCTTCTGTTACGCAGTAATCTCCGAGTTTTAAAGCGAGCTTTGTAGCACGGATCGAGTTGCAGCCGTGAGCAATATTGGCAAAAGGTCCTCCATGTATAAGCGCCGGAGTATTTTCAAGAGTCTGCACAAGATTAGGCTTCAAAGCGTCTTTAAGCAGAGCAGTCATAGCGCCCTGAGCATTCAGGTCACGGGCGTAAACAGGCTCTCCTGACCTGTTGTATGCCACAAGAATATTGCCTATGCGCTTTTTAAGATCATTAAGATCGGATGAAAGGCATAGTATTGCCATAATTTCAGAAGCAACAGTTATTTGAAAGCCTTCTTCTCTCGGAACGCCGTTTATTTTTCCGCCAAGTCCTGCAACAATATTTCTCAGAGCACGGTCGTTCATGTCAAGGCATCTTTTGAACATGATCCTGCGCTGGTCAATATCAAGCTCGTTGCCCTGCTGCATGTGATTGTCGAGCATAGCACAGAGAAGATTGTTTGCGGCTGTAATAGCATGCATATCTCCGGTAAAATGAAGATTAATGTCCTCCATAGGAACGACCTGGGAGTATCCTCCGCCGGCAGCTCCTCCTTTAATTCCGAATACCGGACCTAAAGATGGTTCTCTCAGCGCCAGTACCGCCTTTTTTCCGATTCTGTTCATAGCCTGACCAAGACCGACGCTTACAGTAGTTTTTCCCTCTCCGGCAGGAGTTGGATTTATCGCTGTTACAAGAATAAGCTTGCCATCCGGTTTTCTTTCAAGCTTTTTGTAAAGGTTTTCAGAAAGCTTTGCTTTGTAATGCCCGTAAGGTTCAACGTCCTCCGGCTGTATGCCAAGACCTGCGGCAATTTCCATGATTGGTTTCATTTTAGCGCTGCGAGCAATTTCAATATCACTTAACATAAGAATCACCCCTTCAAATGTTGTTTTAACAGGGGATATCCCCGTCATTCAATGTGCAAGCCACAGTTTTCCTGATGATCTTTGTGCGGCGTTGCTATGAATTATATTATACCATTCCTGCTGTTAAATTGCAAGCAAAAAAAGGAGCTGCCTTCTTTTGAAAACGGCAGCTCCTTTTTATTAGCTTTTCCTCTCTTGAATCTGTGCTCTTCTGACAAACAGGTATGAAGCCGCTCCAATGACTGCGGCAGGTAGTATGAGCACAACTGAAAAATGCCATACATTTTCGCATGCCCAGTGAAAAAGAATATAGATATTGTCCAGGATATACAGGTTAAGATAAGGCAAAAGGAAAAAGAACAGAAAATAAGCGCCTACTATAACGATGATCCTGAGCAAATTGTTCAGTCTATACATCATGCTGCCAACAAATGTTCCGGCTGCACAGGCTGTTAAATAGCATGAAAAGTTAAAAAGTATCTCCTTTAAATAATCGTTAACTGACGGCATGATCGCAGCTTCAGCGTTATAAGAGCGCTCCAGCATGATCTGCTCATATGCTGAAGCAAACCATTGGTTAAAGCCTTTTTCAGAGAGATTTCCCACAACGCTTATAAGGGTATCACCAACAGCGGCAACAGCACTTACTGCAAACATTCCAAGGAACGCTCCAAGGAAAAACGACAGCCTTGAAATACCGTTCTGAGTCATGAACAGAAAATTCTCCTTATAATAGCTTATAGCAAATATGCTAAAGTACAGTACTGTTATGATCTGAACTCCCCCAAAGCCTGTGCTTGTGTCCCATATAAGTCTTACGGCAATTGATATAATTATTAGTATAAGCAAAGTTCCGAAACAGACAAGATATCCCCCTAATGTATGTTTAAAAGTATAATTGAAAACCGGTTTTAACTTCATTTTTCTTCCTCCCCATATCCGCTTGTGAGTTTAACGAACAGCTTTTGAAGATCCATTGCTGAAACCTCAAGCTCCGGCGGAATTTCAGATCTGTTTAGCTTTCCGGAAATATAAACCGTTTTAAGACCTCCTATGGAATCAAAGCCGATAACGTTTTTATCTGCCGCAAAGCTGTCAATAGCTGATGCCGCTCCGGAAACTGTATAGCCTGTTTCAAGCAGAGAATCTCTTGACTGGTTTTTTATGACTTTTCCTTTTTCTATTATCACGACATCCTCTATGACGCTTGATACCTCTTCGATAATATGGGTTGAAACCACACAGCAGAACGGATCTGCCGCATACTTTTCAATAAGCGTTTTATAGAAAAGGTCACGGTGGTTTGCGTCAAGTCCCAGTACAGGCTCGTCAAGAAATACAAAAGGAGTATTAACTGACAGCGCAATTATCACCTTGAATATTGACCCATATCCGGTGGACAGAGCGCGTATCTTCTTTCTAACGTCAAGGCCGAATAGCTCTGAAAGCTTTTCGGCATATTTCTGATCGAAGTCCGGATAAAAGCTTTTTGTAAGCTTAAAGGCATTCTTTACCTTCATTTTCTGCGGATAGAGATTGCTCTCATTCATAAGAAAGATTCTGCCAAGAGCCTTGTCGTTTCCTGTGATCCTTTTTCCGTCAAGGAATGCACATCCACTGTCCGCAAAAATTCTGTTGGATATTATTTTTAGAAGAGTGGACTTACCTGCTCCGTTTCTTCCCAGAAGACCGTATATCTTGCCCTCGTCAAAGCGCAGACTCACGTCCTCCAGCGCTTTGGTACCCTTATAGCATTTAGTTATATTTTGTACTTCAATACAGCTCATTTTTCGTCATCCTCCTTTAGCATAGCTATTATTTCATCCCTTGTAAAGCCGAGCCGATCTGCCTCCGCAAGCATTGTTTCGATATAGCTTTTAAAAAATGCATTGCGCCGTTTTTGCCTTAGCTTTTCCCTTGCTCCTTTTGCAACAAACATACCTACACCTCTTTTTTTATAAACAACGTTTTCATCAACAAGGATATTTATGCCTTTAAGCGCCGTTGCCGGATTTATTTTGTACTGTACAGATATTTCCGTGATCGAGGGGATCTGACTTTCCTCCTGGAATGCACCGGTAATAACTGCATCCTCTATCCCCTCGGCGATCTGCTGGAAAATGGGTTTGTCATTATCAAAATTAATATTCATGAATTTTCCTCCTGATATGGTTAATTAGTTGAGTAACTAACCATAATACTATAATAGCACTGAAAAGAAAACTTGTCAATACCTTTTGTAAAATTTTAAAAGAAAAACTGCCGCACATTTTAATGTACAGCAGTTTTGCGACTGTTATATTAAAATCGGAGCAAGCGCTGATAAGCTTGCTTAATCAGCGTGCGTCGGTTATACCCCTAAAAGCTTGCCCAGCCAAGGATTGTAAAGAGCGATGCACATGATAGTAGTTGCCATTACAAGTCCTATACATATTGCCGGAATAGATTTTTTAAGCTTGACTCCAAGCAGAGCCGCTATAAGAGAGCCTGTCCACGCTCCGGTTCCCGGAAGAGGTATCCCCACGAAGAGAATAAGACCGATAAACTCATACTTTCTGATAGTATTGCTTTTTTTGCCAGTTGCCTTGCTTTCAAGCTTTTCAACCATAGGTTTAAAACGTTTTGTTTGTTTTAATTTGTCAAAGATTTTTGTGATGAAAAGCAGTATAAACGGAATCGGCAGGATATTTCCTGCAAAGCAGATAAAAATCGCTTTTATCATTTCAGCAGATCCCATAAGCAATCTTGCGGCAATAAGTCCTCCTCTTAGCTCAAGGATAGGAAACATGGAAATTATAAATACGATCCATTCCTTAGGAAGCCCGTCCAGATTTTCTGTAAACCAGTTTACTAATGATTCCATTAATTTATCTCCTTAAAATAATTATGATTTATTATTACATATTTTATGGAAATAGTCAAGGGCTTTTTCTCGAATTTAGCTATGCAAAAATGATATTATTTGATTTATCGGTTTGCGCTATATACCTTAAACCCCTTGTCAAGCTTGGTCATATTCTTTTAATGTACATGCCTTATCCGCTTCTTTCTGCTTTTTGAACCATGAAACAATACCGAAAAGATTTTTGGCGTCAACAAAGTCCTTTTCGCCTTTGAGCATGCTTGCCATTTCTTGATTTACCGTTGCCTTGCTGTCTTTCTCAGACGCCTTTTCAACTGCCGACAGCATAGCGTTCATCATTATCCTGTATATGCCATGGAGTTTATTTATGCTGATTCCGCCTTGCATATAGAATATGTTTTTTCTTTCGATACCACAGCTTTTTGAAATTTCGTCAAGTATCTCTCCGGAATGATCCGGAGGCGACATTCCTACCGCGCATATTGCAGCGGTATTATACATTTTGACTTTGCTGAATTTTACAAGCTTTCTGCCAGCGATCCAGCTCATAAAAATTATGCTGCTGTCCTTTTCAAGTCCTGTTTTAGCGTCTTTTATTGTATAAACAGGCAGATCAATTTTTTCTCCAAGCATTTCAGCATAACGCTTTGTATGCCCGGTTTCAGATTCATATACTATTGCTTTTACGCTCATTTAAAGTCTTACCTCCACTGGATCTTTTATTTCAAGAGTATTTTCAGTTACCTTACAGTCGTATGCAATTATTCCAACTCCATGTGATGCCGCATCACGCAGGGCGTCTCCGAACTCCTTATGGGTACGGTCATTTGGCTCAAAATAGCGAACGTTCTCCATTTGTATTACGAAGAACACATATGCTGAAAAGCCTTCTTTTACGCATCCCGAAAGCTCAGAAACATGCTTTATGCCTCTTTGAGTGGGAGCGTCAGGAAATCTTACTACACCGTTTTCTTCAAGAGTAACGCCCTTTACCTCAAGAAAGATTTTTTCACGGTCAGTTTCTAAATAAAAATCAAATCTGGAATTTTTATATGTATATTCCGGCTTTATGACTGTTACATTGCGGAAAAGCTTCGGGATAAATTCCATTACAGCCTTATTTGGAGCTTGGCTGTCCATATTAATAAGACGTTTACCTTTTTGGACGGCAATTAGATCATACTTTGTCTTACGTTTTGGGTTATCAGACTTGCTTAAAAAAATACCGCAACCGGGAACGAGCAGCTCTCTGCATCTTCCTGTATTTTTTACATGGCATACTGTTTCCGTACCGTTGATTTCCGCTAAAGCAATAAATCGGTTCGGACGTGAAATAAAGCTTCCAGGAAAGACATTTTCATATCTCATTAAAAATCCTTCTCCAATACACATAGATCAATATGATAATTATATCATACCGTGTGTTAAAGTTCAATACAAAAAAGCCGCCGGATATGCTTCCGACGGCTTTTTGCATATGATATCAGCCAATGCTATCTGTTTTAATTATAAAGTTTACGGAGCCTTCCATATCTCCTGAAATGCCTCCGAAGTTTGTATAGTCTTTAGAAACTTCGGCAATAGCTGAAACTCTGTCCATAAGACCCTGAATATCTCCGTCAAAGGCAGTTACAAGCTTTTGTATGCCTGTTTCGTTAAATTCGGTCATACCGTCGCTTAAATCCTTTGATCCGTCACGAAGCTTTTTTACGCCGTCAGTAAGCGATTTGGTTCCGTTTTTAAGTGTGGAAGTGCCGCTTACAAGAGTTCCTGTACCGCTTACAAGCTTCTTTGAACCGCTGCTTACTTTTACAGACGCATTATAAAGGCTGTCGCCTCCGTCAGCGATCTTGTCTATAGCTGAACGGAGCTTGTTAAGTCCGTCTGAAAGGCTGGAAGCTCCGCTGGAAATCGAAGATACGCCGTCTTTTAAGGATGCCGCTCCGTCTGCAATCTTATCTGCTCCTGCTGCAAGATTGTCAGCGCCGGATTTAAGCTCTCCGCCGGAGGACATTGACGCTGCGATCTGTTTCTGTGCGGAAATGGTCTGTTCAAGAGTTCCTATTGCTGTTGCAAGGCTGTCGTTTGGCGCAGCTGCATATGCCTGTTTAAGTCCTGATAAGACCTGTTCGTTATAGCTTATGGTCTGGTTAAGTGAAGAAGCTGCTGTATCAAGTCCTGAGGAAAGTGTTGAAAGACCGGCGGATTCGGTTTTAGCGCCTTCGTATAGGGAATTTACCCCGCTTTTCATATCGCCGGCTCCCTTACTTAGCTTGTTTGCACCGTCAACTGCACTGTAAAGACCGTCCGCAAATTTTCCTATATTGTCCGAAAGGGTCTTAGCTCCGGAAGATACCTGGGAAAGTCCACTTGAAAGTTCTTTAACGCCGCTCTGGAGAGTTAAAGAGCCTGAATAAAGGCTGTCAACGCCGGAGGAAAGATTCCCTGTTGAGGAGTAAAGCTTTTTAAGTCCATCGTAAAGGTCTCCGCTGCCGTCAACAAGCTTTTTAGATGCATCGCTCAGTTCTCCGAGGCTGTCTGAAAGCTCGCTCAGATCTGTTTTGTCATCTATTTCAATATTGTTGAAAATGCTGTTTGTTGCAACAGTCATTGTTTCGCCCATTGAAAATTTAGCAGTATCAGCTGTGATCTCCAAATAGTCCGGAATATTAATAGCTGAATCATCAGCAATGTTAAGGCTTTCCTTTAGACCCGGAAGAGCAGTTCCTACAATAACGCTCCTGTTTCCGTCGGAAACGCATTTTCCGTTTGTTACCTCAATGTTTGAGAACTTTTTATTATCAAGAATCAAGGTTGACGCCATAAGGAACGGAGTGTATATATCACTGTTCTTTTTATCGCTGCCGATCTTGACGCTTTCCTTGCTGGTATTTGTATAGTCAAAGCGAATTTTTACCTTTCCGCTTTTTCCAGCCAGCTCCTTAGGAGTGATTTCCTTTCCGTCAAGAGTATAGCTTACTTTTACAGATATAGGAGCCTTCTTATCGGTCGTACCTTTATAGTATATATCTTCTCCTGCTGCATTCCAGATTATATCGTTTCCGGTCTGAGAAAAGGTTTCATATCCCTTTACGTTTTCAATATCGCTCAGCTCCGAGCAGTCATCTATTATATCAAGTCCGTCAGGATTTTTAAGTCGGCTGCTTACTATAGTTTTGTTTACATTTCCCACAGCGTCTGCAAGAAGATAAACGGTTTCTTCCTTTGATGCCTTTACTCCATCCTCATTTGTTTTTACCGGCTTTGCGGAATCTGTTTTTTTGGTTGTTTCAGAAGCCTTTTCAGCATCTCCTTTTCCGTTATATTTAGCGTATACGCATGTGGACGAGGTTGTTATTGCTATTGCAGCAGCTGCTGCTATTACTTTCATATAAGCTTTCATAATTTAGCCCTCCAGTTATTTGTTAATGGTAATGTTTATCTTTTCGCTGCTGATGAATTTATTGTCAGGCTGATTTGCCTGCATCTCAGCGTCCGGCTTAAAGCCGATACTCGTTTTGAGAATGATTTTATCAAATATCATAAGGAATGACGGAAGCAGGCATATAACCACAAACATACTGATTATTGCGCCTCTTGCCATAAGGTTGCACAAAGAACCGATCATATCTATGCTTGAGTATATTCCAACACCGATCGTTGCCATAAAGAATCCTAAAGCGCTGACTATTATAGATTTAATAGATGTACTCAGAGCAATTGTAACAGCCTCTTTCTTTTCTTTGCCGAGGCGGCGTTCACGGCGGTATCTGTTCGTCATAAGGATCGCATAGTCAACCGTTGCACCAAGCTGTATCGTTCCGATTACTATTGAAGCTATGAACGGAAGAACCGTATTTGTATAGCATGGTATGCCCATATTTATGAAAATAGCAAATTCAATTACTATAACCAGCAGAACAGGAACAGAAATTGACTTGAATGTAACAAGTATAATAAGGAATATTGCGGCAATTGAAATTGCGCTTACAACCTTGAAGTCGGTATCGGTTATATCTATAAGGTCTTTTGTACAAGGAGCTTCGCCGATAACCATACCGTTTTTGTCATACTTTTTGACAATTCCGTTTATTGCATCAACCTGATCGTTTACTTCGTCGGATGCTGTTTTATACTCTGAGGTAACAAGCATAAGCTGCCACTTGTCGCTCTTCAACGCGTTTGTCAGTGATTCAGGAATTACCTCTCTTGGAATATTCGGACCTAAAACTGAATCGAGTCCCAGCGCCCACTTAACGCCGTTAACATTATCTATCTCACTGAGCATTGCATTTGCGTCACGAGGCTCCATATTCGCATCTACAAGAACCATATGGGTTGCATTCATGTCGAACTTTTCGGCAAGCTCCTCATTTGCTTGAATACTTGCCAGATCCTTCGGAAGCGTTGTGTCAAGATTGTAGTAAACATCTGTATTCATATATCCGTAAACAGACGGTACAAGAAGTGCAAGGAACACTGTAATGAATATCCAGCTGTGGTTTACTACAAATCCCGATACCTTGCTAAGATCAGGTATAAACGAACGGTGGCTTGTTTTTTCTATAGCCCTGTCAAATACGAGGATCATTGAAGGCAGTATAGTAACACAGCCTATAACACCGAACACAACACCCTTTGCCATTACGATACCAAGGTTAAAGCCAAGGCGATAGGTCATAAAGCACAGAGCAATAAATCCGGCTACTGTTGTAAGGGAGCTTGCGGAAACTGAGGAGATCGTAGCGGATATTGCATGAGCCATTGCTCTCTTTTTATCTCCATTGAATCTTACCTGCTGTTCCTCGTAGCTGTGCCACAGAAATATTGAATAGTCCATTGTTACGGCAAGCTGAAGAACTGCCGCAAGAGCTTGGGTAATAAAGGATATGTCACCAAGGAATATGTTCGTTCCAAGATTATATATGATCGCCATTCCTATATTGAGCATAAAGAATACAGGCAGCAGGAACGAATTCATAAATAATGCAAGTATTATAGATGTAAGAACTGCTGCAATTATAACATACATTACGGTTTCTTTTTCAGAGAGAATTTTTATGTCATCAACAACTGCTGACATTCCGCTTAAAAAGCACTGCTTGTCGGACAGCTTCCTGATAGCGTCAATTGCCTCAAGAGTTTCGTCTGCTGATGTTGTATCCTCAAAGAAAATCGCCATCATTGTAGCGTCACCGCTGTTGAATGCTTCGCTGAGCTTTGAAGGGATCACGTCCATAGGTACTGACAGATCCATTAGTGAGTCGTACCATATTACGTCTGCCACTCCGTCAACATCTTCAATTTTTTTCTTGAGGGCAGCTACATCCTTTTCTTCCATGCCCTCGGCGATGTACATTGAGAATGCACCCTTGTGGAAATCATCCATAAGAATGTTTTGACCAGTCATTGTGTCAATATTATCGGGAAGATAGCTAAGTATATCGTAATTTACCCTTGTATTCACAAAGCCTATAACTGAAGGTATAAGCAGAAGAACACTTATTATCAATATAGGTATATGATACTTTACTATCTTTTTTCCCAGCTTTACCATAAAGATCATCCTTTCATCAAAATGACCGTTCGTCATTTTTGTATGCCTTAATTATATCATAAAATGACCGATAGTCAATATTTTTCAGAAAGAAAAATGACCGTCGGTCATTATTTTGTATGCTCTCACAAAAACGGCATGACCAATTAACTGACTATTGGTCATTTTTAACGGTTGACATACGGGAACCGGCATAATATAATATTTAAAAGGATGTGATTAAATGGGCAAACTGGACGCAAAAAAACAGCTTAAAATGGAGGCTCTCCTTGATTCCGCCTTTGAGCTTTTTACAGCTAAAGGAACAAGCAAGACCTCCATATCTGAAATTTCACAGCAGGCTGGTGTTGCAAAGGGTACTTTTTACCTTTATTTTAAGGACAAGTATGACATAATAAACAAGCTGATAGCGCACAAATCAAGCAAAATATTCAAAAACGCTACAGAGGATATGGAAAAGTCCGGCATGGTAGAGCTTTCTGATAAAATTATTTTTTTGGCTGATAACATTATAAATCAGCTGAACAAAAACAAGCTGCTGCTGAGGTTTATTGCCAAAAATCTCAGCTGGGGAGTTTTTAAAAATGCCCTTACGGAAAACGTTCTTGAGTCGGATATAAATTTTCTTGAAGTATATAATAAAATGATTTCCGACTGCGGAAACAATATCTCAGAGCCTGAAACAATGCTGTTTATGATAATTGAGCTTGTAAGCTCAACTTGCTACAGTGTGATACTATATGACGAGCCTGTGCCCCTTGAAAAATATAAGCCGCATCTGTATTCAGCTATTAGGAGTATTATTGATATTCATGTTATAAAAGAATAAACACTTATGCTTTACGGCGGCGCTCCCTGTTACAGGATTCGGGGAGCGCCTTTTTATATTTGTATGTGGAAACACGGAAATCAATTTTTTAAAGATTTAGTATATTCTATCCCTATATTTTTGTTAAGAAAAAGTTTTTTAGTTTTCTTCCAATTCTATTTTCGTCCCTTTAAGGGATGAAAATAGAATTGAATCGGGATTCTAAAGGGACTTTGTCCCTTTAGCAGGGGGTGCGGGGGACAGAGTCCACCGCATAGTGTTTCAAAAATTGATTTCTGTGATATGGAAAACATTGCACTTGCATTTTCGACAATATTATAGTATAATAAAAACAATTATTTTTACAGAAAGTGTGATTTTTTGCATAAAATTAAACATGCAGCAGCGTGGATCGCTGTTATGATGATAATGAGCTTTAGCTCTGTACCGGCGCTCACTTCGGTTAATGCTGAAACGATTCCGTCGGAGCTGTTTGAGCAGCTTGTAAACCATGAGGGTATAATTTATGCCATAAATGAAAAGGAGGCTGTAATTACCTCTGTTAATATTGATTTGCCGGAGATCCATATACCGGCTGAGCTTTCGGGACGGCCTGTAACTTCGATCGGTATGGGAGCGTTTTCCGGAAAGACGGGCATTGAAAGGGTCATACTGCCGGATAGTGTAGTGACTATTGGGGACAGAGCCTTTGAAAACTGCTCCGCTCTTGCTGAAATAAATTGGGACAGAGTTTCCTATATCGGCAAAAATACTTTTGCAGGGTGCAGCTCCCTTGCTGTAAGCAGACTTCCTGAGAATATTACTTTTGTTTCGGAAAGGTGCTTTATGGGCTGTGCTTTGATAGAGTCTGTTATTATGCCAGAGGGCGTTTCCAAAATAGGAACAGGAGCGTTTATGAACTGTACGGCGTTGAAGGATATTACATTCAGCAGCAGTTTGAGCAGCGTTGGAGCGTCCGCTTTTGAAAACACTCTTTGGTATGATTCCCTTGACAACGGTCTTGTTTACTGCGGCAGTGTTGCGTATAAGTATAAGGGCAAAATGCCGGAGGCAACGGATGTGATACTGAAAGAGGGAACGGTTAGTATTTCGCCTCTTTGCTTTAACGGATGCAGTGAAATGACAGCGGTTGAAATTCCGGATACGGTTACAAGCATAGGAGCAAACAGCTTCTGCGGCTGTACCGGGATATGGGAAGTGAAGATACCGGGTATGGTTTCGTATATAGGAAACGGTGCGTTCAGCGGCTGTACAAATCTTGTGGACATTGATATGGCTGATACTGTAAGGGGACTTGAAAGCGATGTTTTTAAGGATACATCATGGCTTGCAGCTCAGCCCGATGGTATAATATACATAGGAAAAAACGTCTATACATATAACGGCACAGCGCCTGAGGACTCTTCTGCAAAAATTCAGGAGGGAACAGTTGGAATAGCCGCTGGTGCATTCAGCGGTCAAAGCGGAATAATCGGCGTTTCACTTCCGGAGAGTCTTGTGCAGATCGGCTCAAAGGCGTTTATGGGACTTAATAAGCTTAGCTTTATAACAATACCGGACGGCGTTACGGATATAGCTTCTGACGCTTTTGCGGATTGTTTGGGGCTGTCTGTCATAAATGTGGGTGCAGGTATCAGTAATATTGCCTGCCTGCCGTATCTTCAGAGCAGTATAGCTGAAATAAATATTTCTGAAAACAGTCCTTATTATAAGTCCGATGAATATTTTGTTTACAGCGCTGATAAGACAAGGATTGTAAGATGTTTCAGTGACGAGGGTCTGGAGGAATATTCTGTTCCGGCTTATATTTCAGAGATTAGTGAATATGCGTTTATGAACTGTAAAGGTATCAAGAAAATGTATGTTCCGGAATCAGTTGATGCTGTGGGAACCTATGCGTTTAAAAACTGTACTGCCGAGGTTTATGGCTATGCAGATTCTGGAATGGATATATATGCCAGAAGAAACGACGTCAATTTTATCAAGTATCTCATTGATGCAAGGGGAAATCAGTGGTATTATTCAGACATGCTTTCCTTCGACCACAGTACTGTGACAGTAACGGATATTGATGGGAATCCTGTTGAATTTTCCTTTGGAGCAAGTCCTGAGCAGGTTTATAAGGACAAGCTAAAGGCAGTGCCTATTGAGGTTTACGGAGAGGACGAGGGAGAAGTCAGTGTAAAGGTCGGACTCAGGGGAGATGTGAACCAGGACGGAAAAATTTCCGCAAACGACGCATCCTTAATATTCAGCGAATACAAGAGGATATATAAGGGCCAGAGCGGAAAGTTTAGTAATTGGAAAATCTTTATTGCCAATGTAGACAGTACAAGGGGAAATACTAAAATTACCGCCCAGGACGCCTCGTATGTTTTCTCTTACTATAAGGAAGAGTATACAAAAGGACATGCAAAATATCCTTTCTCTGATATGTAAAATGTTTTGCTTTGTGCCATTAAAATCGGAGCAAGCGCTGATAAGCTGGCTTAATCAGCGTGCGACGATTGCAACGGCGCTTTAGAGCGCTTAGCTCCTCAGCCTATAGAGGCGGGGGCATAAGCGTCAGTTATATTGTGTGACAGCCCGGTAAATTCACCGGGCTTGTTTGTTTATTATAGACAAAAAACATGGACAGATTTTTAATCTTTTATTTTAGGTTTGACTCTTTTTTTCTTGACCTTTTTTCAGGTTTGTATTATAATAGTATTTACACGGTGGTGAAGTGTGGTAAAAAAACGTAAAAATTCCAATTTTGTGGCAGAACTGTGTAAATATTTCTGAAAGGCGGTGTCGGAATGGCTTTGGATGCTCTTATGGGTACATATCATCATAATATAGACGCAAAAGGCAGAATGAGCTTTCCGACTAAGCTAAGGGATATTCTCGGCAGTCAATTTTACGTTACCAAATGTATTAACCAAAAGTGTCTTACGATATATTCAAAGGAACAGTGGGATAACCTTGCAGACAAGGTTGCGTCTTTGCCGGACTCTTTGGGCGGCCTTGACATAAAAAGATGGCTCTTTTCCGGTGCAGGAGAGCTTGTTCCGGACAAGCAGGGACGTGTTCTTATTCCGGCTGATTTAAGAAAATTTGCCGGACTGTCCAAAGATGTCGTAGTGATAGGACTTGACGACAAGGCAGAGATCTGGGATAAGGAGCTGTGGGAGAAACAGCAGGATAGTGTGAATATGGAAGCAATGATTGCTGCCATGCAGAGTCTTGGCATATAATACTAATTCATCATCAATCTTGCAGCTTTGTCTACAAAGCGATAATGAATTAGTATAAGGTGGTGTATATGGAATTTTCTCATGTATCGGTGCTGCTTAACGAAAGCATAGACGGGCTTGATATAAAACCGGAGGGTATATATGTTGACGCTACAGCCGGAGGAGCAGGTCATTCTGTCCATATAGCTCAGAAGCTTAAAGACAGCGGAAGACTTATTGCCCTTGACCGTGACCCTGATGCTGTTGAGGCAGCTTCGGAAAGACTAAAGGGATATAATGCAAAGGTCGTTAAAAGCAACTATTCCGATATAAGAACAGTTCTTGACGAGCTTGGGGTAGAGCAGGTTGATGGGATCCTTATGGATTTAGGCGTCTCCTCCCACCAGCTTGATACGCCTGAAAGAGGCTTTTCATATCACAGCGATGCTCCTCTTGACATGCGTATGAGCAGAGAGGGCACAAGCGCTTATGACATCGTTAACGGATGCTCGGAGGAAGAGCTTTCAAGGATTATTTTTGAATATGGCGAGGAGAAATTTTCTCGCAGGATCGCTGCAAATATTGTAAAGGCAAGACAGACCTATCCGGTAAAAACAACGCTGGAGCTTGCGGAGATAGTTAAGTCAAGTGTTCCAGCGGCAGTAAGACGTGAAAAAAATCCTTGTAAAAAAACCTTTCAGGCGATCAGAATTGCTGTTAACGGAGAGCTTGAACATTTGTCAGTCGGTCTTGATGCAGCCTTTCACTGCCTTAAACTTGGAGGAAGGCTTGCGGTTATAACATTTCACTCACTTGAGGACAGACTTGTAAAGCAAAGATTTGCAGGCTGGTGCAAGGGATGTATATGTCCGCCGGATTTTCCGCAGTGCGTATGCGGAAGAAAGCCGGAAGGAAGGCTTGTTAACAGAAAGCCTATCGAAGCAAAACAGGAGGAGCTTGAGCGTAATAACAGAAGCAGAAGTGCTAAACTGAGAATTATTGAAAGGAGATAGGTGCTTTGTTATGGCAGGAGACAATTCAGCATATGACTTTTTTCTGCAGGACAATCCCCATAAACCGGGATATAATACAACTGAGCAAGAAATGCAGTATGAGCCGGAAAAAGAATATCAGCATGCTGAACCTGAGCATGAATATGCGCCTGACATCAGTATGAAGAAGTTTACTCCTAAGAAAGGCTCAGTTTTTAAGATATTTGTGGCAGCTGTTGCCGCTATGTCGGTGGTTTTCTGTGTGCTTTATGCGAAGGTTGAAAACAGTAAGGTCTATAATCAGATTTCTGAGGAGAATCAGAAGCTTGAAATTATCCAGAGTGAAAATGTAAGGCTTAAATCCGAGCTTGAAAGCCGAATGACTCTTAAAAATGTGGAGGAATATGCTTCAAAGGTCCTTGGACTTCAAAAGCTTGATAACTCCCAGATCGAGTATGTTCAGACACAGACAGATGATGTTGTTGAAATTCCGGAGGAGGAAAAAAACGTTTTTGTTAAAATCAAGGACGGTTTTAACAGGTTTATAGAATATATATTCGGCTAATGGCATATATTTAACAGAAAGCTGGAGGCAGTCAGATATAAATAAGCGCTGCCGTTAAAAGGGACTGCAAAACGGGTGTACGAAATATGGAAACGAACTGTATCGGACATGGTACAGTTCAGTTTCCTAAATAAATTATTTGCCGGTTAGGCGGTTAATTATTGGTATGTTTTTATAATTAAATATACATGCACATATGTATACTTTATTATAAAAATAAGTGTGTTCGTCAGGCGGGGAATATGGGAATATCCCTGCCTTATTCTGTTTGGAGGAGTGGTGAAAATGGCTGACAAACCAACGGTTACAATGAAAAAACGTACAAACCGTGTGGTGCTGGGAGCACTTATGCTTGCTGCTGCCGCTATAATTATAAGGCTTTTTATCGTATCTGTTCTGGATAACAGCTTTTATCAGGAGAAGGCTAATGAGTATCATTTCGGTTCTATCACTATATCCGCAAGCAGAGGCTCTATTTATGATACAAACGGCGTAATCCTTGCTCAGAGCGCAACGGTCTATAAAATCTATATGGACCCAAGCCTTTTCCAGGAGGAAATGGCTACTATGGAGGAAAACCAGAAAAGTCAGGAAAAGAAAAAGGCTGCCGGAAAGCTTGCACAGGATGCGGTAATTGTAAATGCTCAGGAAGTTAAAAATGAAATAGTCGAATTTCTTGCTGAGAAGCTTGAGATATCACAGGACGATATTATTGAGGCAATGGGTGAAAACACTCAGTACAAGATTCTTAAAACTCAGGTGGAAAAGCCTGTTGCAGATGAAATAATCGCTTTTATTGCAGACAAGGGAATGAACTCAATTTCCATTGAGGAGGATACAAAAAGATATTATCCTCAGGACGATCTTGCAGCCTCTGTTATAGGATTTACAAACGGAGACGGCGAGGGACAGTACGGACTTGAATATCAGTATGACGATTATCTTTCGGGTACTGACGGAAGGGTTATTTCTGCAAAGGACGCATACGGTAACGAGATGCCTTA
>CANPXN010000002.1 GCA_947586185.1 uncultured Clostridia bacterium
GGTTATTTTTTTAGCCTTAAAACGGTATTTTTTGCATTTTGCGTGTCACTTTTTTGCATTTTGCGTGTCCGGCAACAGCAGGTCCGCTTTTTTGCTGTATTAATAATGTAAATTCTTTTGTTAATTAACATTTTAACCCCGATTTCTATTCCGGAATCGGGGATTTTTGATAAACTGAGGCTCCCATCTTATGATGAGAGCCTTTTTTGAGATTATTTACTTTTTATCTGCCGGGAAGCTTGAAATTTGCTCAAGTAAGTATTTTCTGATAAATATTGAGTCGAACACATTAATTACATTGTCGCCGTTAACGTCAGCAGCCGCAGCATTTTCAATTGTTTCGATTTCCTTAGTGAGGTATTTGTTCATGATTACAAGGTCTGCAACTTCAACCTTTTTGCTGTTGTTAAGGTCGCCGTAAATGATTTTGTCAGGTGTTGTTTCCTGAGAATTCGTCGTATTAGGACCATCCGAAAGAACTGTTCCGCCGTCAAGGTTGCTACCCTCGGTGTAAGCATAGCTGCCATAAAACTCTGAAAGGGAAAGACCAGTATCATTTTTTCCAAGAGGAATCTGGTGGTCAAGACCTATATACTTTCCGGTTTCCTGAGTTTGCCAGAGCGACTTCTCCATAAGTGCATATTTCTCTTCTTCCCAGTCGATATTTGTAGAACCACGCTGTTGACCGCATGAGATATTCTTCCACAATCCGCCTGTATCGCCTGAGTTTGTATTGAGACACCAAAAAGTGTGATTTATGTGGTTACTTATCATATAGTCACGGAGAAGCTCCATCCACTTCTGATTTTCAGCGCCGTCCATATGTCCGCCCCATTCACCGATAAGCTCCGGAGCGATATCTTCGGCATTGATATATGCCCATGTGTCATACCAATAATCGTCAAGGAGAGTCTGAGTTGTAAAATCTTTGTTAAACCAAGTCTGTGCATAAACCGACGGACCATAGTCATGAGGAGAGTAAACTATCTGGCTTGTGCCGTGTTTTGGCTTGATCGGATATTCCCTTGCGCCACGGAAGTTTCCGCCCCACCATGCTCCGATGTAAGGGGAATTGTCACGTCTATCCGCTATGCCCCAGTAATCGCCGGGCATAGCGCCACTCATGGATTGTTCAACGCCTTCGATAAAAATAAGTGCGTTAGGGTTTACGTCCAAAATTGCGTCGGCGCAGTTTGTAGCGGCATAAGCCCAGTTGTTTTCATCAGTCGAGCCGTCCCACTTTGCAGCCTTGTCACCCTCTGGTCCCTTTCCGTGAGGCTCGTTTTTAAGGTCATAGCCGATAAGCGTATCATTGTCTTTATACTTATCTGCGAGCCACACAAGAGTATCTTGCCATATTTTAGTGGTAACCATTGTTCCGCCGGCAACCTGGTTGTTTCCGGTGGTTTCCTTGCCATACCAAAGATTATAGTTATGTCCAGAATTATCGGCATGAGGGCTGTGAATGTCGATAAACGCTTTGATTCCGTAGGTTTTGCATTTCTGGAGAATAATGTCAAAGCCTTTGTCGCTTGTTATGAGAGTTTTTCCATCCGCCTCAACAAAATCCTTGTTGAGATTGCCGTATGTTCCCGCCTTGACAACACCGCCATTACCATCATCCTGGTCTGTCGGCGGATTATATACAGCCTGCATACCGCCTGAGCTTATCTGATATGGAGTTCCATTCTTCCATGAAAGGAGAAGCTCGGTGGAAACAGGGAAACGGATAACGTTAATTCCTCTGTCAGCGACCTCGGAAAGCATATCGTCAATGTCACCAGCATAGAGATAGTGCGGAGAATATTCAATACAGTTCATGCCGAACCAGTTTGCACCGGTAAGCCATACCTCGTTGCCGTCCTTGTCATAGAGTCTGCTTCCCTCGGCATGCAGCCAGTCATCGTTACAGTCATCAACTGCGGCAAATGTGCCCAGTGACATACTGGACGGAACGATTGCAACAGCCATTGCAAGTGCAGCAGCAGCGGCGGCAAGTCTCTTTTTTATTTTCATTTATCATTCCTCCTTGAAAAAATAAGTTTAAAATTTTGCTTTTGAATTTGTCATTGTTCTTATTGTATATAGCTAATTATATAATAACCTTTTTGTGTAAAATTGTCAAGATTAGATGCATAATCCTGTGAATACTGCTATTAAAGCATCGGGTAAATTGTGCACTTTGACAAGAAACTATTTAATACTTGAAAGCAGTACAGTTGCGATCTGATCTGTTGAAACTTCTCCTGAAGTTCTGTTCTCGATCAGTATGCAGAATGCGATCGGGTGATCGGGGTCAGTGTCAAATCCGGTAAGGAGGGAATTTTCCTCAGCGCCATTTTTCACCTGTGCAGTACCGCTTTTTACGCCCACTGTAAATCCTGGGATCTTGCCGGAGTAATTTTCGCCATTGCTGAGCATAATGTCCTTTACTTCCTTTGCGGCAGTTACTGAGAAGAGCCTGTCAGAATATTCTGTTTTAGCTTTTTCAGTAATTCTGCCTCTTACATTTGTTACTTTGTCTATAAGATATGGCATTGTCATTTCGCCGGTTTCATTTACAATTGCGCTTTGCCACATCATCATCTGGCATGGACTTACCATAGTAGTGCCCTGACCCATACAGCCCCACTGGGTATTGAAATCGTTTTTGTCCTCAAGATCGGTCGAGGCTTTCTGGCACATAATACCGTCTATGGAAAATCTGCTTTCCTTGTCTCCGTTTACTGCATAGCCCATATTTCTGTAGGTTTCGATAATATCGTCAAGTCTGAATGCATTATCTTCAACAAGCTGTGCGAAGAAAGGGTTACAGCTGTTTGCAAAGCCTTCGTAAATACCCTGTGTACCGTGTCCGTAGCTGTTATGGCAGTTTATCTTTCCGCCGGTTTTATTTGTATAGCTTCCGGAGCAGCTGAAAGACTTGCTTTCAAGCTCGTCAGTGCCCATGCTTTCTACAGCGGCAATTGTGGTTGATATTTTCTGCATTGAGCCGGGAACCGTTTTATAAAACGCCTTACACAGAAGACTTCCCTCTTCAAGGTTTTCATAGCCTTTTAAAGGGTCAACGGAGGGTCTGCTGACGCAGACATATATTTCACCGGTTTTATAGTTGTAGGCTATTGCACATCCGTTTTTTCCGCCGAATGCTGTATAAACCTTTTCATTAGCCGAATGGTCAAGAGTAGAGTATATGGCTGCCTTGCCGCCTTTATTTTGAATGCCTGATGTGAAGCTGTAGTTGCTGAGCTTTTCCATGTTTTTAGCCACAAGGGTATTGGTCATCTGACCGCTTGCATCGCCTATAAAATTACCTACATCCTTAAAATGTCCGGATTCATAGGAGCCGGATTCGGCGTTGTCGTCAAAAAGAATTTCGCCATTGCAATCGTAGATATAGCCGAGGTTTCTGACGCCGGAACGGCTTATATAGAATGATGCCTCTGACTGAATCTTGTAAATGAGCAGACCCATTCCCACAAGAAAAATAAACAGCATCATTGTTATTAGCTTATTTCCTCTTTTAATGCTTTTCATAATTTATTGAACCCTCCTGTTCTGCTGAGGATAGCCCTGAGGCGGCTGTTGAGGCCTTACGGGAACAGGGAATACCGTTGCCTGTCCTGCTTTAAGAAAGCCTGCAAGAAGCCCACATGCCATCATGGAACTTCCGCCCTGTGATATAAATGGAATTGTAACTCCTGTGAACGGTATCATATTGCATGAGCCGAAGATGTTGAGCGCCATTTGAGCGATAAACACAGCGGACGCTCCGGTTGCAAGAGTTGTGTGAAAATAAGACCTCGGAGTATTTATAATAGATGAGGCAAGGAGCAGTATGATCATAAACACTGCAAGGAGAGCTACAAGAAGTCCCCATTCCTCACAGATAGCCTCAAATACAATATCGGTGTTTGCCGCCGGCACTTTATATAGAGAGCCGTTTCCCGGGCCCTTTCCGAACCAGCCGCCCTCTGCAATTGCAATAAGAGCCTGACACTGCTGCCAGCCGGTTCCGTTCTGATCGCTCCAGATATCAACATGAAGTCTTTCCTGAACATATCCCGGAGCAAATTTCAGGGCTATTACAATAACGGCAGCGCCTAAAACTGAAAGTCCGATTATAAGCTTTTTTGACAGCTTAGCCTTAGGATAGCATATTCTGAACAGGAATGCACAGCCTGCCACAGCCATAAAGGTCGGAAGGCTTCCTAAATCACGGCACCACCACTGTAGCAGGACGATCACCCCGGTAACTCCTATTAATATCCAGTTATCGTAAACGACCCTTATTCCCAGTACCCTGTGTTTATTCTGCTGATATTTAAGGGAGGTTGCACAGACAAGGACAAAGAAAGGCTTTATAAATTCGGACGGCTGTACGGTGATAAAGCCAAGGTCGATCCACATGCCTCTGCTTCCGGTGAAAAGCAGGATTGAAAGTATCAGGACGCCTATAATGCCATAAAAGATGTATTTGCGGCTTTCTATTATACGGTGATTCTGAGTGAGCTTAAAGCCTGCCTGACAGCATACAAGGGCAAGTATTGCAAAGATAAAGTGCTTTGTTGCAAAGCTCACCTTGCCGAAGCAGGACTGGAAAATAACGCTCATGTTCAGAATACCTATAAGCAGAAAGTCGATCGTATAGGTATTTTGCTTTAAAAATTTAAGTATAAAAAAGTATATTAGATCCGACGCAATAATAACGGCGGACAGAATAACCGGCGCAAGAATACTGTCGTAGTTTCCCTTGGCAAAGACGATTGCCAGCATTGATATATGGGACAGCAGTGTAAGAAATGTAACGCCGGTATATGATAATCCGTTTTTGTACATATCAAGCTCTCTTTCTTCTGAAATACAGTGTTTTTTGACCGATCTTTATTTCATCGCCGGGTTTAAGGCGGATTTGTTTTATTTTTCTGCCGTTTACATATGTTCCGGATTTGGAATCAAGATCGGAGATCGTCCATATTCCGTCTTCAAGAGTCAGCATTGCGTGATATCTTGATACTGACATGTCCGGGAAGCGCAGGTCAACTGAAATATGCCTTCCCATCAGAATCTCTTCGGAGTTCAGAGTGAAAGCGAAGTTTTCATCGTAATCCGTCAGCATCATATGCCTTGCGGCTCTGCTCCACTGAGCCTGTACGACTTTTTTTTCTTTTGAGCAGAACGCAACGATCGCAAGAGCGCATACGTCAATAATAATCAGCGCAGCTGCGCTGAGAATTTCCTTGAATGCGGAAAGCTTATTGGCAAATTCGCTCATGAATTCAAGAAATCCATCCATAGGTTATCTCCTTATTGTTTTTATTTGTATTATTTATAGTAAACGGCAAATTAATTTGGCGTTTACTATTTGCCGATACGCACGAAGTGAACGCAGTGAGCGAATGTGCGAGGCATTTAAAATATTTTTTATACTAAACGTCAAAATAATTTTGACGTTTAGTATATTATAATACATTTTTGAAAAAATAGCAATATTTGAAATAAAACAGAAGAAAAACTGCCATTATTTAATTTAGAATAAGTAAAGGCAACACCGCACAAAGATTGTACACATCTTGCTTGCATATTTTCCGTCATATCACACAAAAATCTCTTGACATACGCCAGTATGCCTGCGAGCTTTTTATGCAATCTGACGAAAAATCTGACTGCGCAATCTGCGCACAATCTTTGTGCGGTGTTGCCTTAACTTTGCACTTGCCAAAAGAGAGAAAATGTTATATAATAAGGTGTACTGTCAAATATACTCACCGCATTCCAAACTGGGTATATCTTTCGATATAAATCCCGTAATTCTGCGTCGCAAATCCTCGCCAGGCGACAGCCTGCATTGCGGCGGTGGCGGTGAAGCCGCCTAAGAAGTCGTTCAATACAATCTTGTCAAAAACCATAGGTTTTGACTGTCGCCGTTTAGGCGGCTCTCCAATAGACTTTGTCTGCTGAGAGATTAAAGATTAGTATTATTAATCTGGAAAGGAGAACAGATTTTTTATCTGTGATATATATAAAATGGCAGAAGTATCAGAAACAAAAAAAGAACTTATTATGCCTGCGGTTGCAATGAGGGGACTTGTTGCTTTTCCTGGTATGGTTATGCACTTTGATGTGGCAAGAGAAATTTCTGTTGCCGCAGTTGAAGAAGCTCTTAAAAATGACAGAAAAATCTTTCTTACTGCTCAGAAGGATGTTTATGTGGAAAGTCCTGAAAAGGATGACCTTTTCAAAATCGGCGTTATCGCTGAGATAAGACAGACCCTTAAAACTCCGGATAATATAATGAGAGTGCTTGTGGAGGGTATTCAGCGAGCTAAGATTGCAGAATTTGAAAATGACGGCAGAATGATAAAATGTACCGTTAAAAAGCTCCCGAATTATGGCCGTACAAAGCCTGATCCTGTTGAGACTCTTGCTATCGTAAGGTCTGTTAAGGATATTTTTGATCGCTACAGCTCTCTTGTACCGAGAATGCCAAACGAGCTTTCAGCCTCTGTTCTGTGTCAGGATGATCCTGTAAAGCTTTTTGAGAATATTGTTTTCAATATAAATCTTGAATTTGGGGACAGACAGCTGCTCCTTGAGGAATCAAATATACTTACACGTCTTGGTATGCTTTATGGCTGCCTTGTACGTGAGGTGGAAGTCCTTGAAATGGAAAAGCAGATACAGGATGAGGTACATGAAAATCTGGACAAGAATCAGCGTGAATACTATCTTCGTGAACAGCTTCGTGTTATTTCTGCACAGCTTGGAGACGACGACGGCAATGAAGAAGCATACGACTATATGGACAGGATATATGCTTTGAAGCTTTCCGATGAAAATACTGAAAAGCTTATTAAGGAGGCTGAGCGCCTTACAAAAATGCCGGGTTCATCTCAGGAGGCATTTGTAATAAGGAACTATCTTGATACGGTTCTTGAATTGCCGTGGAATAAGGAAACAAAGTCAAAGCTTGATATTTCTAAAGCAGAAAAGGTTCTGGACAAGGACCATTACGGCATGAAAAAGGTTAAGGAAAGAATCCTTGAAAGTATTGCGGTACATGGTCTTATGCCTAAGGTAACAGGACAGATCATTTGTCTTGTCGGTCCTCCGGGCGTTGGAAAAACCTCTATTGGACGTTCGATCGCCAAAGCTCTTGGAAAAAAATATGTAAGAGTTTCCCTTGGCGGTGTAAGGGATGAGTCGGATATCAGAGGTCACAGAAAGACCTATGTGGGAGCTATGCCGGGACGTATTATCACTGCGCTGAAACAGGCAGATTCAAAAAATCCTATGATTCTTTTTGATGAAATTGATAAAATGGGAAACGATTTTAAGGGAGACCCGTCTTCAGCGATGCTGGAGGTTTTAGACAGCGAACAGAATAAGGAGTTTCGTGACCACTATATTGAAATACCTTTTGATCTGAGCGAGGCTTTGTTTGTAACCACTGCAAATACGCTGGACACTATCCCTGCGCCTCTTCTTGACAGAATGGAGGTTGTGGAGCTAAGCAGCTATACAAGGGAAGAGAAGTTCCATATTGCAAAGGAGCATCTTGTTTCAAAGCAACTAAAAAAGCATGGGTTAAAGGCTTCACAGATGAAAATAAGCGATGATGCAGTTTATGCGATCATTGATTTTTATACAAAGGAAGCCGGTGTACGAAACCTTGAAAGAAAAATTGCCGGTTTGTGCAGAAAAGCTGCTAAGGAGATCGTTTCCGGCAATGCTAAGCGTGTTTCCTTTACCCTTAAAAATCTTGAAAAGTATCTCGGTTCTAAAAAATATCTGCCGGACGAAAGAAGTAAGGAAAATGAAGTTGGCGTTGTAAACGGACTTGCATGGACTTCCGTCGGCGGTGTCCTGATGCCTCTTGAGGTTTTGGTGCTGGATGGAAAGGGAAATATAGAGCTTACCGGATCACTGGGCGATGTCATGAAGGAAAGTGCAAAGCTTGCTGTAAGCTATGCAAGAAGCGTTGCGGATAAATATGGCATAGATAAAAGCTTTTATAAGGAAAAGGACATACATATACACGCCCCTGAGGGTGCAGTTCCTAAGGACGGCCCGTCGGCAGGCGTTTCAATGACTACCGCTCTTGTTTCGGCTCTGTCGGGAATGCCTGTAAGATGCGATGTAGCTATGACCGGTGAGATCACTCTTCACGGAAAGGTCCTTCCAATAGGAGGCCTTCGTGAAAAGACTATGGCTGCATATAAGGCAGGCATAAAGACGGTTATTATTCCGGAGGCAAACAGAGGCGATCTGGACGAAGTTGACGAGATCGTTAAAGCTTCTCTTGAATTTGTTTTTGCTTCAAAGCTGGAACAGGTTCTTGATACGGCTCTTGTAAAGCCGGGGAGCGAGGGCGCTGTTATGATCATTTCCCAGGATAACGGAGAGCATACAGCCGGTGTTGCTGTCCGTTCGTAAGGAGGCGTTATGAATTACAACAAAGCAGAGTTTACTGCGGCATATGGAACATTTTCACAGCTTCCGCCGTGCAGCAGAATGGAAATAGCTTTTGCTGGCCGTTCAAATGTGGGAAAATCAACGCTTATAAATAAAATATTTAACCGGAAAAATCTGGCGAGAGTAAGCTCAGTGCCGGGAAAAACGGCTACCATAAATTTTTACGGACTTGAAAATGTGTATTTTGTGGACCTTCCCGGATACGGTTATGCTAAAATTGCAAAGTCTGAAAAACGCCGCTGGTCAGAGCTTATTGAGGGCTACCTCAACTCTGACAGGGATATAAGACTTGTGTTCCTGCTGATAGATATGCGCCATGCGCCGTCGGCAGATGATATACAGATGATAAATTACCTGATTGAAACTCAGCTGCCCTTTGTTATAATCCTCACAAAGGCGGACAAGCTGAAAAAAACTGCCCGTATGGAACGAATGGAGGGATTCCGAGAGGAGATACCATACTTTGATGACATACACATAATCCCGTTTTCCTCCCAGACCTTTGAGGGAGTGGAACAAGTTCGGGAAATCATTGAGGATTTAGCCGCTGAAGATGAGGAAGATATATAGCTTCATGGAAAGGACGAGAGATATGTTTGTATCTGAAAATTTAAGTGTTAATGAAAAAGGACACCTTACAGCCGGAGGAGTCGATACCGTAGAGCTTGCAAAGCAGTATGGCACACCGCTTTATGTTATGGACGAGAATCTTATAAGAAAGCACTGTGCAAGCTTCAAAAACAGCATTGATAAGTATTATGACGGAAAGGGACTCGTTTGTTATGCAAGCAAAGCTTTTTGCTGCAAGGAAATGTGCAGAGTTATGATGAGCGAGGGAATCGGTCTTGACGTTGTTTCTATAGGTGAGTTATATACTGCTAAATGTGCTGGCGCTGATTTTGAAAAGATTTGCTTCCATGGAAATAATAAAACCGATGAGGAGCTTGAATTTGCAGTTGAAAATAACGTCGGCAGAATCATAGTTGACAATATTTTTGAGCTGGAGCGCTTAAACAGCATTGCTGAAAAGAAGAATGTTACAGCAAATATAATGTTCAGGATCAAGCCGGGCGTTGACGCACATACGCATAATTTTATAAGGACGGGTCAGATTGACAGCAAGTTCGGGTTTGCCCTTGAAACAGGCGAGGCATTTGAAGCGGTTAAAGAGGCAGTTTCATGCAGTCATATTCACCTGAAGGGACTGCATTGTCATATCGGTTCACAGATCTTTGACATAGCTCCTTTTGAGGAGGCAGCAAGGGTAATGCTCGAATTTATCGCAAAGATCAAAAAAGAGCTTGACTTTGAGGTTGATGAGCTGAATCTTGGAGGCGGTTTCGGCATAATGTATACGGAAGATAACGATCCTGTTCCGTATGAAAATTATATGGAAAAGGTATCAGAGGTTGTTAAGTCATGCTGTAATCAGCTTAACATTAAGCAGCCGTTCATACTTATTGAACCTGGACGCTCAATTGCCGGACCTGCCGGAATCACTTTGTATACAGTTGGTGGTGTAAAGCATATTCCTGATATAAGGACATATGTTTCAATTGACGGCGGCATGATCGACAATCCAAGGTATATTCTGTATCAGTCAGAGTATGAAGCATTAGTTGCAAACAGGGCAGGGGAGCCAAGAGATACCAAGGTGACAATTGCCGGAAAGTGTTGCGAGAGCGGAGACCTTATTGGAGAGGGAATGAAACTCCAGAAGGTAGAGCCGGGGGATGTTATCGCTGTATGCGCAACAGGTGCTTACAATTATTCAATGGCCTCAAATTACAATAGAATCCCAAGACCTCCTGTTGTGTTTATTAAGGACGGACAGTCAAGGGTAGTTGTAAAGAGAGAAACCCTTGAAGAGATCGTAGCAAATGACATCTGATATATAACGCTCGGTTGCTATAGCGTGAAATAAAGCCCACAGAGGAAATACTCCTCCGTGGGCTAATTTTATTTGTTAAAATGCTTCAAAGACTTCTTTTCAATTGAATGTATGTCCTTATTATTTTTGAAATACAGGCATACTCCGGTTCCTATAAAGGCGATTATGAAGAAGAATAAAGCCGCTCCGCTGCCTTTACCGCAGCCGAAAAGGGCGGTAAGAATATTGTTTTTCTGAGAAGACATTATTGGCTCGCATATGTAATCCACAGCCAGTCCGCCAAGAAAATAGCCTACAGGAATCGTAAAAAATTGAAGTGAATTTCTTACTGAATAAATTCTGCCTTGAATTTCAACGGGTATATTCAGACGCATAATAGCGTCCAGATTTGTGTTCATGATCGGAATTGCAATCCATCCAAGAAAGCCGCCAAGACTCCATACCCATACATTTCTGCCCAAAGCAAGAAGAATATTTTCGGTACTCATTGAAAACAGCAGACAGCTGCATATTACCTTTACCCGACTTTTAGGCGGCTTTACAGCGGATGCAATAATACTTCCGGCAAGAGTTGATATTCCGATTACCGTATTTACAACTCCCATTGCTTTTTCCGAGCCGCCTTCTCTTGAAAGCATCATTGCAGGAAATGCTGCATTGTACATTGAGGCTACAAGGTTAATTGCTGAAAGAAACATAATTAGATTAAAAATGCCCCTTTGTTTTTTAAGCCATATAAGTCCGCTTTTTACAGAAGCAATAAATTTTTCATTTTTATTTTTAAAAGAGTCAGCTTCCGGAATTTTTATAAAAAGCAGAAGTATCAGAAATGCTGCACTAAATGTAAACAGGTCGAAAAATATGACTGTTTTCATTCCGAATACGCCCATAACAGCTGTTGTTATTATTGGTGTGAAGATTGAATTTATTGAGCTTGAGAGATATCGGAATCCGCCTATTTTCTGATAAAATTTTTCCGGCGTAAGCCTTGTAACGGCTACTTCAGAAGCCGGCTGCTGTGCAGTATTCATAAGACCGTTTATAGCGTTAATTATATAGATATGCGGTATTTTCAGGTTTCCCGTTTCCAGCAGGATCATTATAATTACTGTTGTCATAGCTGATATGCTGTCGCAGACAAGCATAGTTTTTTTCTTATTCCATTTATCGGATAATGTGCCGGCAAATATGCTGAAAAGCACATACGGCGCATAGGAACAAACCATCAGCATTGCAGTGGTCAGCGCTGAGCCTTTTTGATTATACGACCAGATCACAAGTGCGTAAGCTGTCATTGAACTGCCAAGTGCAGAAAATGACTGGCTGAACCAAAGCATAAGAAAATAACGCATTTCAGACAATGTGTTAAAGAATTTTTTCATTTTACCTTACTCCTAACTATTATTATTTTCAGTTAGTGTGCAAGGTAATTCGGAACAGAATTAGCAGTTGATTTTGCTCTGTACAGACCTGTTCCGTAAAACCCTGCACAGAGCGTTATCAATACATAATCTCATTTTATGATTTCTCCATTTTAGAACTTGTCTTCATAAGGAATTTGTGCGGATGCTTGTGAAGACAGGTTCTTAATATTACAGCCTGCGCATTGCTGCGAAGGCTGCTTTTGTTTATTCGTTTTCAGTATCTGCAACTTTAATGCCAAGAACATCAAGGCTATCCTTGTCCACAGCTGATGGGCATTCTGACATAAGTTCGCTTGCATTCTGAACCTTAGGGAATGCTGTTACATCCCTTAGGCTCTCAGCGTGAAGCATTGTCATTGCAAGTCTGTCAAGACCTATTCCAAGACCACCGTGAGGAGGAGCGCCGTATTTATATGCTTCAACAAGGAATCCGAACTTTGCTTCGATCTCCTCATCAGTAAGTCCAAGGGACTGGAACATTTTCTGCTGAAGCTCATAATCGGTAATACGAATTGAACCTGATGACAGCTCTGTACCGTTAAGAACAAGGTCAAATGCCTTTGCAATAACCTTTTCCGGAGCGCTGTCAAGGTACTGTATGCACTCGTCCTTTGGCATAGTAAACGGGTGGTGCATAGCCACATAGCTTTGCGTATCCTCATCATATTCAAAGAAAGGAAAATCTGTGATCCACAGGAAATTGAACTTATCCTCAGGGATCATATCGAGCTTTTTAGCAACGGCAAGTCTCAGCGCTCCTAAAACAGGCAGCGTAATTTTGTTTTTGTCTGCAACTATAAGGGCGGTATCACCCTTGCAGCAGCCGATTTTTTCGAGAATAGCCGAAAGCTCTTCTTCCGTAAAGAATTTTGAGAATGGACATGATGGCTTTTCGTCAACCCAGCGTACATACGCAAGGCCCTTAGCGCCGATTCCACGAACCATTTCTGTAAGCTTGTCTATTTCTTTTCTGCTAAGTACTGAGGAAGAATTTTTTGCAACGATAGCACGAACGCTTCCGCCGTCTTTAACAGCATTTGCAAAAACACCGAATTCACAGTCCTTTACCATATCGGAAATATCCTGAATCTCCATACCGAATCTGGTGTCCGGCTTGTCCGAGCCATAGCGGTTCATGGCTTCGTTATAGCTGAGTCTTGGCAGAGGAACAGGAATATCCATATCAAGAACATTTTTAAACAGATATGAGATAAATCCTTCTGTCATCTGCAATATATCATCAACATCAACAAATGACATTTCAAGGTCGATTTGTGTAAACTCAGGCTGTCTGTCAGCTCTCAGGTCTTCATCACGGAAGCATCTTGCAAGCTGAATATACCTGTCCATGCCTGCAACCATAAGCAGCTGCTTATAGATCTGCGGTGACTGAGGAAGGGCATAGAATTTACCGTTGTGTACTCGTGAAGGGATAAGGTAATCTCTTGCTCCCTCCGGAGTGGACTTCATCATCATCGGAGTTTCTATTTCTGTAAAGTCGTTTGCATAGAAATACTCTCTTGCTGCCTTTGCGATTTTATGGCGCATAATAAGATTATGCTGCAACGGCTGACGGCGAAGGTCCAGATACCGATATTTAAGCCTTAGCTCCTCGTTGACCTTTGTATCGTTTGTGATCTCAAAAGGCGTAGTCTGAGCCTTAGCAAGGATTCTGAGGTCGGAAACGATAATTTCAACTTCTCCGGTTTTAATTTCCTTGTTAACGCTTGCACGCTTTTCAGCAATACCCTTAGCCATAAGGACGTATTCGCTTCTGCATGATGCAGCCTTTTTGAATATTTCCCTGTCCGTTGTATCGTTGAAAGCAAGCTGTACAATACCGGTTTTATCTCTTAAATCAATAAAAATAAGATTACCAAGATCTCGTATTTTCTGAACAAAGCCGCCTACAACGACTTCAGTACCGGCCTGTGTTACGTCTCCGCAGTAGTGTGTGCGTTTGAGGCCGTTCATGTTATCTGACATTTTAAAAGAACTCCCTATTTAAATTTTACGGCAGTGCCATAAGCAATTACTTCGGCAGCGCCTTGCATTACCGCTGAAGAGCAGTACCTTACATTTACAATTGCATCTGCGTTCATTGCCTGAGCCTCATCGACCATTCTTTTAGTTGCCAAAGCTCTTGCGTTATCCATCATTTCCGTATAGGCTTTAAGCTCGCCGCCTATGAGGGTTTTAAAGCTCTGTGTGATGTCACGGCCTACATTTTTTGTCTGGATCGTGCTTCCCTTTACGATACCAAGCATTTCAAGCTCTTTGCCGGTAATATAATCAGTATTTACTAATATCATCTTCTTCACCGCTCCTTATTTCTTCTAATCTTTCAATAAATACAAATATAACAACTCCAATAAGTCCGATAGCCGGAAGCCCAAAAAGAAGCTTTATCAGAAAAGGCATTCCCGGTGTAAAAACAAACAGGAATAAATAGCCGATAAGATAAATCAGGGTAATGGCTGAAATAACAATTGGAGCAATTAACTTTTTAAGATGGGATTTTTTCATTGCATATCCTTTAAAACATTGCCGTACATATCCGAAACAGCAATGTTTGAGAAGTTGTCCGTAAATTTATCGTCAAGAGCAATTTCAATCTGCTCTCCGGTTTTCATGTTTTTAAGCTTAGCGCAGCCGCTTTCAAGCTCATTATCTCCAAGAACCATAGTGTAAGCAGCTCCGATTTTGTCAGAATATTTCATCTGAGCTTTAAGGCCTCTGCCGACAACGTCGATCTCTGCCCAGAAGCCTTCATCTCTTAGTGCTTTAGCCAAAGAAATGGCTTTTGGTACAGCTTTTTCGTCCATTGGCGCAATGTAAATATCACATGTTTCAGGCTGAATAAATTCACATCCCTGACTTTCCATTGTAAGGATAAGTCTTTCAAGACCCATAGCGAATCCAAGCGCCGGGGTATGCTGACCTCCGAGCTGCTCAATAAGCCCGTCGTATCTTCCACCTCCGCATACAGTACCCTGTGCGCCGATGTCGGTGGTTACAAATTCAAAAACCGTTTTTGTATAATAATCAAGACCTCTTACGATTTTAGGGTCTATTGTATATTCAATATTCATTACCTTAAGGTATTCCTTGAGCTTTTCAAAATGCTCTGAGCACTCGTCGCATAGATAATCAATGATGAGTGGAGCGTCTTTTGCAATGTCCTGGCATATAGGACTTTTACAGTCAAGTATACGCATAGGATTTTTTTCAAGCCTTGATTTACATGTATCGCAAAGCTCATCCTTTTTATCGGAAAAATAGGCTTTAAGCGCTTTATGGTATTCTGCACGACAGGAAGGGCATCCTATTGAATTGATTTTCAGTTCAATATTTTTTAATCCCAGCCTGTCAATAATATCCTTTGCAAGGGATATTATTTCAGCGTCGGCACAAGGCTTTTCACTTCCTGCCATTTCAAGTCCGAACTGGTGGAACTCACGAAGTCTGCCTGCCTGAGGACGTTCGTGGCGGAAGCAGGAAAGTATATAAAAAGCTCTCTGAGGCATGGCTTCATTAAGCATACCGTTTTGGAGCATTGCCCTTATTGTGCCGGCAGTACCCTCCGGACGGAGAGTAAACTTTGTTTCCTTGGCAATAACCGAGTACATTTCTTTCTGAACTACATCGGTAGTTTCTCCTACTGAGCGCTGAAAAAGCTCGGTGTTTTCAAATGTAGGTATGCGTATTTCTTTGAAACCGTATGTTTCCGCAGTTTCACGTGCAGTTTTTTCAACGGTATACCACTTATGTATATTTTTAGGCGTAACGTCTTCTGTTCCGTTAGGCCTCTTGATACTAAGAGCCATAAAAACCTCCCGGGGTAAAATATATTGGCATATCTGACTGAGCAAACATCAGCCATGTTTTATATAGTTGACAAAACGTTCTCCTATGAGAACGTTCTTGTTCAATAGCTGCGTTAAGAGTATTTGCCTTTTAAGAAAAGAAATTATGTACAAAAATACATACGCATTTCTTTTGAGACAAATTCTGAAACGTAGAGAATTTTGCCTGAATCATATATGAGGATGACCGATTTCTCTCCAGTCGAGATCTCCTCTTTCAAGAGCGAGTATGAGAGCTTCTGCTGTGGCTATATTTGTTGCGACAGGTACATTATGTACATCGCAAAGTCTTAAAAGGTCCATATCATTAGGCTCACTTGCCTTTGGGTTGATGGGATCCCTGAAAAACAGCAAAACATCAATTTCATCGCAGGATATTCTTGCGCATACCTGTTGATCGCCGCCCTGTGAGCCGCTTAAATATCTCTGTATATTAAGTCCGGTTGCTTCACTGACAAGCTTTCCAGTAGTTCCGGTTGCACAGATATTGTATTTTGATAAAATTCCGCAGTAAGCTATACAGAACTGCACCATAAGTTCTTTTTTTGAGTCATGTGCTATAAGAGCAATAGTCATTTCTTAATCCTTTCTATACATAAAGTATGTAGTATATTTAATTGTTTTGAGTATATCAGCGTTTAAGGCTGCCGCCGAACCTGATTGATTCTTATATAATTTGAATGTCAGCGTTCCGGCTGAATAAACTTTTCTTTGTATTATAATTTTACGCTGGTATGAGCTTATTTATACAGTAAGCGGAACATACTGACCCTTAATTCGTCTTGCAATGGCGTCGAATGCATTAAAGGAAACAGAATTTTTTGAGAGCTTGCTGCCTTTTCCGAAAGCCTTTGCAAGCATTTTGTCATCCGGGATCACTCCAATGAGCTGAATCCCGGTATTGTCAATAACCTCATCAAAGCTTTTTACAAGGCCAAGGTTTAAATAATCCGAATTAGCTTTATTAATGACAAGACGCTGATTTATACAGCCTTTTTCATAAAATTTATCCGAAGCCTTGGCTGCATCTCTTATGCTGATTTTGTCAGGAGTTGCAGCTGTGAGAAGAATATCGATCATATCGGCAATATCCAGAACACATTTTAAAAGTCCTGCGCCGGTATCAATGATTATAAATTCATATTTTTCTTTTAGCTCAGTTAAAAGCTTTTTTAGCTTTAAGGAGTTTACGTTTATAAATGGATTATCAGGGGAGCATATGATTGAAAGCTTTTCCGCTCCCGGAACACTTACAACAGTTTCCTCAACAGTATATCTGCCGCTGAGCACAGAAGACAAATCGTGCTTTACCATATCTTCTATACCGAAGAAAATATCCATACATCTGAATCCCAAATCAAGCTCAAGTATCAAAACATGGTTTCCCTGCTTTTCAAGAGCATATCCCAGTCCGGCACATACAGTTGACTTCCCAGTGCCGCCTTTTCCGGAAGTGACTGTGATAATTTTTGACATAGATGCTTTGATTCTCTCCTCAAATGATAAATTCACTTTATTATTATACCATAAAAAAATTCGTTTTCAAAGTAAAAATCTCAATAAATAATAAAATCATGCAAACTGACTGATTTTTTTGGTTCATATTTGTTGATACTAAACAAAAAAGGACGTATAAACACGTCCTTTAAAAAATCTTATTCTAATTCGCCGTAATATTTTTCATATGACTGTATAATGTCGCGAATCATGTATTTAGAGTATTCTCCGCCCTCTACGATTCCTGCGAAAGCAATTTTAGGGTTATCAGCTGGAGCGAAGCCTATAAAACATGAGTCAGTACCTCTCGGCGACTGAGGCGTACCTGTTTTGATAGCAACTCTGTAACCAAGGTTGCTGAGGGAATGCTCCGCCGGGATATTGTTGGTTGAAGCCTCTACCATACCTTCTGTTACATAGTCGTAAACATAATCGTAATTGAGCTTTATTGTGTCAGCAGTTTTCGCCTTTTTTTCCTCAATAACATTATCCATTGAGTAATCATAGATGCTGTCCACAAGGTGAGGAGTGTATCTTACTCCGTCATTGGCGATCGTTGAAGCAACACATGCCATCTGGAGTGGGGTAACCGCTGTTTCTGACTGACCGATTCCGGCCTGGAGAAGGTGACCTACAGTCCAGTCCATATTAAGCTCGATATACGTTTTAGGGCATGCAACATATCCTGCTGTGTCACCGCATTCAATACCGGTGCTTTTTCCGTAGCCGTATCGTCCGGCATAGGAAGCAAGCTTATCTATGCCAAGTCTCTGTGAAAGCTCATAGAAGTAGATGTTGCATGAAACCTTGAGCGCTCCAACTACGCTGATGTCGTTGTGATAGCCGGTACAGTGCATTACAACATCAATGTACTTATAATTTCTCTGACATCTGTAGGTTGACTGACCGTTTACAATGCCTTCGTTAAGTCCTGCGGTTGCTGTAATAGGCTTGAAGGTTGAACCAGGACGGTAGAGTCCATCCGTTGCTCTGTCAAGCAGGGGAGTATTTTCTCCGTTGAGTATCTCCTCATATTTTGTTTTGTAATCCTTCAGGTTGTAAGTAGGAGCAGTTGCCATGCCCAAAACAGCATTGCTTTCCGTATCGAGAACAACAATGGCTCCAGCGTTAACGTCCTTATACTTGCCCTTATCCATGCCTTTTAGGTCGGTCATGAAGTCTGCGAGAATTTTTTGCAGTTCTTTCTGATATTCACTGTTGACTGTAAGCTTTACTGAGTGACCGCCCACCGGCTCCTGGGTGACATCTGCTGAAACAACTGCACCGTTTTCAATAGTAACAGTCTTTTTTCCGTCCTTGCCTTTAAGCTCATTTTCGAGGCTTTTTTCAAGTCCGCTTTTGCCGACGGTATCGTTCATGGCATAGCCTTTGGCTTTAAGCTCCTTATATTCGTCGGCGAATATAGGGCCTACAGTGCCAATTTCATGAGGGAGCACATCTCCCTGAGCGATTTCTCTTACAGCTTCCTCCACAATGTCAATGCCTTTGAGCTGAACTCCCAGTTCTTTAAGCTTTGTTACGGTGTCGATAGGGACATCCTCACACAGCGTAAAGCAGTTGCCGATGGAAAAGTCTCTCAGTAGCATTTCATACCTTATGCCAGCAATAGTTCTGATGTCGCTTTGAGTATATTTTTCATCCTTGATCTCATAGTCGTCAATGAGCTTGTCGATACAGTTTTCGGCAGTTGCATAAACATTGAGCTTTAAAAGGGACTTCATTTTTTCGATATCTGCATCCCTTCCGGATTCAAAATCATAAGGCTCAGCCTTTGAGACCGGCATGGTGTCGTTCCATGTCAGAGCGTTTTCCGACAGGATCTTTATGGTTTTCATAAGGATATCGTTTGCTTCTTTATTGTCGGACGGAAAAAATGCGTCGTCGATGATAACGTTATATCCGACTTTGTTTTCAATAATTGGTTTACCCTCAGAATCAACGATCTCGCCTCTGACGCTTTTTATGGTTTGCGTATATACGGACGGAATAGTTGTTTTGTTTAAGTATGAATCCCCGTTTACAATCTGTATGGTCATAAGCTTGATGCATCCCATTGCAACAGCGATTACGACCACCCCTACAAGTATGGCGCTTCTGATTTTTTCAAATATTTCTTTCATTGTAAACCTTTCTTTAAGCTTTCATTGCCTCGTCCATGGTTTTAGCTCTTTTTGGGTAAAAATGTTTTATTATAGGCTTTATCACGAGATAAACAAAAGGTGCAGAAATAACTGTATAGATAAAGCATGGCATTGAAACTGATGAGAAAATCTTTCCAGAGCTTTCATAGTTCCACATTGCATACATAAAGAAGTAGTCCAGTATCTCATGAACAGCCGAGTATGCGGTGGTGAGCAGTAAAACGTTTACCCAGTTTTGCAGCAGATAATGCTTGAACAGCAGAGATGTCAAAACGCTTATAACAATTAAGAATACTGCGTTGTATCCGAAAAGCCTACCTGATGCAATATCAAGAAGAAGTCCGCAGGAAGCTCCGAGAGCCGTTGCAGGATATTCTCCTTCATTCATACATATGGCAGTACAAAGAGGAATAAACAATATCGGCTTTATGCCTCCTCCGGTACTCATAATGATTGTGCATACAAATACAAGGAATATAAACAGTGTCCATCTTATAAACGCACATCTTTTTATTATCTGGGTTCTTGTATAGTGCTTTACAGGCTTTATTTTTTTTGCCTTTATTTTTCTTATTTGGGACGCTGATTTAATCCTCTTCACCCTTTTCACCTTCTTCGCCGAAGTCTGTAATAACAATTACGCTGCTTATCTCCTTTACGTCAACAACCGGTTTTATAACAGCGTATGCGTTAAGACCGCTTTCCTCAATGCCTGTTTCCTCAACGTTTCCAATAATATAGCCCTGAGGGAACTGACCGCTGTTACCCGATGTTATTATAAGATCTCCTTCACGTATCTTGTTGCTTTTGTCAACATAGATCATCTTGCATTTTCCCGATTCTGCGTAGTTTATGTTTCCTTCAACGATTCCGGTATCACGGCTTTCAACACAAAGAGCTCCCACTGATAAATCCGGTGATAAAATAGTTCTTACGGTGGAATATGTATCAGCGGTTTCATATATGATTCCGACAAGTCCTTCATCTGTTACAACAGGATCGTAAAGTGAAATTCCGTTATTAGTTCCCTTATCAATAACAAATGTTCCATAAGGATCGTTTGCGGTACGGGAAATAATAGTGCATGGAGAAGAGAATTTGAAATACGGATGCTCCTCCTTTATGCCTATAAATTTTTTCAGGTCTGAAAGCTCGGATTTTATATCTTCGTATTGTACAAGCCTTTCGTTCAGGTCGGCTATCTGTTTTCTTAGCTGCTCGTTTTCATCCTTGTATTTTTCCGAGTTGGAAACAGCGTCAAGTGCATTTTTGACCTTCCCTGAAACGGTATTCGAGAATTTTTTGACAGGATTCAGAATAACGCTTATAGCCTGAGAGCTGCCTATAGTATGACCCGCCTGACTTGCAGAGAAAAGTGCAAACCCGGCTGCTGCGGCTATGACAAATAGTATTACCTTGAATTTTGTACTTTTAAAAAATTCGCCCACATTTTCGCCTCCCTCCGGTAGTGGTACACAGTATTCCTTTTACAGTATTAAGGCGGGTATTTCCCGCCTCACATCAGTAATAGCGGACGTCGTCTGCAAGTGCGTCCTCAAACTTGTCTAAGTCTTCAAGAATTTTGCCGGTTCCCTCTGCAACGCAGTCCAGGGGATATTCAGCGATATAAACCGGCATTCCGGTTTCACGGTTTATAAGCTTGTCAAGGCCTCTCAGCAGTGCTCCGCCTCCTGCCAGGGTAATTCCCTGATCAATTATATCGGCAGACAGCTCCGGAGGAGTTTTTTCCAGAGTAATCTTGATCGCCTCAATAACTCTTGAAAGAGGCTCTGTAAGAGCGTCTCTTATTTCTGTTGAAGTAACGGTAATATTTTCAGGAAGACCGTTCAAAAGATTTCTGCCCTTGATTTCCATGGTATTTTCATTTTCGCTTGGAAATGCCGAGCCGATCTCAATTTTTATATTTTCTGCGGTTCTTTCGCCGATAAGGAGGTTATACTTCTTTTTGATAAAGTTGATTATCGCTCTGTCAAATTCATCTCCGGCGACTCTGACGGAGCGGGATGTTACAATACCTCTCAGAGAAATAACAGCGACCTCGCTTGTACCGCCGCCGATATCTACTATCATGCTTCCCGACGGCTCTCCCACCGGAAGACCTGCTCCCACAGCGGCAGCCATAGGTTCTTCAATGATAAAAACTCTTTTTGCTCCTGCATTTTCTGCGGCTTCCTTTACGGCTCTTTTCTCAACAGCCGTAACGCCTGACGGAATACATATTATTACTCTTGCTTTTGTGAAAAAAGTTCCTCTGAGGGCTTTTTTAATAAACTCCTGAAGGAGAGTTGTTGTTATATCAAAGTCAGCGATAACGCCGTCTTTAAGAGGTCTTACAGCAACGATGGAACCCGGAGTTCTGCCTATTACCTCTTTGGCTTTTTTGCCGACATACTTAGCTTTGTCAGTGCGTGTATCCACTGCAACTACCGAGGGTTCACGGATAATAATACCCTTTCCCCTCATGTAGACAAGGGTATTGGCAGTACCCAAGTCTATGCCTATATCTTTAGTAAACATCCCTTTTATTACTCCTTTATGTTCTTTGTTTTCATTCTTCTGTCTGCATACATGCTTTCTCTCTGACGTGGTTTTCCACACACAGAAAAAACCGTATGTAAATATTATACCACCAAACCAAATCTTTCACAACAATTTTTATAAGAAAAACTGTCGATTTGAATTTTCTGCATTTTAATTATTTTCAGGCATAAAAAGACCGTGAAAATTGTTGAAAAAGTCAAGTATGTAATGCAGACTTTGCCGACTGGTTTAAACGTTGATAGCTTTTGCAAGCTTCGGATAAACCGCAACGGCAATGAGCATGCAGATGATCTGAGCTACATTTATTTTGAAGCTGAATCCAAAGGTAAGGGATATTATTGAAAGATCAAGGGTTGAGGGCTTTAATTCAATGCCCTTTGAATAGGCGAGCCATTGGAGATTATCAACATCGGACGCTCCGGCAGCGGCAATTCCGCCCAGTATTGCCGCCGCTATAATAAGCAGTATCAGAAGAACTTTGTTTTTCATGTTATGACCTTTCTGGTTGTAAACCATTATGTAAAAATTTGAGTTTGAAATTTTATTTTTTAAAACAGCGCCGTGCAAATCCGTAAGGCGTATTTTGTGTGGTGCTGCATTAGATTCCGGTTGAGCCGAAGCCTCCCGAGCTTCTTGAAGTATCGTCAAGGTTTTCGGCAATTTCGATTTCAGGAAGTATTACAGGACTGACCACAAGCTGAGCGATCCTCATACCATTTGTCACTGTAAAGCATTCTGAGCTGTGGTTTATAAGTGGTACCTTTATTTCTCCACGATAGTCGCTGTCGATAACTCCCACGCAGTTTGCAAGGGAAATTCCGCTTTTGGCTGAAAGTCCGGAGCGTGGGTATATCAGCAATGCAGCTTCGTTTGTATCCGGCGATGCTGACAAACCGGTGGGTATCAGCTTTATCTCCCCCGGTGCAATAACAACATCCTCGTCAAGGCATGCCGAAATGTCTGCGCCGGCGCTTCCCTTTGTTGCACGTTTGGGTATAACGGCGTTTTCTCTTAGCTTTTTTATTTTAAGTTTCATTATTTTATACCTCTGTAATAAAGTCCTCTTGTAATTTCCTCAGGTCTGACATCGCTGCCATACTTATACATTTTGGCTGCTGCAATTACCTCTTTTGGCTTTTCGTCTGTAAAATACAGCGTAATAAAATCTGCATTTTTTATATCGTCGAGTCTGTCAGCCATATAGAGGGTCTGAGGGTTTAAAAGCTCCACATAATTCTGTCTGCACAGTATTTTATATGTCCTGCCTGTTCTGTCCTGGAGCTGCTTTCTGCATTTCCCACAGCCGATTTCATTTTTAACAGGGCAGCACCTATTGATCATTACCGGAAGCTTTCCATAGGCTATAATGCCTCTTTTTATATTTCCTCCGAGTTTGTTTACATATGAAAGCTTTGTCTCAAAGGATATGGTCACATCTTCAAGTCCTATATTTTTAAGAGCTTTAAGACTGTAGGAGTTTGTGATGTTAAGTCCGAAATCCCCATGGAGGGAATATCCATATTCGTAAGCTTTGAAGTAGGCGATATTGCCGCATAAAAGGTGGGAATAGCCCTCATGATAAAGCTCTTTCAGAGCGGCAAAAATATTCTTCTCATTTATTATGAACCGGGGAGGCTCAATTATTATTTTTTCCTTAGGAAGATTTATTTTACAGCTTTTTAAGAGCCTTAAAGGTATTATAAAGCTGTCTGCGAAGCTTTCGTTTAACAGGCAAAGCTGATCTTCGTTTTCGACTCTTATTCTTAGCTGTCTGCCGCAGCAGGAATGCTCCTGAATGCTGCATAAAAACGGATGTGTCAAGGCGCTGCCCTTTGCTTTGGCAATTCTGTTTCTGTCAATTTCTTCGCAAGCCTTTCTTCTTAGCTCGTTTACAGCTTTGGCGCTTATAGTCAAATCGCTGTCCATGTCAACTTTGATTCCGCCATAGCTATATACGGTATCGCCAAGCTTTGAAAGCTGACGTTCAAGGAACTCATGGCTGACAGGCTTTTTAACCGCTCTTTCCGGAGCTTCTCCCAGAACCTCGGCACGGCAGCCGTCGGAGGATAATGCCGTAAGCCTTACCGGTTGATTTTCCTTTATACTCATTTCAAAGCATAGATCTGCCGCTTTCTGTTTATGTCTGCAAAGCTGCTTTAAGTCCTGAATGGAGTTTCTTGTATTTAAAACATCGTCTCTGTCTCTTCTTCCGAACATGTTTTCACGCTTTCCGGTAAAATATCCGTCCGTAAAGCCGTTTCTTGAAAAGGCTGCACGGAGCATGTCCATATCCGGCTTTTCGCCCTCAAGAGCCTTTTTGCATGCTGTTACTGCTGCGGCAACATATTCAGGACGCTTCATTCTACCTTCGATTTTCAGAGAGGAAATTCCCATTAAGGCGATGTCTTCAAGCTTCTTCACAAGGGACAGGTCCTTTAGTGAAAGAGAATATACATCAGGATTTCCGGATGCGGAAAAGGGAAGTCTGCATGGCTGAGCGCAAAGGCCTCTGTTAGCGCTTCTTTCACCGATTACAGCGGAAAGATAGCACTGACCTGAAACGCACATGCAAAGAGCTCCGTGGACAAATATCTCCGTTTCGATCCCTGTATCGCATACCGCCTTTATATCCTCTTTTGACATTTCACGGGAAAGCACAACACGCTTAAAACCCATTTCTGCTGCTTTTTCAGCGCCATATACGCTATGTATGGTCATTTGGGTGGAGGCATGCAATACAGCCTCAGGAAATATTTCCCGTATGATCGAAGCCGCACCGATATCCTGAACTATGAAAGCGTCAACTCCGCACTTGGCGGCATAGCTTATAAACTCTGCAAATTCCTCAAGCTGGCTGTCAAAAATAATAGTGTTAACGGTTAGATGAAACTGTGCGCCATAAAGATGTGCAAGCTCCACTGCTTTTTCAAGCTCTCCGGAATCAAAATTAGAGGCGTTCTGCCTTGCGGAAAAGGCTTTACCGCCGGCATATACAGCGTCTGCACCGCAGGATAGAGCGGCTTCAAGCGCCTCCATGCTTCCAGCAGGAGCAAGTATTTCGGGTCTGTTTTTATTCATGCTTATTTTGCTTCTTTTGTCTTCTTTATAGGCTTCTCTTCCTTTGTCAGCTGTTCCAGCTGAAGTCTGAGCTGCTGCACTTCCTTTATGGCGTTGTCACGCTCTATGCGTGCTTTGCCTGCCTCGTCAACATATGCCTTAGCTTGTGCTCTTATGTTTTCTATGCTTGTATTCGCCTTGCTCAGGTCGTCAAGAGTTGACAGAGCGACCATAATAGCAGCGGAATACGGAGAAACCGAGGCATTTGAAGCAGTAAGGCTTGTGATCCTTTTTTCCAGATGCTTTGCAAGGTTATATACATAGCTCGGAGCTTCCTCTGTTTGAAGATTGTATTCCTTTCCGCATACGGTAAATTTAACTTTATTCAGCATAATTCCATCCTTTCGATGTCAGAACTTGTTCTTAACGTTCATCTTTCTGTACTAAGCTTATAGGCAGTGATCCACTGCGGAGCTTATTAAAATTTAGGGCAAGATGTCCTCCGCCATTTAGGTGAGGGCACCATTTCCGTATTCAGTAAGTGATACGATCCCTTGCTAAATACTCCGTGCGGCTAAAGCCGCACCTTGCCCACGTTAAATGACGGGACAAGCCCCTTATTTAATTATAATATATTTTGTCGGATTTTGAAATACCCGACAGAAATTTTTTATTGCTGACCGAAATGTGCGGTGTTGCCTTAAAAGTATCTCACAAGGGCAACGACCTTTCCGGCAACCTCCATTTCCTTAACTATGATCGGGTCCATAGTGTCGTTTTCCGGCTGGAGCCGGAAGTATCCGTCCTCCTTGTAGAAGGTTTTTACAGTTGCCTCCTCCTCATCGTTTACAAGGGCAACGATTATGTCGCCGTTTTCAGCATACGGAGTCTGCTCCACGATAACAATATCGCCGCTGAAAATACCTGCGTTTATCATACTGTCGCCTCTGACTTTAAGTGCAAAAAGAGGATTGCTGTAATTCCTGTCGCCTTTAAAGCTTATGTAGTCGGTTATATTTTCTATCGCTGTAATAGGGGTTCCTGCGGCAACAGTTCCTACAAGAGGAACCGCTCCGCTGGTGTAGCCTGTAAGCTTTATGGCACGGTTGTGGTTGTCGATCTTTTCAATATAGCCCTCGTCAACCAGCATGGAAATATATCTGTGAACAGTTGAAGTTGACTTTATGCCCAGCGCAGTGCAGATCTCTCTTACAGTGGGCGCATATCCGTCGTCGATACGGTTCTTTATATATTCGTAAATTGCAGTAGCTTTTTCATTGAGCATTATTTACCCCTTATCCTTTAATTTTTTCAGAATCATCTTAGCAACCTTGTATACATCTCCGCAGCCAAGTGTTATTACAAGGTCGCCGTCCTGTGCGTTTTCGCATACGTAATTGCATACATCGTCAAAGTTCTGATATTTGCGGGTATCCGTATATTCTGCGCTTTCGTCCTGTGGAAAATAAACGCATCCGTCAATTTTTTCTGCAAGGTTTCTTGTAAAAATATTATATGTGTTTTTTTCTCTCGACCCCATGATATCAGTGAGGACAGCCTTGTCAGGAATCGACAGAGCTTTAGCAAAATCATCAAGGAGTATTGAGGTTCTTGAGAAAGTAAACGGCTGGAATACTGCCCATACGTTTTTATATCCCATATCCATTGCAGCTTTAAGAGTGACTGAAAGCTCCGTCGGGTGATGAGCATAGTCGTCGGCAATGGTAATGCCTTTTTCCTTGCCGATAAGCTCGAAGCGTCTACCCGCTCCTCTGAAATCACTTAGCCCTTTCTGTATATCGCTGAAAGCTGCTCCGGCATAGTCTGCTGAGGCTATAGCTGCAAGGGCGTTCATAACGTTATGCATGCCGGCTACGTGTAGTGTGATTTTGCCAAGCAGCTCTCCCTTGCGGTATGCGTCAAATTCTGTTTCCATTCCGGAAACTCTGGTGATATTTAAAGCATAGTAGTCATTTTTGCTGTCAAGACCAAATGTAATTAATCTTTTTCCCTCTATGCCCTCTATTGCTTTCAAGGTGTTTGCATCATCGCCGTTTATGATGAGAGCCTTTGTAGCCTTTGATGCAAACTTATGAAAGGATTTGATTATGTTTTCAAGATTTTTGAAGTAGTCAAGGTGATCCTCGTCAATGTTCAGTATGACCGCAGCGTCCGGGTAGAGCTTTAAGAATGTGTCAACAAATTCGCATGACTCACATACCATTATATCGCTTTTTCCTGCACGTCCGCTTCCACCGATACAAGGGAGCTTGCCGCCTATAAATGCAGAAAGGTCAATGCCTGCGGTATAGAGTATCTGAGTGATCATGGAGGTTGTAGTCGTTTTTCCATGAGTGCCTGATACGCAGATCGCATTGTCATACCAGCTTGTGACGATGCCTAAAAGCTCACTTCTTTCAAGTACCGGAACGCCGGAGGCCTTTGAAGCGATAAGCTCCGGATTATCCGCCATAATAGCGGCAGTATGGACTATCAGATCAGCGCCCTCGATATTTTCCGCACGCTGTCCTACAAAAACGGGAATACCCATTTTTCTTACTGCGTCAAGGGTTTCCGTTTCGTTATTGTCGGAGCCTGTCAGGTAGTAGCCCTGGGAGTGCAGGATCTGTGCCAGAGGATACATGCCCGAGCCTCCTATACCGATAAAATGTATGTGCTTTTTGCCTTGTAAGATATTCTTATCCAATGTACTCATTCCAATCTTTAAGTTAAATTTTATCATTTGCTTTATGAGAAGATTCTCAATATTATATGAATATTTTACCCGTCTGCGTTCAATAATATCCCATGTAACGCAAGGAAGTGCTGATTAAATCCGGTGTACAGATTGCGCAGCAGAATTTTTTGTCAGATTGCATGGAAACAACGTATGGATACTATGAGTGTATAAACGAGTTTCTGTGCTGTATGGCTTAGAATAAGCAATCTGTGCCAAGCCGTAAGCATTTCCTTAAACACCATAAGGAGGTCATCTTGAAATGGATATTACAGACATCAAAATCAGAAAGCTGATTGCAGAGGGGAGACTCAGAGCCATTGTTTCCGTAACAATGGATGATATGCTTGCAGTACACGACATTAAAGTCGTTCAGGGAGATGAAAGGCTGTTTGTGGCTATGCCGAGCAGAAAGGATGAAAACGGAGTTTTCCGTGATATAGTTCATCCGATCTCTCCTAAGTCAAGAGCCGATATTGAAAATCAAATCCTTGACGCCTACAGCCGTCATGCTGCCCTTGCCGAAGCTGAAAATCAGACGCCGGCAAGCTAAAGCCCCACTGCCGTTATATGCGGCAGTTTTTATTTAGAGAGCATCATATATGCTTTGAGAATGCCTATCTGCGTTTTGGCGTCCTTGATCTCTCCGTTTAAAACCATTTCCGCTGCTTTTTTCAGCGGCATTTTTGTTACCTCAAGAAATTCGTCCTCGTCAAGCTGCTGCTTTTCATATATAAGACCTTTGGCAAGATATACATGTATGATTTCTGTTACATATGCCGGAGTAGGCAGTATTTCTCCGAGGTATTTATACTCGCTGCATGTACAGCCTGTTTCCTCAAGAAGCTCACGTTTTCCGGCGTCGTAATGATTTTCTCCCGGTTCAAGCTTTCCGGCAGGAACTTCAAGCAGCACCCTGTGGTGAGGATAGCGGTACTGCTTTACCATGAGAACTTCGTTGTCGTCCGTTACCGGTATAACGCATACGCCTCCTGAGTGATGGACCACGTCACGATCAGCTTCCTTTCCGTTTTCAAGCAGAGCGGTATCAGAAGTCACATAAAAAATACGACCTTTGTATACTTCCTTTGAATCAACGGTTTTTTCTTCAAGATGCATTTATTTTTCCTCCCTGTTTCTGTGATGTTCTTCTGTAAGCCTGCGTTCATACTGTTTCTGAATCTCACAGCAGCTTTCTGCATTGTAGTCATAGCAGTGGCTGAATTGAGCGGTCTTTCTTTCAGGCTTTCTTATGCGGAAAATAACTATATAGGCTGTAAGCAGAATGATTCCCGCAATAGAAATAAGCGCTCCGGTCTTGAGCCCCGGTGTTTCATACTTAAATTCTATCTTGTTTTCTCCGGCGGACGCTTTAACTGCCATAAATCCGTAGTTTACCTTTTCAACATCGGTAGGCTTGCCGTTTACATATGCTGTCCAGCCGTCATCGTAAGGAACGCTGAAAAAAACAAGGTTATCCTTTTCAAGACTGATCTTAGCTTTGAAGCCATCCGAGTCGTATATGAATGAAGAGCAGGTTTCTCTTTGCCTGTCCATACAATCTGAAATATATGTTTGCTCGTCCAGCTCGTGTGTCATATCGAAAGGCAGCTTTTCAATTATGTCGGAATATTTTTCGATCTGTTCCTCAGAAAGAGCAAGTGATCTTATAAGAAGCTTTTTTCTTGTATCGTTAGAGTAGCTTTCAGCCTTCTTGGCATCAATGTAGTAATCGTAGGTAAAGCCCTCAGGAATGTAGTACTTGTTTTCATAAATATAAAATTCGTTCTGTGTATCAATATATTCAAAGCCGGGGAGGTCGATACTGTAGGTATAGTCCTCTTTTTCATCGTCATAGACCTTGTCAAAATAGTATTTTACTGAGAAAAGACCTCTCATTGTGTAGTCCTCAAGAGGAACTCTTGAAGCAACATCTCTTGTTATGCCAAGGCCGTTATAAAATTCCATAATACTTCCCGGAACAATGCTCTGAAAGGCTCTCATTGAGGAATATCCCCAGAACATAGGGTAGTTGTCATAATTTTCAGAAATATCAATACGATAGAACTGATTTTCTTCCTCAGGCAGCGAGATATTTTCTCCTCCGTTAATTCCGTTGTTAATATAGGTGTCCGGATATGGACCAAGTGAAACGCCGAAATAAATGACTGAGCCTGTGCATATTACGCATGCAGCTGCGGTGTAAGCGACGGCTGCCTTCATAAAGCTTTTACCTTTTTTACGCTTATGATTTATTCCAAACAGTACTGCAATTCCTACGGCAGTTATAATTGCTGTTATTGCGAAGAAGGCAGGATAGTTAGCAAATTCAAGCCAGTGTACCTTATCCTCCTTGTCCTTTGTCGGGAGAAAAGAAATTACTGCAAAAGCTCCGAGCACTACTGCACAGACTTTTATTCCCGGCATGAGATCCGTATCCCTGTCGTCAAGAGCCTTTGCGGTCATCATTGCCATTATGAGGATCGGCATGTAGAACCATCTTGCGTAATATGAGCTGTTAAGCATATAGAACATGCTGTTCAGTATAGGTATAAATGCCATGATCATACATATTACAACAAGCTTTACAGACCAGTGCTTTTTATGAGCCTTGGAGTATGCAATAACTCCCGCCATTGAAAACATCGGGAGGTATCCTCCGATTGAAGACCATTTTCCTCCGTTAGTGCTGAAAAGGTTTGGCCTTGCCGGAACATCCGGTATCATGAAGAAGCTCTGAATAATTCTTATGATTCTTGTCCTGTCATTATAGGTCACAAGGTCAAGACCGTAAAGACGTTCATTTATGCGGTAGTTTCCAAGTATCGCAAGAGCTGACGGAAGAAGAAGTACAGCGGCGATCATAACGCCTATAACGGACTCAAGGGCGATCCCCCAGAATTTCCGCCATGTTATTTTAAAGTCCGGGCTTTTAAGCCTCAGCAGCAGGTATATGATAACAAATACGACCTGGCCTGTGAAGAAGAAATAATTTACTATTGCCATCATTGCAACGGCAAGTGCGAAAACGCCACGACGTTCGTTATTTACTCTTTCTTCAAGGGCAATGAGCAGGAGAGGGAACAGCGCAGTTACATCCTGAAAGTGGTTGAAGAATAGATTAAACATCTGGAAGCCTGAGTATGCGTAAAGAAGACTTCCTATAAGTGCGGCATTTTTATTTTTCACAAACCGTCTTATATATGCATATGAGGTAACTGCTGCAACTCCGTGTTTAAGGCAGAGAAGAAACGGCATCAGAAAAGTGACCCAGCTGTTCGGGAATATAAGGGTTATCCAGAAAAACGGACTTCCCAGAAGATAGAAGGAATAGGAGCCTACAAAATTTGAACCGAGGTCAGTATTCCAGTTCCAGCCAAGACCTTCCTCACGAATAAATTTATGAGCAAGATTATAGAAAGGTATTTGCTGGGAGTTATAATCCCCGTAGTAGGTATAATAGCCTCCTGTGTAAATTATTATTGGTATCATCAGAATGAGCAGTGAAAAAAAGCCAAGCAGAAACACAGTGAGGTATTTTTCATTGCTCCTCAGAGAAATAGGCGATTTTTTATTTTTCAATTTGTCATTATCCTTTCGGTTTAGTAGCATTTTTGTTATACATGAATATACTGTTAGTAGGCTTTAAAGGTATGGAATATGCCTTAAAGGTCTACGATATTGGTCATGACACCGGCGTCGGTGATCTCAATGATCCCGAATGACGGGCGGTTTCCGTCACGGGGACAGGACGCGCTTCCGGGGTTCATGATGTACATCCCGTCGCAGTATTCCATATGACGTTCATGGCTGTGGCCGTAAAGAACAATATCTGCTCCTGCTTTTTTTGCATCTCTTTTGATTATTTCAAGGGAGTATTTTATTGCGAGCTTGTGACCGTGAGCGGCAAAAATCGTATGCTTATCATCCGGACTAAAAATAATATGGTCCGGGCTTAGGCTTGCAAGATCGCAGTTTCCGGCGGTGTGCATAATTTTCTTTTCGGGAAACTTTTCACAGATACGGTTCAGCTCACGCTCTCCGTCGCCGAGGTGTATATAAATATCGGCATAATAATTCTCAAATATATTTTCCAGCGCACGGTAGCTTCCGTGGCTGTCTGACATAACTATAATTTTCATCTTTTCTCCTTGTGAATCCATGGTGATTTTATGCTCTGCTGTCCATCGGATTTTATTTTTTCAGGACGGCTTAGTATATATAAAAAAATTATAACATAAATATAGAATAAATACAATATTTTTGAGAATTTGTTTTAGTAATTTTAGAAAAGAGGTTAATCTATGGCTAATATTGATCCAAAAAAAGCGGATGGTTTGCTTAAAGCTGTAAGCAAAAAAATAGGTGTTCCGCCTGAAACTCTGAAACAACAGCTTGAACAGGGTAAGTTTGACAGCGCTCTTAATAGTATGAATCAGAGTGACGCTGCTAAATTCCAGCAGGTAATGAATAATCCTAAGCTAATGGAAAAATTCATGTCAACGCCTCAGGTTCAGGCACTTTATAACAAGCTGACAGGCGGAAAATAAAACTTTGTATGAAAGGGGAGTACCTGCTGAAATGGAAGACTTAATGGGAAAAATTCAGGAGGTGCTCTCCGATGAAGAAAGCATGAAGCAGCTAAGTGAGCTTGCACAAATGTTTTCTTCTGAAAGCGGCAACGACAGTACTGACAATAGTCAGCAGACGGCTCCGGATATGGGTTTTGATGTGTCAAAGCTTTTGCTTGTGCAGAATGCCATGCAAAGCGCCGGCAATGATAAGAATACGGAGCTTCTGCTGGCGCTTCGTCCGTTTTTAAAAGATGAAAAACAGGCAAAGGTCGATAAGGCCGTTAAGGTTTTAAAGCTTCTTGCCGTCTGGAATGTGCTGAAGGACAGCGGACTTATGAATGATTTGTTTTGAGGTGTACGGCAATGAATATGGCTGAATTTAACAAAATGAACAGTGCTATGAGAAACGACGCTATGAGGCGAAGACGTGAGATGTACAGCCGCACCGGCGAAAGACCGCCTGTTAAAGACGTACATGCAGAGGAGTCTATAAAGCAGGAGCATAAAAGAATACCGGAAAAAAGCATGCATGGAGCATCCGGCAGAAAGCCGAATCAAGGTGTGAATCCGATAAATAATATTCTGTCAGGGATTTTCAGCGATGGCAAGGTAGATAATGAAAAGCTTTTGCTCATAGGACTTGCGTTCATTCTTGCAAAAGAGGGAGCTGACATAAAGCTGCTTATTGCACTGGGATATATAATGCTTTGAGGAGGACGTTATGTACAATTATATTTTTAAGGGATTATTTGTTATTTTAGGACTTGTTATGCTTGTATATTATGCAAGAAGAAAGCATACCATTGCTTCTGCTTTTTCCGGAATGCTAAGCGGAGCAATTGCTCTTGGAGTTCTTCACTATTTCGGTCAGGAGATAGGCTATGCGCCTCCTCTAAACCTTTTTAACACGTCAGTATCGCTTATTCTCGGTGCACCCGGGGTTATGCTGCTTCTTGCAGCAAATACATTAATTTAAGGCAAAAAAATACAGCACCACAAAATGTGATGCTGTATTGCTTTAAGTAATGTAAAATTACTTGATTTCGATTGTAGCGCCAGCTTCTTCGAGCTTTGTCTTGAGCTCTTCAGCTTCAGCCTTTGAAACGCCTTCCTTAAGAGCCTTAGGAGCTGATTCAACAACTTCCTTAGCTTCCTTAAGACCAAGACCAAGAGCGTCCTTAACAGCCTTGATAACAGGCATCTTAGCATCGCCGAATGATGTAAGAACTACATCAAATTCAGTCTTTTCTTCTGCAGCAGCAGCGCCGCCAGCAGCAGGAGCAGCAGCAACAGCAGCTGTTACACCAAATTCTTCCTGAATAGCGTCTACGAGTTCAGCAAGCTCTAATACTGAAAGAGCTTTAATTTCTTCAATAAAATTTAAAATCTTTTCTGAAGCCATGATAATTAATCTCCTTAAATTTAATTTTATGCGGCAGTATACTGCCTTTGATTATGCTGCGTCCTCAGACTTGCTGTCAGCAACAGCTTTAAGAATAGCAGCAAGACCCTGAATAGGACCCTGTAATGAACCAACCAGCTGAGCCAGAAGAACATCCTTTGAAGGAATCTTTGAAAGAGCTTTTACACCGGCTGCATCATAAATTTCGCCGTCAACAAAACCTGCTTTAAGCTCAAACTTACCGTCAAGAGCTTCAGCATATTTGCCCAGTACTCTTGCAGGAGCTGTCTGATCGTCGTTTGAAATAGCAATAGCTGTTGTTCCCTCGAGAACGCTTTCAAGCTCCTCCATGCCTACATTTTTCATAGCAAAACGAAGCAGTGAATTCTTTTCAACTGAGTAATGAACGCCTTCTTCACGAAGTTCACGTCTCATTTTTGTATCTTCGTCAACAGTAATACCCTTATAGTCAACGATTACGCATGAAACAGCGCCCTTGAGAAGCTCTGTAAGCTGTTCAACCTTAGCCTTTTTTGCTTCTAAAACCTTTTCGCTTGGCATTATAGTTTCACCTCCGATTATGTTCTAATCGTATCAGGATAATGCAAAAAGCCTTTTCCCGGAATCCGAGAAAAGGCAGAATAATTACTTAAATTACCATGCACATTCCTCGGCTGGATTTACGGCAAAAGCCACCAGCTGTCTTTAGAATACGATTTGTTTTAACAACTTTAATATTATAGCATGAACCTCAGCATATGTCAAGCACTTTTTTATTTTTTATCAAAAATTACGCTTAGAGCTTTTTTCAGCTGTGCATCTTCCTTATGTTCAAGCTTTGAAATATCAGTATCTTTTGGGAGGGCAACGGTATAGTCCGGCTTCAGTCCTACTCCGTGATAGCACTCCGACTTAGCAGTTTTATATTTTGCGATAGTTACCGTAAGTCCGCCTCCGTCGTCAAGAGGGATGGAGTCCTGCATAATGCCTTTTCCAAATGTGTTTTCCCCTATAAGTACTGCCTTGTCAAAGTCACGGAGTGCTGACGCAAAAAGCTCTGCGGCGCTGGCAGTTCCTCCGTTTACAAGTACTGCCATAGGAAGGTCAAGCTCATCTGCGTCCGAACGGCAGATCACATCGGTGCTGCCGTCTCTGTAAATTGCCGTTGCAACATCTGCTTTGGGCAGAAGCGGGTCAAGACATCCCTCAACTGCGCTTACAAGGCCACCGCCGTTATCCCTGACATCAAAGACAATAGCCTTTGCACCGTCTTTAACGAGCTTATCAAGGGCTTCATTGAATTGGCTCTCCGTAGTTTCCTTATAGTGAGTTATTCTGATATAGCCTATATTATTTTCAAGCATTTCACCGCTTGCAGTAACTTCCTGAATTTCCTGTCTTGTAAGAGTGTAGTCTGAATCCTTTCCATTTCTTCTGACTGTTACAGTAACATTAGTTCCTTTCTTGCCCCTTATGGCTTTAACCGATTCCTGATAGCCTGTTTCAACAACATCCTTTCCATTGACTGAAACGATAAGGTCATCTGGCTTTATACCGGCTTTTGCGGCAGGGGAGTCCTCTTTGACTTCTATTACAAGGATATAACCGTTGTCGTCCATATTTGCAGTAATGCCCACGCCGTTTATGCTGCCCTTTGCATTTGCAACAGACTGATCATATTCTTCCGGAGTCATATATTTTGAATATTTATCGTCAAGTCCTGAAACAAGACCCTTGATTGCGGAGTTCAGAACGCTTTCCTCATCAACATCCTTATAGTACATTTCGTTTATCTTTTCATCAACGACATGCAGTCTTTGGTATTTATCAGAAAACTCCTTTACATCCTTCATATTGCTGCCGCAAACCTGAAATGCAAAGGTGCATGCTGCGGCAAAAGTGATAGCAGATGAAGCAGCGGCTATTATTGCAGCCGAACGTATACTGATTTTCTTATCCATAAATTTCAGTCACTTTCTAATACAAAATAAGGGCAAGTCACCTTGCCCTTGATATTTTATGGTTATATAAACAAGTTTATGCAGAGTATCTGCCTACATACGGTGCCGGATTAACTCTTGAACCGTTAACATGCACTTCAAAATGCAAATGATAGCCGGTAGAATATCCCGTTGCGCCTACAGAACCGATAGCCTGACCTCTTGAAACGGACTGACCTACTGAAACATTTACAGAAGCGCAGTGACCGTAAAGAGTTGAAAGACCATTACCGTGGTCGATAACGACATAGTTTCCGAAGCCGCCGTTACAGCCACAGCTTGAATGCTTAGGTGAATTATGCGGACAGCCTGTTTTTACAAGTATAACAGTACCTGATTCAGCTGCACATACAGACGCACCGCTGATACCGCCGCCGGCAATATCAAGTCCGCCGTGAAGTGAACCCCATCTATAGCCGTAGCCGCTGGATATGTAGTTAAATCCCGGAACAGGCCAGCCAAGCGTACCTGAATATGAGCCTGAACCACTCGTACCTGCAATAGAACCGTTTCCGGCAGTGCTTGATGAAGTGTTTGAACTGTTTGAGGAAGATGAGTTGTTGCTTGATGAATTGTTTGAAGAGCTGTTGCTAACGCTGCTCTGAGCTGCTTTTTTTGCTGCAACAGCTGCCTCAGCCTGACGCTTTTTGATTGCAGCCTGAATTGAAGCTACCTCACTGTCAATAGCGTCGTTTTCCTTCTTCTTTTCGCTGACAGTTCTCTCTCTTGAAGCCTTTTCGTTTTCAAGGGACTGCTGAATTTCCTTGGACTTTTCACTTGCAGCATTGAGCTTTTTAATTTCGTCGTTAAGCTCTTTCTTATATTTTTCCTGTTCTTCAAGAGATTTGCTGAGATCGTCCTTTTCTATCGCAAGCTGAGCCTTAGCTTCTTCAAACTGTTCAAGCTGAGTTTTAAGCGAATTGATAAGGTCGTCATCATGCTTTGCAACGCTTGAGATAAGCTCAATTCTTGAAAGCATATCATAGAAATCAGTTGAGCCTACCAAAGCGGACGCCAGACTGTCGTTGCCATTTACATACATTGCAAGAAGCCTGTCCTTAAACTGTTCAAGACCCTCGTCAATGTCGTCCTGCTTATTATCAATATCAACTTCAAGATCGCTGATCTTCTTTTCCTTTTCCTTAATATCTTTATTGATCGTCTCGATCTGTGAGTTTACAATATCAATATTTTTATTCTGGAGGTCGATCTGATTCTGGAGCTCTTTTTGTTTTTCTTTACTTTCTTGGATATCAGATTCATATGAATCGATCTCTTTCTGAAGCTCCTTGATCTTCTTTGCATTTTCAGCCTTTTCAGCTTCAAGGTCGCTTATTGTTTTAGCAACTACCGGAGTTGTATTCACAGTAGGCATATATGTAAGCGTTCCGGCAGTAATAACTGCAAATATTGAGATCGCTGCGAGCTTCATGACAAGTTTCTTTTTTGACATCCTCATAATTTTTACCGCATAAAAGCGGCTTTACACCACCAATCCTGATTATACATTAAGATGCTTTCTCGTACTTATAACGCTTCCGATTGCTCCTACAAGAGCACCTGAAAGAATGTATGTACCTGTAACCTTCCAGGCAATGGAGTCGAATGAAATGATACTTCCGACGCCGATAATATTTAGAATATTGACCTCGTTTGTCAGAAGATCGACTACTGCGTCATACCCCAGCCAAGTAATTATTGTCGCAAATCCTCCGGCAATAATACCTGTAATCATGCCTTCAACGAAAAACGGCACTCGTATAAATGCGTTTGTAGCGCCTACATACTTCATGATACTGATTTCGTTGCGCCTTGCAAAAACGCTGGCTTTTGTAGTATTTGAAATAATCACCATTGAAACTATGGCGAGAGCTATAATAATAGCGGTTGCTATTACTGTCACTATTTTTCTCATTTCCGTGAGAATGTTTACAAAGTCAAGAGGAGCTCTTATCTTGAAAATATGGTCAAGCTCGTCTATGAGAGAGATCGTTTCAGATATTTTGGTAATATCCTTTATACTTACTCTGAATGAATCAATAAGAGGATTGTCGTCTCCAAGCGACTTAAAAACCTCTGCATATTCTTCCATGCTCTGCTGCATTGAATCATATGCTTCTTCTCTTGAATAAAATTCAACAGAGTTTATGTTATCCATTTGTTTAAGTTTTGCTTCTACATCATCGGTTTCTTCCTTGGTTATGTCCTTATCAAGGAATACGACGATTTCATTTTTTGATTCAATTCCTCCGATAATGGAATTGATATTTACATAGAAGAGTACAGATATACCTACCAGAAGTATTGAAACAAGTAAAACGCAGAAGGAGGCAAAAGCCATCATTCTGTTTTTCCATACGTTTTCAACACCCTGATTTACAAGGTATCTGATACCGCTAAGCTTCATCATTTGCGCCTCCAATCACTTCATCGAAGACAATGGAACCGGAGTTGATGTTAATAATTCTTCCTCCGAAATGTCTTACAAGGTCGTGTTCGTGAGTAACCATTAAAATGGTTGTTCCGCAGTCGTTGATACCTTTTAAAAGCTCTACGATTTCGTATGAAAGCTCAGGGTCGATGTTTCCTGTAGGCTCGTCTGCAATAATGAGCTGAGGGTCGTTTACAAGAGCTCTTGCAATGGCCACACGCTGCTGCTCACCGCCTGAAAGCTCGTTAGGATAAGCGTTTGACTTGTCCTGAAGTCCCACAAGGCTTATAACATACGGGACTCTTTTTCTTATGTATTTTCTCGGAGCGTCAATAACACGGAGAACGAAAGCAACGTTTTCATAAACTGTCATTGTCGGAATAAGCCTGAAATTCTGGAATACAAATCCAATTGTTCTGCGAAGCTCTGGGATCTTTTTCTTTTTAAGTCTGCTGAGGTTATAGCCGTTTACCATAACCACACCGCTTGTTGCGTCAATTTCCTTTAAAATAAGCTTGATAAGAGTACTTTTGCCTGCACCGGATGAACCGACAACAAATGCAAATTCACCGTCATTAATTTTCAGACTGACATTGTTTAATGCATCTACACCCGTGTTATAAGTGACGGATACATTTTTTAGTTCTACCACAAAGACACCTTCCTTTGGCGATTTAAAACCGTTTCGATTACTCTGTCAAATCCCCGACCCTGACATATCAGAAAGCCTGTCTTAAAATTTAACCGGATTAGCCGATAAGTATTTCTTTACCATAAGCGCGATCTTAAATATGATCGCATGGTCAAATTCTCTCAGGTCAAGACCTGTGAGCTTCTTTATTTTTTCGAGCCTGTACACAAGAGTATTTCTGTGTACGAAGAGCTTTCTTGATGTTTCTGATACGTTCAGGTTGTTTTCAAAGAATTTCTGAATTGTGAAAAGAGTTTCATGATCCAGTGATTCAATGCTGCCTCTTTTAAACACCTCATGTAGAAATGTTTCACAGAGAGTTGTAGGCAGATGATAAATGAGTCTTGCGATACCAAGATTGTCATAGCTTACGATATTCTTGTCAGTATCAAACACCTTGCCGACCTCAAGAGCCATCTGAGCCTCCTTGAATGAACGGGCAAGCTCCTTAACACCGACTACGGCAGTTCCTATACCAACATTTACTCTTGTATAGAATTCGCTGCTGAGAGTATCGGCAATGGAACGTGCAAGCTTTTCAAGATCCTTGGAATCAACAGAGCTTTTTATTTCTTTTACAAGGACTATATCGCTTTCGGTAATATTGAACACGAAGTCCTTGTTTTTATCAGGGAACAGGTTCTGGATAACGTCATAGGCAGAAATATCGTTTGCTGAAACGATCCTGATGAGGAACACGACTCTGCTGATTTCAGCATTGAAGTGAAGCTCTCTTGCCTTGATCACAATATCACCCGGCAGAACATTGTCGAGCACAACATTCTTGATAAAATTGTTTCTGTCATATTTTTCATCGTAATACTGTTTTATATTTGACAGGCTGATAGCCATAATGCTTGCATACTTTGCGGCATTGTCGTCCACGCCTTCTACAAAAACAGCATACTCCGGCTTTACCCTTGAACCGAACGGCTTGTAGGTATAGCCGTCACGGATAAAAATATCGTGAGAATCGCTCAGGTCCAGCGATACAAATTCGTTTGTAGTTCCCACCTTTGTCAGATCACTGCATGCAATGATTGTAGCTGTTTCATCCACAACGCCTATCACTGCATTGATTGCATCTCTCATCTGATGTACGAGTCCCTGAAATAATCTGTTAGACATATCAGCATTCCTTTCTGTTTTATACATAAATTTGTGCAATGCTTTTAAGATGTCTTAATATATTACAAATTGTAACACATTATACACGAGAGTTTGTTAATAAACTGTTAACAAACTGTGAACAATTTTAAAGTCGCACAAATTTCAATATTAATTTTTGTTTATTCAATACATGCGCTGAATCGGATTGTAACCGAACTGTAATTGCACCTGTAATAACTTAGGGCAAGATATCCCACTCCTTTTAGGCGAGGATACCATTTTTGTATTCAGTAATTGATGCAATACATCACTGAATACTCCGTGTGGCTAAAGCCGTATCTTGTCCAAGTTTAATGAAAGGGCAAGTCCCTTATTGAATTACATTTTTTCCGGACAGTTAATTTTAAGGATTCCAAGGGAATTTTTAAGCGCCTGTCTTACGCTCATACAAAGTACAAGTCTTGCTTTTTTAAGCTCGTCCGTTTCAGCATTTTTAACGCTGCAAGCGTCATAGAACTTATGAAAATGTGTTGCGAGGTCGATAGAATACTTTGTGATCTTTGCCGGGTCATAGTTCTTAGCAGCGCTGTCGATTTCTCCCGGCATTGCTGCAAGCAGCCTTATAAGCTCGATTTCCTGAGGCTTGTCCAGAATATTCAGCTCTTCAATACTGAATTTATCTGCGGTGAAGCCCTGCTCTGCAAGATTTGATATAAGGCTGCATATTCTTGCATGGGCATACTGAACATAGTAAACAGGGTTCTGCGAAGACTGTTCAACAGCCAGATCAAGGTCAAATTCAAAGTGAGAATTTGCTTCACGAAGGTTGAAGAAAAATCTTGCAGCGTCAATTGGAATCTCATCAAGAAGTGTTACAAGGGTAATAGCCTTTCCGCTTCTTTTTGAAAGCTTAGCGACTTCGCCGTTCCTCATAAGTCTTACCATCTGCATAAGCACAACATCCAGCTTAGCTGCGTCCACGCCGAGGGCTGTAAGTGCGGCTTTAAGTCTTGGAACATATCCGTGGTGGTCAGCGCCAAGAATGTCGATAGCCTTATCGTAGCCTCTTGTGACCAGCTTGTTATAGTGGTATGCAATATCCGGAACAACGTAGGTAGGGATTCCGTTTGAGCGTACAAGTACAAAATCCTTGTCAGCGCCGAACTGTGAAGCCTTGAACCATACAGCGCCCTCCTGTTCGTAGGTATATCCTTTTTCGGTAAGGGTTTCCACGATCTTCATAACATCTCCGCTGCTGTGGAGAGTACTTTCTCTGAACCAGTTGTCGTATACGATCCTGTACTTTTTAAGATCTCTTTCAAGACCTGCGATATTTTTTGGGAGAGCGTAGTCAACCAATGCTTTTTTCCTGTCTTCCACAGAAGACTCGGCGACCTCTGTGCCGTTTTCCTTTAAGTAGTTCAGTGCATGCTCTATAATATCAACGCCTCTGTATGCGTCTTCCGGCATAGGAAACATATCTTCATCGCTGTAAACGGCTTTGCAAATATCCTCGTCGCTGCTGGATTTATCCATAATGCTTTTGCCGTCGCTGCTGCAAAGCTGCATAAAGCGAAGCTCCAGGGATTTACCGAACTTTTCGATCTGATTTCCGGCATCGTTAACATAAAACTCACGCTGTACGTCATAGCCTGCCCAGCTCATTATCTCGGCAAGACCGTCACCGATAGCGCCGCCTCTTGCGTTGCCAACGTGCATAGGACCGGTAGGATTGGCTGAAACAAATTCAACGAGAACCTTTTTTCCTTTTCCGGTTTCTGTCTTTCCGTAATTATCTTTTTCGGTGATAACGGTATTTACAACCTCCGAGAACCATCTTCTTCCAAGAAAAAAGTTAATAAATCCCGGACCTGCAATTTCAACACGGTCAAAATAAGTTCCGTCGAGAACAATTTCTTCGCATATCATTTCGGCAATTTTTCTCGGAGCCGATTTGAATATTTTAGCGCATACCATGGCGGTATTTGCAGCAAAATCCCCATGGGATTTATCAGCCGGAATTTCAACTCTGAAATCCGGGAGAGGTTCTGACGGAGCTTTTCCCGAAGCTACGAGTCTTCCGAGGGAATCGAGCATAAGCTCACGAATCTGAGCCGAAGCAAGCTTAATTAAGTCTGCCATTAAAAATTCAAACCTTTCTTTACGCTGGGCGTATATTTAATATTATTTCATTATCTGACATGTAACTGGAGTTGATATCAATAGTATACTTCATGTATATACTGCCGCACATGCCGTCAAGCTTATTTTCAATTTTATGAGTATAAATTCCAACCACCATTTCGCCGTAAGGCGTTCCGTAGTGGCAGTGATGTTTTTTTCCGGGTTCGATCATAAGGTCAGAGCGTGAAGAGCCCTGCCTTACGATCGAAGCGTATTTTTCTTCTTTTATAGTGATGTCCGTAACGGAGCCTTCAAAGCCGGTTGCCTCGGAATCCTTATAGGAGATGATCTGACAGTCATTCTTTTCTTCATAAGTACCCTCAGTGATAAGCTTTGCCTCGCTTTTTTCTCCGCCGACTAACTGTACGCTTTTCATTTCTATAATAACTTTGCTTTTCAATTTAAGTCCTCTAAATTACAGCTGAACACTTCTCCGTTAACCTTATGACAGAGAAAGTGCTTTGCATTTTCTTCAAACAGCTCGGTGCTGTCGCTTACATAAAAAGTGTTGTGTCCCTTTTCAGTGCTTTCTGTGAGCATGTCATTTTCCATAAGACATACCTGAGCGTATTTTGCCGCCTCCTCGCCGGAGGAAATAAGGGTTACATTTTCACCCATGAAATCGGCTATTATATCTTTTATTACCGGATAGTGAGTGCATCCCATAATAAGAGTATCCACGCCTTCGTTTTTAATTGGAGTGAGGTATTCCTCTGCGGCAAGCTTTGTTATCTTGTTATCCCTCTGGGTATATCCGTTTTCAACGAGGTGTACAAAGAGGGGACAGGCATTGCCTATAACGGCAGCCTTAGGATTGATATTTTTTATCGCCTTTGCAAAGCTGCCGCTTCTTATCGTTGCTGGAGTTCCTATAACTCCAATCCTGCCGTTTTTTGTTGCTCCGCACGCAGCCTGAGCGGCGGGGAGCACAACTCCTGTAAAGGGCATATCGTCAACCAGCGGCTTTGAACCTATAGTTGAGCTTACTGTACCGCAGGCTGCGATTATCATTTTTATTTTATGATGCCGCAGGAAATTCACATCCTGTCTTGCATATTTAAGAATAGTTTCTTTACTGCGGCTTCCGTAAGGTATTCTTGCGGTATCCCCGAAGAAGATAATATCCTCGTTGGGAAGCAGTCTGTTAAGCTCTTTTACGGCAGTAAGACCGCCTACGCCAGAATCAAAAACTCCGATAGCGTCATTATTCATAGCATAAGTTCCTTTTTCAATTAATAATTTCTGTCGGCGTTGTCAATAGCCTGTTCAATAAGCTTGTCAATGAGATAGCTGTAGGTCATGCCAAGGTCTTCCATAAGCTTCGGGTACATGCTTATGGACGTAAAGCCCGGCATGGTGTTTATTTCGTTAAGAATTACCTCTCCTTTATCTGTGAGAAAGAAGTCAACTCTTGAAAGTCCCTTGCATCCCATTGCCTTATAGGCGTCCACAGCTACTTCTCTTATTTCCTTAGCGCTTTCGTCAGGTATTTTAGCCGGAATAATGAGTCTGACCGAATTATTGATATACTTTGAGTCATAGTCGTAGAAGTCATTGCTTTTGCCGATCTCTCCGACAAACGAAGCAAAAGGTGAATCGTAACCGAAAACGGCTACCTCAAGCTCCTGACCCTTTATAAACTCCTCTATAATTACCTTGTTGTCATGGGAGAATGCGATCTTTACAGCCTCTTTGAGCTCTTCCATGTTGTCAGCCTTGTTGATGCCGATTGAAGAGCCTGCATTTGCCGGCTTTACAAAGAGAGGAAATCCAAGGTCGTCGGAAATATCAGTGCAAACTTTGTCGAGGTGATTTAAGTTTCTGTGAGTGATCATTCTCCATTTAGCGGTTCTTATGTTGTTGTAGTCGAGGATCGAATGGGTATGCGTCTTATCCATACAGGATGCCGAAGCAAGAAGACCGCAGCCTACATAAGGGATCCTGCAAAGGTCAAGAAGCCCCTGAATAGTGCCGTCCTCGCCGTTTTTGCCGTGGAGAACAGGGAACACCACATCGACTTTTTTTATAGAGTATTCACCGTTTTCAAGGGTAATGATGCCCTTGTGAAGAGGGTCCGGAGAAATAATTGCAGAGGAGCAGTCGGAATCCTTTTCCCATTCTCCGGAGGCAATATTGCTAACGTCTCCCGGATAGTAGAGCCAGCGTCCTTTCTTGGTAATACCAATACAGATTACCTCGTATTTGTCCTTTGGCATGTTCTCAATAACATTTGTTGCTGAAATAAGCGAAATATCATGCTCGCTTGACGCACCGCCGAAAATGACTGCGACTTTGATTTTTGACATGACCGTACAACTCCTTATAAAAAATTAAGACAGCTCCGCAGCAGAAAATACCGGCAGAATTTGCATTATAATTGTATATCAGAAGATCACATAGTAATTTTAAAGCATATTTAATGTGTATATGCAATAAAAATTCTGTACAACAATAGCGGCGCTGTCCTCAATACGCACGATATGTATCAATATATTTTAACATATTTCACAAAAAACTTCAAGCATTTTTCACAAATCGGGTATAAAAAATTCTTTTTTTGCTGTCTGAAACGTTCTGGTAATATATTTATACTATTTTAAATAAAAAAATATTATTCTTCTATGAAAAAGTTAACCGAAACTCTTGACTTATATAATTTTCCATGCTATAATGTTAGTACCTCTTTTAGGGGTTTATTTTTTTGTCCCTAATCTGAGGGAGGCAAACTATTTATTCCGAAAAACGGAAGAATTTCGTCAGGAGGTGCCGATATGAGAGTAAAGGTGACTTTAGCTTGTACAGAATGCAAGCAGCGCAATTATTGTACGAAGAAGAACAAGAAGAATGATCCTGACAGACTTGAGATGAATAAATACTGCAAGTTCTGTAAGAAGCATACTCTTCACAAAGAAACTAAGTAAACCGGAGGTCGTATCATGTCTAAAGAAGATAATGTAAAAGAAAAAAAGACCTCGGACAAGTCCAAAGCTAAGAAGCCTAACAGAATTGTAAAATGGTTCAAGGACCTTAGAAGCGAATTTAAGAAGGTTGTATGGCCTTCTAAAAAAACTGTTGTAAATAATACGACTGTTGTTCTTATAACAATGGTTGTTTCCAGCATTTTTGTTGGCGCACTGGACTTTGGTCTGCTCAAGCTGTTCAAGTTTGTTTTGAGCTTGGGATGAGAACTTTTATGACGGGAGGAATTTGAATGTCAGAAGCGGCAAAATGGTATGTTATCCATACGTATTCAGGCTATGAGAACAAGGTTGCTCAGAATATTGAAAAGGTTGTGGAAAACAGAAAGCTTCACGATTTGATCCTGGAAGTAAGGGTTCCTACCGAAAAGGTAACAGAAATTACTGACGGCAAGACTAAGGAAGTCGAAAGAAAGACTTTTCCCGGATATGTATTGCTGAAAATGGTTTATACCGACGATTCATGGTATGTTGTAAGAAACACAAGAGGCGTTACGGGCTTTGTAGGTCCCGGCTCAGATCCGACTCCGCTTTCAGAGGAGGAGGTAAAGGCTCTTGGCGTTGAGACCGGAAAGACCGTTCAGGTCAATTACGAAATCGGCGATCAGGTTCGTGTTACAGGTACTGCAATGGACGGCTTTGTCGGTATAGTTCAGGAAATCAACCTTGAAGACGGAACAGTTGACGTTATGATCTCAATGTTCGGTCGAGAAACTCCGGCTACACTTGCGTTAAATCAGGTTGTTAAGCTGGATGATTAAAAATTAAAATGACATAAAGCGTTAAAGCTTTAAAGTGGGAGAGATAAAATATTCTTATCTCGCTGTCACCACGTAAATGGAGGTACGAAAAGCATGGCACAGAAAGTAGTCGGCTATATTAAGCTTCAGATTGCAGCAGGCAAAGCTACTCCTGCTCCGCCGGTTGGTCCAGCTCTTGGTCAGCACGGTGTTAACATTATGGCTTTCACAAAGGAATTTAACGAAAGAACAAAGAACGATATCGGTATGATCATACCGGTCGTTATCACAGTTTATGCAGACCGTTCTTTCTCATTTATCACAAAGACACCGCCGGCAGCAGTTCTTATCAAGAAGGCATGCGGCATAGAAACTGCTTCAGGTGTTCCTAACAAGACAAAGGTTGCGAACATCACAAAGGAACAGGTTCAGAAAATTGCAGAACAGAAAATGCCTGATCTGAACGCAGGTTCACTGGAAGCTGCTATGAGCATGATCGCTGGTACAGCTCGCTCAATGGGTATTGTAGTTGTTGATTAATTACTTGACGAATGCCGGGTAAAAGCCGTTTTTAAAGGCTTTCTGCGGCTTCTCAATGGTGGGAGGAAAATTCCGCTAACCGGATATGCGAACAGAAGCAGTCCGGTATTACCACTTAATATGGAGGATTTATAATGAAACACGGCAAGAAATATATAGACAGCTTAAAGGCTGTTGATACTTCAAAGCAGTATGAATCTGCTGAAGCTCTTGATTTAGTTTGCAAGAATGCAAAGGCTAAATTTGATGAAACTGTTGAAGCTCACATTCGTCTGGGCGTTGACTCAAGACATGCTGACCAGCAGGTAAGAGGCGCAGTTGTTCTTCCTAACGGAACTGGTAAGAACGTAAGAGTATGCGTTTTCTGCAAGGAAGACAAGTATGATGCAGCAAAGGAAGCCGGCGCTGATTACGTTGGCGGACAGGATCTTGTTGACAAGATCACAAAGGAAAACTGGATGGACTTTGATGTCGTTGTAGCTTCACCTGACATGATGGGTCTTGTAGGACGTCTTGGTAAGGTTCTCGGTCCTCGTGGACTTATGCCAAACCCTAAGGCTGGAACAGTTACACCTGATGTTGCAAGAGCTGTTACAGAAGCTAAGGCAGGTAAGATAGAATATCGTCTTGATAAGACAAATATTATTCACTGCCCGATCGGTAAGGCTTCATTCGGAGCTGAAAAGCTTGAACAGAACTTCTCAACTCTTATGGAAGCTGTTGTAAAGGCTAAGCCAGCAGCTACAAAGGGTACTTATCTTAAGTCCTGTACAGTAGCTTCAACAATGGGTATTGGTATCCAGGTTGCAACTACTAAGTATGGAGTTTGATTTAGGTTAAAAATTAAAAGCGGACAGTTTATCCTGTCCGTTTTTTTATGTCTTAATATCCGTCCGTCTGAATGGATTCGTCGTTGTCAATCCAGTCGCTGACCTTCATGACTGTGTATTCATCATGGGTATTCCTTGCAATAACTGTTTCAATTCCGGCATTTATGATCATTCTTTTGCACATAAGACACGGTTCTATTTCGCCGAACAGCTTTTCTGTTTTGGCATCGTGGCATGCAAGATAAAGGGTCGAGCCGATAAGATCGTTTCTGGAGGCGGATATAATGGCGTTTGCCTCAGCATGAACTGAACGGCACAGCTCATAGCGCTGCCCCTTTGGCAGTGACAGCTTTTCACGGTTGCAGTATCCAAGGTCAGAGCAGTTGGCTCTTCCCCTTGGAGCGCCGTTGTAGCCTGTGGCGATTATTTCATCATTTTTAACGATAATAGCTCCGAAATTTCTTCTGAGGCATGTCCCTCTTTCAAGAACGGTTTCAGCTATATCAAGATAGTAATTTGTTTTATCACGTCTTTTCATAAAAATCTCCATTCTGCCGCTCTTAAACTGAAAATCCCCAGCGGCATTGAGATTTCCGGATGCAGGTTTACCTAATATTATTATATATAATTTTTCAGAATATTGCAATACCCTGTCTGAAAAACAGAAAGGAAGATGCTCATGAAAAATCTTACCAATATCGGTGTTATAAAGGAGCTTATGGAAAGGTACGGCTTTTCCTTTTCAAAGGGGCTGGGGCAGAACTTTCTTATTAATCCATCAGTATGCCCGAGAATAGCTGAGGAGGGCTTTGCCGGCAGCGGATACGGCATACTGGAAATCGGCACCGGCTTTGGAACTCTTACCGCAGAGCTTGCTAAAAGAGCGGATAAGGTAACAGCGGTTGAGATTGACAAAAGGCTTCTTCCGGTGCTCAGTGAAACACTCAGCGGATTTGATAATGTAAAGATCATAAATGACGATATTATGAAGGTGGATTTAGGGGAGCTTATTAAAAATGAATTTGACGGTTTGAAGGTTGCTGTATGCGCAAATCTTCCGTATTACATCACTTCGCCGGTTATTATGCTGCTCCTTGAAAGCGAGCTTCCCATAACGGCTATTACGGTAATGGTTCAGAAAGAGGCAGCGGTGAGATTGACTGCAAAGCCGGGAACAAGGGAATCCGGGGCTGTGACTGTTGCAGTGAATTATTATGGAGAGGTGGAAACGCTGTTTAATGTTTCAAGGGGGAGCTTTATGCCGGCTCCAAAGGTGGATTCCGCAGTTATACAGATACGTCCTGATCGTAAGTACAGAAATATGGTTCGCAATAAGGAGCTTTTTTTCAAAGTAGTAAAGGGAGCTTTCTCACAGAGACGAAAGACAATGGTAAACTCCCTGTCATCCGCTGCCGGCATTCCAAAGGATGCAATTTTCAGCGCCCTTGAAAAAGCCGGACTTCCGGAAACTGTAAGAGCTGAAAAGCTTGACATGGAAAGTCTGATAAGCTTCACAAATTTACTTGATTGTACATTGTAGATTATTCCCGTTCATTGCCGTACAAATTATCTTATAATTTCTCAGTAGCATGCGACAATTAATTTCACGGAATTATTGTATAATTTTTGTGGATACCGAATAAAAGTAATATTATGCGGTAAATAATTGTGGCAGGTGTTTTAAGATGTTAAAAGAAATGGTACTTGAAAGAAACAGGAAATCAGGCGGAGTCGTTTTTATGGCGGCCGCATTTTTATGCTCGGCTTTTCTGGCATATGCTGCGGCGGGTTCATCAGTGTTTACTATTCCCGCAGCTTTTGCAGCGGCGCTTCCTCCGGTATATTGTCTGTCGGCGGCAGTGGGGAGCGTTGTTACATATTTTCTATGTGGAAAGGCGTCGGCTTCAGCAATGGTAATTTGCTCTCTTGCGATTATCGGGATAGGAAAGTGGATATCCGCAGCTCATGCAGACGCTAAGCTAAGCGGTACACTTGCCGGAGCTTCAACCGGGATCACAGGGCTGCTTTTTGGTATCATTGTAGAACACAGCCTTGTGCGGGGTATAGTATATGTAATAATAGGAGTTATCACAGGTGCGGCAGCTTTTTTTATATACAGGTCAATTGAGATCGCAAAGGAAGATGACATTAAGCTTGATAAAAATGCGCTGACAGCTTTTTCAGCTATATATATAATTATAGTGGCTATTTTATGTGGCTTTAATATATCTGTGCTTAACGTCGGAAGAATAGTCGGAGTTGCCGCCGTTCTTTATGCGGCGAAAAGTTATAGACATGTTGGCGGAGTCATGTGCGGAGTGCTTACTACAGCCGGTATATTTATATCCTCATCAGAGCTGGGGCTTCCGGCGGCATTTCTCGGGATCGCCGGACTTGGGGCAGGATTGGTTTCAAGCTACAGCAAGGTAACGATGTCGGCGGTTTTGATGACGGTAAGTTTTTTAGGACAGCTTATGGTTGGGATGAATGACGCTTCATTTTGCATGCAGGCTGATATTGCTTTAGGCTGCATTGCGTTTATGGCAACTCCGTTTCATCTTATAAAGTTCAACGCTGTGCTTGCTGAGGATGAGGATGACAGCGGCGCTGAAAGACTTGTAAAGGCAAGAATGGACTTTGTTACATGTTCACTTGCAGATGTGAGAAAAAGCGTTGAGGATATGATCAAGGTTCTGGATAAGAAAAAGGTTCCTTTCAGCACTGTTGATGAAGTAAGCAGCCGTATCTGTGGAAAATGCCGCAACAAGCTCTACTGCTGGAACGACAATTACAATCGAACGAACGCATGCTTTATAAAGCTGGAGAAGATGCACCTCCCGGATACGGACAGCTTTCCGACAGGGCTTGACTATTGTGGAAGAAAAGCCGATCTTGTTGAAAGCTTTGTGAGATGCCGTAAGGAAGAAAACATAAATAAAATGCTTTCGGCAAGACTTTCTGAGGCACAGAGCTTTTTGTTCAGCCAGATGGAAACTACGGAGGAAATAATATCTGCAATTTCTGATAAAATTAATTTCAGATATTCAAGGCTTATGACCAAGCGTCTTTGCGATTCACTTGACAGATACAGCGTCGGGTTCAACACTGCGGTAGCATATTATAACAGTCGTGACAGACTGGTAGCAGAGCTTTATACGGATAAAAACTGGGACGAGGATCCGGAAGAGATCGCTGAGATGCTTTCGGCAGGAATGAGAGTCAGGCTCACGTCATGGGAACCGTTTTCCTCGGAAAATGAGCAGTGCATCAGATTTGTACAGGAAACGGCATACAAGCCTGAGTGGAAGATCGCTCAGAGCAGTGCAAATGACGGCGAGCCTATAGGTGACAGCTGTAGCTTTTTCTGCGACGGCTTCGGCTATTGCTATATGCTCATATCCGACGGCATGGGCAGCGGAAAGCAGGCGGCAGTTGATTCGGCGATAGTATCCAGTATTTTCAAGCGCCTTGTAAAATCAGGAATTGACTGCACTGCGGCAATAAAGATACTTAATTCTATCATGCTTACAAAGTCGGAGGACGAAAGCTTTGCGACTCTCGATGTGGCGAGGATAGACCTTGAAACCTGTGAGCTGACGCTGATAAAATCCGGAGCGTCCTCAACCATAATAAAATATCCGGATTCGGTTATGATGTTTGGTTCTCCGTCAAGCCCTATCGGAATAATAAGAAATGCTGAGCCTTACTGCAAGGTATGTAATTTCGAGGAGTCGGACATACTTGTAATGTTGTCAGACGGAGTAAGCGATTCGTTGTATTCATATATCAAGGAGCAGCTCCTTTCAGAGTGCAGTCTTGAGGAGCTTGTGAATAATATCAGACGTGCAGCTGAGGAAAAATCAAACGGAGGAATGAGGGATGATATAACAGTTGCGGCATTAAAATTGGGAAGAGAACATTAGAAATTTAAGGCCATATGTATAATTGCATAAATTTGAGCACCCGTTAGCTTGACATATTTGTCATATTGTACTAAAATCAACAAGTGAAACTATATAGATTTTATGAAATTTATTTAAGTTGCCTAAAAATGCTTGAATAGTGTGCTCTAAAATGTTAAAATATATGTAATAAGAATAGGAGGAGTTTGTATGAACAGTAACAGTTACGGCAACATACCAAGTACTTATGAATTTCCGCTGTATCTTTTTTATCAGGGGAAGAACAGCGAGTCGTATAAATTTTTCGGAGCACATGTCACAGAGATTGACGGGAAGGAGTATCATTGCTTCAGAGTATGGGCTCCGAATGCAGAGTCAGTTTCCGTAGTAGGTGACTTCAACAGCTGGGATGATAAGGAAAACGAAATGGTAAAGATCGCAGACGGTGTATGGGAAACCTTTATACCTAAGCTGAAACAGTTTTCTTCTTATAAGTACAGCATAGAGTCAAGGACAGGAAAGAGAATTTTAAAGTCGGATCCTTATGCATGCCATTTTGAAACACGTCCGGGAACTGCGTCCAAAATATATGAGAGCGGTTATAAGTGGACGGATGAGAAGTGGTTTGAGAAAAAGTCGAAAAAGGTGATCTATAAAAGCCCAGTGAACGTTTATGAGGTTCATATGGCGTCATGGAAGCGTGACGAAAAGGGTGACTATTATGGATATATTGATTTTGCAGATAGGATCATTCCTTATCTGAAAAAGATGTCCTACACCCATATTGAGCTTATGCCTCTTACGGAATACCCGTTTGACGGTTCATGGGGTTATCAGGTCACAGGATATTATGCTCCTACATCAAGATTTGGAACTCCGGACGACTTTAAGCGCATGATCGACATGTTCCACGAAGCTGAAATAGGCGTTATTCTTGACTGGGTTCCTGCTCATTTTCCAAAGGATGCAAGCGGTCTTTATGAGTTTGACGGCACATGCTGCTATGAATATACTGATGAGAGAAAGCGTGAGCATAAATCTTGGGGAACGAGAGTGTTTGACTACGGTAAGGGCGAGGTATGCTCATTCCTGATTTCAAGCGCTAATTACTGGGTTTCGGAGTATCATGTGGACGGATTGCGAGTTGATGCGGTGGCGTCAATGCTCTATCTTGATTATGACAGACGTGACGGGGAATGGAGCCCTAATATATACGGCGGTAAGGAAAATCTTGAGGCAATTGAGTTTTTGAAGCATCTTAATGAGGCTGTGTTCAGAAATAATCCGGATGTACTTATGATCGCCGAGGAATCAACAGCATGGCCTATGGTAACAAAGCCTACTGATATAGGTGGACTTGGCTTTAACTTCAAGTGGAATATGGGCTGGATGAACGATATGCTTTCTTATATGTCCCTTGATCCTATGTACAGGGCGTTCAATCATGATAAGATCACTTTTTCGTTCTTCTACTGCTTTTCGGAAAACTATGTTCTTCCGATTTCTCATGACGAGGTAGTTCACGGTAAATGCTCAATGATCGAAAAAATGCCTGGTCCTTATGAGGGCGACAAATTTGCATCATACAGAGCTTTCCTTGCATATATGATGGCTCATCCGGGAAAGAAGCTTCTGTTCATGGGTCAGGAGTTTGCTCAGGTGCGTGAGTGGAATTATGAAAGCCAGCTTGACTGGAAGCTCCTTGAAAAGGAAAAGCACAGCCAGATGCTGAAATTCAGCGAAACTCTTAACAAGTTCTATATTGAAAATTCACCGCTCTGGCAGAATGATGATTCTTGGGAAGGCTTTAGCTGGATCTCAAACGACGACTACAAACAGAGTATAATTGCGTTCAGACGTATTTCTGATGTTGGTCACGAGCTTATTGCAGTATGCAATTTTGTTCCGGTTGGAAGAAACGATTATAAGATCGGAGTTCCGTATCCGGGAGTTTATAAGGTCGTTTTCAATACGGACAGTAAGGAGTTCGGCGGAAACGGTCTGTCGGAAACATATGTAAGATCAAAGGAATACCCTATGCATGGCTTTGATAACAGCGTATCACTTACGATCGCTCCTTTGTCAGTAATGTATCTTAAAGCTATTCCTATGAAGAAAACAGCTGAATATACTAAAAAAGATATTTATAATATTAATAGAAAAGCCGCTGGTGAAAGTGATGCGGAAAAATAAAATACTAATGTAAATAATAATTGATGCTGCTTTGTTGGCAGCGGTCAGGAGGATATTATGTATATTAAAAAGGAATGTGTAGCTATGCTTCTTGCAGGCGGTCAGGGAAGCAGGCTTTATGCACTTACACAGAAGGTTGCAAAGCCGGCAGTGCCATATGGCGGTAAATACAGGCTTATTGATTTTCCGCTTTCTAACTGTACAAATTCAGGTATAGATACAGTGGGCGTTCTTACTCAGTATCAGCCTTTAGTGCTTAACGATTACATCGGCAATGGTCAGCCTTGGGATCTTGATAAGCTCCACGGAGGCGTTCATGTTCTGCCGCCGTATCAGACCTCTGCCGGCGCTTCATGGTATGAGGGTACTGCAAATGCTATCTATCAGAATATGAGCTTTATTGAAAGATATGACCCGGAATATGTAATCGTTCTCGGCGGCGATCATATCTATAAAATGGATTATTCAAAGATGCTTGATTTTCATAAGAAAAATGAAGCTGACTGTACTCTTGCTGTTTTTGATGTTCCTTATGAAGAGGCAAGCAGAATGGGTATTATGACATGCGACGATCAGTATCGTGTGCTTAAATTTACAGAAAAGCCTAAGCAGCCTGATTCAACTCTTGCTTCAATGGGTATTTATGTGTTCACATGGAGCAAGCTCAGAAAATATCTTATCGAAAATGAAAACGCCAATACAGGTTCAAAGGACTTTGGAAAGGATATTATTCCTGCAATGCTCAGGGATCAGCAGCGTCTGTTTGCTTATCCGTTTGAGGGCTACTGGAAGGATGTTGGTACTCTTGACAGCCTTTGGGAAGCAAATATGGACCTTTTAAGTCCAAGTGTTCCGCTTGATCTTTATGATAAGAAATGGAAGATCTATTCAAGAAATAATAACATGCCTCCTCAGTATATCGGAGGTAGCGCAGAAGTTGAAAATTCAATGATTTCCGAGGGCAGCGATATTAACGGTAAGGTAGATTTTTCAGTAATTTTCTCAGGTGTTACAATAGAAGAGGGCGCTACTGTAAATTACAGTATAATCATGCCGGGTACTGTTGTAAAGGCTGGAGCAGTTGTTGAATATGCAATAGTCGGTGAAGACTGCGTGGTAAATTCCGGTGCAAAGATCGGAATGAGCCCGGAGGCTGTTGAAAACAGAGACGAATGGGGTATTGCCGTAATCGGCCATAATGTTGATGTTTCTGAGGGAGCAAAAGTTCTTCCTAAACAGATCATATCAGAAAATGTCTAAGGAGGAAATTTAGTAATGAGCGTTAAAAAAAGTATACTCGGCCTTATTTTTGCAAGCATGCATGATGAAGCTGTAATAGATTTAACAAAGAAAAGAACAATGGGTTCGATTCCTTTTGCAGGACGATACAGACTGATCGACTTTCCGCTTTCCAATATGGTTAACTCTGGTATAAAAGAAGTCGGCGTTATAACAAAGTCAAATTACGGTTCGCTCCTTGATCATCTTGGCTCAGGAAGAGAGTGGGACTTATCCAGCAAACACGGCGGACTTCACCTGCTTCCTCCGTTCAGTCATGTTGACAGCGGAATTTACAGAGGAAGACTGGAAGCTTTAAACGGCGTATGGGATTTCGTTGAGCATTCTTCGGCAGAATATGTCCTGATGTCAGACTGTGATGTTGTTACGACAATTGACTACAGAAAGGTCGTTGACTACCATGTAAGCAGTGAAGCTGATATAACTGTTGTATGCGGTAAGTATGCTTATGACAGCAGCAAGAATCAGTCTGCTACTGTTTTCGGCGTAGATGAAGAAGGAAGAATAAACGATGTAATGATCAATCCTCAGATTTCCGGAGAATGCTGTATAGGACTCGGAATGTTTGTGGTAAGCAAGGCTTTCCTCAAGGATATTGTCGTTGCATGCGCAAGCAGAGGACAATACAGCTTTGCAAAGGATATTCTTCAGGCTCGCAAGGATGACTTTAAGATCATGGCTTATGAGCATGACGGCTATTTCTCAAAAATTGATACAATAAATGCTTATTATGAAGCAAATATGGAGCTTCTTAATACTGAGAACAGAAATAACCTGTTTATTAAGTCATCTCCTGTCTATACAAAGATTCGTGATAACGGTCCTGTAAAGTTTGGACTTGAGTCTGAAATAAAAAATTCTCTTATTGCAGACGGATGCGTAATTGAAGGCAAGGTTGAAAACTGTGTGCTTTGCAGAGGTGTAAAAATCGGCAGGGATTCAGTTGTTAAGGACTGTGTGCTTATGCAGGATACTGTAATAGGCGATAAGTGCCGTATTAACTCCATAATAGCAGATAAGAATGTTGAAATTGGTGATGAGAAGGTACTGACCGGCTCTGAGACTTATCCTTTGTATATCGGAAAAAAAGCAAAAATCTGATCGGTTTGAAAGGGACGGTTTAAATTATGAATATATTATTTGCAGCAAGTGAAGCTAACCCATATATAGCTTCCGGCGGTCTTGCAGATGTTTCTGGCTCGCTGCCTCAGGCGATATATCAAAAAGGTCATGACTGCAGAATAGTAATTCCGCTTTATAAGAACATTCCTGCTAATCTAAAAGCGTCAATGACGTTTTTGACTCATATAACAGTTGACGTTGCCTGGAGGAAGCAATACTGTGGAATTTTCACTTCAATCTGCAAGGGAGTAACATATTATTTTATTGATAATGAATATTACTTTGGAAGAGATGGCATTTACGGCTTTTATGACGACTGTGAAAGATTTTCCTTCTTTTCAAGAGCAGTTCTTGAAATGCTCAGGTATATTGATTTCAAGCCGGATGTTATTCATGCAAACGATTGGCAGACTGCTTTGATTCCGGTTTATTATCAGGTGTTTTATAAATATCAGCAGGGCTATGATAAGATTAAGTCAGTATTTACTATCCACAATATTCAGTATCAGGGAAATTACGGTAAAGAGGTTCTCAGTGAAGTAATGGGCATACCGCTTTATCATACAAGCCTGCTGGAATATGACGGTGCTATAAATATGATGAAAGGCGCTATTGAAACGGCAGATAAGATCACTACCGTTAGTCCGAGCTATGCTTGGGAAATTCTTGACCCGTGGTACTCACATGGCATGGACAGAGCCCTTGTAAACAAGCAGTATAAGCTATGTGGATTCCTGAATGGTATAGATGTTGACGGATACAATCCTGAAACAGACGAAATAATTGCAGCAAATTATACATCAAAGAGCATAAAAAATAAAAAGGTCTGCAAAGCTGCGCTGATTGAAGAGATGGGTCTCCAGGAGGGTGACGAGCCGGTTATCGGTATTGTTACAAGGTTCGTTTCCCACAAGGGTATAGACCTTATAAGATATGTTTTTGAGGATCTCATAAAAGCAGGCTTTAAGTTTGCGATCCTTGGAAGCGGCGAAAAAATTTACGAGGATTTCTTTAAAGAGATGCAGTGGCGTTATCCTGATAAGGTAAGCGTTTCCCTTGGATTTATTCCGGAGCTTGCTAAAAAAATCTACGCCGGAGCCGATATGTTCCTTATGCCGTCCCAGAGTGAGCCTTGCGGACTTGCCCAGATGGTTGCAATGCGTTATGGAACTATACCAATTGTCCGTGAAACAGGAGGTCTTCGTGATTCTGTCAAGGATTACGGTGACGAGGGCGGAAATGGATTTACATTTAAAACATATAACGCTCATGATATGCTTAATGCATGTATGCGTGCTAAAGAGGTATTTGGCGATAAACGTAAGTGGAACAGAATCATAAAGCGTGATATGGAAGAGGATTTCAGCTGGAGCAATTCAGCAGAGCTTTATATAGGTCTTTATAAAGAGCTTGCAAATTCGGTTGAAGATTAAATATGAGAAAAAGGCTGTCATACTTTTGTATGGCAGCCTTTTACTTTAATGATTTTCTAAAGCTTATTCAACAAGCTTTGTCTTTTTCAGAACAGGTTTTATTGCAAGTCCAGCAATAACTGCAATAAGTATTTTCAGAAGATCAAATGGTATGAATGGATAAACGCATACCTTCATGGCATAGCTGAGCTTTGCATCGGATGTAATTACAAACCATATTGTTCCGAAGAGATAACATACTGTCAGTCCGATCAGCATACTTACTACGGCGGAAATAGCAAAGCGGATCTTGCTGTCTGAATTTTTGCAGAATATATGTACTCCTACAGAAACTATCAGCGCAACAAAAATATATCCGATTTTGTAACCTCCTGTAGGACCGAAAAGAACCGCCGGACCTCCTATCATTCCTGTGAAAATAGGAACGCCGAAGCCGCCTAAAATTAAGTAGGCAAGTACCGAACCGAATGCGCAGAGAGGCGGAAGTACAATTCCGGTCAGGTATACGGCGAAAAGGGTTAACGAAAAAGGCACAGGCTGCATTGGAATTTGAATCTGTGCTAAAATAGCAAGAACTGCTGTAAAGAGTGCAGAAATTGTTATTTTCATTGTTTTTGACATAATAATCACTCTCCCATCAATGCTATTTTAGCATATAATGGGACAATTGTCAACTATAAATTTTATAAAGGTGACAATTATTGTTGATTCAGTGTTCCGTGTGACAGCGATTTAAGATACTCGTTGATAAATCCGTCAATGTCTCCGTCCATTACTGCGCCGATATTTCCTGTTTCAAAGCTTGTTCTATGGTCTTTTACAAGGGTATAAGGCATGAACACATAGGAGCGTATCTGAGCGCCCCAGGCAATTTCTTTCTGGACTCCTTTTATATCTGATATTTTTTCAAGATGCTCACGTTCTTTAATTTCCACAAGCTTTGAGCGCAGCATTTTCATAGCGTAATCACGGTTTTGGAACTGGCTTCGCTGAGTCTGGCAGGAAACAACAATACCGGTCGGCAGATGGGTGATTCTGATAGCGGATGAGGTCTTATTGATGTGCTGTCCACCTGCACCGCTGGCACGGAATGCGTCAACCTTCAGGTCCTCAGGGCGAATGTCGACCTCAATGCTGTCGTCAATTTCAGGCATTACTTCAACTGCGGCAAAGGATGTGTGTCGGCGTCCCGATGAATCAAATGGGGAGATTCTTACAAGACGGTGAACGCCTGCTTCGGATTTAAGATAGCCATATGCGTTTTCGCCTTCAATGAGCAGGGATGCGCTTTTAATTCCAGCTTCATCGCCGTCAAGGTAATCCAGCAGATTGATTTTGAAGCCGTGGCTTTCAGCCCATCTGTTATACATACGGTAAAGCATTTCAGTCCAGTCCTGAGCCTCAGTACCGCCTGCTCCGGCATGAAAAGTAATAATAGCGTTTTTGGCGTCATATTCTCCTGTTAAAAGGGTGGAGAGCTTTTCGCTTTCAAGCTTTTTCTTGAACTTTTCAAGCTCATCTGTTATTTCCGGAATGGAGCTTTCATCATTTTCTTCTATTGAAAGCTCAGTAAGGGCGATCAGATCTTCCAGCATTGATGAAAGCGTTTCAAGACTGTGAATTTTGTTTTCTATGCTTTTGGTACGCTGGAGAACCTTCTGAGATTTTTCAAGGTCATCCCAAAATCCTGGTTCAGCAGCCTTGTTTCTCAGCTGCTCAAGCTCTGCCTTTGAATTTTCAATGTCGAGAACATCGGCAAGCTCTGTGATTTCAGGTCTGTAGCCGTTAAGTTCAGTTTTAAGGTCATCTAATAAAATCATATATACTCCTTCTTTGAAGACTGCAATAAATCAGCCTTAATGATCAATACATATTACTATTATACTACAAAAAATCAGTAACTGCAAATTTTTCTTAATTTTAATATAAAAATGTTTGAAAAACCATGAAATATGTGGTATAATAAATTTAAATGCTTTGCAAAGGAAAACATAAAAGTCCGTTTCGTGTTACTTTTTGGCATTTTCAACTAATGAAGCATCATTGTGAATGTTTTATTTGCAATGGAGCATAGTATTGTAGGATATTCGTATTCGGTCGATACCGTAATTCAGGAGGTCACTATGGCTGATTTTATAGGATCAAAATGTGTAATATGCAATGAGTATATAAAAGCAGGGGATGACGTGGTAGTTTGTCCGGATTGCGGAACACCGTATCATAGAGCGTGTTATCAGCATGAGGGGAAGTGTATCAATACTGAGCTTCATGAAACAGGCGGAAGCTGGCAGGACGTCCGCAGGCAGGAACAGCAGGAGGACGCTTGTGAGGATAAGAAGATATGCCCTGTATGCGGAGCGGAAAACAAGCCTCACAGCTTTGTCTGTGAAAAGTGCGGTGAGTTTTTTATAAAGGGCGACGGCATTAACGAACATTCCGGAGCCGGACCGCAGCAGCCATTTGGAGGAATGGCTTTTGACCCAAACGACCCTTTCTGTGGAATGGATCCTGAAGAAAAGTTTGAACAGGATGTTGAGCTTGGGGAAATAGCCGAATATGTCAATACCAATAAGCTTTATTATCTGAGCTTTTTCAAGAGGCTGAAGGAAACCGGAAGAAAGATATCAATGAATATTATATGTCTGTTTTTTCCTCAGCTTTATTTTGCAAACAGAAAAATGCTGCTTATGACTGTACTGACGGTTATTTTTACTACTGTAATGTATATCCCGTCATGTATTATTGATATGGCTGCTCTTGGCATGGCTGATAACCTTACGTCCTTAGCTACAAGCTCATCGTTCAAAGCTCTTGCATGCGCAGCTTCATATTTAAATCTTGGATTTGAAATTCTGCTGTGTCTTTTTGCAAATTGGATTTATTACAGGCATGTTATTAAAAGGGTAAAGCAGATAAAGGATAATTCCGAGTCATTGTATGACGCTCATAAAGTAATAAGAGTAAGCGGCGGAACAAGCGTTTTAAGCGTGGTGATCGCTCTTGCCGCACAGATTTTGTTGTTATTTTTATTGGTTCTTTTTGTTTCGCATATATGAACTGAATTAGAATCAAGTTAAAGATATATATTGGAGGATACTATGAAAATAAAAAAAGCCATCATTCCTGCCGCAGGACTTGGAACGAGGGTTCTTCCTGCAACAAAAGCAATACCAAAGGAAATGATTCCTATTGTGGATAAGCCTGCGATACAATATATCGTTGAGGAGGCGGTTAGAAGCGGCATTGAAGATATACTGATTATAACAAGCCGTGGAAAATCTGCTATTGAAGACCATTTTGACAAGATGCCGGAGCTGGAGCAGAAATTGGCAGCAGGAGGAGAGTCTAAAAAGAAGCTTCTTGATGATGTAATCGCTTCATCACAGCTTGCAAATATCACTTATGTAAGACAAGCTGAGCAGAAAGGCCTTGGACATGCTGTTTTACAGGCTAAGCAGTTTGTGGGAAGAGAGCCTTTTGCAGTAATGTACGGCGACGATGTAATTATCGGCGAAGACCCATGTATAGGACAGCTTATAAGAGCTTATGAGGAAACGGGTATGAGTGCGGTCTGTATGAAGGAAGTGCCTAAAGAGGATATTCAGAAATATTCTTCCATGAAAGTTGAACCTATAAAGGACAACCTTTACAGAATTACGGATATGATTGAAAAACCTAAGCCGGGTCAGGAATTTTCAGCATTTTCGATACTTGGAAGATGTGTTCTTCCTCCTGAGATTTTTGATATACTGGAGGAGATTCCTTATGGCGCCGGAGGCGAGCTTCAGCTTACCGATGCTATGAAGGTTATCGCTAATAAGCAGGGTATGGTAGGTGTTGACTTTACCGGTACAAGATATGACATGGGCAATAAGTTCGGAGTTTTAAAAGCTGCAATAGAAGTTGGTCTTGACCATGAGGAGATCGGTGAGGAGCTTAGAAAATATATAAAGGAACTGTCGAAAAATCTTTAAATAGTACTTGACAAAATTCCTTTTATAGGATATAATTAATCTGTTATCCTTGCCCGCATATTGTGGCGGGTGAAATCCAGGAGGAGGTGTGCAGTATGGCAAAAGTATCTGCTAAGTATGAAGTTATGGCAGTTTTCAGCATTGCTGAAGGCGAAGATAAGGTAAAGGCTCTTGTTGAAAAGTTCAAGGCTCTTATCGAAAAGAACGGAACTGTTGAAGAGGTCAACGAGTGGGGCAAGCGTAAGCTCGCATATCCTATCAATGATGAAACAGAGGCTTACTATGTTCTCTATACATTTGAGAGCAAGCCTGATTTTCCGGCTGAGCTTGACAGAGTGTTCAAGATCACAGACGGCGTTCTGCGTTCAATGATTACAGTTAAGTAATCTTTGAAAAAAAGGAGGAACTTCAGATGCTGAATAAGGTTATTTTAATGGGAAGGCTCACTGCTGACCCTGAGTTAAGACAGACAACAAGCGGCATTTCAACCTGTCGTTTTAGAGTAGCGGTTGATCGTGGATACAAGTCAAGAGATACCGGAGAAAGACAGGCTGATTTTATAAATGTTACCGCATGGAGACAGACCGCTGAATTTGTTCACAGATATTTTTCAAAGGGCAAAATGATCATAGTTGAGGGAAGCCTGAGAAATAATGATTATACCGATCAGAACGGTGTAAGACATTATAGTATGGATGTACAAGCTGATAATGTAAGCTTTGGTGAATCAAAGAGCGCTTCCAGCGGTGTTTCAGTAAGTGAAAATAACTTTCAGCAGCCTGCAAATTCCCAGCCTGTACAGCAGAATTATCAGCAGTCATCACCGGCACATACTCAGCCGGCAGATGAAGCGATTCAAATCGGAGATCTGGGAGATTTTGAAGAGATCCTCAGTGACGGCGAAGTACCGTTTTAATCTATAACTTTGTATTTAAGGAGGTTACTGTAATGGAAAGAGAAAGAAATTCTCGCGGCGCTAAAAGACCTCGTAAAAAGGTTTGTATGTTCTGTGCTGACAGAGTTGAAACAATTGACTACAAGGATATTGCAAAGCTCAGAAAGTGCATGACTGACAGAGCTAAGATTCTGCCAAGACGTGTTACCGGAACATGTGCATTTCATCAGCGTCAGTTAACTGTTGCTATCAAGAGAGCAAGATATGTTGCATTGCTCCCATACGTAAGCGATTAATTGAATTTGACATATTTAAAGCGATCGGTCAAGCCGGTCGCTTTTTTCATATGACAATTAAGATGATGGTATTGCTGCGCTTAATAATGGGACGATGTTGACTATAAAATTTCATATTCAAAGTTTTCCCATTTAAGTCTTGTTCCTATGTCGCACCCTTCGGGAAGCAGTGCAAGAGCAATGAACATTTCATCACCACTGCCGTTATCTGTTCTTTTCAGTGTGGCATATTCGCCTTCGATTTTTTCAAGTATGTATTCAGCAGGTTCCATTAAAACCCTCCTTTTTGTATATGATAGCAGAAATTTTCTATAAGGTCAAGATTTTCACAAAAAAACTTTTTGAAACATACAATATATAAAAATTAATTCGGAGGGATTTTTATGGAAAGTATGCTTGTAACCGCTACTCTGCTTCTCTGTGTGATTCTGGGAATTGAGCTTGTGAAAATATGGGCAAAGCTAAAAGCTTCCGGTAAGCGCTATGGCTGCGATATTTTCGGAGTGATCCCTGTTTACCCCGAGGATAATCCTGAGCTTAAACTCAGAAGCTGTATAAGCAGTATGCGCTGGAGTGAAAATGTCCCGATACATAAAATAATCATTTTGGATATGGGAATGAGCCTTGAAAGCGCTGAAATATGCCGGAATATATGCAATGAATTTGAATTTGCAGAGATTTGTAAACCTGAGGATATTAAAAATATTTTCCAACAGCAGAAAAAATGATGTAAAATAATTGCTTTTTATGCTGAAAAAATGTATAATAATAAAGGTATGCTATATATCCTTGTACTTTTATAGATGAGGCAAGTAAGCTTGCCGAAATCTATTCGTCATATTTTTCGGTTGTTACCTTTGGTTAGGGGAAAAATGACGCTTTAATTAAAATATTGCTCCAGCCAATTTGGTATGGTCTAATTGGTGGAGCAATATTATGCAGAGGGAGATTTGAATGGAGCAGGAATCATTAAAAATTGAGGGAACTGTTGAAAATGTTCTTTTCAGAAATGAATCCAACGGTTATACAGTCATTGAAATTGACGCCGGAAATGATCTTGTGACAGTTGTCGGCGAGCTTGGCGATGTTGAAACCGGAGAGAAGCTCCTGCTGGAGGGAAATTACGTTAATCATTCAAGATTTGGTACTCAGTTCAAAGCTGATTACTGTGAGAGAACGCTTCCTAATACGGCAGTCAATATCTGCAAATATCTTTCTTCAGGTGCAATTAAGGGTATCGGTCCGTCACTTGCAAAAAAAATTGTGGACGCTTTCGGTTCGGATACTCTTGAAGTAATGGAAAAAGAGCCTCAAAAGCTCCTTGAAATAAGGGGCATTTCTCCTAAGAAGTGTGAAAGCATTGCCGGGGAGGTTCAGAAGCTTTTTAACCTGAGAAATGTAATGACGTTTTTATCTAAGTACGGCGTCAAGGCAGGATATGCAATGAGGGCATACCAGAAATGGGGCTTTCAGGCTATTGAAATAATAAAGGCAGACCCATATCAGCTTTGCAGCTATGGAGTGGAGCTTGAATTTAAAAAGGCGGAGGTAATTGCCAGGGAAATGGATGTTCCTGTTGATTCTCCCAAGCGAGTTGCGGCAGGGTTTATATACCTCCTCCAGCTGAATGCAGATGCAGGTCATTCCTGCGTTCCGCTGGATACATTTCAAAAGATCGTATGTAAATATCTGAGTATTAGTGAAAAGCTGTTCTTTGATGTATACAATGAGCTTATAGCTGAGGAAACTATTTTTGAGTATCTGAAAAACGACAGGGCGTTTATTTACCTTGCGGATTATTATTATGCTGAAAGCTTTATTGCAGGGCGTATTGCCGTGATGAAAGCCTTCAGCAGTCCGGATGATTTTGACTATGAACAGCTGATAGACCTTGAGGAGGAGCAAAGCGGTATAAAGTACGAAAAGCTCCAGAGAAAGGCTATAACAACTGCCCTTTCAAGAGCTATCATGATCATGACCGGAGGTCCGGGTACAGGTAAGACCACAACTCTCAACGCTATAATCTCACTTTATGAAAAAAAAGGTGAAACAGTACTGCTTGCAGCTCCAACAGGACGTGCTGCAAAGCGTATGTCCGATCTCACAGGCTGTGAGGCTAAAACCATACACAGGCTCCTTGAGGTTGAGTATGATATGGGCGGAAAGCTTAAATTTGTACATAATGAAAGCAATCCCCTTGAATGTGATGTTGTAGTTGTTGACGAAATGTCAATGGTTGATGTTCTTTTGTTTGAAAGTCTTTTAAGAGCGCTAAAGCTTAACTGCCGTCTTGTAATGGTGGGGGACAGCGACCAGCTTCCGTCAGTTGGAGCCGGAAATCTGCTTAAAAGCCTTATTGAGAGCAAATGCGTACCTGTTATCGAGCTGAAAGAGATATTTAGGCAGGCGGAACAAAGCTGTATTGTAACAAACGCTCACAAAATCGTTGCAGGGAAGATGCCTGATCTCACTCAAAAGAATAACGACTTTTTTTTCTTTCAGCGGACAAAGCCGGAGCAGGCTATACAGCTTATAATTGATCTTGCAAAGAGAAGACTTCCAAAGGCTTACAAGTATTCTCCTCTTGATGACATTCAGATAATATCTCCTTCAAGAAAGGGAACAACGGGAGTAACAGAGCTTAACAAGGCTTTGCAGGAAAGTCTGAATCCTCATAATCCTATGAAAAAGGAAGTCAAGTCCATTATCTATACCTTCCGGGAGGGAGATAAGGTAATGCAGACAAGAAATAACTATGACATATTGTGGAGCCGTGACGGAGAATCCGGCTCCGGAATTTACAACGGTGATATTGGCAGGATACTCAGCATAAATCGCCACCAGATGGAAGCGGTATTGGATTTCGATGGAAGAACAGCGGCATACACATTTGAAATGCTGGAACAGCTTGAGCTTGCATATGCCATTACAGTACATAAAAGTCAGGGCAGCGAGTTTGAAGTTGTGATCATGCCAATACTGGGAGGCTTTGAAAAGCTTTATTACCGAAATCTCCTTTATACAGCTGTTACAAGGGCGAGAAAGCTTCTTATCATTGTGGGGGATTATGAAAAGGTAAGAAAAATGGTTCTTAATAACAAAAGGACAAGAAGATATACCTGTCTTAAAGCAATGCTGGAGGACGAAACAAAATGAATTTCAAGTATATTCTTGATTTGTTTTATCCAAACAGATGCTCCTGCTGCGGGAAGTTTATCGGCTGGCGCAGCTATTTATGCGATGAGTGCCTGATATCTGTCAGTGAGCTTTCCGCAAATCCTTGTGAGATATGCGGAAAGGACGAGTGTATATGCGGTAGTGGGATATATTACGACCGCTCTGTGGTATGCTTTTACTATGAGGGGATTGTGAGGCATGGGATAATAACTCTTAAAGAGGGCCGTGATAAAAGCTTTGCAGAATTTATTGGTGAAATGCTGGGCAGAAAAATTGCCGCTGACCCTGAGCTTGGAAAAGCTGATTTGATTATTCCTGTTCCTTCATCACGGGACAGGATCAGGAAAAGAGGTTATAATCAGGCCTTGATAATAGCGCAGGTGGCAGGGAAAACAGCAGGCATTAAAGTCAGAAATAATGTTTTACATAAAATAAAGTCAGAATATCAGCACACTTTGACATCAGAGAAAAGAGCGGAAAATGTGTCGTCAATTATTCCGGGGAAAGAAAGCCCGGAGGGTATGAAAGTAATTGTATGTGATGATGTTATCACAACAGGGAACACAATGAACAGATGTGCTGAAATTTTAAAGAGTATGGGAGCCGAAAAGGTTTATGCGGCTCTTGGAACAACAACAAAACTGAAAAAAAGGAAAGATGAAAATGGCACAGGACATAGGAATTGATTTAGGAACAGCAAATATCGTTATTGCAGTCAGTGGAAAGGGAGTTGTTTTAAACGAACCTTCTGTAATTGCTGTTAATACGAATACAAATAAAATACTTGCAGTGGGAAAGAAAGCCTACAGAATGCTTGGAAAAGCTCCTGATTATATATCGGTTATAAGACCTCTTTCAAACGGAGTTATTTCCGACGATGAAATGACCCAGTGTCTTATCCGTGAGTTTATACATAAGGTAAGCGGAAGACAGCTTTTAAAGCCGAGAATTATCATTTGCGTTCCGTCCTTTATTACGGATGTGGAGAGCAGAGCTGTTATTGAGGCTGCTATGACTGCTGGAGGAAGAAAGGTGTATCTGATTCAGGAACCTATTGCAGCTATGCTGGGAGCAGGAGTCAACATGTCAAAGGCAAGGGGACATCTTGTTGTTGATATAGGCGGAGGAACTACTGATGTTGCAGTGGTTTCTATGAACGGTGTCGTTACTTCCCGTTCAATAAAGGTTGCAGGCAATAGTATTGATCAGGCAATTGTTAGATATATGCAGAAGCGTCATAAGCTTCTTATAGGCGATAAAACTGCGGAAATGCTGAAAAAAGAGCTTACCAACCTCTATGACCCAAGCGATGATATAAGAATGAATATCGGTGGAAGAAATATTGTAAAGGGCCTTCCGGAGCAGATGAGTGTAAGCGAGCTGGAGGTGTTTGACGCTGTTGAGGACGAAGTATTTGAAATAGTTGATTCTATAAGAAGTCTTCTGGAAGATACTCCTCCGGAGCTTGTAGGGGATATATACGAAAACGGAATCATTCTTACCGGCGGAGGTGCAATGCTGGGAGGACTGGATAAGCTTATAAACCGTACCCTTAATGTAAGATGCAATATTGCAAAGGACCCGGCAAACTGTGTTGCAAGAGGAACAGTTCAGGCGTTTAAGAGAATAGAAAGCCTGCTTGACGGATTTGAAAATGTTGCATTATATCAGTATAAATAGTCAGATGCTGTTGTTTTGGCGTATGTGATCTGAATTTAAATTAAAATAATTTTATTTTTATTGAATAAAACTGAAATTACCTGAATAGAATATTAAACGTTACCGTGGACAAAATGTATATGGAGGCGATTAGTATTTTAGGTAATTGCAGTTTTTGTTTTAAGTTACTGACTTCAATGGTCATGTTTATGTGTGGAGAGGGTGAAGCTACAGCTCCTCGGAATGATGATTTTATCCGGCAGCAGGAGGCGATCGTTACAATTGCCGCTCTGGACAGTGAGGATAGCGTCGAGACAACTGTTGCAGCAGCATCTGTACAGAAACAGGACGAACAGAAGGAAGAAGCTTCGGAGGAAGATACCGAGGAAGCATCGGCTGAATTATGCAGCGAAAGCGAAGTATATACATTTGACGAAGGCTTTGACAGTTCATTCAAGGCTTATATGGACTACAGAACAATTACAGACACCGCAAGCGTACAGTATGAGATCCAGCAGGAGGCGTATACTGACGAACGTGGATTCCGCAGAATAGGAGACGATTACTGCGTTGCTCTTGGCACAGGTATAACCGACGGCTGCGGAGAACGTTTTTTGATCACTCTTGATTCAGGGTGTTCCTTTTCAGTAATTGTTTCTGATGTCAAGGCTGATGTCCATACTGACAGCACATGCACGTATGTTCCGCTTGGAGGCGGAAGAGGAAATGTGGTAGAGTTTATTATAGACAGCTCTGCCGCAGACTCGGCCATGCTGTCAAGCGGAAATGCCGGGTATTATGATGATTTGCACGGCAACATAAAATCTATAGAGAAAATTTAGTTTGAGAGGCTCCGTCATTTAAAGACGGGGCTTTTTTCCTGTGTTGACATAAGCAATCTCCTGTGTTATGATAAACATAGGAGGTCGTTATGGTTTTAACATATTTTTTATTGGTTTTATGGGCAGCAATGCTGATACTTTTTTTGATTCCGGTATTTGGAGGCATCGTAAATCTGGGAAACATTTTTGGTATATCCGTATCAGTACTGCTCATTGCCATAACATTTTTTCATAAAAAGCTTAAACACTTACTTTCATCCTTATGGGAGCACACTCCGGGCAAAGTTTTGATAATAGCGGCTGCTGCCGCAGTGATTTCCGGTATAGCGTTTGTATCCGTCGTTACCGGGCTTATGATCAAGGCTCAGTGCAATACTCCTGACGAGCCGGAGACTCTTATAGTTCTTGGCTGCAAGGTCAGAGGAGATCGTCCGAGCCGTATGCTTAAAGCAAGACTTGATGCAGCGTACGATTATCTTGAAGAAAACAGCGGAGTGCTTTGCATTGTTTCCGGAGGAAAGGGAAGTGATGAGCTGATTTCAGAAGCTCAGGCAATGAAAGCTTATCTCACTGAAAAGGGTATAGAACCTGACAGAATTATTATGGAGGACAAGTCCACTAATACTTATGAAAATCTCAGCAATTCAATGAAGCTTATGGACGAGCTTGGTCTGGAACATAAGGCAGCTATTGCAACGGACGGCTTTCATCAGTATAGGGCAGGACTTATTGCAGAGAGAATCGGAATAGAAACTGATGCTGTAAATGCAAGGATAGCAAGAAAGGTTCTCATACCGACATATTATGTGAGAGAGTGGTTTGGAGTCGCAAGAGAGTATGTAAGAGGTGTTGTATGAGGATATCCAAGGTAAAGAGAATAACTCTCGCAGCGCTGCTGACAGCCTTTGCCGTAGTTTGTTCTCCACTGTCATTTCCGGTGGGAGCTTCGAGATGCTGTCCTGTGCAGCATTTTGTAAATATAATAAGCAGCATATTTTTAGGTCCGGTATACTCTGTCAGCATTGCTTTCTGTACAAGTCTGCTCAGAAATCTTATGGGAACAGGTACTCTTCTTGCTTTTCCCGGATCAATGTGCGGAGCGCTTTTAAGCGGACTTTTATATAAATACAAAGGAAAGCTTATTCCTGCATATATTGGGGAGCTGATTGGCACATCTGTTTTCGGAGGCTTAGCGGCATATCTTATGGCAGCGTTTGTAATGTCAAAGGAGGCTGCCGTTTTCGGCTTTGTAATTCCTTTTTTTGTGTCAAGCGCCGGAGGAACTGTAATTGCAGCGGCAGTTACGGCGTCTATGAAAAAAACAGGATTATTATACAAACTAATGGGGAATATAAATAGGACAAATCATGATTGATTACAGCTATATAAAAGAGATATTTGAGTATAAAGGAATGCCGCCGGTGGTTCACTGTATAACTAATTATGTGACCGCAGGAGATGTGGCAAATATTATTCTTGCAGCAGGCGGTTCTCCGGTTATGGCTGAGGATATTAATGAAGTAAGGGATATTGTAAGTGTAGCGTCATCCCTTGTGATTAATATTGGAACTCTCAGCGAAAGAAAAACGGAGGCTATGATCTTGGCAGGAAAAGCCGCTAATAGAAAGGGCATACCTGTTGTATTTGACCCTGTGGGAGCAGGAGCGTCGGAATTTCGTGGAAGGTCTGCCGTGAAAATTTTAAGGGAGGTCCATCCGGATATTATAAGAGGAAACCTTTCCGAAATGTCGTGGCTGTGCGGAAAAAGCAAGGGTGCAAGGGGTGTTGACACCTCTCCGGAAGACGAAAAAAACAGCCGCCTTGAAATTGCTGAGATTGCTGCGCTTAAATTTGACTGTATATCGGTTGTGGCAGGGGTGGAAGATGTTGTTTCAGACGGATGTAGGGGATATGTGATCAAAAACGGAACTACACACATGTCCAGAGTTACCGGTACCGGCTGTATGTCATCCGGGATTATGGGATATTTCGCTGCTTTATCGAAAAGGGAAAGGATGCTTGACTGTACTGCTGCGGCTGCGGCTTTAATGGGAATTGCCGGTGAATGTTCTGCTGCGGAGTATATTGGCAGAGGACTTGGAAGCTTTCGCATAGGGATAATAGATTATATTTCAAAAATCCGCTTTGGAGAGTTCATGAAAATGCAGAAAATCGAAGAAAACGCTTTATAGGCAATACCGCACAAAGATTGTGTGCAAAGCCGTCAGGCGGTCTTTGTGCGGTGTTGCCTATAGTCTTTCGCTTATATAAAAATGCGTGGGTGAATATCCCTTTGCTTTCTGCATATACAAATAAAATCCGATAATAATAACTCAGGGTAAGCCCCTTATTTATCGGTACAAGTTCTTAAATTTCTCAAGGTGATATTATGAATAAAAAAATTCTAAAGAAATCAGTAGCATTGCTGCTTGCTTTGGCTGCGGCAGCTGCTTTTTCATTTCCTCTGATAGTTCCTGCTGAGGAAGGTGAAGAAAATATATATAACATATGCGATGGCTGGTTCGGAGCAGACGGCAGTGATGATATTCCGGACACTGACGCCATACAGGGAGCCCTTGATATGGCTATTGATTCCGGCGGAAAAAGCATAACCGTATATGTTCCTGACGGAACCTATTATATAGACAGAAGCCTTTATATATATTCCGATACAACGCTTAGGCTTTCGGATAATGCTGTAATTGTCCGTGCAGACGACAGATACAGTATGCTCAGAAGCGCAGCTTTACCTGATAATCCGAAAAGCGGAGGGTATACAAATACAAGAAATATTGTGATCGAGGGCGGAAAATGGGATGGAAACGTATGTGATACCGGATACTGCCCTGTAAATATTTATATGGGCCATATTGAAAACGTAATAATAAGGAATACTGAGTTTACCGGAAATTGCGGTACTCATCTTGTAGAGCTTGCCGGGGCTGATAATATACATGTGGAAAATGTTGTTTTTTCAGACTATTATCTTTATGATAATGAGTCCGTTGAGGGAGTAGCATATAACAAGGAGGCGCTTCAGCTTGACATTACCGGAAAGACGTTTTCAGCAGGCTTTCCTCCATATGATAATACGCCATGCAGGAATATAACCATAACCGGTTGTACTTTTATTAATTTCCCATGTGGAATAGGAACTCACAACACTGTTGACGGAGTTTTCACAGAACATGTGAACATATACGGCAACAGGTTTTATGATATATATAATAAATGTATTTCAGTAAAGGCATATCGAGATTTTAATGTGTATGATAATTATGCCTCCGGTTCAAATTGTCTTATAAGAATGGAGAACTGCGAGGGGATCATTCATAATAATAAGATCGTCAATTCATCTGACGAGGACATAAGTCTTATAGAAAGCTTTACTCAGGAGTATTCAACCAGAACGGGTATACAGCTTTCTGATTCTAAGGGCGAGATATATGGCAATAGCATAAGCAGGGTATGCGCTAACGGAATTTCCCTTATTAACGGCTCTGATGCATCGGTTTACAGAAACAGTGTTACAGGCACTTATAACCACGGCATAGCTGCTTATGATTCTGTGATAAGCGCTTCGGAAAATACGGTTTCTGATATACGGGTAAATGGAATATATTTTGATCATAGCAGCGGAAGTATCAAGAAAAATAATGTTGCAGATACATCAGGGCAGGGAATAGCTCTAAAGGATTCCAAGACCGAAGACTGCTCTGGAAATATCATTTTTGAAACTGATAAAAACGGTATATATCTTTCGGGAAAATCCTCCGCAGCTGTTAACGGAAATATTATTTCTCAAACCGGTTATAATGGAATATCAGCCGGAGCAAATTCATCTTTGAACGTTTCTGACAACAATATAAGGAACACTGTTCAAAACGGCGTATATCTTAGCGGAGCTAAGGCTGACATAATACAGAATCGCATTACAGCTCCTGAAGGCAATGGAATAAGATGTGTTAACTCTGCTAAGGCGGATATAAGCAGGAATATGATAACCGCAAGTCAGAGCCATGGCATCAGCTTCAATGAAAACGCAGACGGCATTGTAAATAATAACAGGGTACTGCTCAGTTCCTTAAATGGTATCAGCATATATTCAAAGTGTAGTCCGGAAGTAACTATGAACACGGTTTCTTCAAGCGGAGGCTATGGCTTTATTCTCAGCGGACATGCATCTGGACTTATTATGGAAAACGATATTATAGAGAGCAGGAAAAACGATATAAGGATTGCTGATAAATGCAGTGACGTAAAAATATGCAACAACTATACCGGAAAGGGAAGCATAAGCATTTCTAAAAATTCAAAGTCGGAGCAAAGCGGAAATGTAACATATTCAAGGTATGTATCAATTTCAAAAATCAGCAGTAAAAGCTATCGCGGAAAAAATATTACTCCTGATGTGAAAATTACATTCGGAGCAAAAACGCTGAAAAAGGGAAGGGACTATACTCTTTCATATTCCGGCAATAAGAATATTGGCACAGCATCGGTAAAAATTAAATTCAGAGGCGGCTATGCCGGAGCTGAAAAAGCTTCTTTCAGTATTGTTCCTCGGAAGCAGAGAATAGAGTCCGTTAAAAGCTCCAAAAAGGGATGTATGACTGTAAAATACAAAAAGGATGCACAGGCTTCCGGCTATCAGATTCAGTATTCTTTAAATAAAAGCTTTGCAAAAGGAAATAAGAGCATTACTGCTTCGGGAACTACCGGATCAGCAAGCGGTCTTTCATCCGGAAAGAAGTACTATGTTCGTGTCAGAAGCTATAAGAAAGTGAGCGGTAAAAATTATTACGGATCCTGGTCTGACGCACGATCCATAAAAATCAAATGATTCGGCATTGACATATAATGTAAAATATATTATAATATTATTATAGCAACGGCGCTTGAGTATATACTCATACGCCGCTTTTTGTTTAACGCCATACTAAGGAGGTACATATTGACAACAGGATTGATTCTTGCGGCTGCGGCAATAATATGCTGCGTATTTTTCAATAAGATTTCGGATAAAATAGGACTTCCCACGCTTCTGCTGTTTATATTTGCAGGAATGCTTTTCGGCTCGGATGGGATATTCAAGATACCCTTTGACAATTACAAATTTGCAGAGCAGACATGTTCCATAGCTCTTATCTTTATTATATTTTATGGAGGCTTCGGAACTAAATGGAATGAGGCGAAAAAGGTTGCCGGAAAGTCGCTTATACTTTCTTCTGCGGGGGTTGTGATTACAGCAGCTTTGACCGGCCTTTTCTGCCGGATTGTGCTGGGATTCAGCTGGCTTGAGGGAATGCTTACAGGTTCGGTTATCAGCTCTACTGACGCAGCTTCTGTATTTTCAGTGCTGCGTTCAAAAAAATTGAATCTCAAATACAGAACGGCGTCAGTGCTTGAGCTGGAAAGCGGCAGTAACGATCCATGGGCGTATATGCTGACTGTGATAATACTGTCCGTTATGAGGGGACAGAGCAGTCCGGGAGAGTTTGCCTTTATGCTTTTTAAACAGGTGTTTTTCGGCATACTATTCGGCTTTGTAATCGCAGTGGCGGCTGTGCTTATTATTAAGCATATCCGCTTTGAAACGGCAGGCTTTGACGCTATTTTTGTAGCTGCCATTGCACTGATTTCTTATGCTTTGCCATCTGCCGCAGGGGGAAACGGATATTTAAGCGCATACATAGTGGGTATTGTTTTAGGTAACACAAAAATATCCGGGAAGAAATCACTGGTTCACTTTTTTGACGGCATAACCGGTTTTTCTCAGATACTTATATTTTTCCTGCTGGGACTTCTTGCGTTCCCTTCCCAGCTTCCGGAGATAATTATTCCGGCGTCAGCTATAATAATATTCCTGACGCTTATAGCAAGACCTCTTACTGTAACAGTTCTGATGAAGCCGTTTTATGCCAAATGGAATCAGATCGCATTTATATCCCTTGCAGGACTCAGGGGAGCTACTTCAATTGTATTTGCAATAATGGCTGCGGTAGATGAAGCTTATACGAAAAACGATCTTTTTCATATAGTTTTCTGTATGGTCCTTATTTCTATTGGTATTCAGGGAACACTTCTTCCATTTGCAGCAAAGAAGCTTAATATGATAGACGATGACGAAAACGTTATGAAGACCTTTAATGATTACAGCGATGAAACAGAAGTACAGTTTATTCGGCTTCAGATCGGCAGGGAAAATGAGTGGACGGATAAGAAGATCAAGGATATATCCATTCCAAGAGGACTGCTGATCGCTATGATTCTTCGTGGCGGAGTTAAAATAATTCCTGACGGAAACACAGTACTTTCAGAGGGCGATATTCTTGTATTGAGTGCTGAGGGCTTTTATGACGATAATAATTTTATATTGAGTGAAACGGAAATTTCCAAAGACCATGAGTGGTGCGGAAAAAATGTTTCTGAAATAGAACTGCCGAGAGATAGCCTAATCGTTATGATCAAGAGAAACGGAGGTACTTTGATACCAAATGGTAAAATTACTATTGAGACAAATGACATACTTGTAACGGCTGCAAATATATGATGCAATTGGAAAGATTAAAGTGGACTCATCTAAAGTATTATCAATTTGTAATGGAAATTATAGAAAGGGTTAAAATAAGGTATGGTTTTGCGAACTGAACCGTAAAAAACGAACAATGACAAAAAGACCTCCTGTGGTATAATAGAAACCATAGGAGGTCTTTTTATTGATTATAGTCCATTTACGTTCTATGTATATTTGCCAGAGATTCAATGACAAATATTATTGAGGAACTCAATAGGTAGTTCCTAAGAATAACAAAAAATGTAGTCATGCCTCGGTAGGTATTTCATCTGTCTACTTGACATGTGGCATATCAAAGCAGACGGCTTTTTTCTACCCCAAATTATAACTTTACAGTATCTTATCATTTTCCTTATCATACTTAAGATACCTTACAGGACAGTGAGCTGCATCAAAACATGAATCCTTGTAATATCTTTGAGCAGAACGCTTGTGCATAAACTTTTTTGCGGTATCCGGAAAGTGCAGCCCTACACGTTTGCTATACATATATAGCTTTTCCCCGGAAATGTTAACTTCAATTATATAATATATATTATTTTCAGATTTATTACTGTCCATTTTGAAAGACTCCTTTGCTAATCTTTTATAATTGTAACATATTTTTGTCAAAAGTACAATGTACAAATTGGCAAAAAAAGGAAGACAATTTTCTGCAAATATTTACATGTTGCAAAAAGAGAATTTCAGCATAAACTAAAGTAAACAGCAAAATCATATTTAATGTACATCCGGCAGTGGTGCTAAAAGGCACTCATTTGAAAAGCTTCCGAATTAGGAATATTGAGCTGTTTTTAAAATAGATATACAAGCCCGGCTGATTTTTATACTTAATTGTTTCAGAAAGCTACAGTTTTGAAGCAGATAAAGTATATAAGCCGGGTTTGCTTTATTTCTTATATAAATCCCGAACTGTTCTTTTTACGTATTTCAGCAAGCTGCTCATATTTTTTCTTCGTTGCAAGACCGCCCCTTATATGCCGCTCCTGCTTATTAAGCTCCAGTACCTCCTTTACATTTGCGTACAGCGCAGGCTTTATTTCAGGAAGCCTCTCACTGAGATCTTTATGTACCGTGGACTTTGATATTCCAAACTGTCTGGCTGTTGCCCTTACAGTTGATTTGTGTTCTATAATGTACTCTCCGAGCATAACTGCTCTGTCGCTGGGTTTATCTTTCACATAACTCACTCCAATGCGATTTATTGCTTTCCGTATATTAAAATGCGGAATTCAGTAATTCATTATATGCTTTTGGAGTCTGAAAAATGAAAAATATTTCCACAACCACAAAATATAGTCAATATTATCAAGGATGCAATCTTGCTAAGGTATAAGAAAAACCTCTGGATATACCAGAGGCTTTTGGTTTATTCTTTTTAGGTTTAAAAATTGGGCACTCGTATACATGAGTCAAGGTATTCCCCACTGTTCGTACCCTTACCTCATGTTTAAAGCTCATCTGAACTGATTAAGCTCTGCATTGTATTCATATCCCACTGCTGAAAGCTTTTCGGAAATTTCCTCAGGCTTAATATTAAAATCCTGACAAAGCTGGTCAAGAGAGCTGTACTTATCTCTGAGCTGAGTGTTTATATAGCTCAGCAATATAATAGGGTCTGACGGTAAATTCATTGTTCTTATTTTCCTTGTATTTTTATTTTATTTATTATACACTATATCATATCAAATGTCAATTCCCCCACAGAAATCAATCTTTGAAACACTATGCGGTGGACTCTGTCCCCCGTACCCCCTGCTAAAGGGACAAAGTCCCTTTAGAATCCCAATTCAATTCTACTTTCGCCCCTCAAAGGGACGAAAGTAGAATTGTAAGGGAGCTAAAAAACTTTTTCTTAACAAAAATATGGGGATAGAATCCACAAAATTTTAAAAATTGATTTCCGTGTTTATCCCCTGCATGCTGCCTGTTTCAGCCTGTCTTTTGTCAATGCCGCCAAGCACTGCTATTTTATTTGTACTCCAGAGAGGTGCGATAAGGCTTTTCCTGTCTCCGTCCCCTGTAATTCTCTCTATTACGGTTTCGGGTGGAATAAATTCAAGCTGTTTCACGGTAATATTTATATAATCCTCCATAGTCATTACATCAAATTCATGGTTATTATACATCTCCTCCAGTTTAGTCCCCCTTATGACATGCAGAAGCTGTATTTTTAAAGCCCCCGGTTTAAGTCTTCCCACGTCCTTCGCTGTTTTCAGCATATTTTCCTCATTTTCTCCAGGAAGTCCGTTGATTATATGAATGCATGTTCTGATATTTCTCGACGAAAGAGCATCAAATCCTTTTAAAAATTCACTATAGCTGTATCCTCTGTTAATAAGCTCAGCGGTTCTGTCGCAAGAGGATTGAAGCCCAATCTCTACGGTAAGATGAGTTCGCTTTGAAATATCCTCAAGATATCTGCAAATATCACTGTCAAGGCAATCCGCTCTTGTACCGATAGAAATTCCAAAAATGTCATTTCTGTTTACAACAGGCTCATAAACCTCTCTCAGTCTTTCAAGAGAGCCATAGGTGTTTGTGTTAGCTTGAAAGTATGCAATAATTTTAGCATCTGGAGTTTTGCTGCGGATACGCTTAATTTCCTTTTCAAGCTGTACTTCAACAGATACGCTGCCCTCTGATGTAAAGTATCCGCTTCCTCCATGGCAAAATATGCAGCCTCCATATCCTTTTGTGCCATCCTTATTAGGACATGAAAAGCCTGCATCAATAACTGCCTTGTATATCCTACATCCGAATTTTGTTTTATTATAATAATTCAAAGTATGATAACGTTTATTGTCAATGGAATATCTGAATTTATTTCCGTATTTCATGTTTTACTCCTTTCACTTAATCTATAAATTATTTTAAAATTTCCATTTATTAACAATATATTAATAAATAAGTAAAAAAACATTCTATTTTATATGATATAATTTAATATATTGCAAATTTAAATTAGAATATGGAGAATTTTATGATCTGCTATGAAAAGTTTTTCAACATGTGTGAAAAAAGCGATATATCAATTAAACAAGTAAGAAAAGCTCTGGGGCCAAGAACTGTATACCGAATGGAATCTCGAATTGACATTCCTGTAAGCACAATTAATAAAATATGCCGTTTATACGACTGTCAGCCCAGTGATGTAATGGAATACATAGAAGATCCTGAAAACTCTAATACCGATTAAAAATGACATAATTCAACTCTGACGCATAACATATAGTATGGCTGAAGCCAAATACTCCAAAGGAGATACTATATATGCCAAAAATATTTTTAAGTCCGTCAACCCAGGAATGGAATCAGTATACTGGCGGCGGCAACGAGGAAATGTATATGAATATCCTTGCTGACAGAATGGAGCCTTATCTGAGAGCAAGTGGTATTACATTTGTCAGAAACGATCCGGCAAGAAATGTCGGCGGCGCTATCAAGGATTCAAATGCCGGAAATTTCGACGTACATCTTGCACTGCATTCAAATGCCGCTCCTGAACAGCTTTCAGGAAGGTTGAGAGGAATTGATATTTACTATTCCCCTTATGATGAAAACAGCGAAAGACTCGCAACAATTATAGCGAACAATCTAAAAAGTATATATCCTCTTCCGGACAAAAGCAATGCTGTGCCGACAACAAGTCTCGGAGAGGTTACCCAGACAAGAGCAGTTGCTGTACTCTGTGAGATCGGCTATCATGACAATATAGAGGACGTTACATGGCTCAAAAACAATATTAACTTAATTGCCGCAAACATAGTCCGCTCACTGTGTGATTATTTCGGCATACCATTTGTTGAGGCAGGACCTGTCTACACCGGTATGGTCGTTACCGACGGTTCAGGCCTTAACATCAGGAACTACCCGTCAATGAGCGGCACTATAATAGGCTCTGTGCCAAACAGGACTCAGGTCACTGTTTATGGAAAGGTCGAAAACTGGTATGTCATAACCTATAACGGTTATACTGGATATGCAAGCGCAGACTATATTGTAATTTAGGTTTTAAAAATTATCGCCGTTTCAGCATAAACTGAAGCGGCGACTTTTATAACTTGTCTCTATAAGAAATATGTGCGGATTTTCGAGTATAATTTTGTTGCAGACAGGCTGTCGCACCAATTACGCTTTCTTTGGTGGCCTGGAAAGTATTTTTAACGCAGTCTCGGCAGAATTTGCCGAAAAGACGTACGCAGATGCTTGTGAAGACAAGTTCTTGTTATGTAAATCAAAGCTTTACTGTAACAATAAATCCGTCCTCATTGTTTCCAGAAACGGTATAGTCCTTATTTGACGGAACAGGTATTTCGGTATCCCCTGAAGCGTCGGAAGCCACATAATAAATTTCATACTTCTCATCGTCAGCAGTTACAGAAAGGGTCTGTTCACCGTACTTATAATCCTTGAGCATATCTATATATTCCTCAAGGCACAAATTGTTTTCTGTAATATAATAAGCATGCGGTACGCCTACATATCTGAACTGATGGGTACTTGCGTCATATCCGGTTTTGTCTTCCTTACCCTTAGGATATCTTGTAATAAAGCCATAGCTTGCACAGTTATCGGCGATCCATGCATAATCTCCGGAATTAGTGTAGTAATATGAATTCTGTCCGGCAGGGAAAATGCCAAGATCAAAACTCAGACCTGTGTGATACTCTGCAAAGCCGCCCTTGACATCGGAGGAACCGGAATTATAAAGTCCATCCTGATATTCCTTTGTTCTGTAAGCAGAAATAACCATAAGGTCAGTATTCTTCTTTTCACCATAAAATGCGTCCATCATACTGTTGAGCTGGTCAACGACCTCCTTACGGAGCATTGTCTCCATATCCTTGACCTGATAACTTTCAGTCTTTGTACTATAGATTGAAACAAGATCATCGCTGTCGCTTTCATCAGCCGGGAACTGATATTCATTATCCTTATTTACAACGATAAGGTCTCCGGAAAATACATCGTTAGGTATAGCGTTTAAAGTAGTATACTCAGTTTCTCCGGCTTCGCTTTCTGATTTTTTTTCTTCTTTTGAGCTTTCATCCTTCTTTTTTTTATCGGAATCACCTTTTGAATCCTTTTTACTGCTTTTATCATCCTTCACCGCCGCCTGTGATGAGGAGGCTTTGCTTGATGTGCTTTCACTGTCATCCTTTTTACTGCATGAATTAATGCAGGAAGCAAGCAATACAATAAGAACAATAAAGATAACAGCTACAACTGCAATACGGTCATATCTGATTTTTGGTTTTCTTTTTCTTTGAGCGCTCATGTTTTGTTAAATCGTCCTTTCAAAAATTAATTCACTAATAAGTTTATAATATCATATTTTTCACCAAAAGTAAACACCATTCTTACTAAAAAGACAATTATTAATTAAGAATCCCGTAACCGTTAATTCAATTAACAGTTATACCAATGTAATTGTTGAATAAAGTGTACAGAATAGATAAATTGATAAATTAAGGTTGACAACAAGGGATTTTTAGTGTATTATGAATACATCAAAAAAAATAAAATATTGAAACAATGGCGTTTCAACTCTTTAGTGCTTATGTGCTGAGTTGAAACGCTTTTTATTTTAAAGGAGGATTTTTAATATGTCAGATCAGGTTCAGAATCAGACAGTGGCAGATTATTTTGGCTGTAACGTTTTCAGCGATACAGTAATGAGGGACAGACTTCCTAAGAATGTTTATAAATCTGTAATGAAAACAAAGAAGTTCGGTGTTCCCCTTGAAAGCGATGTGGCAGATGTAGTTGCCAACGCAATGAAGGATTGGGCAATCGAAAAGGGTGCAACCCATTATACACACTGGTTTCATCCTATGACAGGTGTTACCGCCGAAAAGCATGATGCTTTTATCACTCCTACAGGCGATGGTCACGTTATCCTTGAATTTTCAGGCAAGGAGCTTGTAAAGGGTGAGCCTGACGCTTCTTCATTCCCATCAGGCGGTTTGAGGGCTACATTTGAGGCAAGAGGCTATACAGCATGGGACCCTACTTCAAATGCTTTCGTTAAGGATGATTCATTATACATACCTACAGCATTCTGCTCATATACAGGAGAGATTCTTGATAAGAAAACTCCGCTTCTCCGTTCAATGGAGGCTGTAAACGAGCAGGCACTGAGAATTTTAAGACTTTTCGGTAACGATAAGGCTACAAGAGTTTCCACTACAGTAGGTCCTGAACAGGAATACTTCCTTGTTGACAAAAAATATTACGACCAGCGTAAGGACCTTATTTTAACAGGCAGAACCCTTTTCGGCGCAATGCCTCCTAAGGGACAGGAGCTTGAAGATCACTATTTCGGAAACATCAAGCAGAGAGTTTCAGATTATATGAAGGACCTTGACAGCGAGCTTTGGAAGCTTGGTATCTATGCTAAAACAAAGCATAACGAGGTTGCTCCGGCACAGCATGAGCTGGCTCCAGTATTCACAACCTCCAATATCGCCTCCGACCACAATCAGCTGACAATGGAGATCATGAAAAAGGTCGCTTTAAAACACGGTCTTGTATGTCTTCTCCACGAAAAGCCGTTTGCAGGCGTTAACGGTTCTGGTAAGCACAACAACTGGTCGATTTCTTCAAACGACGGTCAGAATCTTCTTGACCCGGGCAAAACTCCGCAGGACAACATGCAGTTCCTCACATTCCTTTGTGCGATCATCAAGGGCGTTCATGAATATGCTCCGCTGCTGAGAATTTCAGCTGCTTCTGCCGGAAACGATCATAGACTTGGCGCTAATGAAGCTCCTCCGGCTGTAGTTTCAATGTTTATCGGTGAAGAACTTCAGTCCGTTCTGGACGCTATCGAAAACGGTACAGCCGTTGAGAAAAATTCATCCAATGTATTTGAGATCGGCGTTGACGCTCTGCCAAACTTCCCAAAGGATGCAACTGACAGAAACAGAACATCCCCATTTGCTTTCACAGGCAATAAGTTTGAATTTAGAATGCTTGGTTCTGCTGATTCTATTTCCTGTACAAATGTTATGATGAACACTATTGTTGCTCAGGAGCTTTGTGAATTTGCAGATGAGCTTGAAAAAGCTGACAACTTCAAGAAAGCTCTCAAAAACCTCCTTGTAAAAACAATCAAAGAGCACAAGGCTATCATCTTCAACGGTAACGGCTATTCCGATGAATGGCTTGAAGAAGCTGCGAGAAGAGGCCTCCCGAACCTTGTTTCAACTGTTGACGCTCTTCCTCATTATCTTGATGAAAAGAATGTTGCAATGTTTGAAAAATTCAAGGTTTATACAAAGACTGAAATTGCTTCAAGAACAGAAATTCTTCTTGAAAACTACAGCAAGGTTATCAATATCGAAGCACTTACTATGCTTGATATGTCAAAGAAGCTCATTCTTCCTGCTGCAATTGAATATACAAAGGAAATTAGCGATGCTGTTGCTTCAAAGAAGGCTATTGATCTTGACACAGCTGTTGAAACAAAGATCGCAGAAAAGCTTTCATGTCTTACTGCTTCACTTTACGAAGCGATTAATACTCTTGATGAAAAGAGAATCAATTCCAAAAATCACGAAGACAGTGCAGAGACATTGGCAAGATACTACAGAGATGAGGTGTTCTCATCAATGCAGAGTTTAAGAGCAATTGCTGATGAGCTTGAAATGACTGTTTCTTCAAAGGTATGGCCAATTCCTACATACTCAGAGCTTCTCTATACGGTTTGATAATTCCTATCCTTCATAAATATATATCACAGCGGCGGATGCAGTAAAATGCATCCGCTGTTTGTGTTTATTTGCCTATTTTGTATAAAAAAGGACGGCTCAAATGTATATCGCAAACTCAATTATTTATTTTTCATATTCATTTCTATAGCTTTGATTGTTGTCACTCTGTTGCTGATAATTTTTCACCAGCGGTTTTTGAAACTAATCTTTAATTTCTTTTACAGTTTTTTTGTTTACTTTATTGGCATTGTTCCACCTTAACATACCGTCAAAAGTATTGACATTATGGCACATAATGATTTATAATAGATATGTATTATGGAAGGTGTGCCCGGTGAAAAAAACATATCCATGAGCATAAAAGTCAGTGAGGGTGAGCTGGAAATGTTTAAGCGCAACGTAAAGCTTTTTTCCTACTCGTTCTATAGTGAATTTGTTTGTAGAACAGCCTTAATTGGAGCTACAAAAGTTATGAAGGAAACCAAGCAGGAATCCTGTCTTGAGTGTTGGAATGTCCCGAGGCAGCGCCCTGCGCTGAAAAAAGTTGGGAGGCTGACAAATGAATATTAATTATGAGAACAATATATATATCATAGATCGAAATTTTCACCTTGTGGAATTTGACAAGGCGGTGGTGAATCGCTATCCGGGAATCAAAGTGGGCGATCTGTGCTACCGAGCCGTAATGAATCGGGACGCTCCTTGTGCCCATTGCCCAATTGCGGACTGCTCGGACAGTCTTTCCGTGGTGTATTACGATTCCTTCTATGATGGGTTTGTGGAGGCAGCTTTTTGCGAGCTGACCGGTGGAAAGTTCTGTGTGACACGCCACAGGGTGGGCGTGGAGAGCGAGCACATGAAGAAGCAGATCGAGCGCTCCATCGGCTTCTTTGACGCTTACAGCCATGTGTTTGTATCTACATATTATGTGGAGTTTTCCTCGGGCACCTATTCGGTGTTCAGTCGTGAAAATTTTTTTGATGAGCGATACAGTCAGGACAACCGCTGGGAGCAGTTTGACGACTATATACTCAACTTTATCCACAAGGACGATCAGGAAAAGCTTTTTCATGCCAGCCGTATCGGGACAATGCGGGAACGGCTTAAAACAGAAATCCGATACTCGGTGGTAGTTCGAGAGTTTTCAGAAAAGGGCATGCGATGGCTGCGCTTCGAGGTGAACCGTGGAGTTGACAACGACCATGCGGCGGTCAGTTTTATGGATATCTCCGAGGAGAAAGAGACGAAAATCAAGCTGGAGCAGATGGATATTGTCAAAGCGCTTAGCCGTGATTTTACAGAAATCACCCAGGTTGATTTGGAGAAAAACACGTCCGTCGCTTTTAAGTCGCGCGGCGAGATGGTCGATGATGACCGTAGAAAAGTCTATCCATATGATCAGACCTGGGCATGGATCATCGAAAAATATGTGCATCCGGCGGATCGGGAGGCGTTTCAAAAGAAGGTATCTGCTGCGGCGATCGAATCTGCACTTAAAGATACAGATGCGATGGTTATTCCCTTTAGGGCGATGATGGATGGCGAAGTACATTACTATCAGGTGAAGTTTGTTATTGCGGGCAGCAATAGACGGCATCTGATCCTGGGCATCCGTAACGCTGATGTGGAAGTCAGGGAGGAGGAAGAAAGAAGAAAGGTTCTACAGGATGCACTGGCTGCTGCGGAGCATGCGAACAGAGCCAAGACCACCTTCCTCAACAGCATGTCCCACGATATCCGTACACCAATGAACGCCATTATCGGTTTCACCGCCCTTGCGGCGACGCATATTGACAACAAAAAGCAGGTTGCGGACTATCTTGGGAAGATATCCGTGTCCAGTGAACATCTGCTCTCTCTTATCAACGATGTTCTTGACATGAGCCGAATTGAGAGCGGCAAGGTCAAGCTTGAGGAGAGAGAGATGCACCTGCCGGATGTCATTCACGATCTTAGAACTATTATTCAGGCCAACGTGCATGCAAAGCAGCTTGAGCTCTTCATTGATACTGTTGACGTGGTTCATGAGGATATCATTTGCGACAAGCTGCGTTTGAACCAAGTTCTGCTTAACCTCGTCAGCAACGCCGTGAAGTTTACAAAGCCGGGAGGCATGCTAAGTATACGTGTGATCGAGAAAGCTGACGCACCTAACGGATACGCCAACTACATGTTCCGGGTAAAGGATTCCGGTATCGGTATGAGCAAGGAGTTTAAAAAGCACATCTTCGAGGCATTTGCCCGAGAGGAGACATCCACTGTCAGTGGCATTCAGGGCGCCGGCCTCGGAATGGCTATTACGAAGAATATTGTGGACATGATGGGCGGAACCATAACCGTTGAGAGTGAGATCGGCAAGGGATCGGAGTTTACTGTCTGCTTGCAGTTTCGCATTAGCGGAAATTCCCCACAGTATGAACAGATACCTAAGCTTGCAGGGCTGCACGCACTTGTCGCTGACGATGATTTCAACACCTGTGCGAGCGTTACACGAATGCTCGGAAAGATCGGTATGCGTGCAGAATGGACCACGTCCGGTAAGGAGGCCATTCTTCGTGCACAGCTTGCCCTTGAAAACGACGATGAATTCAGCGTATACATAATCGACTGGATAATGCCGGACATGAATGGGCTTGAGACTGTTCGGCGCATTCGGGCGATCATCGGCGACAGCACGCCAATCATCATTCTGACCGCCTACGACTGGACGGATCTTGAAGAGGAGGCGCATGAGGCAGGCGTTACGGCATTCTGTTCAAAGCCGCTGTTCATGTCGGAGCTTCGGGAGGCTCTTTTGAAGCCGTTCGGGAATAAAGAAGCGGCAGAGACGACGGAGAAACTGATCGACGAGGCCCTTGTGGGTAAAAGAATCCTTTTGGTGGAGGACAACGAGCTGAATCAGGAGATTGCGGCGACCATTCTGGAGGAGCAAGGATTCTTGGTTGATCTGGCCGGAGACGGAACCGAAGCCGTTGAGAAAATGGAGACGGCGGACGCAGGTTACTACGATATAATCCTAATGGACATACAGATGCCGCATATGGACGGATATGAGGCAACGCGCCGAATCCGTGCTCTGGAGGACAGAGACAAGGCGAGTATACCTATTTATGCGGTGACTGCAAACGCTTTTGAAGAGGATCGGCAGAAGGCGTTGGACGCCGGTCTGAACGGTCATATTGCAAAACCGATCGACATTGCAAATCTTATGACGGTTTTGAAAGGAGCGTTAAAATGACGAAAATTTTAGTGGTGGAAAAACAATGAAGTACAAAATAAAACATTTTTTGATCGGTAGTCTGGCTGCTGTGTGTATCGTTGCTTTTACGGCACTGTCAGCTTATCTGAACCGTCAAAATGAACAGGCCGTCACTCAGTTGGGCAACATATACATGTCCAATATCAACGATCGTATTTCCAAGCATTTCGATGCCATCAGTGATCAATGCCTGATCCCGATGACAACATTTGCTGAAAATATTCCTCCAATGTGCGAGAGCAACAAGGAGGAATATTGCAAGTGGATGACCTATTATGGGCATAGTAGGGACTACGAGTCCGTAAGCTGGTGTGATGACGAGGGAAACCTTGAGACAATCTACGGAGACCCCCTCCAGTACTCCGGACCTCCAAAATTTCTGGAGACGTTTAAAAATGGGGATGGACGGGTTGCCGTCGGCTATAACGGCTCCGGGGAACAGGTGGTGCTGATGTGCGCGCCTGTCAGCCTCAGTATTCCGGGTATGGAGGACTGCGTCGCCATGATCGGCGAGCTGCCTATCAGCTATTTGTCCAATATCCTCTCCTTAGAGGACGAGAAGTCCCTTGTATATTCCTTGGTCATACGCAAGGACGGCACTTTCGTGGTGCGCAATTCCGCTGCAGTGCGGGACAATTATTTCGACCTTGTTCGTGCCTTATATAAGGAGACGAACGGTTTGTCTCCGGAGGAATACATTACTGAGCTTGAGGCTGCTATGAAAGCCGGCAAGGATTACTCCACCATGATTCAGGTCGACGGTGTGCGGCAGCATATGTATGCATCCAGCCTGCCTAACAGTGTGTGGTATCTGGTTACACTTATGCCATACGGTGCGCTGAATGAATCGGTGGAGAGTCTTGGAACGAGCTCCATTGTCTCCTTTATGATAGTCTGCACAGTTATTCTGCTGGCTCTGATTGCCATGTTCCTGTGGTATTTTAATCTTAACCGGGCGCAGATGAAGGAACTTGAGGAGGCCAAGTATCAGGCTGAGGAGGCCAGACAGGAGGCTGAAATTGCCAGCAAGTCAAAGGGAGAGTTCCTATCAAATATGAGCCACGATATCAGAACGCCTATGAACGCCATAGTGGGCATGACGGCTATCGCTACGGCACACATTGATGATCCGCAGCAGGTACAGAACTGCCTGAAAAAAATCACTATGTCAAGCAGGCACCTGTTGGGTCTGATCAACGACGTGCTGGATATGTCCAAGATCGAGAGTGGCAAGATGACGCTCAATGAGGAGCTTGTATCCCTTCGGGAGATCATGGAGAGTATCGTGAGCATCGTGCAGCCTCAGGTAAAGGCAAAGCATCAGAAATTCAACATCTCCATTTTCGATATCCTCTCGGAGAACGTGCATTGTGATAGCGTGCGCCTTAATCAGGTGATGCTGAATCTGCTTTCAAACGCTATCAAGTTTACACCGGAGAACGGTTCGATTGAGGTATCCATCTACGAGGAAAAATCACCTAAGGGAGAGGAGTATGTCCGCATACGTATCCAGGTGAAAGATAGCGGTATCGGAATGTCAGAGGAATTCCGTCAGCATATCTTTGAATCCTTTGCCCGTGAGGACAATAAGCGCATTCACCGTACCGAGGGTACCGGTCTTGGCATGGCCATCACCAAGCACATTGTGGACGCCATGAATGGCGAGATCACAGTGCAAAGCCAGCAGGGCGTGGGCACAGAGTTCCAGGTGATTTTGGATTTGATGCGTGCGGAAGAGCGAGTTGAGGACATGGTTCTGCCTGACTGGATCATGCTGGTGGTGGATGACGACCAGCAGCTCTGTGAGAGCACCGTCGATTCTCTGCGCTCAATCGGCATCCGGGCAGAGTATGTGCTGGACGGCGAGGAGGCTGTAAAAATGGCTGCCAAGCATCATAGGGCGCATAATGATTATCATGTTATTCTGTTGGACTGGAAGCTGCCGGAAATGGATGGCATTCAGACCGCACGGGAGTTGCGCAGGCAGCTGGGCGATGATGTACCTATCTTGTTGATGTCCGCCTATGACTGGAGCGAAATTGAGGATGAGGCTCGGGCAGCGGGAATCAGCGGCTTCCTTATGAAGCCTTTGTTCCGTTCAACTCTGTTCTATGGCTTAAAGCCTTATGTAGGTGCCGAGGATGTTCAACCAGTTGAGGAGAAAAACAAGATTCAATTCTCCAACAGACGTGTTCTGATTGCGGAGGACAATGAATTGAATTGGGAAATTGCCTATGAGTTGCTTCACGATCTTGGCCTTGAGCTGGAGTGGGCGGAAAACGGCGAGGTTTGTGCGGATATGTTCAGGCGCTCAGATACCGGATACTATGATGCAATCCTGATGGACATAAGAATGCCTATTATGAACGGTTACGAAGCGACTGATGCGATCAGAGCTATGAATCGTCCGGATGCTGCAATACCTATTATCGCAATGACGGCGGATGCGTATTCCGATGATATTCAGAAGTGCCTGAGTCATGGCATGAACGCCCATGTGGCTAAGCCTATTGACATTGATGAGATCGCCCGCAGCCTGAAAAAGTATATGAATGATTGATCGTACTGTTAGAATAAAACTTGAACACTTTAAAGTGAACAAAAAATGATATAATATAAAAAAGACACTTGTGGAAAAATTAATGGGAAAGCAGAAACAGTATAAATAGAAGTTATCAAAAAACTCGGTGTATCACATTATTTTTATGAATTTGCTATCTGCGATTTTGTAAATCCCAGTCTATTTCCAAATTCTCGGTGAGTTAAGTCTTGTCCTTTTAATCTTATTATCTCTTTTTCATACTCCTGTATGTGTCTGTAACTTATTAACGTAACAACGCCTCCTATGGTTTATTATCATACCATAGGAGGCGTTTTTGTTGTTCGTTTTTACGGTTAGGTTCAGTAATTGCCTTTATTCACTTTAATTTTTGGGGAAATATACACAGTAATTATTTTATAAAGTACCTTCTTAAATTTCAATCTATACGATCAAGCCAGTTTGCTTGCATCAATAATAATTATACTGTATTTGTGTTAAACCTTCTAAATATCAGCTTGAATAATGTTCGTATCAGCGGCTGAATAAAAAATAACTGTGTAAAAAATGCGAACGGAAAATTAAAGCATACTAATTTTAGCCAGTTTGCAATTAGTGTTATAGCGTTAAAGCCCGTATAATACGGATAGTATAAAAACGCCGCAATAAGACTCATTGCAGGGCACATAAGTCCAACGGTAGCGCAGATTATAGCTGACTCAAAAATTACGGGATGCGTTTTTTGCGGATCAAAAACTTTTGAGGCAAGTCTGAATGAACACGGGCTGCCCATTACGATCTCAAGACCGTATGCAAAGCAGAATTCTATCAAAACTACTGCCCATATAGGCATAAACTTTCCGAACATATACACACCGCCCTGAGCATATATTGCATCTAAGACGCTTTTTGCACCTGTAACGGACATTAATGTATTTCCGTTTACAACATACAGGCTGTAAAATACATAGCTATGTACTGTGACAAGCACTGTAAGAAAGGCAAATACCATTCTTTCAAATTGATTTTTTGGCATATAGATAAACTCCTTTTCACACAAAAAGACACATATATTACCGTATAAAAATCCGATTACGTTCCGTAATCAGATTTACATACTAATAAGTAATACATGTGTCGTTTGCGTTATATTTAATTATGACATTATTCTAACATATTTTTTGGGATTTGTCAAATGAAAATTATAGTAAATGCAAGGGAAACAAACTTGCTGAAAACCTTTTTGAAAAAGTTCTTGACTCTACCCTAAGAGTATGATATATAATAAAATTATGGAGGGGAGGAGTATCAAATGCTTAAAATAGGTGAATTTTCAAAGATGTCGCACCTCACAATAAAAGCACTGCGATTTTATGAAAAGGAGGAGCTTCTTGTTCCTGCGAGTATTGACAAGTATACGGGTTATCGTTTTTATGAGACTTCTCAGCTTGAAACAGCAGCAAGCATAAAGGCATACCGTCAGCTTGATCTTTCGATTAACGAAATAAAGGCTATTTTTGCCGGAGAAGATGCCCATGCAATTCTTACGAACAAAGTTCATCAGTTACTGGAGCAGAAAAGCAATATAGATATCCGTATCTCTATAATAAATAATATTCTGGAGGAAAAACAAATGAAATATCAGGTAACTGTTAAGGAAATCCCGTCAGCAATCGTTTATTATTCAGAGGCAACGCTGTCTAAATACTCAGATATGATGCATTATATCCCTGCGATCGGCGCAGAGTTCAGAAGGCTGAATCCAAATTTGAAATGTGCAGAGTCGCCATATGAATTTTGTGAATATCTTGATGGAGAGTACAGGGATTCCGACATACGTATCAGGCACAATGAAGCTGTGACGAGCTTTGGCAATGAAAATGAAAATATTAAGTTTCGAGAGATTCCGGCTGTAAAGGTACTCAGCACTTTTCATAAAGGTACATATGAGAATATTGGCGAAGCCTATGCTTATATTATGAAATATGCAGAGGAGAACGGATACAGGATAAGTGGTCTTGCAAGGGAATGCTATATTGACGGTATCTGGAATAAAGAATCTATTACAGATTGGCTGACAGAAATTCAGTTTCCTATTGAAAAAGAGGTGTAAAATGGCTTTTGATTTTAAAAAGGAATATAAGGATTTATATGGGCTGAAGAACAAACCGCAGATAGTGAATGTTCCAAAAGCAAATTATATTGCTGTGAGAGGGAAAGGTGATCCTAATGAAGAAGACGGTGCATACAAACAGGCGATAGGCGTTTTATATGCTGTTGCATATACGCTAAAAATGAGTTATAAATCGGATCGTAAGATCAATGGGTTTTATGATTATGTTGTACCTCCTCTTGAGGGCTTCTGGTGGCAGAATGGTGTAAGCGATGTTGATTTCAGCTGTAAAAGCGGATTCAACTGGATATCCGTTATACGTCTTCCTGATTTTATTGATAAAGATGATTTTGACTGGGCTGTAGAAACCGCATCAAATAAGAAAAATCTCAACTGTTCATCAGCTGAATTTCTTACTATTGATGAAGGGCTTTGTGCCCAGATCATGCATATTGGAGCTTTTGACGATGAACCTGCAACAATTGCAAAACTAAACAGATTTATTGCTGAAAACGGTTATATTAATGATTCCAGCGGCTCAAGATTTCATCACGAAATATATATGTCTGATATAAATAAGGTAGCTACGGAAAAATGGAGAACGATTATAAGGCACCCGATTAAAAAGCTTGAATATATAAAATAACAAAAATCCGGTATTATTATAATACCGGATTTTTGCTTACATATTATATTACTGAACCTTGTAAGCGTCAATCATCTTTTTTACCATCTGGCCACCGATTGAACCTGCTTCTCTTGAAGTGAGGTCGCCGTTATATCCCTGCTTGAGGTTTACGCCAACTTCGCTTGCTGCTTCCATCTTAAAACGTTCGAGAGCTTCTTTGCCCTTCTGTGTGAATTCGCCTTTCATAATTAAAATCTCCTTTTTGAACTTAATTTTTTATTGATGCCGTGTTAATATTATGGCTTTGATTTTTATATATATGAAAGGTAATTTATTTCAAAGCAAGTGGAATTTTTTATTTTTTAAATTCATTTTAATCACACAAATCCGCCAGACATGACTTAGTCTTTCTTATTTTTAACTGCGACCCAGATATAGGTTTTGTAGTCCTCAGCTGTTACATTCCCGTCCGGATAGTCCTCAATATCCATTTCATATGTTGGCTCAAAATCCTTTGCAGGGAAAAATTCAGTTATGATTTTATGCCATGTCTCCTGGATTGCCTTCGGCATAGGACCTGTACATTCAAACACTACCCATGTCCTTGCCGGTATTTTATTTTTGCGGTATCCTTCCGGAACAGGACAGTCTTCATCGCATATAGCCGCAATGGAATATTCAAAGGTCTTGCTGTCCGATGGAGAATTTCCGTAGCAGATTCCCATGAGGTTATGTTGGTCTGCCGTCAGCGCTTCCACAAGGGTCTTGACCGTTCCGTCAGCCTTGGCTCTGTCCCAGAAATCCGGGATAGTATTTTTGTTTTCGTCATCAACAATTGAGTGGACTTCGACTTTTTCGAGAACGGTAAATTCCTCTTTTTCAATAATTTTGTAATTCATACTTTTTCCGCCTTTCAATGATACTGATATGTGCAGGCTTGAAAAAGACCGGATCGAAGCTTTTCCTTTTCTGACTGTATTAGGAGCTGCTCCGTGAAAGCGGGTAAATGCTCTTGTAAAGCCTTCCGGAGAGTCATAGCCGTACTTCATAGCGATGTCTATCACCTTGCTGTCCGTTGAAAGTAGCTCGCTGCCGGCAAGAGCAAGCCTTCTGCTGCGAATATATTCTCCTGGAGTGAATCCGCATACGGCAGTGAAAATTTTATGAAAGTAATATTCTGAAACATTCATTTCACTGGCAATTTTTCTATAATCCGTAGGCTCTGTAATATGCTCCTCGATATAGTCTATTGTATGCTGTAAGCTTTTTATCCAATCCATTTTATTTCCCTCCTGCATTATCTATTATAATGTAATTAATTTTGTAATTCCTGATATTTCTTGTCATGCTCTGTCATTAATGTATGGAATAATGACCATATTTGATTTTTCTGAATATACTGTTAAGGTGAACCGCACAAGTCTAATTTTTTTAGCACTTTAAACGGAGGTGTTTTTATGTTTAGCAAGTTTAGTTTAAGGCATCTTTCAGGAAAACCATGCTGTGCTGCTGAGGTCCGTGGTTCTTCAGCATATCCTGATCTTATGGGAAAAGTCTCTTTTTATAATGCATGCGGAGGTTCGGTCGTACTTGCGGAAGTTTGCGGTCTGCCTGCTCCCTGCAATGTTTTTGCAATGCATATCCATAGCGGAACATGCACAGGCAATGAATCCGATCCCTTTGCAGATTCTGGGACTCATCTGAATCTTAAAGGAACAGAGCATCCTTTTCACACCGGAGATTTACCGCCGCTGTTCAGTAATAACGGTTATGCATGGTATGCAGTATATACAAGCCGTTTTAAGCCATGGGATGTAAAGGGCTGTTCAGTTATTATACATGCTAATCCGGATGATTTTATGACTCAGCCTTCGGGTAATGCAGGCGAAAAAATAGCGTGCGGCAGAATTTTTTAGGACATTGCACAAATTCTGTAAATATGATAAAATATAGGCAGCACCGCACAAAGACCGCTTGGCGACTCTGAATGGAAGTACTTTTTCTGTAGTACTGGAATTTTTACCGGAAAGCGGGGATAAGCTCAGTGTCTGCCCCTTGTTGTTCTGATCTTTTCAGGGCAGTATATAAAAGCTTCGTTAAGCTTTCCAATGATTTTTTTGTAGTTATCAGTGCTTATGGACGCCTCCGAGCCCAGCCAGTATTTAAAGCTTCCGTGTACGCTTTTTATTGTGAGATAGCGCTGAACCGGATATATTGAAGAAGATGAGCTGCCCGGAGCTGTTATGATCACCGATTCAATATCGGAAATAAGAAAGTGGTCGTCGCCTATCATGAGATGTTCTCCCTGAAAGTCTATGTATTCGGGGCACATGTTAATGTTTTTGGAAAGTCTTTTTATTTCAAAGGGGATTTTTATAGCGAAAAAACATGCACATACTGCGATTATAAAGAACTCCACAAACGGCATATTCTGCCTGATTTTCAAAATCAGTGCAAGTATTATGATAGCAGCGCATATTCCAAGTGCAATAAGAGAGTTTGTTTTTATATTTTTTGCCTCACGCATTATTATTTCTGCTTTTCCAAGCACAAGCTTTGTGTCATGATGCCAGGAATAATTTTCAATGATCTTCTTTATTTTGGGGTGTATCGCTTCTGCATTTGACATACGGATCCTGTTTATAATATCGTCAACAGCTCTGGCAGTAAATGTTTTAAGCCGGAATTTTTTTGTGATATTTCCGCTTTTGACGGTGAGATAACGCTTTTTGTAGCTGATAAAGCCGGAGCCTTTACCCTCCTCATGATCCAGTATTTCTGAAGCTGAAAGCTTGAAGCTGTGAGATTTAAAGCCCTGTCTTATGATGATCTCAGTGTCGGTAACGGTTACGGAAGTAAACCTAAAAAGAGAAATCACAAGGGAGATAATGATTCCGGGAATCAGGCATATAAGGTGTTTGAACAGCCTTAGCGTATGGGGAGCATATATTGAACTGTCTGTAATAAATATTTTGCTGTATAGATGAGTCACTCCACGATTCAGCGGAGTGAGCATTACGATCGTGTAAATCATCGCATATATAACGATGGCGGCAGCAATGGCTTCAATAATTGTTAAAGGAATGCTGCTGTGAAGCTTTTTCATTTTCATATTATACCTCGCTAAAAATAAGGCATGGCAAAGAAACTGCCATGCCTTTAAATTTACCTGAAATTTTCTTTCAGAGCCTGTGCCAGCTGAGCCGGACAGGATGTAGGCTTTGAACCGCATTTGATGTTTTCAAGCCTTGAAATAACTTCTTCAATATCCATGCCTCTTGTGAGAGCGCCTATGCCCTTGAGGTTTCCGTTACAGCCCCCTATGTACTGGACATCTTTAAGCTTTCCGTCCTCAGCTTCAATGATTATCTGGCGTGAGCATACGCCATGGGGTGTATATGTGATCTTCATTATATATCAAACTCCTTTAATCTTGCAGTTCCAGAATCAATGGCAGCCTTGGCAACAGCTCTTGCCACAGCTTTTGGAATCTCACGGTCAAATGGGTCAGGCAGAATGTTATCCGGACTCAGTTTATCCTCTGGAACGCTTTCTGCAATGGCATAAGCGGCGGCAAGCTTCATTTCCTCGTTGATATCCTTTGCTCTTACTGCAAGAGCGCCCTTAAATACGCCCGGGAAAGCGACTACATTGTTGATCTGGTTCGGATAGTCGCTGCGTCCTGTACCTACAACGAATGCACCGGCAGCCTTTGCCTTGTCCGGCATGATCTCCGGAGTAGGATTAGCCATAGCAAATATTATCGGTTTTTCAGCCATTGATTTAACCATTTCCTCGGAGACAAGGTTAGGCTTTGATACACCGATAAATGCGTCAGCGCCTTCCATAGCCTCTTTCAGACCGCCTTTTTTTCTGTTTTTATTAGTGATTTTCGCAATTTCGTAATGGGAAGGATTTGTAAATTCATCGCCGTCGCAGATGATACCGCATATATCGACCATAATAATATCGCCGATACCGAGGGTAATAAATTGCTTTGCAATAGCGATTCCGGCAGCGCCTGCGCCGTTTATCACAAGGGTCATATCCTTTATTTCCTTGCCGGCAGTCTTTGCGGCATTTATCATAGCGGCGCTTGCAACTATAGCTGTGCCGTGCTGGTCATCGTGAAATACAGGAATATCCACCTTTTCTTTAAGTCTTTTTTCGATTTCAAAGCATCTCGGCGCCGAGATGTCTTCAAGATTTATGCCTCCAAAGCTTTTTGAAATAAGCTCGATCGTTCTTACGATTTCATCGGTATCCTTTGAATCAACACATATAGGGAATGCGTCAACTCCTGCAAATTCCTTGAACAGAGCACATTTTCCCTCCATGACCGGCATTGACGCCTCAGGTCCGATATCTCCAAGACCAAGAACGGCTGTACCGTCTGTAATAACGGCTACAAGATTATGACGTCTTGTAAGCTCGTAGGAAAGCTCAGGATTTTCGGCAATTTCAAGGCAAGGCTTTGCAACTCCCGGCGTATATGCATGGGAAAGCTCATCCTTTGAGTTGATGCTTGTTCTTGAAACGATCTCAATTTTGCCTTTCCATTCTTTGTGCTTCTGTAATGCAGATTCCATAATGTCCATTTTATTCAATTCCTTATTTTTTATTTGACAGCTTAATGATTCTGTCTAAGTTTTCTTTTGTAGTTAGATTGCTGCCCAGATGAGTAGGCTGAGCATTATATAATCCGTGAAAGTCCGAACCTCCGGTAACGATCAGGTTATACTTTTCAGCAATCTCACGAAGCTGTTTGCGCTGTTCTTCATTTGCGGAGTAATGATCAACCTCAACACCGTCAAGCTTTCCTGACGCAGCAAGCTCCTCAAGAAGCTCAATGTTATCATAAAGAACAGGGTGAGCCATGACTGCAACGCCTCTTGCGGAATGGATCAGATCCAGCACAAACTTAACGTCAGGATATTCACGCTCTACAAGGCATATTCCATTTTTCAGGTTAAAAAGCTTATTGTTCAGCTCACCGTAAAATTCAAGAGCATAGCCATATTCAATGAGCGCTCTCATGATATGCGATTTGAATATGCTCTTGCTGCCGGTGCAGTGCTTTAACACGCTTTCCGGAGTTATCGGATAAAGCTCCATTACCTTTTCGATCATTTCTTTAGCGCACTGTTTTCTGATCTCACAGGATTTAAGGCAGAGCCCCTCCAGTCTGTCCGGCTTTTTAGGGGCGTAGCACAGGATATGGACCTTACTGTTTCTTTCCTTGTCCCATGCGGACATTTCGACGCCCTGGAGAATCTTTACTCCGTAACGCTGACCCAGGATATTTGCTCTTGAAAAGGATGACAGCGTATCATGGTCTGTAATTGACAGAAAGTCAATATTCATACGCTTTGCCTGAACGATAATATCCTCTATTCCAAGGGAACCGTCTGACAATGTTGTATGGCAATGAAGATCGCAAATCATAAAAACAGCCTCCTGTTTAGAATCTGTCTTCATAAGAAATGTGCATACAGAAGACAGGCTCTTAATGTAGCTTCAAATATTAACGTATCAATTATAACATATTATCCAATCAAAAGCAATAGTTTTTGTGCATTTTGAATTTAACATTAATTGTGGAAAAAATTCTATTATTATGGTACAATAATATTGTCCCACCAATTAGACTATGCCAATTTATTTAAAGCGCCATTTTCTCGTCGTCAAATTCGACAACCGAAAAATAGGCGACCTAAAAATTCTTTGGGTACGAATATATGAGGCAAGCTTGTCTCATATATAATAATTAATTTTCAGGAGGCCATTATGGATAACAGTAGATTTGTATACGAACGCAGTCCTTTTTATTATGAAACGGACAAAATGTCAGTAGTGCATCATTCAAACTATATTCGCTGGTTTGAGGAAACAAGGATCGCATTTATGCGTCATGTAGGATTTCCCTATGATAAAATGGAGTCGCTGGGAGTCATGCTGCCGGTGCTTTCAGCGCAGTGCAGCTACAAAAACTCCGTAAGGTTCGGGGATACAGTTCTGATAGAGGCTGTGGTGTCACAGTTCAACGGCTTCAAGATGTCCTTGCAGTATAGAATTACCGATAAGGAAACAGGGGAGGTACGCTCATTGGGAAGCACTTCTCACTGCTTTACCGATATGGAGATGAAGCCGCTGAGAATAAAGAAAAACTATCCTGAGATATATGAGGTCTTTGCGGCTCTGGGAGAGCAGACTTTATTTTAGATACGGCTTTAGGTAGTGGCCTGTATAGGATTCCTTACAGTCTGCTATCTGTTCCGGAGTTCCGGTGGCAACCACTGTTCCGCCCCTGTTGCCGCCCTCAGGACCTAAGTCGATTATATGGTCGGCTACCTTGATAACATTCAGGTTATGCTCTATTACAAGAACGGTGTTCCCGGCGTCTGTAAGTCTTTGGAGAACCTCGATCAGCTTGTGTACATCCGCTGTATGAAGTCCAGTTGTAGGTTCGTCAAGAATATAGATCGTTTTACCGGTACTGCGCTTTGAAAGCTCTGTTGCAAGCTTTACACGCTGAGCTTCTCCGCCTGAAAGGGTTGTAGCAGGCTGTCCTATTTTGATGTATCCTAAACCGACCTCCTGTAGGGTTTTGAGCTTGCGTTCAATTTTAGGGATATTCTCAAAAAACTGAACGCCTTCATCAACTGACATTTCCAGTACGTCGTGAATGGACTTTCCTTTATACTTTATTTCAAGGGTTTCTCTGTTATAGCGCTTTCCCTTGCACACCTCGCAGGGAACGTAAATATCCGGTAGAAAGTGCATTTCGATCTTGATGATACCGTCTCCCTCGCAAGCCTCGCAGCGTCCGCCTTTAATATTGAATGAAAATCGTCCTGAGGAATAGCCCTTCATTTTAGCGTCGTTTGTTTTGGAAAAAAGCTCTCTTATATCAGTGAAAACACCAGTGTAGGTTGCCGGATTTGAGCGTGGAGTTCTTCCGATAGGGGACTGGTCAATATCTATCACCTTATCAAGATTTTCAATGCCCTCCATTTTTTTGAACTTACCGCATTTTATTTTTGCATGATTGAGCTTTGCGGCAAGATGCTTGTATATAATTTCATTTACAAGTGAAGATTTCCCGGAGCCTGAAACTCCGGTTACGCATACAAATTCTCCCAGCGGTATTGATACGCTGATATTTTTAAGGTTATTTTCGCATGCACCGGTAATTTTTAGAAACTTACCGTTTCCCTCTCTCCGCTTTTCCGGAAGAGGGATTTTTTTCTTTCCGCTGAGATACTGACCTGTAACGGAATTTTCGCAGTTCATTATATCCTGAACAGTTCCGGCGCAGACTACGTTTCCTCCGTTTATGCCTGCTCCAGGACCTATGTCCACGATATAGTCCGCTGCGAACATTGTATCGTCGTCATGCTCTACTACAATAAGGGTATTGCCTATGTCACGAAGCCTTTTCAGGGTTGCAATAAGCTTGTCATTGTCACGCTGATGAAGTCCTATGCTCGGCTCGTCAAGGATGTAGAGTACTCCCATAAGGGATGAACCTATTTGAGTTGCAAGCCTTATTCTCTGACTTTCGCCTCCGGACAGAGTTCCGGCAGAGCGTGAAAGGGTGAGATATTCAAGACCGACGCTTTTAAGAAATCCAAGGCGTTCACGGATCTCCTTTATGATTCTTGAACCTATAAATTTTTCACGCTCTGTAAGCTCGATGCTGTCAAAAAATTCAAGGGCTTCAGTAACTGAAAGCTTTGAAAGCTCGCTTATATTCTTTCCTCCCACAGTGACGGCAAGACTTTCCTTTTTAAGCCTTTCACCGTGGCAGGACGGACATTTTATCTCGCTCATACAAGAGGCTATCTCGTCTCTTGAGTACTGGCTGTTTGTAGCTGCATATCTGCGCTCGAGGTTATTTATGATTCCCTCAAACTTGCTGTATCTCACTCCGCCTCCGAAGGAGTCGATAATATGTGTTTCCAGTCTTTCTTCTCCGCTGCCGTAGAGGAACATATCCTGTGCTTCCTTTGGCAGGTCCTTGAAAGGGGTGTCTAAGGAAATGTTACAGCGCTTTGCTATGGCATTGTAATACATCATAGCAATAGAATTGTCGTCAAGAGTGTTCCAGCCGCTTGCTTTGATAGCTCCCTGGCGGACGCTCAGCTCCTTGTTAGGTACAATAAGGTCAGGGTCAATTTTGGTGAAGATTCCAAGACCTGTACACTTGTCACATGCTCCGAAAGGATTATTAAAGGAAAACATTCTCGGAGTAAGCTCATCAATGCTTATATTGTGCTCAGGGCAGGCGTAGCTCTGTGAAAAGAGCATTTCCTTACCGCCTATTACATCAACGGCTATAAGACCTCCTGATAGTGAGGATACGGTTTCAATGCTGTCTGTAAGGCGTGATCTTATTTCGGGCTTTATCACAAGTCTGTCTACCACAATTTCTATATTGTGCTTTTTGTTTTTGTCCAGCTTTATCTCCTCTGAAAGCTCATACATGCTGCCGTCAATTCTCACTCTTACATATCCAGAACGCCTTGCGCTGTCAAGCTCTTTTGCATATGTTCCCTTGCGTCCTTTTACTATAGGCGCAAGGAGCTGTATCTTAGTGCCGTTTTCAAGCTCCATGATCTTGTCAGTGATCTGATCGACGGTCTGCTGTCTTATCTCCCTGCCGCATATAGGACAGTGGGGAATACCGATCCTTGCGTAAAGAAGTCGCAGATAGTCGTATATTTCCGTTACTGTTCCCACAGTGGAGCGGGGATTTTTAGATGTGGTTTTCTGGTCAATTGAAATTGCAGGGGACAATCCGTCAATGCTGTCTACGTCCGGTTTTTCCATCTGGCCTAAAAACATTCTGGCATAGGAGGAAAGGCTTTCCATATATCTTCTCTGACCGTCAGCGTATATGGTGTCAAACGCAAGGGAGGACTTTCCTGAGCCGGAAAGCCCTGTCATTACAACAAGCTTATCTCTTGGTATCTCAAGATCAATATTTTTGAGGTTATGCTCTCTTGCGCCTTTTATAACGATTTTATCTATCATTTATTTATCTCCTTCCAATTCCTTTATCTTATCTCTTAGGTATGCCGCATGCTCAAATTCAAGCAGCTTTGCAGCCTCCTTCATTTCCTTTTTCATTTTGTCTATAAGCTCTAAACGCTCCTGCTTTGAAAGCTTTTTGCCTTTTACACGGCTTTCGATAGTTTCTTTCTTTGTTATTTCGAGAACCTCGCGTACATCCTTCTTAATGGTCTGAGGCACGATACCGTGTTCTTCGTTATATTGCATCTGGATAGCACGTCGGCGTTCAGTTTCTGTGATAGCTTTTTCCATGGAAGGCGTTACGCTGTCGGCATACATAATAACTGTACCCTTTGCGTTTCTTGCGGCACGTCCTATGGTCTGTACAAGAGATGTTTCACTTCTGAGGAATCCCTCCTTGTCAGCGTCAAGTATTGCTACCAGTGAGACTTCCGGAATGTCAAGACCCTCTCTGAGCAGGTTGATTCCAACAAGAACATCAAATTCTCCGTTTCTAAGGTCACGGATTATTTCCATACGTTCAATCGTGTCAATGTCGTGGTGGAGGTATCGAACTTTTACACCTGCTCCCTCAAGGAATGAGGTAAGATCCTCAGCCATTTTCTTTGTAAGTGTTGTAATAAGAACCCTCTCGTCCTTCTGTGCCCTTGAGTTTATTTCAAAAAGCAAGTCGTCGATCTGTCCTTCAACAGGCTTTACAATGACCTCAGGATCAAGAAGTCCTGTAGGGCGGATGACCTGCTCCACGATCTGACTTGATTTTTCATGCTCAAGCTTTCCAGGTGTTGCACTTACAAATATTGCCTGATTTATATGGGAATAAAATTCATCAAAGTTAAGAGGGCGGTTGTCAAATGCGCTTGGCAGACGAAATCCGTAATCAACAAGAGTTTGTTTTCTTGCTCGATCCCCGGCGTACATAGCGCCTACCTGAGGCAAAGTCACATGACTTTCGTCAACAAACAGAAGAAAATCCTTTGGGAAGTGGTCAAGAAGCGTCATAGGAACGCTTCCCGGCTCTCTTCCTGAAAGAATACGGGAGTAGTTTTCAATTCCGCTGCAAAAGCCGATCTCCTGTAGCATTTCCATGTCATACTGCGTTCTCTGAGCTATGCGCTGGGCTTCAATAAGCTTATTCTGTGACTTGAAATATTCTATTCTCTCTGCAAGCTCCCTGTCAATTTCTCTTATTGCCTCATCTCTTTTGGCGTCGCTTACGATATAGTGGCTTGCCGGAAAGATCGCAGCGTATGACATAGTTGAAAGCACCTCTCCGGTGACCACGTTTATTTCACTGATCCTGTCGATCTCATCACCGAAAAATTCGACTCTTATTGCCTTGTCATTAGAGCTTGCCGGAAATATTTCTACAACATCTCCTCTGACCCGAAATTTATTTCTTACAAAATTTATATCGTTGCGCTCATATTGAATGTTTACAAGCTGACTTAAAAGCTCCTCACGGGATTTTTCCATGCCCTGTCTTATGGAAACCACCATTGAGCGGTAGTCCTCCGGACTTCCCAGCGAGTATATGCAGGAAACGCTTGAAACTATTATTACGTCGTTCCTCTCAGAAAGTGCAGCTGTGGCGCTGTGGCGCATTTTATCTATCTCATCATTTATTGAGGAATCCTTTTCAATATAGCTATCGGTACTCGGGATGTATGCCTCCGGCTGATAGTAGTCGTAATATGATACGAAGTATTCCACAGCGTTGTTTGGAAAAAACTCCTTGAACTCCGAACAGAGCTGGGCTGCAAGGATTTTGTTGTGGGCAAGGACAAGGGTGGGCTTATTTACGTTTGCAATAACATTTGCCATGGTAAATGTTTTTCCCGAACCGGTAACGCCTAAAAGCGTCTGCTCCCTATATCCCTTTTCGATTCCCTCGGTAAGCTGTGAAATAGCCTTTGGCTGGTCGCCAGAGGGTTTGTATTCAGTTACAAGTTCAAATTTTCTTTTGTTCATAGCTGCTCCTTATTTTAACAATGAAAATGCGCCGGATTCTTTCAGAGATATCGCATCGTCTCCGGCAACGATTATATGATCAAGAAGATTTATACCAATCGGTTTAAGAGTGTTGTAAAGCGCAGAGGTAGCCCTGAGGTCATCATCCGACGGTATTGCGTCCCCATTGGGATGATTGTGGGCAAGGATAATGTTTTCACTTTTGTTCTTAAATGCAAATTCAACTATTTTGCGTATGTTTACAGGTACATTTCCGGGAACTCCGTCGGAAATAATGGAGCATTTTATAAGCCTTAGCTTGTCGTCAAGGCATGCGATACGGATTTTTTCTTCTCTTTCGCCAATGAACTGTTTTGTGAAGAAATCGCATACGGTTCTGTATTCCCGGAGAACACAGTTTCTTCCGACTCCGCTTAAATACTCCTTTGTGAGCAGTGGGATCATTTTAAGCAGCACTGCACTGCTTTCATCAATGCCGTTGACCTCCTTAAGCTCGTCTATGTCAGCATCGCAAACGGCTGTGATAGTTTTGAATTTATCAAGCAGTCTATGCGCTATTTCATTTGTGTCAACTCTCGGACGTGAGTAGAACAGCAGCAATTCAAGAATTTCATGCTTATCAAATCCGTCAAAGCCTAATTCGATAAATTTGCGCCTTACTCGTTCTCTGTGTCCTTTATGAAGATTTTCAGCCATACTTCCTCCGTCAATAAAAACTCTCCATATTTAAAGCGCCATTTTTCTCGCCGCCAGAGGTGACGACCGAAAAATATGGCGAATAGATGAGGCAAGCTTTACTGCCTCATTTATAGTATAATCTATTTTAATGAAAATTTAAAGTTTTTTTTTACAAAAAAATATGTTATACTAAAAATAATTATAAAAAAGGCTGGTATGAGACATGAAAAAATTTGTTATAGGTACAAACGACAGCGGTCAGAGAGCTGATAAATTCATTTCAAAGGCTGTTCCAAAGCTTCCAAAGTCACTGCTTTATAAGTATATAAGAAAAAAACGCATAAAGCTAAATGGGAAAAGATGCGAGATATCAACTGTTCTGTGTGAGGGCGATGTTCTTGAGATGTATATAAATGACGAGTTTTTCAGTGAAAGGTCAAGACCGGAGGAAAGCTTTGTTCCATGCAGCACTGATATAGACATAGTTTATGAGGACTGCAATATCATTATTGTTAACAAGCGTCCGGGAATAGATGTTCACAAAAGCTGTGCAGAAACGGAGGATACGCTTATCGGAAGAATAAAGTCCTATCTTTATAAAAACGGTGAGTATGTGCCTGAAAAGGAAAACTGCTTTTCCCCGGCAGTATGCAACAGGCTTGACAGAAATACATCCGGTCTTGTTATCGCTGCGAAAAACGCACAGGCTCTCAGAGAGGTAAATGAAAAAATCAGAAACAGGGAAATAAAGAAGACATACCTTTATGTATCCCCATCCGCTCCTGATAAAAGCTTTGGCACAGAGAGGGCATATCTTAAAAAGGGAGGACATAATCAGGTCGATATTAGCCCTTCTGAAAAAAACGGCTATAAGGAAATAATTACCGGCTACAGAGTTCTTGCACAGAATGGAGGTCTTAATCTTATTGAGGTCAGGCTTATCACTGGGCGTACTCATCAGATAAGGGCGCATATGGCATATATGGGAGCGCCGGTATTAGGTGATGGTAAATACGGAAATATCGAAGCAAATAAGAAATATAAGGTGTTCAGGCAGCTTCTGTGCGCTTTCAGCCTTGAATTTGAAATTGAAGGCGAGTGCTGCATAAGCTCTCTCAAAGGCAGAAGATTTGTCTGTCCGGAAGTGGATTTCGTAAGTAAATACTTCAAAGGCTTTGACATCACTTGACATTGCGCCGGTATTGTGTTATAGTATTATTTGACAGCTACATTTGTATGCCACAGGTGGACTGTTATGCATTTTAGAACATTTCTTATGAAGACAAGTTCTTAATACAGGAGAAATTCATGGAAAAGAAATCTCAGCTGATAGTTGTTGATTCAACGGTGTTGCCTGAAGTTATATTAAAGGTTCTTGAGGTGAAAAAGCTTCTGGCAAGCAAAGAGGAAAAAAGCTCTGCGTCTGCATGTAAGCGTGTTGGTATTTCCCGGAGCGCTTATTATAAATATAGAAGCAGCGTTTATTCCTACGATGAAAAGTTTACGCAGAAGATCATAACTCTGCACATGCTTCTGGAGGACAAGCCCGGAGTGCTTTCAAGCGTTCTTGTGTCACTTCACAGTCTGAGTGCAAATATTCTGACGGTGAATCAGAGCATTCCTATGGACGGTGTAGCGGCTGTTACAATATCTTTAAGGCTTAATAACAGCTTTGAAGAGGCACTTGCTATAAAATCAATACTTGCTGAGTTGAAGGGCGTTGTGGAAATAAACCTTCTTTCCGGTGAGTAAATATATATTTTTGGAGGACATAATATGTCAAATTTTGCAGTATTGGGATACGGTGTTGTTGGTTCCGGCGTGGTTGAGCTTTTTTATAAAAACAGAGAATCAATAGAGCATAAGGCTGGAGATAAAATGGATATCAAGTATATTCTTGATATAAGAGAATTTCCGGACAGCCCTTATAAGGATAAATTCACAAAGTCAATTGATGATATTTTAAACGACGGCGATATTAAAGCTGTTGCTGAATGTATGGGCGGCGTTGAACCTGCGTTTACATTTGTTAAGGCATGCCTTGAAAAGGGTATCAGCGTCTCAACCTCAAACAAGGAGCTGGTTGCGGAAAAAGGTGCTGAGCTTCTTGAGATCGCAAAGGAAAAGAACTGCAACTTTTTCTTTGAGGCAAGCGTAGGCGGAGCTATTCCTATCATAAGACCGCTTCATAAATGCCTTGCTGCAAATGACATTACCGGCGTAGCAGGAATACTCAACGGTACGACTAATTTCATTCTCACAAAGATGATAGGCGACGGAATGAAGTTTGACGATGCTTTGAAGCTTGCGCAGGACCTTGGATATGCAGAGAAAAATCCTGCTGCTGATATTGAGGGTCATGATGCGTGCAGAAAGATATGTATTATTTCTTCACTTGTATACGGAAGACATGTCTACCCTAAAAACGTATATACAAAGGGAATTACGGATATAAAGCTTGAGGATGTTCAGATCGCTGCCAAGTGGGGCGGTGCGATAAAGCTTATTGCAAGAGTTGCAAGGCTTGAAAACGGTAAGATCCTACCGTTTGTAATGCCGATGATAGTTCCTTACGATAACCTTATTTCCCATGTTGATGATGTTTTCAATGCAGTAATGGTATGCGGCGACGGTATAGACAAGACCATGTTCTACGGCAGAGGAGCAGGAAAGCTTCCGACAGCAAGCGCTGTGCTTGGTGATGTAATTGATTCCGTAAAGCATGACAGAACTGTATTTTCACAGATGTGGGAGCCGTCTGAAAACAATGATTTCGTTGAGGATTGGAAGAAGTTTGAGGCTCATATGTATTATCGTGTAAGCTGTAGCGATTATTATGGCGTAGGAGAAAAGATTCAGAAAGCAGTTTCAGATATGACAAACGGCGATGACCGTATTGATATTATCGAAACAGGGGATAAGAGCGAGCTTTGCTTTGTAACTCCTTCTATGTCAGTTTATGAGAGTGAAAGCTTCTCTGAAAAAATCGAGGGCTTTGGCGGAAAGGTCGTTTCAACGATACCGGTACTTATGTGATCGAAAGAAAACATAAAATCATTATCGCAGCGGTAGTTTTTATACTGCTGATCTTTCCTTTCCCTATAGGGGGAAAATATGGAAATATCACATACAGCTTTCAGAGAGTGGAGGATGTTATTGAGAGGGATATTGGAGGCAATTTTGGTAGCTTGCGTTATCATCCCGGCTGGAAGGTAAGAATATTATTTTTTACCTTTGAATTTTATAAGGACGAGGTAAGGTTTGCGCAGAGATAAATTTTGAATATAGTAAAGCCCCCGAAGGCTAATGTCTTCGGGGGCGGTTTTTTGTGCTTAGTCTATATTTTCAAAAGCCTGATCGATATCGGCAATAATATCTTCCACATTTTCAAGACCGCATGAGAAACGGATCATACCGCCGTCAATTCCGGCAGCCTCAAGCTGCTGATTTGTAAGCTGACGGTGAGTAGAGCTTGCCGGGTGAAGTACGCATGTCCTTATATCTGCAACATGAACAACGATTGAAGCCATTTTAAGACTGTCCATAAACTTGATTGCGTTGGCTTTTCCACCCTTTATAGAGAAAGTGATAACGCCGCTGCAGCCTAAAGGCAGATATTTTTTTGCAAGTTCATGGTATTTATTACTTTCAAGTCCCGGATAGCTTACTGAAAGAACCTTGTCGCTTGCTTCCAGATGCTTTGCGACCTTAATTGCATTTTCGCAGTACTGCTTCATTCTTACAGCCAGAGTTTCCAGTCCGAGATTAAGGAGAAAGGCAGAATTGCCGGAAGGGTAGCATCCGAAATCTCTCATAAGCTGCATTCTTGCTTTTACGATATAGGCTGCATTTCCGTATGTTTCAGTATATGAAATACCGTGATAGGATTCGTCAGGCTCGGTAAGCTCAGGGAATTTGCCGTTTTTCCAGTCGAATTTACCACTGTCAACGATTACGCCGCCTGTCTGAACAGCATGACCGTCCATGTATTTTGAAGTGGAGTGGATAACTATGTCAGCTCCGTACTCAATAGGCCTGCAAAGTATTGGCGTTGGGAATGTGTTATCCACAATAAGCGGAATATTATTGCTGTGAGCGATCTTTGCAAACTTTTCGATATCAAGGACTGTCAGTGCAGGATTTGCAAGAGTTTCACCGAAAATCAGTCTTGTGTTAGGCTTTATGGCGTTCTGAATCTCTTCTTCGGAAGCGTCCGGGTCAATGAATATACATTCAATGCCCAGCCTTTTAAGGGTTACTGCAAAGAGGTTTACAGTTCCGCCGTAAATTGTAGCAGTTGATACAATGCTTTCACCGGCGCTGCAAATGTTAAGCACTGCGCAGAGAGAGGCAGCCTGTCCACTTGAAGTACACATAGCTGCGATACCGCCCTCAAGGGCAGCAATCTTTTCCTCAACAGCCATAACGGTAGGGTTTTCAAAGCGTGAGTATATAAGACTTTTTGTTGGGTCATCAAATACCGCTGCTACGTCCTCTGTTGAGTCGTAGACATAGGTTGTGCTCTGAACGATCGGAACAACTCTTGGCTCTGAGTTTTTTGGTTTATAACCTTCATGTAGGCATTGGGTTTCAATATTCATGTTTATTCCTCCAGAATGATAATTTATAACTTAAGGCAAGATATACTTCGCCTCTTAGGCGGGGCAGCATTTCCGTATTAAGCGAGGGACATAATCACTCACTGAATACTCTGTGCAGTTAATGCCGTACCTTGCCCCTTATTAAAATTAATGATAACACATTTTTTTTCCAAGGTCAATAAAAATTGCTATATGAAAAAGAAATGACCGGTAATCTGATAATGATATACCGGTCTTATTATGAGTGTAAGATTATTTATCGTAGCATTCAAAAATTCCGCTGACAGCTTTTTCTTCAGGCTTTCTTGTAAACAGGCTTACTACAGGAACGATAATGATGGAAAGTATCATTACAACAGCGCCGGCGTTGATAGGCGATGCAAGATTGAACGGACACATTGAAGCCACATTCTTTGTAAGTTCCGGAAACCAGCCAAATCCGAACAGTACCATATGAGCGACTGTTATGCCGATTCCGCATATAAAGCTTGTCCAGACAGAAGCGTTTGTAACCTTTTTACTGAAAAGACCGAACATGAAAGGTCCGAGAAACGCTCCGGCAAGAGCGCCCCATGAATATGACATAAGCGTTGAAATTGAGGCATTTTTGTTGAATGCGATAATTACAGAGATAAGCAGGAACACTGCTATGAGAACACGCATTATTACAACTTCCTTTTTATCGTTGTTTTCCTTCATTTTAGGCTTTATAAAGTCAATTGTAAGAGTAGAGCTTGACGTGAGAACAAGTGAGGAAAGCGTTGACATTGATGCGGAAAGCACAAGCACAACAACAAGTCCAATAAGAATGTCCGGCAGCGCACTCTTGAGAAGCGCAGGTACCATAGCGTCAAATTCAGGCTTTCCGTTAGGGAGAGTTGCGATAAGCGTTTTTCCTGTATTGTCGGCAGCGTCAGTTGTGCAGAAGAGCCTGTCAAAGCCTCCCAGGAAGTATGAGCCTCCGGCAACAACAAGGGCAAAGAGAGTTGAAATTATCGTTCCCTTCTTGATTGCGCTTTCGTCTTTGATCGCATAGAATTTATGTACCATCTGAGGAAGTCCCCATGTACCAAGTGATGTCAGAATAATAACTCCTATCAGGTTTATTGGATCAGGTCCGAACAGCGTGTCAAATTTTCCATAAGCGCCGTTCACTTCAAGCTCGCCCAGCTTCTCAACTGCGGAACTGAATCCTCCCTGCTTATTCAGAGCGCATATTACAACGGCTGTGATTCCTCCCAGCATAACAATACCCTGAATGAAGTCGTTTATTGCTGTAGCGCCGTAGCCTCCAAGGATAACGTAAACAGCGGTGATAATAGCCATTGCAATAATGATCATCTTATATGCGCTGTCAGAGCTAAGACCGAACGCCATGTTGAAAAGTCTTGAAAGTCCGTTATACACCGATGCAGTATAAGGTATCAGAAAAACAAAAACAATTAAAGCTGCTGCGATTTTAAGACCTTTTGAATTGAATCGTTTTTCAAAATATTCCGGCATTGTTTTTGCATTCAGATGCTTTGTCATAATTCTTGTTCTTTTTCCGAGAATGATCCATGCAAGAGCGCTTCCGATCACTGCGTTTCCTATGCCTATCCATGTAGCGGATACGCCGTAGTTCCAGCCGAACTGACCAGCATAGCCAATGAAAACTACTGCGGAAAAGTATGAGGTTCCATATGCAAAGGCTGTGAGCCATGAGCCGACATTGCGTCCACCCAGAACAAAGTCGTTAACGGATTTGGTCTTCCGTGATGTGTAAAGACCAATTCCCATCATAACTGCAATGTATATTGCAATCATAACAGCTGTGATAATTGTGGTCATATTAATACCCCTTTTTTGAATTTAAACTAATTTTGCTTTAAATCAATAAAGCTTATCGTCACAATGAATATTATAACAATCATGCATAATTTTGTCAACATAAAAAATTTTTTTGTTAAAAAGCTAGAAAATAATTGATTCGATTTGTATAAAATGATATAATATAAATGATGCAAGTAAAGCTTGCCTTATCTGTTCGTCATATTTTTCGGTTATCACCTCTGGTGATGAGAAAAATGGCGCTTTAATAGAATATTGCTCCAGCTAATTTGGCATGGCCTAATTGGTTGGAGAAATAATAATATCAAATAATATGAACCTGTCTTCAAGGGTATCTAAGTTAGTTTACTGTTAAAGCATGTTATATATTTCTTGTGAAGACAGGTCTGGAGGAGAATTACTATGAACAATACAGAATCAGCCGAAATTCCTTTTGAAAAAACCTGCGGAAGCATTTTATATGCAAAGCAAGACGGAAAGAAAAAATTCCTGCTTATAAAGAGCTTCAGCGGACATACAGGTTTTCCGAAAGGACATGTTGAACAGGGAGAAACTGAGGAACAGACTGCTGTAAGAGAGGTTTTCGAGGAAACTGGAATAAACGTTAAGATCGATCCTGCTACAAGACAGGAATACACATATATAACATTAAGCCATACAAGAAAAAATTGCGTTTATTTCTGCAATGAGGTCACTATGAGCGAAATGGAAAATGCTAAGATCCAGCAGGAGGAGATCGTTCAGAGCTGGATCGCAGATTATGACGAGGCTATGGAGCTTTTAAATTTTCCGGAGGACAGGGAAATCCTTGAAAGGGCGGTAAAATTCAATGACTAAAAAGGAGAGAGCTAAGCTTGCCTGTCAGGAACTGGAGAAGCTTTATCCGGATGTTGAATGTTCCCTGTGCTTTGAAAAGCCATACGAGCTGCTTATTGCAACAAGGCTTTCTGCTCAGTGTACTGACGCAAGAGTTAATATTGTCACAAAGACTCTTTTTGAAAAGTATCCTACCCTTGAGTCCTTTGCAGGTGCAGACCTTGAAGAGCTGGAGCAGGACGTAAAGCCATGCGGATTTTACCGGACAAAGGCGAAAAGCATTATTGAAATGTCCAATCAGATCATAAATAATTTCGGAGGGGAGCTTCCCCGAACCATGGACGAGCTCCTTACCCTTTCTGGAGTGGGAAGAAAAACTGCAAACCTGATAATGGGAGATGTGTATGGTCAGCCGGCAATCGTAACGGATACTCACTGCATCAGGATCACCGGAAGACTGGGGCTTACTAAGAACAAAGAGCCTCACAAGGTTGAGGAGGACCTGAAAAAACTGATCCCACCGGAGATATCGGCTCACTTCTGTCATCAGACAGTCCAGTTCGGACGGGATATATGCAGAGCGAGAACTCCTTTATGCGGTCAGTGCAGCCTTGCAGGATTCTGTGATTTTTATGCAAAAACTCAGAGAGAAGGCAAGTTATAACTGTAAATTAGCGAAAAGCTATTGACAACAGATGTGAATTGATATAAAATATAATGTGTGTATATTATAAGTTTTGAATTTACGTCGGCTGCGAAAGGCTGAATCTTTATTCATACAATCAGTCAGGATTCAGAGCAACACGGAAAATTAATTTGAAAAGGCGGATTAATCAGATGGGTATTTTAACTAAAATCTTTGGCTCATACAGTGCAAAAGAGCTTGAACGTATTGAACCAATTAAAAATAGCGTACTTGAGCTTGAGGAAAGATATGCTGCAATGACAGATTCTGAGCTGAAAGCGCAGACCGGTAATTTCAGAGTCAGACTTGAGGCAGGCGAAACGCTGGATATGATCCTGCCTGAGGCTCTTGCAACTGTACGTGAGGGTGCATATCGTGTTCTCGGCAAAAAGCCTTTCCCGGTTCAGATCATCGGCGCTATCGTTCTTCATCAGGGACGAATCGCTGAAATGAAGACAGGTGAAGGTAAAACTCTTGTGGCATGCGTGGCTTCATATTTGAATGCTCTCAGCGGTAAGGGTGTTCATGTCGTTACAGTTAATGATTATCTTGCTAAAACTCAGTCGGATGAAATGGGAAAGGTCCTGAGGTTCTTAGGTCTTACTGTCGGCTGTATCCTTCATGGTCTTACAAATGACGAAAGACGTGAGGCTTATAACTGCGATGTTACATACGCAACAAACAACGAGCTTGGCTTCGATTATCTTCGTGATAACATGGTTATCTATAAAAAAGACAGAGTTCAGAGAGCGCCTAACTTCGCAATTGTCGATGAGGTTGACTCGATCCTTATAGATGAGGCAAGAACTCCTCTTATCATATCGGGTAAGGGCGATAAGTCAACAGAGCTGTACAGCGTGGTTGATAGGTTTGTGTGCGGACTTACGTCAACAACTGTTGTTGAAATAGACGAGAAGCAGGATCAGGATGAGATCAACGAAAATGTTGACTACATTATAGATGAAAAGGCAAAGACGGCTACTATCACACGTTCAGGCGTTAAGAAAGCCGAGGAGTATTTCGGCATAGAAAACCTTATGGACCCTGATAACATTACCCTTCTTCACCATGTCAATCAGGCTCTTAAAGCCCATGGTATTATGCATGCCGATATTGACTACGTTGTTAAGGACGGAGAGGTAATCATCGTTGATGAATTTACCGGACGTCTTATGCTGGGACGTCGTTTCAACGACGGTCTGCACCAGGCTATAGAGGCTAAGGAGGGCGTTAAGATCGCAAACGAGTCAAAGACTCTTGCAACTATCACTTTCCAGAACTACTTCAGACTTTACCAGAAGCTTTCCGGTATGACCGGTACTGCTATGACTGAGGAGGACGAGTTCAGAGAGATCTACAAGCTTGATGTTATTGCGATCCCTACAAACAGACCTATTCTCAGAATAGATTATCCGGATCAGATATACAGAACCGAGAAGGGCAAATTCTCCGCAATTATCGAGCAGATCGTAAAATGTCATGAAAAGGGACAGCCTGTTCTGGTAGGTACTATTTCAATTGAAAAGTCAGAGCTTCTGTCAGCAATGCTCAAGAGAAAGGGCATAAAGCATAATGTTCTGAATGCTAAATATCACGCAAAGGAAGCTGAGATCGTTGCTCAGGCTGGTAAGTTCGGAGCGGTTACGATCGCTACAAATATGGCTGGACGTGGTACGGATATCATGCTGGGCGGTAACGCAGAGTTTCTCGCCAAGGCAGAGCTTCGTAAAATGGAATATGAGGAAGATATTATCAATGAAGCTGTAGGCTTTGCTGATACAGACAATGAGGAAATTCTTGCAGCTCGTAAGGTTTATAAGGAGCTTTATGATAAATTCAACGCAGAAGTAAAGGAAAAGGCTGTTAAGGTCAAGGAAGCTGGAGGCCTTTATATCCTCGGTACTGAGCGTCATGAATCAAGACGTATCGACAATCAGCTTCGTGGACGTTCAGGACGTCAGGGCGATGAGGGCGAAAGCCGTTTCTTCCTTTCAGTTGAAGACGATCTTATGCGTATATTTGCCGGTGACAGGCTTGAAAGAATGATGGCTTCACTTAACGTTGAAGAGGATATGCCAATTGAAAGCAAGATGCTCACTAAGATCATTGAGTCCTCACAGAAAAAGGTTGAAGGAAGAAACTTCAGCATAAGAAAGAATGTCCTGAACTACGACGATGTTATGAGCAAGCAGCGTGAAATTATTTATAAGCAGCGTTCACAGGTTCTTGACGGTGAAGACCTTCACGACTATATTCTTAATATGATGCATAGCCTTGTAAAGGATATGGTTGACACATATCTTCATGACGATGCTGTAAGGGAAGACTGGAATATTATCGGTCTTAAAGATTACTTCCGTGGCTGGGCTATAGGCGATGATGAGCTTGAATACACAGATGAAGAGCTTGAAAAGACCGAAAAGGAAGATATCATCAAGTATCTTGACGATAAGCTTATTAAAATTTATTCCGATAAGGAAGAGGAATTCGGCAGCGATATGCTCAGAGAGCTTGAACGTGTAGTTCTCCTTAAAGTCGTTGATACAAAGTGGATGAACCATATTGACGATATGGATGAGTTGAAAAAAGGTATCGGTCTTCGTGCATTCGGTCAGAAGAATCCTGTTGTTGAGTATAGATACGAGGGATTTGAAATGTTCGACGCTATGGTTGAATCCATACGTGAGGATACTGTAAGAATGCTTATTACAGTAAGAATCAAGAAGAACGAGGCTCCGCAGAGGGAACAGGTTGCAAAGCCTGACGCTCCTAACGCAGGTTCTATCAGAACTTCTAAAAAGCGTCCCGGAGATAACGATCCGTGTCCATGCGGAAGCGGCAAGAAGTATAAGAAGTGCTGCGGCATGAACAGTTGATGATACTAATATTTAAGGGCAGGTTTTTACCTGCCTTTTTTATGTTGAAAATGACAGTGAGATGTGGTATAATATTTATATTTAAAAATCTGTTTTAACAGGAAATGCTTTAATTATTTCTGGAGGTGTATCATTATGGAGCATGGCTCACAGGTTAGAATTGCTTTGTCTTTTTCTCCAAGGGCGCTTGATGAGCTTAAAGCTATGCAGATTTGCGAATGCAGATCCAAATATGATATACCATACAAGCTATTTCCTGAAAGCAAAATTTCTGAGGTATGGGTCACAACCAGCCCTGAGTTCATTGTATGTATGCCTTACGGAGATCATTTTCTTGCTTTGTCAGGTATTCTCAGTGGGAACGATTTTTTCTGCAAAAGCGTTTTGAGTGCTGATAATTTATCCGGGGAAAAGGCTGAAATATTGTTTGAAGTTGTATCCGGAGAGGAAACATCCGGAAGCATCAGCCCAAAGGTGCGCTCAAGGCTTGATATGTGGTATAGATATATTGAGAATCTCCTTGAGATATCTAAAAAGAAATACTTTTACTATACATATTATGGTACAGTATATGATGACGGTCATAATCTTCGCCTGAGAGTCGAACGGGACTATGGGGGGGAGAATGTTAAAAATTTAAGTGCAGCCATTGCTGACAGCAAAAATGACCCGAGATATTTGCTTGGAAAGGTAACGGATTTCAGCCGGGATGTGATAACTATTGAAAAAAGCAGCCTTAGTAATTACAAAATGCTGGAAAGAGCCGATAATCAAATAAAAATCGTTATATATGATGCAGCTTCGGTTATTACATGCAGAAGAATGAAAACAGGGCTTGATATGCTTTGCAATTCAGAGGCTGCAAATCCGAGGCTTGCGGATTTTATTTTTGATCCTCAAAAAGCAAACAGAAGCAGTGGTGGAAGGATTTCTCTGACGCCGGAAACAATGCTTATGAAGAACATGAACCCTGAGCAGATAAGAGCTGTTGAGGGGGTCATGAATGCCGAAGACCTTTATCTTATTCAAGGGCCTCCGGGAACCGGAAAGACAACGGTTATAGCAGAAATATGCTATCAGAATGCTGTGAGAGGGTTAAAAACTCTTGTTGTATCTCAGTCTAATCTGGCGGTTGACAATGCGATTTCAAGGGTTATGAATCATCCTGAAGTTAGGGTTCTGAGAAAAGGAGATGCTTCAAGGGTCGAAGACGAGGGCATGCCTTTTGTTGAGGATAATGTTGTTTCAACATGGCTTGGTAAGATCGCAGAATCCGCTGGAAATATGTCACGCAGTATTGATGAAAAGCTTTTGGAGCTGAAAAAGGCGGAGGACAGGCTTCCGGACATTCTTGAACTGGAAGACGCAGTTGTGAAGTATTCCGAAAAGCTGAGGGACCTTGAATCTCAGATATTTTTCTATAAAAATGTCCTTAATGAGGCGGAGGGCTTTCGGTCTGAATTTTTTGAGCTTGTGTCAATGGCTTATGACGCAGACGATATTGCTAAGCTTTCAGATGTGAGAAATATATATCCTCCGGATTTCATACTGCCAAACAATATATATAATGAGATCACGGACAGATACCTTGATCTGAAAGCTGATGTTGAAAAGATTCAGGAATATGAGGACGATCTTAAATTTTACAGCGAATACACTGAAAAAATAACTGCCCAATTTGACGCAGTGAGAAAAGCCGCAGGCAGAAGACGTATTGAAAAAAGCGAACACGAGGTCAATTACTATTATATCGACAGAAAGTTGACTGAGGAAATATGCAGAGGCGGAGACGATATTTTAGACATAAAGCCAAAGGGTATAAAAAAGCTTTTGTTTGGCTTTAGATGGCGAAGAATAGCTGCCGATTACTATCGTCAGGCTGAAAAGCTGATGGAAAGCATTCAGTCCAAAACGATCAGGCTATGCGCACGTATAGAGGCGATAATAACCGATAAGGAATACATCCGCAGCGTGGAGGCATTTCATGAAAGTCTTGACAAGCTTTGCGAGGATTTTGACTCCCAGTACTACAGATTCCGAAATAAATATGATAAGCTGAGGGAGGACTTTGCGCAGACTGAAACCGATTATAATTTCGCATTGGCTGAATATCATGCAGGTGCGGACGATAAGTTTTATATCACAGCGCTTAAAAATACGGATACGGAAAATATTACAGCGGAAGAGTATGAACGCATAGCTAAGGGATATTTCAAATCCACCAAAAAGCGATATATGATATGGAAGGAGCTTATCGCTGAATGGATAAGCAGAATTTCTGCTGGCAGCGGTGAAGGATATAATTCACTGAAAAAGCTCTACCTCGATAATGCAAATGTTATAGGTATTACCTGCATACAAAGCGGTACAAGAGATTTTATTCAGAATTATCCGGTATTTGATGTGGTTATCATTGACGAATCCAGTAAAAGCACCCCTCCGGATATAATTCTTCCTATGCTGAGAGGCAGGAAGATCGTGCTTGTAGGGGATCACAAGCAGCTGCCTCCTTATATTGATTCACAGGCATATGATGAAACGGAATGCGGCGATAATGAGGAAATGCGTGAGCTTATGAAGGTATCGCTGTTTGAGGAGCTTTATACCAAATCGGCTGCTGAAAGCAGGACAATGCTTTATCGTCAGTACAGAATGCACAGGGATATTGCCGGACTTGTAAATCAGTTTTATATTGATTCTGACGCAGGTAGAATTGAATCTCCATCCGATGCTCCGAGGGATCATGGCTGTCAGGGAAACGGCATTGATAAGAATAATCATGTTATATGGTATGATATGCCAAACGATCTGAGGTGCTATGAGGAGAAAAGTGGAAACAGCTTCTGTAATTCAGCCGAAGTGAGAGCTGTGAAAAAGCTGCTGAAAATTTTGAATAAAAATATTTCTGATAATGGGGGAACAAGAAAATCCGTAGGTGTTATTACATTTTATGATGCTCAGGTAAAGCTTCTTGAGGAGCAGCTTGTGTATAAGAATGAATTTTACAGGCATATTCCGAATATTGAGCTTAGAATAGGCTCTGTGGACCGCTTTCAGGGCATGGAAGAGGATATAATCATACTTAGTTTTGTCAGAAATAACAAGTTTCATAATATAGGATTTGCAAAGGACAGCCGAAGAATTAACGTTGCTATGTCAAGGGCAAGAGAACTGCTTATGATAGTGGGATGCTCTGAAAATTTTACCGCTGCGGAGGATGAAAACGCTTCCGGTATGTTTAAGGAGGTATATAGGATCACAAGTCTGCTTGGCGGTATGAGGAGCGTTTCAGATATTCCGGCTGTTCCGGAGGCGGAACGGAATGAAAGTGCAGTTTACAGCAGAACATTTCAGAGTCAGTCGGCAGATGATACTGTGGAAGATAAGTATGAGGACAGTATGAATATACTGGATTATTTTATACTTAAAGCTGCATATAAATTTAAGGGAAAAAGACTTACAGTAGGGAATATTTCAAGAGTGTTGGGCATAGCTCCGGTATTTGTAAAAAGCAGAATAGTATTTCTTTCAAAAGAGGAGTATATCAGCTGTGTAAAGTCAGAGATAAATATACTTGAAGGCGGCGAAAAGACGATAAGATTTCTGAGTAGCAGTAAGAATTAAAGGTAAAAAATGTGATATATTAACGATTTTTCAAAAAGAGATAATCAAAATATTGATTTTTGTATCAAAATGATGTATAATTATATTTGCATAAAATTAAAATCCGGAGGTGTTGAGTATGTATCTTGATTCAATAGCTTTTAAGGCAATGGAAAGCGGTCTTCAGGCAATGAGCATGAAAAAGGAAATCCATGCGCAGAATATTGCCAATCTTGATACGCCTGATTATAAATATAAGTCTGTAAGCTTTGAAAGCGTTTTAAATGATGTGAAAAAAGACGACGGAACCGTGAACTATGATTTTGACGCAAAGGTTACGGAGCATGATTCCACTGACGTTTTAGTTGACGGAAATAATGTAAGCATAGATTCTGAAGGCGTGGAGCTTTACAGTACATATATTCAGTCTTCTGCAATAATTCAGAAAATGAATGCTGCGATAGGCGATCTCAGGTATGTCCTGACGAACTCCAATTTTAAATAATAAAGGAGTGTAACTAAATGGCTTTTTTAAATTCACTTAATATAATAGGCTCCGCTCTTACAGCAGAAAGATTCAGATCGGATATAATCAATCAGAATATTGCAAATCAGACTACTATAAGGACTGAGGACGGAGAGCCTTACAGAAGAAAACAGGTAATTTTTGAAACAAGGGAGCAGACGTTTGATGAAGCTCTCAAGCATGTTACCGGAGGCGGCGTAAGAGTAAAGGAAGTCGTTGAAAGTCAGGAGGATTTTGTTCCGGTCTATGACCCGGATAATCCGGAGGCTGATGAAGAGGGATATGTGTATTATCCAAACGTAAACAATACGGAGGAGCAGGTTGACCTTCTTGAGGCATCAAGAGTTTATGAAGCAAATGTAAGCGCACTTTCAGTTATAAAGGCTATGGCTTCAAAATCGCTTGAAATAGGAAGATGATAAGGAGTTTTTATTATGTTTATAGTTCCTTTAACACAGATGGACGGAACAGAAAATTTAAAATCAATAATGTCAGCCGGAAACACTGAAAAAAAGGACCTTAAGGATGAGGTACAGTCATTCGGCGAAGTTCTGAAGGACAAGATACAGAATGTAAAGGACCTTGAATCGGCATCCCTTGAAAGCGCTTATGCAGTTTCAACGGGATTATCAAATGATATTGAGGGAGCTATGCTTGATTCAGCAAAGGCTTCCACAGCAATAGAAATGACTGTTCAGCTCACTACAAGAGCAGTTAACGCATATAAGGAAATTATGTCAATGCAGGTATAATTCCCGTTTTTAACTCATAATTATGATGGAGCATGATATTAAGTAAATGAAAGAAAAGTTAAAGAATGTCGGCGAAAAGTTTAAGGGGTTTTGGTCCGGTATTACCAAAACTCTGAGAATCATTATTATTTGTGCTACTGCCCTTATTGTAGTCGGAGCAGTATGCCTTACAGTTCTTCTTAACAGTTCGTCATCTTCGGATTACATAGTTTTGTTCCCCGGCATGTCCACTGAGGAATCTACAGAGGTATATCTCGAGCTCCAAAGCAGGGGTGTTTCTACTAAGGTTAATGAAGACGGCGAAATACTGGTAAAAAAATCTGAGTGGGATACACTCGTTTATGAGCTTGCAGACCTTGGCTATCCTCAGTCTGCACCATCATACGGAACTTTTTTTGACAATCTCAGCATGACTATGACTGAGTTTGAAAAGCAGCAGACTCTTAGATTTGAACTGCAAAACAGACTACAGACGACTTTGCAGAGAATTGACGGAATAAAGGGCGCAGTCGTTACTATCAATGTGCCTGAGGCAAGCAAGTATGCCTGGAAGGAAACTGATGAAAAGGCGTCGGCAAGCGTTACCCTTACGCTTAATAACAGCGCCGGATTTACACCGGCAAATGTTTCAGCTGTAAAGAAGCTTGTCGCATTCAGCGCTCAGCAAATGACTCCGGATGACGTAACCGTTATTGACAGTACCACCGGAAACGAGCTTTTGGATTCCGAAGCAGTTGCAGCTCAGCAGGAAGGCTCAGGAAATAACCTTAATGATGAGGACAAGACTGAGTATGTAAATGCTCTTATAAATAAGTATGAAGAAAACGCATACAGGATTCTTTCACCTATTTACGGTGAGGACGGCGTTGTCGCAGTTGCCAATGTAACAGTTGACTATGACAAGATAACTCAGGAGGTCAAGGAGCTGCTTACAAATGAAGACGGCGAGGGCGTTAAGAAAACGGAGCATGTAGGTTTTGATACTGATGAAACTGTAGGCGAGGGAGGCATTGTCGGCGAGGAAGATAACGACGACATACCGAATTATCAATATAATGACGACGATCTGAATACTGATAACGCTAACAGCTATGAGCGTGACACAGAATGGGATATAGGCTATTCTCTCACACAGATTGAAAAGGCTCAGGGAGCAATAAAGGATGCAACTATTTCCGTTGTTGTTACGACCCCTAATGCATACCTTTCAAGAAATGATAGGGACGGAATAATTCTTCTGGTAAAAAACGCCACAAACATTCCTGAGGATAATATATCGGTATTCAGCCGTGCAAGTAATGTTTTACCTGTAGATGGTGATATCAACAACAATGATAATAACAATAACATATTTAGTAATAAAAAGATGCTGATTATTATAGGACTTTGCGGACTTATACTTCTCCTGATTATTCTCCTTATCATATTCCTTATTGTAAGGTCTATGAAGAAGAAAATGGCAAAGCAGCAGGAAGAGCATGAGGCAACTGTTTCCGACCTTCAGGAAACTATTGAGGAAAACAAGAAGAAAACTCTTGCTGAGGCTGCCGAAGAGCATACTCAGAAGGAAAAGGCTACTGAAAATGAGGTCAGGGAATTTGTTAAAAACAACCCTGAGATCACGGCGGCGCTTATCAGATCAATGCTGAAGGAGGATGATGAGTAATGGCCCAGACATCAGTTAAAACTCCTTCACCTCAGAAGATATCCTCAACTACAAAGGTTGCGGCTATTATGATCGCTCTGGGCGTAGACAGCGCTTCCGAGGTGTATAAATACCTAAGAGAAGATGAGATCGAGGAGATCACAACCGAGATTTCTAAAATTGACAAAATATCAGCCGATGAAATGAAAACTATCATGGATGATTTCTATGATATGTGCATAACTCAGAAGGTCATTACTGAGGGTGGTGAGGGCTATGCTAAGAACGTACTTGAAAAAGCGTTCGGTGCACAGCGCTCCCAATACCTTATGGATCAGATAAACAAGACTGAGAAAAAGCGTGCATTTGAATTTATTGGCAAGATAGATTATAAGAATCTGCTTATGGCTATTCAGAATGAGCATCCGCAGACAATCGCTATTGTGCTGTCATATGCAAGGTCTGATCAGGCTTCAAAAGTGATTTCAGAGCTTCCGAGGGATCTCCAGCTGGACGTTATAAAGCGTATTTCAAATCTTGATAAGGCATCTCCGGAAATTATAAGTATCGTAGAATCAGTTCTTGAAAAACGTCTTGGTGCGGTATCCTCCGTTGATGTTATGGAATTCGGCGGTGTTAATTATATTGCTGAGATCATGAACCGTATCGACCGTAATACTGAAAAGTATATTTTCGAGGAGCTTCAGGGCGACGATCCGGAGCTTGCAGAGGAAATCAAGAAGAGAATGTTCGTATTCGACGATATTGTTTATCTTGATAATCTTGAAATACAGGCATTTATCAGAGAGGCGGATACGAAAGATCTTACTGTTGCTCTCAAGGCTGCTTCGGATGAGGTTAAGGATGCGATTCTCAACAATATGTCCCAGCGTCAGCAGGAAACTATACGTACAGATATGCAGTATCTGCATAATGTCCGTATGCGTGATGTTGAAGAGGCTCAGCAGAAAATCGTTGCCGTTATCAGAAAGCTTGAGGATCAGGGTGATATTGTTATTTCCAAGGGCGGAGAGGATGAGATAATTGCATAAGATATTTAAGCCGGAAAAAATAAAAAGGCTTGAAGATGCAGTTTCTATTCCTGACGTGCAGTTCATGCCACAGATAATACCTGAGGTCGTTCCCGAAGAATCCGAGGAAAGCGATGGTTCAAAAGCAGATGATTCAAGGGAAAAAGAAATACAGCTTCTGAGAGAAGAGCTTTATAGACAGATCTATGCACAGGTCACAGCGGAAAATGATGCTTTCCTTGAAAGAGAGCGGAGCAAAATTAATGCTGACTATAAAGTCAAAATCAGCGAGGCTGAAAAAAGCGCGTCTTCTATAGTGGCGGAGGCTGAAAAGAAATCCGCAGCTATTATTGAGGATGCAGAAAACAGAGTTTCAGAAATAGAGAAAAAAGCTTATGATACGGGACTGAACCGTGGCATAGCTTGTAAGTCTGATGCTATAGAAAAGCTTTCCGGGGAAATTGAACGCTCCTTAAAGCTTTTTGCAGAAAATGAAAATAACTATTTTGAAGAGTACGCTGCTCAGCTTAGAAAACTGGCGGTGGAAATTTGCGAAAAGATCATATGTCAGAAGATCGAGGACGACGATCTTTTGATGTATAATGTAATAAAATCAGCTGTAAAATCGATCCGCAATGCGTCGTGGATCAAGGCTGAGGTTTCAGAGGAGCTTTCCGGGTTTATTGATACACTGGAAAGCGAGCTGAGAGAAAGCGGTCAGAATGTGGAATTTGTTCTTGACAGCAACGCTGAAAAGGATACATGCGTGATAAACACTTCCGATGGAATTGTTATTGCAACCCTTTCGACACAGCTTAATAATCTTAAAGCATACATAGAAAATCATGATAAGGGTGAGAGTAATGAAGACATGCCTTGACCAGTCCGAGCTTTGCAGAAGCATAAGAATGGGTAACTTTTACTCCACTCTTGGAAAAATAGAACAAATCGTTGGCATGACGGTTGAAGCTTCCGGCATCTCCTGCAACATTGGAGATGTATGCAGAGTTTCAGCTGGCTCGGACAGCCGCAAATATGTTTTGTCAGAGGTCGCAGGCTTTAAAGAGGGTAAGGTTATCCTTATGCCGTATTCTGATATGGACGGAATCGGCTATGGGAGCTTTGTTCAGAATACCGGAGAGAAGCTTAAAATCAGAATGAGCGAGGCTTTGATAGGCAGAACTGTTGACGCTTTGGGAAACCCAATTGACGGAAAAGGTCCTGTGGAGGGCGATAGCTATTACAGCATTAACGGAGCAAGGTCGAATCCATTGGAGCGTCCCCCTATTGCTCAGCCTCTTGAATTCGGCGTCAAGGCTATTGACGGGATGCTAACTATCGGCAAGGGTCAGAGAATGGGAATATTTGCCGGTTCAGGCGTGGGCAAGAGTACTCTTATGGGAATGATCGCCCGTAATATTAAAGCTGATGTAAACGTTATCGCACTTGTAGGCGAGCGTGGCCGTGAGGTAATGGAGTTTATTAACCGTGACCTTGGTCCTGAGGGATTGAAGCGTTCCGTGCTTGTGGTCGCAACTTCCGATCAGCCGGCTATGATGCGTTCAAAGTGCGCTCTTGCTGCCACTGCAATAGCGGAATATTTTAAGGATATGGGAAAAGACGTACTCCTGATGATGGATTCCCTTACACGTTACTGCATGGCTGAAAGAGAAATAGGTTTAAGTATAGGTGAGCCTCCTGTTGCAAGAGGATATACGCCGTCCATGTACGCTTCGCTTCCGAAGCTTCTGGAACGTTGCGGTAACTTTCAGACAGGCTCTATAACAGGAATATTTACAGTACTTGTTGAGGGTGATGATTCCAATGAACCAATTTCCGATACTGTAAGAGGTATTATTGACGGACATATAATGCTGTCAAGAAAAATCGCAATGAAAAATCACTATCCGGCAATTGACGTTACGGCAAGTATAAGCCGTCTTATGTCAGAAATTGCTTCGCCGGAGCAGAAAAATGCTGCGTCAAAAATCCGTAAGATAATGTCGCTGTACCAAGAAAATTCCGATCTTATTTCAATTGGCGCCTATAAGAGCGGCAGCAATCCGGAGCTTGACTATGCGATCAGTAAGATCAACAATATCAATCAGTTTTTGCAGCAGCCTGTTGATGTAAAAGTGGATTTTGACGAAACAGTTAAAATCATGACCGGCATTGTTGCCTGAGAGGGATGATAAAAATGAAGAAGTTTGTTTTTACCATGCAGAAAATGCGTGACTACAAAAAACAGATACTTGAATCTGAAAAGAACAAGCTCATGACTCTCCGCAAAGAGCAGTATACAATGGAGAACAGAATTTCCGAGCTTGACGAAAATATGTTAAACCTTGGAAAGCGTCAGACAGAAGCTATGCTGGCGGGAACAAAATCCTCTGATCTGATATTATTCAATATGCAGAAGGATGGTATAAGGCGTGAAAAAACTCAGCTTTCATATCAGCTCAATATACTTTTAATGACAATCGAAAGACAGAGAAAGGCTGTTGTGAAAATCTCACAGGAGGTTTCCGGCCTTGATAAGCTTGAGGAGCAGCAAAGAGAAGAATACAACAAACTTGCTGCTAAGGAATCGCAAAATGCTATTGAGGAATTCCTCTCGTTCAAGCTTTCCGCTCAGAAGACATGCTGAATATGCCTTGAAAGGCTTATTCATATACCAATGATCTTTAAAGGAGGTGATAACAATGGAAATATCTCAGGTCACTTGTGAGGCTTTGCAGTCTTCATTAAACATTGAGGGTATGCGTAATTCCGACAGCACAGGAGTTGCTGCAGCAAGCGGAGGCGGATTTATGGATATAATTCAGCAGCTGCTCTGTGGTTCAATGGATATTAGTGAAGACAATGAAAAAAGCGCTCTTGCAGGGGAATATGCCAATATGTTAAATGCATTGTTCTACATGGCTGGAAATGGGAATGACGTTAATATCCTTTCAAATAGCGGCGCATCGTTTTTGCAGGGTGTAACAGATTCCTCACAGCTCGCTGAGCTTATGGGCGTTTTAGGACAGAATTATTCACTTGCAGATAATGGTATGGTTCAGTCGTTGACAGGAAAGCTCCTTTTTGACGGACAGAATGTTTCTGAGGGAAAAGCTCAGAGCAATGTATTTGCTGAAAGCTTTCAGCCTATGAACGATGCTTCAAAAATCAATGCTGAGGTAATCAAGACGCCTGTTTTGAATGCTGAGGCAGGAAAAACAGCTGCTGAGAAAAACACTTCAAGCATGGACTTTGACTTTTACCGGAATATCCAGCAGGTAAAACAGAACATGAGCGAAGACGTTTCTAAAAACGCATCCGGTGCTGTTGATGTGGATTCGCTTCAGGCAAGCTCCGACAGCTTTGATGTTAAGTCAGCAATGCTGGCAGGTTCAGGTAATATAAACGAGGGAGAAGCCGTTGCAAAGCAGGTATTTGACGGCATAGGTGAAAACATCAGTCAGGGCAAAAACGAATTTTCAATTAAGCTCAGACCGGAGGGCCTTGGCGAGGTTATTGTAAAGCTCGTTCAGGACGGTGGAAAGACAGTTTTAAGTCTTACTGCTTCAAGCGCAAGAACAGCCGCTTTGCTCAGCAGTAATATGGCAGATCTTCAGACTGCTTTGAGTCAGCATAATGTTCAGCTTGCCGATATAGGAGAGGTAAAGAGTGTTCCGCAGATGACAGCCGGCAGCTTTATGCAGCAGGAGTATTACGGCTCAGAAAACGGTGGTCAGGCTCAGAACAGGAATTATTACAGCAGTATGCCGAATTATTTTGATGTGGCAGATTCTGATGATGCTCCTAAAAAATCAGCAGAAATGATTTTAAACAGCGGTCTTAATATTCTCATTTAGAAAGGATGATATTATGGCAGTTTCCGGTGTTAATTCCGAAAGAAATTACACTACATTCGGAACAGATAAGGCAAATACCGATTCAAAGGTATATAATGCAGTTTTTCAGGATGAGGAAGACGACAGCCTTTCTGTAAACGATTTTCTTAATCTTATGATTACTCAGCTTACAAATCAGGATTTTACAAATCCGGTTGACGATACCCAGTATCTTGCACAGATGGCTCAGTTTTCTACAATGCAGGAAATGGCTGATCTCTGTAAGTACTCAAAGCAGAATTATGTTATGTCAATGCTGGGTAAAGAGGTAACGGTTTCTTCAAACAATATCGGCGGCGGTAGTTCTGCTGAAACAGGAGTTGTGGAAAAAATCGCTATCGAGGATAACAAATATAAGGTTTATGTTAATGGTCAGGCATATGATATGAGCAAGGTTTCTCAGATAGGAATGACTGGAACTCTCAGCTCTGACAAAACGGATACAAGCGAGGGAGAAACTGAGGAAGCCTAAAATATCAGTTTGTTATATCTAATGGAAAGGAGTCTGTTAGTTATGAATGAAATTGATTTACGAAGAATATCCACGCCTATTACTACGGGCATCCCACAGATCGTACCAACTGATCTTACAGAGGTTGCGTCTACAAAATCCTTTAAGGATATTCTACAGGAACAGCTGGATGAAATTTCTCACGTAAACTTTTCAAAGCATGCGATGAATCGTGTGATGGAGCGCAATATTGATTTGTCGGAAGAAAATCTCGCCAGACTTGATGAAGGCGTAAAGCTTGCAGAGGAGAAGGGACTTGATGATACCCTTATACTTATAGATTCTGCGGCATTTATTGTCAGCGTCAAGAACAACATAGTGATCACCACTGTTGGTAAGGACGAGATGACTGGAAATGTTTTTACAAATATTGACGGAACTGTTATAGTATAGCCGGACCTTTATGGAAGCTATTATGCGCCTGAATGACGGATGGCGCATGGGCAGTTCCTCATATGACAGGAGGAAATTTAACAATGGTTAGATCAATGTATTCCGGCGTTGCTGGAATGAGGTCACATCAAACAAGAATGGATGTTATAGGTAACAATATTTCAAATGTTAATACCTATGGATACAAGTCATCAAGAGCAACATTTAGAGATGTTTACTATCAGACAAACTCAGCCGCTTCCGCAGCAACTGCAACAAGCGGCGGTACAAATCCGACTCAGGTAGGTTACGGTGCAAAGCTTGCAAGCGTTGACGTTAACCACTCACAGTCTGTAATGTCAACAACCGGTTATACTCTTGACGTTGCGATAGCAGGCGAAGGCTATCTCCAGGTTATGGACGCAGACGGAAATATTTTCTATACAAAGGCAGGTATGCTGGATATTGATGCAGCAGGAAACCTTGTAGATGGAAATGGTAACTTTGTTCTGGGTGTTTCAGGAGATCCTACTGGTGTAGGTCCTTCATCAAACAGAATCAGAATCACTCTTCCTTATGAAAATGCTGATTCTTCATCTGCTTCAGACACGATCAACGATGTTACTTATACAATTGAAACAGCAAATGAAGACGAGTCAGGTAATACAAACTTTACTTTGGTTTCAAGCTCTGCTCTTCCGATCGGACAGAAAGCATCAGCTTCGATCACAAGCTCTGCTGTTGTTGTAACTCTCAATTCAAACGAGACTTTCGGCAGCCTTGCTGAGCTGAATCAGGTTATAAACGAGGCTATTACCTCTGCAAATGGTGGTGTTCCTCACAGTGCCGGAAACTTTACGATTTCAATGAGCAATCCGTCCGCATTTACTCCGGGCATTACAGGCGCTGAGATCGTAAACCCTGATTTCGGCGTTAACGAGGGTTCAGTTACTATTCCAAGCTCCCTTTCATCATATTTTTCAGTATCTTCAGTTGGCGATGACTTCAGCGGAAATGCTGATGCTGCAATGTCAACTTCCCTTGATGCTGATAACAACCTTACGATCACAGTAGGTGACTATACGGCTACAGTTAACGCTGCACAGCTTAAAAATGCCGGATCAGTTCTTATGAAAAAGGGAGGAACAAACTCAACTGATTCATTTGTTCTTACATATCCGAATTTGGATACAATTAAAGCGTATGACCTTACTGCTGTTTCAGGCAACGTTACTATGAGTCCGAGCACTCCTTCAAGAAATCTTGGTCTTGGAAACGGAAAGTTTAACCTTGAAGGCGGTACTCAGGGCGGAGAGCAGACAGTAGCCGATCTGACAGGTATCTCGATCGACGACAAGGGCGTTCTTACAGCAGTTCACCCAACATTTGGTCTTATGGAGCTTGGCCGTATCGACCTCGCTACATTTGCAAACCCTGCTGGTCTGACTCAGACTGGTGAAACATATTTCCAGGTTTCAAGAAACTCAGGAGAGCCTCAGCTTGCATGCCCTGGTACTGACGGTACAGGAAGCATTGCTGCCGGAACTCTTGAAACATCAAACGTTGATCTTTCACAGGAAATGGCTGATATGATCACTACGCAAAGAGGCTTCCAGGCATGTTCAAGAATGATTACTGTTTCTGATACAATGCTTGAAGAGCTTATCAACCTTAAGAGATAATTTTTGTATCTACAAAGCCGGGGGGAAAATTCCCCCTGTGCTTTGAAAATAAATTATTAGGCGGGGATAAATATGATCACACTTACAAAGCTTAACGGAACTCAATTTGCGCTGAACTGCGATCACATTGAGACAATTCAGGAAAATCCTGATACGACTATAAGACTGTCAAACGGTAATATTTATATTGTTGAAGAAACAATGGATGCCGTTATTGATATAATCAAGAAGTATAAGAAAAATATTCTCGGTGATTTACTTAACTCTTTGAAATAAATTTTAAGCATTGCTTGAAGGGACGTTATGAAATGGATATATTATCAATTTTTGGATGGATATTTAGTATAGTGCTTGTTATCGGCAGTATTATGCTTAATACTGACAATGGCTTTGAGTTTATACCTAAACAGCTTGAGGGCTTTATTGATATACCATCAGTTGCAATTGTTTTTGGTGGAACTATTGCTGCGCTTATGATCTCATTTCCGGGAAAAAGCTTTAAAAAAGTATTAAAGCACTTGAAAATTGTAATACTTCCAAAAAAATATGATCCGCAGAAGTACATAGAGCAGATCGTGGAATTTGCAAAGGAAGCCCGTGTAAACGGACTCCTTGCACTCGAGGACAAGCTTTCTGAAACAAAGGACAAGTTTCTTAAAAATTCTCTTCTCATGGTAGTTGACTCTGTTGAACCTGAAAAAGTCAGAATGATGCTCAACAAGGAGCTTGATTCCCTTGAAGAGAGGCATTATCAGGATATGGAGTTTTACACCAAGGCTTCAGAGTACGCTCCATCCTTTGGTATGGCTGGTACTCTTATTGGTCTTATCAATCTTCTTGCGAACATGGAAGATCAGGCTAAGCTTGCTTCAAGTATGTCGGTAGCTCTTGTTACGACGTTCTATGGCGTTTTGCTGGCTAATCTGTTCTTTAAGCCGGTTGGAAACAAGCTGAAAATCAGGCATGATGAAGAGTATCTTTGTAAGCTCATTATAAGCGAGGGCGTTCAGGCTATTCAGGACGGCGATAACCCTAACTTCATTCAGGAAAAACTTACGAAGCTTTTACCGCAGTATTCACTTAAGGGTGCATTGAAAGACGGAGCAAAGTAATTATTTATAAAGGGGTGTAAGGTGTGGCAAAGAAAAAGGATTCCGGCGGCGGCTATAACTGGATGGATACTTACGGCGATTTGGTAACGCTTCTGTTGACATTTTTTGTTATGCTTTACAGTATGTCGTCTGTTGAAGAAGATAAATGGGCCGCTCTTGTAAGAGCATTCAATACCCGAGGAGAAACCAAGGTTGACCAGATTGTGCTTATGAGTACTGATGAAAGCGGTGAAGAGCTTCTTCAGAATGATGGCGATGGAATAGGTGACAGCACGGTTGACAGAGAGAAAAATGAGATTTTCAATTCGGACGAAATGAATGAGCTTTATAAGAGCATAAAATCATTCATTGACGAAAATAACATGGCTGAAAGTATCGAGGTAAAACAGGGCGATGGTGTAGGTAAGTCGGAAAATGATGGTATCGACAGCGCTAATAGCTCTGAAAGCTCACAGATGCCTAATAATGACACTAAAGGCGAAAAGGAGCGTTCTAAGAACATTTATATTCAGTTCAAAAATAATGTTCTTTTCATGCCGGATAAATCCTCTCTGAGAGAGGAAAGCTACGATATTATGGGCTTCTTAGGCGATTGCCTCGGCAATGTTCAGGACGATATAGCTCTTATAATCGTAAAGGGTCATACCGCTATAAGTCCAACCTCGACAGTGGATTCACGTTTACTTTCAAGTGAACGTGCAAGTACTATTTCAAACTTCCTTGAGAGAAACTACGATATACCGTCTACAAAGCTCTTTCCTATCGGTCTTGCCGGAGATTATCCTATCGCTACAAATGAGAATGAGGCCGGCCGTCAGAAAAATAGACGTGTAGAAATTGTCATTGTAGGAAAGAACAGCGATCTTGCCAAGAGTGGAGAGCTTTTGAAGGTTCTCGGAGCTTCATTTGATATCGGAGAAGCCGATATTGACAAGCTGGCAGAATAATTACTCAGTATGGGAGCAGATATATGAATCAACAAAGTGTTCAGGGACATTCTGGAGTCCGGAATTATAATTTCAGGAATCAGCGTCCGGCAAAGCCTAAAAGAATAAAGGATTATGACTTTCGTAAACCTAAAAAGTTTACCAAGGAGCATCTTAGGGATTTAAATGCTGTTAATGAAAATATTATGAGAATCTTTTCTTCTAATCTGTCAAGTATGCTGAGGGTTTTCTGCGAAATTACTATTGATAAGGTTGAAGAATATCATTATTCTGAATATACAAATGCGCTTCCTGATAAGACTCTTATGGGAATTATTGACCTTAAAGCGAAGGGTACAGGATTTGAATCCTGTCCTATTGTAATGTATATCCCGTCGGATGTTAATTTCTTTATGATTGATATACTTTTAGGCGGCTCCGGTCAGGGATATGCTTATAAGAGGGGATATACGGAAGTTGAAATCGAGATATTAAAAAATTTCTATGGAAAGCTTACGGAATATCTTGAGGAATCTTGGAACAGGCTTCTTGAATGCACATGTACTTTAAGCTCGTATGAGACAAATCCTAAGCTTGTACAGGCAATATCACAGGACGATTCTGTAATTGTTCTTCAGTTCAGACTCAGAATGCGTGAAATTGATAATATATTCAGCATATGTATGCCGTCTATAAATCTTGACGAGGTTCTTCATATAAAGAATCAGAGATATTATCGCTCACATTTTAACAATGAAAGTGAAAAGGCATCCGAGAGAAGAAAGCTTATCTACAACTCGCTGCAGGATTCAACTGTAGAGCTTACAGCCGTGCTTGACGAGGTCATGCTCGATATGCACGATGTTGTTAATCTTCAAGTTTCGGATGTAATTCCGCTGAATAAAAAAATCGACAGCGATATTATTGTAAATGTTGACGGTATGCCGAGATTTACGGCTAAGCTGGGTGAGAGGAAAATAAAGAAAGCAGTTAAAATTTGCGGCATAGCTCAGCCGAATTCAACTGATAATTATTAATTTGAAGGGAATATATCACAGATGGATAGTATAGCATATTCTGCAAAACAGCTTGATGGCATAAAGGAAGCAATAGGCATTGGACTTACCGCCTCAGCTGAAACGCTGTCAAAATTAATTAATAATGAGGTTAATTTTGAGGTTACAAATACTGAGGTTCAGAAAATCAAAAATATTGAAGGCTTTGGAATTGTTCCGGGCGCAGTTGTGGATATGAATTTTTCCGGAGCGCTTATAGGAAAAGTATGCCTTATGATCTCAGCAAACCATATTCAGAGCATTCTCAATATCCTTATGAATACAAAGGATTCTGATCAGGAGTTTGAGCTTGATGAGATAAGTATGGATACATTCAAAGAGCTTGTAAATCAAATGTGTGGAACATTTGCTAAATCTATGACAGATTTCTTTGGAAGTAAGGTTGAAATTTCTCAGTGCAATATCCAGAAGCTCAATAATACAGATATGGTATCCGAGATTTTAGGATGCCAATTAAATGATTCTGTGCTTAACTCAACAGTTAAGTTTGTTGTTACTGACGTTATGAGCGGATTCTTTGCGCTTGTTAACAGCATAGTTTCTGCAGATTCCATTGCAGATAAGGTGAGCCTTATTCCTGAATCCGAGGACGAAGATATCCTTCTTAACGCCATTAAGGGAAATAATGACGGAGATTTTGATGAAAATGCGCCTATGAACAATAGTGGGAATTATCAGGACTCAACTGATTCACAGGATTCAGCTGACGGCATGTATTCAGACGATGCTATTGAAATTCAGTCAGCGCAGTTCCCGAATTTTGAAAACGCTTCCAGCATTCCAGGTATTCCTCTTTCAAGCGGCAATATTGATCTGCTTATGGATGTGCCTTTGAATGTAACTGTTGAAATAGGTAAGACCAAAAAGAAAATGCGTGAAATTATGGATTTTGCACAGGGTACGGTTATTGACCTTGAAAAGCAGGCAGGCGCTCCTGTGGACATTGTCGTTAATGGACAGCTTGTCGCAAGAGGCGATGTTGTGGTTATTGATGATAACTTCGGCGTAAGGATTACAGAAATTGTGGGTAGCAAGGATCTGATTGAAAAGGACAGCCAATGAGCGGTGAGTCGTTAATCAGCCAGATAGGCACTGTGCTTATGACGCTTGTTGGATTTATTGTAATTTTATATCTTGCGTATATTTCCACAAAATATATTGGGAAAAAATATTCTCTCCGTGGAAGCGGTGGGAAAAATATAAAGGTTTTGGAAAACTGTCCTGCCGGAAGAAATAAGTCCTTTGCGATTATTAAAGCTGGGGATAAGACGATTCTTGTGGGCATAACGGATACAAATATAAACTTTCTCTGCGAGCTTGATGAAAGTGAACTTAGCTTTAACAGCAGCTCCGGAGAAAGCATGGAGTTTTCCAAGGCGTTTCGTCGAGTGTTGGAAAGTAAATTCAGCAGGGGAACTGAAAATAACAGAAAGGAAAAAGATGATGAATCAGAAAAGCAGACAGATGAATAAAAAATTAATCCGCTTGATCGTCTGCTTTGTGCTGTGTTTAATTGCCGTTATTTTCCTTTTCTGTTTCCTTTCTCAGGGTGTTTCTGCAGAATCTTCAATAAATGTTGATATAAGTTCAGGCGAGGCTGATGAAAATTCAAGCGTTCTTGATACGCTGTTTTTACTTGCTTTTCTTGCACTTATACCAACATTTCTTTTAATGATGACAAGTTTTTTGCGCATTGTCATCGCACTTTCATTTCTCAGAAATGCAATTGGAACACAAACCACGCCGCCGAATCAGGTAATTGTGGGTATTGCTATGTTTCTTTCATTGTTTATAATGCTTCCTGTGCTCAGAGAGGCAAAAACTGAGGCATATGACCCTTATAAGGACGGAGAGCTTACGGCTATTGAAGCAGTCTACGAGGGCGCAAAGCCTCTTAAAAGGTTTATGCTCAGGCAGGTTTATGAGGACGATCTTGATATGTTCATGACACTTGCAGATAACAGGGAAATTATAGATATAGAGGAATATGACAGCCAGGAAAAGCTTGAAAATCTAAGCCTTTTTGTCATTGTTCCATCCTTTCTTACAAGTGAGCTTAAAAGGGCTTTTCTTATAGGATTTTTGCTTTACATACCATTTTTAATTATAGATCTTGTTGTATCAAGTACACTTATGTCAATGGGTATGGTAATGCTTCCGCCTACTACAATTGCGATGCCGTTTAAGCTGATGCTTTTTGTTGTGGTTGATGGCTGGAATCTGCTCTTTGAATCGCTTATAACAGGTTTCAGATAGGAGTGTGAGTGATGGAACAGGGTGAAGTGCTTCAGATTTTCAGATCTGCAATGTATGTTGGGATAAAGGTTGCAGCTCCGCTTCTGATTGCAAGTATTGCAATAGGTCTTGTGGTTGCAATTTTTCAGGCTGCAACGCAGATTCATGAACAGACTCTTACATTTGTGCCTAAGGTAATTGTTTTGGCAGTAATGCTTCTTGTTCTTGGTTCATGGATGATGACGACCTTTGATGAATTTTTCAAAAGCATATTTGATATTATTTCCGGTCTTTAAATATAGCTTTTTCAGAATGACGAGGTATTGCATTGGGTGGACTAAGTATTGTTTTTGATAACATTTATATATATATTCTTGTGTTCGCCAGAATGGCAGGCGTAATTATGTTTAACCCCGTTTTTTCGAGGAGAAACGTACCTTCGCTTATGAAAACAGGGATAGTAATGTGTCTTACAGTTCTGGTGGCTCCGGTAGTTACGGCTCCGGACGGCTATAATCCTGACACCTACGATCTTTTGCTGGGAATCATGAAGGAGCTGTTTGCAGGTTTTCTGCTGGGATTTGTATTTAATATTTTTTATTACATGCTTCTTACCGCCGGTGATATTATGGATACTAACTTTGGATTTTCCATGGCGAAGATGTTTGATCCTGGTACAAGCATTCAGTCGGCATTCACCGGAAGCCTTCTGAACCTTATGTTTGTTATGTATTTTTTTGTGACAAATAGTCATCTCATACTTATAAATTTAGCAGTAAGCTCGTTTGATTTTATTGGAATCGGTTTAAGCGGACTTTCAATTGAATCCGCCGCTTCCTTTGCAATTGACGTTTTTTCCTATGCGTTTAATCTTGCAATGAGACTTACTCTGCCGTTTGTGGCTGCGGAGTTTATCCTTGAAATTTCAATGGGTATTCTTATGAAGCTGATTCCGCAAATACATATTTTTGTAATCAATTTTCAGTTTAAAATATTTCTTGCGCTGCTTTTGCTGTTCCTGCTTGCAGGTCCGATTTCAAACTTTATAGACAACTACATTATGACCATGTTTGAAAAAATGGAGGACGGTTTATATTCGCTTGTAGTTCAGTAGCAGCACACTTGCTTTACAAGGGGGGATTTTAAGTGCCGGAATCTTCAGGTGAAAAAACCGAAAAAGCCACTCCCAAAAAGCGAAAGGATCAGCGAAAGGAAGGTAACATATTCCAGAGCAAGGAGATCATAATCGCTTTTACCCTTGTTGTTACGTTTTATTCTTTTAAATTTCTTTATAGATTTTCCAGCGCCGCTGTTCAGAAGGCTATGACCGAGTTTTTTGGACTTATAAGAACTCAGGAAAGCCTTACGGCGTCGGATTTACCCCAGATGTTTGTAAAGGGCCTTATATGCTTTGCAATTGCGGCTATGCCAATATTGCTTATTGCTTCAGTTTCTGCAATTATTGCAACGATTGCCCAGACGAAAGGCCTTGTCACTTTTAAATCGCTGAAACCAAAATTCAGTAGAATGAATCCTATTAACGGGATCAAGAATATGGTCTCCCTTAAAGGATTTGTAGAGCTTATTAAATCAATTCTTAAAATAACGTTGCTGTTTTATATTATTTACAGTGTACTTAAAAATGAAATAAGTATTCTTCCGAAAATGATAGATATGTCGGTTCTTGAGGCAGGGAAAGCAACTAGCGAAATGATCTTTTCCATTGTTTTAAAATGTGCTGTCGCTTTTGCATTTGTCGCAGCATTTGACTATATGTATCAGAGATGGAATTATGAAAAAGAACTCAAGATGACCAAGCAGGAGGTCAAGGAAGAATACAAAATGACAGAAGGTGACCCTAAAGTCAAGGGTCAGATCAAACAAAAGCAGCGTGAAATGTCACGACAGCGCATGATGCAGGCTGTTCCCCAGGCAAATGTTATTATCAGAAACCCGACACATTTTGCTATTGCGCTTAAATATGATCCTCCAGAGGATAAGGCTCCGGTAGTTATTGCAAAGGGCAAAGACTATATGGCTCTTAAAATTGTGGAAATAGCACAGGAGCATGAAATTGTAATTCTTGAGAACCGTCCCCTTGCAAGAGCGCTCTATGCGGAGGTCGATCTTGAAAGGGAAATACCGCCGGAATATTACGGTCCGGTTGCTGAGGTTCTGGCATATGTTTACAGTATTAAGGAAAAGGATTTGAGTAAAATTTGAAGATAATTTCAAAACTGCTGAACAACGTTGTTGCGGTATTTATGATTTTGATCGTATTTCTTTTTATCGTACCGCTTCCTACTGTTGTTCTCGACTTTATGTTTATAATGCAGCTTGCATTATCGCTTGTTATACTTCTTATGACGATGTATATAAAGCAGGTGCTGGAGTTTTCAGTATTTCCGACACTGCTCCTTGTAACGACGCTGCTGCGACTATCTCTTAACATTTCCTCCACAAGGTCGATCCTTACAAATGGAGGCTATGCCGGAGAGGTTGTAAAGACTTTCGGACAGTTTGTTATCCGTGGAGATGTTGTAGTAGGTCTTGTAATATTCCTTATTATTGTACTTGTTCAGTTTCTTGTAATTACTAAGGGTTCTGAGCGTGTTGCTGAGGTATCGGCACGTTTTACTCTTGACGCTATGCCTGGTAAGCAGATGGCTATTGATGCCGATTTAAGCTCAGGGCTTATAGATGAGGCTACTGCAAGAAAGAGAAGAAGCGATATTCAGCGTGAGGCAAGCTTTTACGGAGCCATGGACGGTGCGTCCAAGTTTGTAAAGGGCGACTCGATCATGTCCATTATCGTTACGTTCATAAACCTTATAGGCGGTATTATTGTCGGATTTATCGGCGGTCAGGGCTCCTTTGGTGATATTATCCAGACTTACAGTGTAGCGACTGTAGGTGACGGTCTTATGTCACAGGTGCCTGCGCTCCTTATTTCAGTTTCGACCGGTATGCTCGTAACACGTTCTGCGTCGGAAAATAATCTTAATGACGATATGTCCACGCAGTTCCTTTCTCAGCCGAGAGTTATGCTTATTGCAGGTATAGCCCTGCCGTTTCTTATACTCATAGGCTTTCCGCCGATACAGGTTGTTATTATCGCAGGATTTCTTATACTTATGTCCTTCCTGCTTACAAGAAGCGGAAGAAAAGCTCCGGTAATGGAAGAAGCAGAAGAAGCGGCTCAGACCGAGCAGATCACCAGCGAAGCGGAATACTACCGCAATGTAGATAATCTTTATGAGCTTTTGAATGTTGAACAGATCAAGATAGAGTTTGGATATAGCCTTATCCCTCTTGTTGATGAAGGAAGCGGAGGTAACTTCCTTGACCGTGTTGTTATGTTCAGGAAACAGTATGCAATGGAAATGGGAATAGTTATTCCGCCGGTTCAGCTTAAAGACAGCGGTCAGATCACTCCAAACCAATATTCTATCTGCATAAAGGGCGAAGAGGTAGCAAGGGGAGATATCCTTGTCGACCATTACTTAGCGCTTGCTCCTTCCGAAGAGGAAGATACAATAGAGGGCATAGATACTGTTGAGCCTGCATTCGGGATTCAGGCAAAATGGATCAGCGAGGACAAAAAGGTTAAGGCAGAGCTTCTCGGCTATACGCTTATAGACCCGGTTTCCGTTATTATTACTCATTTGTCCGAGGTAATAAAGGCTCATGCGTACGAGCTTTTAAACAGAGCGGAAATAAACAATATGCTTGAAAATCTCAAGAAGAATAACGAGGCGATAGTTAACGATACTGTGCCTGCTGTTATTTCTGTGGGAGAGCTTCAGAAGGTTCTTTGCAGACTGCTTCAGGAGCAGATACCTGTTCGTGACCTCGAAACTATTCTTGAGACATTGGGCGATTATGGCGTTAAAATCAAGGATACTGATATGCTCACTGAATATGTCCGTCAGTCACTGAAAAGGACTATTTCCCATAAATTTGCCGAGGCTGATCAGCTTAAGGTCATAAGCCTTGACCCTAATGTTGAAAATCTTATTATGGGCGCTGTGAAAAAATTGGATAACGGCTCGTACCTTGCTCTTGATCAGGACAGCATTCAGAAGATCATTGTATCTACTACAACTCAGATCGACAAAATAAAAGATCTTGTTCCTTCACCTGTTATATTGACATCTCCGATCGTCAGAGTGTATTATAAAAAGCTTATCGATCAGTTCTGTCCTAATGTAAATGTTCTGTCATTTAACGAAATTGACGCTCATGTACAAATTCAGGCTCTTGGAACTATTGAAATTTAATGCAAAATATTATATAATATAAGGGAGGTCTTATTATGAATTACTCGTCAAAGGATTTAAAAATTTCAGATGAGGAATTTAATGACCTCTTCAGGCAGTATAAGGAAACCGGAAATATCGCTGTTCGTAATAAAATTGTACTTGCTTATGGATATATACCCCAGACATGTGCCATGCAGCTGAGAGGAATAGCAAGCAGCTACGCCCAGATCGAGGACATGATCAATCAGGGCATGATAACGCTTATTGACTGCGTGGATAAATTTGACCCGGATAAGGGAGTGAAGTTTGAATCCTACGCTTTTTTAAGAGTTAAGGGCGGAATAATAGACCTTGTAAGAAAACAGGACTGGATACCTCGCCGTGTCAGAGTCACTGCAAGGGAGATCAACGATGTTCGCTCGATTTTGTATTCCGAACTTGGGCGTGAGCCTACTCATGAGGAAGTGGCTGAGCGCATGGGCGTTTCTCCTGAAAAGCTCAGGCAGTACAATGCGGAAATATCAAATTCAGTTGTGTTTTCCTTTGAAGAGCTTATACAGAATGTTTCACAGATGAGCTCGGTTCTTGAAAGCAGCACTAAGGACGATATAACTCCGGAAAAGAAGATTTTGAAGGATGAGCTGAGGTTAGTTCTGAGAGAGGCGATAGATGAGCTTTCAGAAAGAGAACGGCTTGTGGTAACTCTTTATTTCTATGAGGGACTTAATCTTTCAGATATTTCAAAGGTGCTGGACGTTACGGTTCAGCGTGTTTCACAGATTAATGCAAGAGCTGTTTCAAAGCTGAAACAAAAGCTCAATGAATATATTATCAATTAGAAAGGAAGTAATCTATGTTAGCAGGTTTTTATACGGCGGCATCCGGTATTCTTACTCAGCAGAGGAATATAAATGTAATTGGCAGCAACCTTACAAATTCCCAGACAGCCGGATACAGAGCTCAGAGAGTTATTACCACTGAGTTTGAAAAAGAATATCTCACAAGGCTTGAAAACGGTGAATATGTAGACTTAGGGGATACAGGATCACCGTGTGTCCTTATTGACACTGTTGACACCAATGTTCAGTATCAGTCACTGAAAGAAACCGAAAGCCCTTATGATATGGCTTTAGTAGGCGACGGCTACTTCAACGTTCAGGGCGAAGATAACCTTTATATGACAAGAAATGGGAACTTCAATATTGATGAGGAGGGTTATCTTGTTCTTGACGGTATTGGACGTGTAATGGGTGAAAGCGGTGAGCTTAGAATAGGCGGTTCTGACTTTGTGGTTACTCAGGAGGGATATGTCTTTGACAGCAACAACCAGTATGTTGACAAGCTGCTTGTAACTAATCCTGCCGAGGGTTCGGATATACAGAAAAGACCTAACGGCTTCTTTACATGTGATAATGTGGAAACAGTGGATGAAATTGATGTATATCAGAAGACGCTGGAACGTTCAAATGTTGATATGAACCAGGAATATACTAACTTAATTGCGGCTCAGCGAGCTTTTCAGGCATGCTCAACGGCTCTTTCTACCGTTGATAATATGAATGCAAAGGCTGCAACGCTTTCAAGTATAACTTAATTATTATGTTCACTGCATTTTTGAGAGGCAATGCCTCATATATTTAACCTGATAAAGCTGAAAGGAAATATTTATGAATGTAGCATTTTATACCGGTAAATCCGGACTCAGAGCACATCAGGAAAGTATTGATATTATCTCCCATAACCTTGTTAATGCAAATACATACGGCTATAAGGCTACTAAAGGAGAGTTCAGAGCGCTTCTTCACAGCACTATGGATATCAATAAAAACCGTGAGCTTGAAGATGATGAAAAAATTCTCAGAGGTCATGGCGTAAAGCTTTCCAATCAAGACATGCTTTTTACCCAGGGTCCGCTGCAGTCAACGGATTATGAGTTCGATTTTGCCATAGAGGGTGACGGACTTTTTGCAGTTGACAACAGGGGAGACATTGAATATACAAGAAACGGCTCTTTTAACCTCAGTAATGAGGGAGGAGTTCTTTACCTTGTTGCCGAAGACGGAGCATATGTGTTGGACAACAACTATAACAGAATCATTGTCCCATATAAGCCGGGAACAAATGTAGCGGACAGCTCCGAAATTGCTGATAGGCTTGGTTTGTTTACATTTTCAAATGCCTACGGTCTTAGAAGACTAAACGAAGACAGATTTGAAACTACAGATATTTCGGGCGAAGCAGAAATTGCTCCTGTAGGTGAAAGAATTATAGCACAGCACTATCTTGAACGTTCAAATACTGATGTTGCACAGCAGTTTGCTGATGTAATAGTTTCGCAGAAGGCATATCAGTTTTCAGCAAGAGTTGTTACCACTGCCGATGAAATAGAGCAGATTGTAAACAGCCTTAGAAAATAGTTTTTCTGCGTAAGTATAAAGTTTGATCAGGAGGTTCAGCCATGGCTGATATGATTAGGGCGGCAACGCCTATAACCAACAAAAATATTATTCAGCCTATGAGAGAAAACAGAAGCTCAGAGGCTGCGCCTTTTGATATAGAAAATATCGGCAAAGTCGTAAAGGCAAACGAAAATTCTGAGCTTTTGCAGCAGAATAATGCCAATATTAATAAGGACAATGCTCCTCAGGTAATGATGGATCTGTTGAAGGATCCGTCAGTAACTGTTAATTTTATAAAAAATATTATGATGCTTGAGGAAATTGTAGGCATCATATCTTCTCACAATGACACGGTTACAGATGAAATAGAACAGCTCTTTACTCAGCTTTCCATTTCACCTGAAAATCTTGAAAGTGAAATGCTTAATCAGGAGAATGCCTCAACGGCATTTAAGGGCAATCTGTTTGATTTTCTGAGGGAATTTGCAAAGGACAATCCGGGAAGTGATGTGCAGAAAGCTGTGCTTGATATGTTGAAGTCAGTAAACAGCGAAAGCACCAAGGATAATGTGCTGAATACTTTATCGAGCAGCCTTGAGTACCTTGCAAATGCACTTGCTCCGAGTAAGGCTTTGTCAGCAAAGCTTATGAGTCTTTCCGAGCGTTTTGCGTCCGATGATACAGCGGAGAATTTTTCACAGCTTCAGAAAGAAACTTCTCAGCTTATGGGAGAAATTGAGCGAAGTATCCTTTTCTCAGAAAAGCTTTCAAAGCTTACTTCAATGGTAAGATACAACCTTTCAAGATATAATGAAAGTACGACCTTTGTTGAGGATTCAGCAAGAGCAATGCTGGAGCTTATAAAGGACCCGGAGCAGCAGACAAGATTTTTGCAGACCTTGTATGACTGCCTTTCCGGTAAGGAGGCTGAAACCAAATCTCCTTCACAGGTCTTGAATGTACTTGTTAAGATACTCGAAAAACAAACTGAAAGCGATGAACTGATGCAGCTTAAGGGAGACAATATCAGAAGCGTAATACACAGCCTTCTGTCATCTCCGAGTAATTTTACTCCTTTGCTGCATTATATAATTCCAATAGATAACGGTGAGAATAAGGCATTCGGCGAAATGTGGATAAATCCTGATGAAGAAAGCAGCGCTGGTGCGGATGAGAGAACTATACACATGCTTTTGGTGTTTGATATTGAAAATACCGGACGTTTTGAAACAGAGCTTTTTGTAAGGGGCAGACAAATAGATTTGTCCATCATGTATCCTCCTCTGCTTGAGGGCAGGGTTGGTAATTTGTCTTCTGAACTGAAAAAATGTATCAGCTTTTCAGACTATACCTTTAGTAATATTCAGACCGGAAAGCTGGAGCGTACAAGATCTCTCGTTGAAGTTTTTCCGACATTGCCTAAAAAGAGGACTGGTATCAATGTCAGAATATAACAAAAGAAATAAAGCTGTAGCTTTAAAATATAATGCAGATACAGACCGTGCACCGGTTATTATTGCTTCCGGACATGGTGAGATTGCAAATAAAATCATAGATATTGCAGAACAAAACGGAATACCTGTTTACAGGGACGACAGTGCAGCCTCGCTTATGTGCATGCTGGAAGTTGGAAGTAACATACCAACGGAGCTGTATGAGGTCATAGCGGCAATTTACTGTCAGCTTCTTAAAACATCAAAAGAATTAAATAATAAGGATCGGGGGTAAAAATATGGCTGAGCTGCCTATACAAGCTGAATATACCGGGTCAGTATGCGAATTAAAATCTATGGACAATACTCTTATTGCAACAGGTAAAATTTCTGAAATTACTTCCAAGTACATAAAGATATCCAATAAAAATAAAGAGCTTCAAGTTGTGGATTTTGGAACTCTTATTAAAATCAATGTTTTCAATACAAAATTGGGATTTAAGGTAATTATTGGAAATGTATACACCTCAACAAAAAGCGAAATAAGCGTTGTCAGCATAGAAAGTCTTGTAAACAAGGAACGCCGCCATTTTTTCCGCGTTGATATGAATCTTGAGGCAAAGGCGATCTTCAAGAGGACTGCAAATGACACTTATCCTACTGAGGAGGATATTATTGTAAAGGATATGAGCTTGAGCGGTATAAGGTTTACAAGTAAATATCCTTTTAAGCCCGGAACAGTGCTGGCAATAGAGGTATGTCTTAAAAGGAAACTGATTTCTTCATTCCGCTGTCAGATCATAAGAAGAATATCTGAGGAAAGCGAAGAGATTGGCGAATATGGATGTGCTTTTATAAGGGATGAACAGTCCAGTGATGATGATTTGCTATGTTCATTCCTTTTTCAGAAACAGAGGGAATTTCTGAATACAAATAATAATTTGTGATTTGTGCATACCTACCAAAAAATCAGTTAATTATTGTGTATTTTTTTGTGTTTAAAAAACTATGCAACTCACGATTAATATATTGTAAGTGAAAAGAAGTCAAATTAATTTTCACAAGGGCCCTGTGGAAATTTATTTGAATTGCTTATCTCATAGAGGAACATGGATGTTCTAAATTTTAAATTATAATACATGGAGGTATCATTATGGGAATGGTAGTAAGAACTAATATGATGGCGATTAATGCCAACAACAATTTGACAAAGAACAACAGTAAGGTTTCAAGCTCAATTGAAAAGTTGTCATCAGGTTTCAAGATCAATCGTGCAGCTGACGATGCTTCAGGTCTTGCAATTTCAGAAAAGATGAAAGCTCAGATCAAGGCTTTGGGTACTGCTGCAGATAACTGTGAAGACGGTAACTCACTTATCCAGACAGCTGAAGGTTACATGACAGAAGTTCATGACATGCTTAACAGAATGGTTGAGCTTGCTGAAAGATCAGCTAATGGTATCAATGAAGACAGTGGTCTTACAGGTGCAGATGCTTATGGTGTTTCTACAGATGGTACAAACTTTGCTGGTGTAGACCGTGCAGCTATCCAGGCTGAAATGGATCAGCTTTGTGCTGAAATCGACAGAATCGCTCTTACAGCTAACTTCAACGGCAACAAGCTCTTCAATGGTAACCTTGATGGTTCATCAGGCGCACAGGTTGCTCTGGAAGACGGTTCAGGTCTTACAGGCGGAGCTAAGGCTCTTGCTCTCCAGATCGGTGAAACAAGTAACAGAGCTGATAAGCTTTCAATCAGCATTAAGAGAATGACAACTGACAACCTCTTTAAGGCTATGTCAGAGGTTGACTACTTTACAGCTGACGGTTCAGAGCTTAAGAAAAAACAGAGCCTCCTTATCGAAAACAGTAATATTGAAGCAGAGGGCGGTTCTAACGTAATCAATGTTGGTACTGCAACTACAAATGGTGTTGCAAGTGCTTGGGCAAGCGGTGTTACAATCAACGTTAGTGATCAGGCTATGGCTTCAAAGTCTGCTGAACTTATTCGTCAGGCTATTGATGAAGTTTCTATCCAGAGAGCTCAGCTCGGTGCTACACAGAATCGTCTTGATTACACAATCAACAACCTGAATACAACTGAAGAGAACATGAAGTCTGCTAACAGCAGAATCCGTGATACAAATATGGCTGAAGAGATGATGGCATATACCCAGAACAACGTGCTTACACAGGCTGCTCAGGCTATGCTGGCTCAGGCAAATACTCAGCCTCAGAACGTATTGCAGTTGTTGCAGTAATTTTGATTTCTACATCATTTACTTAATACCAGTAATAACCGTCCTTATCTAAGGGCGGTTTATTACTATCACAAGATTTATAAATATTAAAGTATACATTAAATGCATATTTTAATACTTATACTATTCTTTCATCAACATACAGACAAAGTCTGTAGTTGATTCCGCTGCATTGCGGTGGTGGCGGCGAAGCCACCTAAAAAGCCGTTCAATACTAATTTTGTCAAAACTGGGAGAAGCTTATGAAGTCTAATATAAAAAAACACAATTCAGATAGCAGTAAAATAATTCTGTCAATAGGTATGATCGTAAAAAATGAGGAAAAGCATCTTGAAAACTGTCTTTCAGCACTTAAAAAACTTATGGATCAAATATCGTGTGAGCTTATAATTGTTGATACAGGTTCAACTGACCGCACTAAAGAGATCGCACTTAAATATACGGATAAGGTTTATGATTTTGAGTGGATCAACGATTTTGCTGCCGCAAGAAATTATGGGCTTGAAAGGGCTGTGGGCGAATGGTTTATGTTCCTTGACGCCGATGAGTATATTGATGAAGATGTCAGTGAGATGGTGACTTTTTTCAATATGCCAGAGCTTTACAACAAATATAATTCAGCAAGCTATATTATCAGAAATTACTTTCATGAGCATTCCAAGGTGTGCACGGATTTTCTTGGCAGCCGTCTTGTACGATTATTGCCGGGAGTTAAATTCAGTGGCGCTATTCACGAATCACTGCCTCAATATTTTCCTCATGGCGTATTTTCAACCGTTTTTCATCATTATGGATATCTTAACGATGACAAGAAAGTTGTTGAGGATAAAAGAGAGAGAAATAGGACTCCTATGCTTGAGGAATACGAAAAAGATCCGAAAAATCAGAGAATACTTTCTTTGATGGTTGATGTCTATAGTGATGATGAACATACGGAAAGATTTTACAATGAATGGCTTGAGGTCGCAAGAAACGAGCCAAATCATCCTTATAGAAATGCTTGCTATGCGGGTTTAAGTGGATTCTATGCAAATCGTGAAAGATATGACGAGGCGCTGGATATTGCAAATGAATTTTTTAACGTGGATGATGCAAAAGAAAGTGTTACCGTTGTAGAAGTATATTATATAATGGCACGTGTATATATGAATCAGGATAAGTTTGAGGATGCATACAAATATTTTTTAAAATATTTTGATTCAATAGAAGATTATAAAAGTGGAAAGCTGGGAATGATGGATCTTCGCTGCAAGCCGGTAAACGGATTGCAGGAATATGAGTGCCAGGAACAGGTTATGAAAGCTGCAAGATGTCTTTTCAATATGGATAAATACAGTGAAGCTTTGGAAATGCTTGAAAGAGTTGATATAAAAGAAATAATTATTCCGAATTTAAGGCTTTACCTTAATGTTATCCGTGATTTGGTGGGTAAAACCAAGGATTATGGAAAGCTTGCATCTTATTATGAAAAGATACTGGATTTGAATGACCCGGATAAGGAATCTCTGATATTGTATCTCATGGAGGAATATTATATTGATCATGAAAGTGAACGTCCTGAGTTTATAAAGTCTTTAGCAATGTCGAACGTGGACGGTGATTTTATAAAGCTTATGAAGATACTTGACAATCCTTATGATGTTAATATGATGGAAAAGCTTCAGGAGCTTACAGATACAGTAAGTATTTGGAGCGACGGATTCTCTGAGCTTACATATCTTGACATGAAATATGATGTTGATTTTTCTGTTCCTATAGAAAAGATGGGTTATGAGGAGATCCGTCAGCAATTTCCGCTGATAGCGAAGGCTCATAAGGATTTTGCAGAGGTCGCTTTAAAATACTGCAAATATGAAAAGTTTACTGACAGCATCAAAAAGCTGTTCTGGATGATATCAGCTCTTGAAACAGCCTCGCTGTCAAGTAAGGAGCTTCCAAATGACGAAAAGCTGGAGCTTTATAATAACTTTGTTGCAAGTCTTGCAGACTATGTGAATAATATATATAATCCTGAGCTCTTAAATCCTGCGGATATTGAAGTTCTGCCTCCACTTCATAGGTTTGGCTATTATATGGGCGCAGGTCAGACAATGCTTTCTTGCGGAGATTCAGTCGGATATATCCGTTCTCTTAAAGAAGCGCTTAAATACTGCGAGCCGATGAAGGATATTGTTGCACTGCTTCTCAAGGAGTTTGAGGAGAATTTCTGATATAGCAAAATTATTTATTGGAAAGGGGTAGTGTTTATGGGTAGAAAGATAGTTTTTGCATTATGTATTGGCGTTTTTATTTGGGGTGTCTATGGGATTCTTCATAGGTCTGTGCCTGTGGACAAATATATAGGGAGCGTTTATATAACAGATGAATCCGGTAAGCACGAACTTAAAGGGTATGAGGCTATTAAAACTTCTGAAGGTGAAATTACAATAAGTGATTTACCGCCGCTTGATAAGCTTTCCGATGAGTTTTATGTTGTCAGCAGAAAAAGCGGAACTATGAATGAGGGTGAGTCAGGGTCAGGCTTATCCCTTTCATTTGAAAAGGATTATTACGGAGATGTAAAGTATACTCTTTATGACAGCAGTAATAAGGAAGTTTACAGCGATAGGACTGAACTTAAAATCCCCGGTGATAGGGCAGGAGACTATATTGTCCGGGCTGAGGTGACCTGGGGTAGGAAGGACAATAATATTACGTTAATGTATTTCTTTAAGATATCATTTACAGATAAGTAATGGAATATCTGAAACAGAATAGCATATAAACAGGACGGCACGGCTTTTAGAAGCTTGTGCCGTTTTGATTTTTATATTTAGATCAGGTATCTTCTGTATTTAACCTATTATTAAAATAAAAATGATCATAAATTGTATTGAAAAATAATCGGATTTATTGTATAATTAATTAGGTACAATTCGGTAATGATATAAATTAGGCAAGACGCTGCGGCTAATTCACTTAGTGCCCTTTGCCTTACCGTATAGCAATATAAACCGTATAAAACAGGAGGTTTGCAATGGCAGATAAATTTAAAGTATCACTTAAAAAAATTATTGATGAATTTGCACTTGAATCTATATTTCTTCCGAAGCCGTCGGAAGAAATCTTTATTGAAGAAAACGACGTTAACCGTCCGGGACTTCAACTTATGGGATTTTATGAGTATTTCAATCCGGAAAGAATACAGATCATAGGAAAAATGGAGTTTGCATATCTTTCGACAATTGATGAAAAAACGCGAGTTGAAAGACTGGAAAAGCTTTTTGCCCAAAGACTTCCGGCTCTTATAATTACAAGGGAGCTGCCTTATTTTGCAGAAATGCTGGAGCTTGCAAAGCAGTATGAGGTTCCGCTTTTAAGGAGCAAAGAAAGTACTTCCAACTTTATGTCCGGACTTATTGCTTTTCTGAATCTTAACCTTGCACCGAGAATTACAAGACACGGCGTTTTGATAGAAATTTACGGCGAAGGTGTATTTATCACAGGTGAAAGCGGTGTAGGTAAGAGCGAAACAGCAATTGAGCTTGTAAAGAGAGGCCATCGTCTTGTTGCAGATGATGCAGTTGAGATAAGAAAGGTTTCAAATATAAGTCTTGTGGGAAGCTCTCCGGATAATATCCGTCACTTCCTGGAGCTCAGAGGTATTGGCATTATCAATGCCAGACGTCTTTTTGGTATGGGCGCTGTAAAGCTTACTGAAAAAATTGATCTTATAGTTGAAATGGAGCTTTGGAATCCTGAAAAGGTATATGACAGAATGGGTGTTGACAATCAGTATACGTCAATATTGGGAGTAAAGATCCCATCCCTTACCATACCGGTTAAGCCGGGACGTAACCTTGCGGTAATAATGGAGGTTGCGGCAATGAACAACAGGCAGAAGAAAATGGGATATAACGCAGCACAGGAGCTGCTTGACAAGCTGGGTCTTGATATGGAAAGCAAGGATACTGTAAAAAATTATGAGCAGTTTTAATTTTCCGGAGGTAATCATATGTTAATAGAGGCGGATCTTCATTGCCATTCTTTAGCGTCAAGCCATGCTTACAGCACGGTAAATGAAATGGCAGCCGCAGCAGCAAATAAAGGATTAAAAGGCTTTGCTCTTACTGACCATGCGCCTGAAATGTGGGATGCTCCGCATATATGGCATTTTCATAATCTTGTTATACTTCCGAGAAAAATAAGCGGCGCTGTGGTTTTCAGGGGTGCAGAGGCAAACGTAAATTCCTTTGAGGGAACACTGGATATGACAGAAAGCGACCTAAAGGCTCTTGAATGGGTTGTGGCTTCGTTTCATATACAGGTTATAAAGCCGGGAAGTCGTGAAGAAAATACAAGGGCATATATTAAGACTATAGAGAATAATAAATGGATAGACGCTATAGGACACTGTACAACTAACAGATATCCTGTGGACTTTGAACCGATTGTGAAAAAGTGTGCTGAGTACGGTAAATTCATTGAAATAAATGAAAGCTCGATCATCTATAAAAAAGGTTCAAGGGAAAACAGCTATACTCTTTTGAAACTGTGTAAAAAATATGGAGCACAGGTGGTTGTAAATACCGACAGCCATTATTGTGATCTTATCGGTGAAACTTCCAATGCGCAGCAGATAATAAGCGAGGTTGATTTTCCAAAGGAGCTTATTTTCAACTCTGACTTTGACAGAGTATGCGAGTATATTTCTAAAAGAAGAAATATAGATTTAAAAATATAACGTAAAGGCAGGGGATTCAATGCCGTATATATTTGAATTAAAAAATCTATGTGAAGAGCTTGGGTGCGGCTTTTTAACCGAAGAACCTTTAAGCATGCACACAACATTCAGGGTCGGCGGATGCTGTCGGGCGCTGATATATATAAACAGTACCGAAAGACTTGTAAAGCTGCTTTCTTTTATAAAAACAAATAATGTAAAATATTTTGTGCTTGGAAAAGGAAGTAACGTTATTGCATCCGATGACGGTTTTGACGGTGTTGTGTTAGTTTTTGGAGGCGATTTTGCGTCAATAAAGTCCGAAGAGAACAACGAGCTTGTGTGCAGCGCAGGGGTATCTCTCAAAGAGCTGTGTCTTTTTGCCCTTGAAAGAGAGCTTACAGGCTTGGAGTTTGCATACGGCATTCCGGGAACAGCCGGGGGAGCTTTGTTCATGAATGCGGGAGCATATGGCGGAGAAATGTCCGATGTTGTATTAAGCGCAGAATATCTTGACGAAGACCTTAATCTCTGCCGTATTGACAAGGCTGGCATGAAGCTCTCATACCGCCATAGTATTTTTTCTGAAAACAGGAATTATATAATTACCGGTATTCGCTTAAAGCTTGAGCCGGGCAGCGGAGAAGAGATCAAAGCCCGTATGGATGAGCTTCTGCATAGGCGCAAGGATAAGCAGCCTCTTAATTATCCCAGCGCAGGAAGTACGTTTAAGCGTCCGGAGGGAAGCTATGCTTCGCTTCTTATAGATCAGTGTGGATTAAAGGGAATGAATGTTGGAGATGCAGAAGTTAGCTGTAAGCATAGCGGATTTATTATCAATAAGGGAAATGCAACATGCAGCGACATACTAAAACTTTCAGAAAAGGTCATAGAAATTGTGAAGTCGAAAACCGGTTATGTGCTTGAGCTTGAACCGGAAATCCTTAAATAAAGGAGGATGAACGCTGAAACAGATGCGTTCAACGCTATATGGAATTTATTATTGTAACAGGTATGTCAGGCTCCGGAAAATCCTGTGCTATGAAGGTCCTTGAGGATATAGGATTTTACTGCATTGACAATATCCCTCCTCAGCTCCTTACTAAGTTTGCGGATATATGCACACACTCTAACGGACAGATTGAAAGAGTAGCAGTTGCAGTTGATATCCGCTCGGGAGATTTATTCAGTGAAGTTTTTGAGCGCTGGAACATGCTCAGAGAAAGTAGCCTTGATGTAAAGATACTCTATCTTGAAGCAAATGACGAAGTAATAATCAAGCGCTATAAGGAAACAAGGCGAAAACATCCTTTGGACGACAAATTCAACGGATGCCTCCATAAGGCGATCTCATTTGAGAGGGAGCAGCTCAGTTCTCTCAGAGAGGTTGCGGATTATTATATTGAGTCGTCATATCTTTCGGCTACTCAGCTTAAAGAAGAGATAAAATCGCTTTTCCTTGAAAAAAAGAGCGATTCAATGGTCATAAAGGTCATGTCCTTTGGCTTTAAGTATGGGGTTACAACGGAGGCGGACCTTGTGTTTGATGTTCGCTGTCTGCCTAATCCTTATTACATAAAGGAGCTTAGAGCTCAGACCGGATGTGACGCAAGCGTCAGGGACTATGTAATGAAGTTTGAGCAGTCAAAGGAGCTCTTTGCAAAGCTTAAAGACCTGCTGGATTTTCTTATACCTCTTTATATAAACGAGGGCAAAAGTCAGCTTATTATATGCTTTGGCTGTACCGGCGGAAAGCATCGGTCAATTACATTTGCTGAAATCATAGCGGACTATCTTATACAGAAAGGATATCGTGTAAAGAAAAGTCATCGTGATATAGGTAAGGACAAGGATTACTATTTATGATTCTGGAGGTGTCGTTAATTGGCATCCTTTTCAAACTCAGTCAAAGAGGAGATATGCTCTTCAATAAACGATAAGGATAAGAGGTATGCCTGTCTGTACGGTATACTTCTTTATTGCAGGCATATTTCCGAAAGGCGCATACTTATACAGACGGAAAGCGAGGCATTCGCAAAGCTTTTATCAGCATTGACAAACAGTGTATACGAAGGAAAAATTCCTTATTCACTGGAAAAAAGCGAAAGGTCAAATGGAGCGGCAGGCTATACGTTTACAATCGAAGGTCAGGACGCAGTCTTTGAGGCGCTTTCCTTTTATGGCATAAGTATCAGCAGCCGTGAAATAAATCTTACACATATTGTAAATAATAGTCTTAACGTTTTTCTTGCAGGAGTTTTTCTTGCATGCGGCAGCGTAACAGACCCTTATAAGGAATATCATCTTGAATTTAGCGCTCCTGTAATGCAGCTTTATAAGGATCTAAACCAGATTTTGCTTTCATTCGGCATTGAGGCAGGAATGACCAAGCGTAAAAACTCATATGTGCTGTATGTTAAGTATAGCGAAAATATAGAGGATATTCTTGCTTTCATAGGCGCAAGGCAGTGTACTATAGACCTTATGAACGTAAAGATTTATAAGGACGTCCGCAACAAGGCAAACCGTATTGCAAACTGTGATTCGGCTAATATTGATAAGGTAATAGCTGCCTCGTCAAAGCAGATATCAGACATAGAATTTATTCAGAGCTGCGGAAAGTTTGAAACACTGCCTTCCGATCTTAAAGAGGTTGCGGAGCTAAGACTTGAAAATCCAGAAATAAGCCTTAAAGAAATAGGGGAGCTGCTGAAAAAGCCCATAGGGCGCTCAGGAGTCAACAGAAGATTTCAGAAAATATCCAGAATAGCAGAGGAATTAAAAGCATAGTATGAATGATATAATGAGGGACAGTTTTGTCCATTTGCATGTTCACAGCGAATACAGCCTCCTTGACGGCGCATGCCGTATAAAGCAGCTTGTAAGGAGGGTTAAGGAGCTGGGACAAAAGGCTGTTGCAGTTACAGATCACGGCTGTATGTACGGAGCTGTAGAGTTTTATAACGAAGCTAAAAAAGAGGGTATAAAGCCGATTATCGGATGTGAGGTCTATGTTGCTCCGAGGACAAGATTTGACAAGGAAAATAAAATAGACTCGCACCCGTATCACCTTATACTGCTATGTGAGAGTAATGAGGGGTACAACAATCTTATAAAGCTTGTTTCATATGGATATACAGAGGGCTTTTACAATAAGCCAAGAGTTGACGAAGAACTTTTGCGCAGATATAGTAAAGGCCTTATCTGTATGTCCGCATGCCTTGCCGGTGAAGTGCCGAGGAAGCTTTCTTCCGGAGATTACAGCGGTGCAAAGGAGACAGTTCTTAGGTATAACGATATTTTCGGGCAGGGCAATTATTATATTGAGGTTCAGGATCACGGCATAAGGGAGCAGAAAAATATACTTCCTCTTTTATACCGTCTTTCAAAAGAAACAGGGATACCTCTTGCTGCATCAAATGACGCTCACTATATTAATAGGTCCGATGCGGAGATGCAGAATGTGCTTTTGTGCATTCAGACAAAGAAAACCATAAATGAACCAAATCAAATGGCTTTTGAAACGGATGAGTTCTATATAAAAAGCACTGAGGAAATGTATGAGCTTTTTAAAGCTGTGCCGGAGGCGGTTTCCAATACTGCTGAAATTGCTGAAAGATGTAATGTTGAATTTGAGTTCGGAAACATAAAGCTCCCTAAGTTTACGATGCCGGGAGTGGAAAATAATACTGCATATTTTAAAAAGCTGTGCTATGACGGACTGCACAAGAAATACGGCGAAAGTCCCTCGGATGAAATCACAGACAGGATGAATTATGAAATCGGTATTATTATTCAGATGGGATATGTTGACTATTTTCTCATAGTATGGGATTTTATCAGATATGCCCGTGAAAACAATATACCGGTAGGACCGGGGAGAGGCTCAGGAGCGGGAAGCATATGTGCCTATTGTATAGGCATCACGGGAATTGACCCGATAAAGTACAATCTTCTTTTTGAGCGCTTTTTGAATCCGGAAAGGATAAGTATGCCGGATTTTGACATCGACTTCTGTATTGAGGGCAGACAGCATGTTATAGATTATGTTGTGAGGAAATACGGTCAGGACAATGTGGCTCAGATAATAGCCTTTGATACCTTGAAAGCAAGAGCGGCGATTCGTGATGTGGGAAGAGTAATGGGGCTTTCTTACCAGACCTGCGACAAGGCGGCAAAAATGATACCGCATACTCCGGGCATGACGATTGAAAAGGCAATGGCAATAAATGACGAGCTGAAAGAGCTTTATGATAAGGATTCCGAAACTCACAAACTTATAGATATGGCTCTCCGTATCGAGGGAATGCCGAGAAACGACTCCACCCATGCTGCCGGAATAGTTATTGCAAGAGCCGCTGTAAGCGATTTTGTACCGGTAAAAAGAAGCGTTGACGGTGATTCAGTTGTAACCCAGTATACAATGACGGTTCTTGAAAGTCTGGGACTGCTTAAAATGGACTTTTTAGGTCTTAGAAACCTTACAGTTATCCGTGATTGTGTAAATGAAATACACAAAACAGAGCCTGACTTTGACGTAAACAGGATTCCTATTGACGATATGAAGGTCTTCAAAATGATGTCAGCTGGAAGAACTACAGGCGTATTTCAGTTTGAAAGCACTGGTATGCGTCAGGTTCTTTCAAGACTTATGCCGGAGAGTATAGAGGATCTTATAGCGGTAATTTCACTTTATCGTCCCGGACCTGCTGAATCAATACCTAAATATATAGCAAACAAACATGATCCCGATAAGATAACCTATAAGCATCCATTGCTTGAAAATATTCTTGACGTTACCTATGGCTGTATGGTATATCAGGAGCAGGTAATGGAGATATGCCGTACTCTTGCGGGCTATTCCTATGGAAGAGCCGACCTTGTACGCCGTGCAATGGCTAAGAAAAAGCATGACGTTATGGAAAAGGAGCGTCATAGCTTTATATATGGCGAGACTAATTCTGACGGAAGTGTAAACTGTATCGGAGCTGTTGCAAACGGAGTCAGTGAAGAGGCTGCCAATGAGATATTTGATGAAATGACAGGCTTTGCCTCGTATGCGTTTAATAAATCCCATGCAGCGGCATATGCTTATCTTGCATATCAAACTGCATATCTTAAATGCCACTATTTTAAGGAGTATATGGCTGCTCTTATGACTTCTGTTCTTAGCATGACCTCTAAGCTTATGGAGTACATTGAGGAATGTGAGCAGAACGGGGTAAAGGTTAAAAAACCTGATATAAACGCAAGCGGAGAGGGGTTTACTGTTACTGATGACGGTATTCACTTTGGACTTCTTGCAATCAAGAATCTGGGTAAAGGCGTTATACAGAGCATAATTAGGGAGCGCAGAGAAAACGGCCGCTACCTTTCAATTCAGAACTTCTGTGAGAGGACTGTAAACAGTGGTATAAACAAGCGGGCAGTGGAAAGCCTTATTAAATCCGGCGCACTTGACGGACTTGGCAGTAACCGCCGTCAAATGCTGAAAAATGCCGATATGCTTATAGATATGTATTCAGAACAGGCAAGGAGCAACATTGAGGGGCAGATGGATCTTTTTGGAGGCACATCCAGTCATACAGTTGAAATTCAGCTTGAGCCGGAGGAGGAATACTCCCCGAAGGAATTGCTTTTAATGGAAAAGGAAGTGACGGGAATGTATATGTCCGGTCATCCTCTTATGCAGTACAGTATGTATATAAAGCTTATGCACATGAAAAGCTTTTCCGATATTCAGGAGGAGATAGAGAACGACTCTCTTAAAGACGGCGCAGAGCTAAAGATTTTATGTCAGCTTCAAAGCATGAAGCTCCATTATACTAAAAAGGGAGATAAAATGTGCTTTATAGCGGTGGACGATATGAGCGGAAGCTCGGAATGCGTGATCTTCCCGAAGCTTTTTGAAGCATGCAGAAGCAAGCTTGTAAGCGATGAAATAATTTATATCACAGGAAAGCTTTCTGTAAAGGATGAAAGCTATTCCATAATTTGTGACAGTCTTTTTTCAGAAAAAGAGTTTATAGGGATCGCTGCATGTAAAAGACTCTGCATAAAGCTTTCCGGAAAAGAGCTTCATAAGCTCCAGCAGTTTTCCGCATCGGCATCGGTATTTCCGGGAAATACAAAGGTTTGTTTTTATGTTACAGATGCAAGAAAATACATTCTGCCGAAAAAGCCGATAGAGGTAAGAATTTGCGATGAATTTGTGAGAGAAGTAAGTAATATTTTTCCTTTGGAAAGTATGGGACTTATTGATTAAAATATTAAAATAAATTTAGATTTTTAAATTTTGCGTAAATTCACTTGACAAAAATCTTAAAAGTAGTAAAATATAAATGATAGTATAAATTTGCCACAGGCGGATTGGAGTTATAATTATGATAAAGAAAATAGGTGTTTTGACAAGCGGAGGAGACGCGCCGGGAATGAATGCTGCTGTTCGTGCGGTTGTAAGAGCAGCTATCAGAAAAGGCATAGAGGTTTACGGTATCCGCAGAGGCTATAACGGTCTTATTAACGGTGATATTATAGAGATGAATGAGCGCAGCGTATCCGATATTATTCAGAGAGGCGGAACAATGCTCTATACAGCAAGATGTCCTGAATTTAGAACTGAAGAGGGCGTTTTGAAGGCTAAGGAAAAGTGTGAGGAGCTTGGACTTGAAGGCATCGTTGTAATCGGTGGTGACGGTTCATTCAGAGGTGCGGCTGACCTTTCAGCTCACGGCATTCTCTGTGTAGGACTTCCTGGCACAATTGATAATGACATAGCATGTACCGATTATACAATTGGTTATGATACAGCAATGAACACAGCTATGGAAATGGTGGACAAGCTCAGAGATACAGCTCAGTCCCATGACAGATGCAGTGTTGTAGAGGTAATGGGCAGAGGCGCAGGCTATATTGCAGTTAACACAGGCGTTGCCGTAGGTGCGACCTATGTTATCACCAGTGAGATCCCATATGACCTTAATGAAGTTGCAAAGAAGATGCTTGAATCAAGAAAAACAGGAAAGCAGCACTTTATCATTGTAGTTTCCGAGGGTGTAGGTCATTCAGAGGAAATTGCAAGGGTTCTTGAAGAAAAGACAGGAATTGAAGCAAGAACAACTATTTTAGGTCATGTACAGAGGGGCGGCGCTCCGACTGTAAGAGATCGTGTTGCAGCAAGCCAGATGGGCTATTATGCTGTAGAGCTGCTTGCTCAGGGTATCGGCAACCGTGTTGTCGGAATGCAGAAAGGTGAAGTTGTTGATTATGACATTCAGGAAGCGTTAGCTATGAAGAAGCCATATGAAGACCAACTTTATCATATTGCTCAGGAAATTGCATTTTAATTAACTGAGTATCATACGAATATCCGCATCAGAGTAGGGAACAATGCGTAAAGTGTCCGGCAGACGGGGAGTTGTTGTCGGGACGAAAAGCGCAGCTTGCGGTATTGTTCCCGCATCCCGCTGTATGCATGAAGGACCTTTCATTAGCGCGCCTTTGTGCACACAAGCACATAGGAGGTACTTATGAAAGGTTTTTTGTCAATGTTTGTTAAGTCAGCCAGAGAGCTGAAAAGTGTGAAATGCATCACGATCACAGGTATTTTTATCGCTGTTTCAATGCTTATTGAAACTTATTCGATAGATTTGCAGTTTGTGAAGATCAACTTTGCATTTCTTGCGATCGCTGTAATAGGAATGCTGTTTGGACCGACAGTCGGACTTTTTTCCGGATTTGCATGCGATATTGTCGGATTTCTTGTGCATCCTTCCGGAGGCTTTCTTCCGGCATATATAATTGTCGGAGGAATTCAGGGGCTTATTTACGGACTATGTCTTTATCAGAAAAACGATGGCCATTCAATTGTTGTGAACAGAAAGTCTGACGGAAAGCAGATAGACATTACTCTTTATCTCAGAGCAGTGGCAGCAAGGCTTCTTGACGTTATCGTTATCAATCTTCTCATACAGACAAAGCTCAATATGCATTATGGGTTTATTCCAAAGCAGGCGTATTCCGAGGCAATAATTGCAAGAACTGCAAAAAATGTAATTGAGCTTGCAGTTGATTTGCCGATGCTGTTTGTTTTATTACCAATGATGCTTATGGTGTATAGGAGAATAACTGTTTCAGGCAGAGCGCATGCTTAATAATCAGTTTATAAAACGGCGGTATTATTATACTGCCGTTTTAATTTGCATTTATATACGCATGAAAATCAATTTTTAAAAACTTGATTTCCGTGTTATATACAAATATACTATTGAAATTTTGTGGATTTTGTAGTATAATAATATATACAAAATTTTTTTGAAAGGTTTGTTTATAATGATAAATGTTGGTTTTGTAGGCGCAGGAAATATGGCTACTGCAATTATAAAAGGAATTTCCACATGTGCTCTTTCGGATAAAATCAGCCTGTTTGCTGCTGATATTGACAATGAAAAGGTAAATGCCCTTGGAAGCTGCGGTGTAGCTCCATGCAAGGATGCCGCAGAAATCGCTGAAAAATGCAAGTATATATTCCTCGCAGTAAAGCCCCAGGTGATCGAGGGCGTTCTTGAAAGCCTTATTGGAAAGCTGAGCGATGAAACAGTTATAATTTCAATTGCTGCGGGAATAAGCGGAGAATTTATTCAGAATAAAACCCAGAGTAATGTCAAGGTGGTTCTGGTAATGCCTAATACACCGCTTCTTCTTGGAGAGGGAGCGTCTGCTTTAGCAAAAGTTGATCCTGTAACTGATGAAGAATTTGAGTTCGTTAAGAGTATTTTTGATGCATGCGGAAAAACAGCAGTGCTTTCAAAGGACAAAATGAAAGAAATTATTGCTGTAAACGGAAGCAGCCCTGCATTTATATATCTTTATGCAAAGGCTTTTATTGAATATGCTGAAAGCGTTGGAATCGACGGAGAGGCTGCTAAAATTTTATTTAGCCAGTCGCTTATCGGTTCTGCAAAAATGATAACTGATTCCGGATATTCTGTTGATGAGCTTATTAAAATGGTTTCTTCACCTGGCGGTACCACCCTTGCAGGCCTTGACGAGCTTTATAAGGGCAATCTTGAGGAGATTACAAAAAAAGCATGTGAAAGCTGTACAAGGAGAGCGTACGAGCTGTCAAAGTAGTATAAATTCTTTCTCATAAGCATATCCTTTTAAAAAAAGACAAAGGATGATGAATATGAGAAATACGGACAGGCTTGATTATTTATACGAGGGACGAAAGAAGGTTTCTTTCTTTTTTCTTTTGTTTGTTATTATGGCAGGAGTGATCTCCGGAACAGTTTTAGTATGTGTAAAAAGCGGCTGGGAAGGGTTAAGATCAATTTATGCCAACCAGAATCTTTACAAGCCGGACAATCTTCCGCTGGCTGTAGTTTTTGCAAGGTCTGCTCTTCCGGTATGCGCTATGCTGCTTGCTATGTTTATTTCAGGCTTTTGCGCATTCGGACAGCCGGTTCAGATGCTTTTTACGGCATATCGTGGGTTTGCAGTTGGCGTATCGTCAGCTCTTATATATTTGGAGCTGGGTATAAAGGGCTTTCCGGCTGTTTTGTTAATGATACTTCCCTTTGCAGCTGTAAGCTCCCTAATTGTAATAATTGGCTCACGTGAAGCAATGAGCTTTTCGGGCTGCTTTGCTGATTTTGCATTTGGAAGAAAAACTAATGAAATATGCAGGCCTGATGTAAGACTGTATGGAATAAAGTTTATTATTCTTATTGCAGCGGCTCTTATTTCGGCAGGGGCTGACAGTGTTATTACATATTTTTTATCCGGTATTTTACTTTAGCAAATAATTCAAGGAGTGTAAAAATTAATGGGAATTTTCGGTTCAAATTATGAAAATGCCGGTTCCGGCATAGCAAAAAATGCCCCGAAAAAGAAAGGTATACTCAGATTTTTTGAACTGTATTTCAGAAAGTTCTGGAAAATAATAGAAGTGAATATGCTTTATTCACTGTTCTTTATTCCTGTATTGATAGGAATATATGCGTTTCTGAATGTGAGCAGCCCTGCGATCCTTATAGCCTTAGAGCTTATATGTGCAGCGGCTTTTGTTCTGACGATCGGTCCGGCAACTGCCGCAATGTTTAAGATACTCAGGAATTATACTCTGGAAAAGCATGCGTTTATTTTTTCTGATTTCAAGGAATGCTTTACAAAAAACTTTAAGCAGTCCTGTGTCGTAGGCATAATAGATGTTGTTATGGCAGCCTCCATTTTGTCGGGAATGAAGGTGTATCCTCAGCTTATGAGCCTTTATGGCAAGGCTCTTGTAATACCGTTTATTATTTCAATAAGCGTTGCGATCGTTGTTTCGATGATGAGCTTTTACGCATATCTGATGATAGTGGCGGCAGATCTTTCATTTAAGAATGTTGTGAAAAATTCTTTTGTTCTGTCCTGTGTGGCTTTGAAAAAAAATCTGCTGACGCTTATTATTTCATTTATTATGGCAGCTATTCCGGCTTTTCTGATCCTGCATGTAAATATGAGCTTTATGTTCCTGCTGCCCCTTGCTCCGGCATCTATTATAGGATTTGTGATATGCTTTAATTCGTATCCGGTTATTCAGAAGTATGTAATAAACCCTTATTATGAGCAGAGGGGAGAGGTGAATCCGGAGCTTGAGTCCTATTCAGGTGATGACGATGAGGTATTGTTTGAAGACAGAGGCGGAAAGGAAGCTCCTATAAAGAAGAGTAAAAAGGCTGAGAAGAAATACAAGCCTAAGGGAAAAACCATATCCTGACTTTATTTAAAAAAGTACTTTACAAACAGGTAAAAATATGGTATAATTTTAAACGTGCCATGTACATGGATTAGGGATTAAGCCTTTTATAAGGAATTTGCCCGCCCTATTCTAAGTTATCGGCATAGATTATCAAAGAGGTGAATTAAATGTTACTCAAAGAAGAAAAGACAGCCGTTATTGAGGCTAACAAGACACATGAAAATGATACCGGTTCTCCTGAGGTACAGATTGCTATTCTTACCAGAAGAATCAATGACCTGACTGAACATCTCAAGGTTCATAAGAAGGATCATCATTCAAGAAGAGGTCTTCTTAAAATGGTAGGTCATAGACGTAATCTTCTTAATTATCTTAAGAAGAAGGATATTAACAGATACCGTGCAACTATCGAGAAACTCGGTATCCGTAAGTAATTACGGTTTAAAAGGCAGTCTGGAGAGATCCTTGCTGCCTTTTAAGTGTATCTAAAAGGATTTTTAAATTAAAACAGTAGTGGTTATTTTAGCATTAAACCGTATATTTACCGCTTGAATATAGGGTTTATTGCTAAAGCTGCTGCTGGAATTTATGGAGGCAGTTTATGTTTGAAAATTACAGAACTTTTGAAACGGAATTTGCAGGCAGAAAGCTTGTAGTTGAAACAGGAAAAACCTGTGGACTTGCAAACGGTTCATGCTGGGTACGCTATGGTGAAACTGTGGTTATGGCAAATGTGACCGCAAGTGCAAAGCCAAGAGAGGGAATTGACTTTTTCCCACTTTCAGTTGACTATGAAGAAAAGCTTTACTCAGTTGGAAAAATACCTGGTTCATTTACAAAGAGAGAGGGCAAGCCGTCTGAAAAGGCAATTCTGACATCAAGAATGGTGGACAGACCTATCAGACCTCTTTTCCCTAAGGATATGAGAAACGATGTATCAGTTGTAATGACTGTACTTGCAGTTGACCCTGATTGCTCACCGGAAATTACCGGAATGATCGCAACTTCAATTGCAATTTCAATTTCAGATATTCCATGGAAGGGCCCTATTGCAGGCATTAGCGTAGGCCTTGTTAACGGAGAGATCGTCCTCAACCCTACAGCCCAGCAGCGCCCTGTATCAGACCTCAATCTTACTGTTGCCGGAACAATGGAAAAAATCGTTATGATCGAAGCCGGAGCAAACGAGGTTGACGATGATACAATGCTCAAGGCTATTATGACAGGCCATGAAGAAATCAAGAAAATGGTTTCGTTTATAAGCGGCATCCAGTCTGAGATCGGTAAAAAGAAATTTGAATTTGAGTCAATGGAAGTTGACCACGATATGTTTGATGCTATAGAAAAGTTTGCAGCTGAAAGAGTTAAATTTGCTCTTGATACTGACGATAAGAATGTTCGTGAGGAAAGACTTCAGCCTATAGTTGACGATATTCATGCTGAATTTGATGAAAAATATCCTGAGCAGGAAGCTATGATTGATGAATGTATTTATAAGCTTCAGAAGAAGATCGTAAGAAACTGGCTTTATGAGGGCAAGCGTGTTGACGGACGTGGCATTGACGAGATAAGACCTCTTGCTGCCGAGGTGGGACTTCTTCCAAGAGTTCACGGTTCAGGACTTTTCACAAGAGGACAGACTCAGGTTCTCACAGTCGTTACTCTTGGTCCTGTAAGCGAGGCTCAGAGGATTGACGGCCTTGATGAAGAAGACTCCAAGAGATATATGCATCATTATAACTTCCCTTCATATTCTGTAGGTGAAACAAAGCCAAGCAGAGGTCCAGGAAGACGTGAAATTGGTCACGGCGCCCTTGCTGAAAGAGCTCTTGAACCTGTGATCCCTTCTGTTGAGGAGTTCCCATATGCTTTAAGACTTGTTTCTGAGGTTCTGTCTTCAAACGGATCAACATCTCAGGCTTCAATATGCGGCTCAACACTTGCCCTTATGGACGCAGGTGTTCCTATCAAGTCTCCTGTTGCAGGTATTTCATGTGGACTTATTACAAAGCCTGACAGTGATGAGTTTATGACTATGGTAGATATTCAGGGACTTGAAGACTTCTTCGGTGATATGGACTTTAAGGTAGGCGGTACTAAGAAAGGTATCACTGCTATTCAGGTGGATATCAAGGTTGACGGTCTTACTCCTGCAATTATTAAAGAAGCTTTTGAAAAGACTCATAAGGCAAGAAATTATATTCTTGATGAGATAATGCTCAAGGCAATTCCTGAATCAAGAAGTACAGTAAGTAAATATGCTCCTAAAATGATTCAGACAAAGATCGATCCTGAGAAAATTCGTGAAGTAATTGGTCAGGGCGGTAAGGTTATTCAGAAGATCACTGCTGAATGTGATGTTAAGATAGACATTAACGAGGACGGAAATGTATTTATATCCGGAATCAATATGGATAATGTAAACAAGGCGCTTAACATTGTTCAGACAATTGCAAACGGTCCTGAGGTAGGCGCTATCTATAAGGGCAAGGTTGTAAGAATTATGTCATTTGGCGCATTTGTTGAAATTGCTCCTGGTAAGGACGGACTTGTTCATATATCAAAGCTTGACAAGTCGAGAGTTGAAAAGGTTGAGGATGTAGTTTCGATTGGCGATGAAATCGTTGTTAAGGTAGTTGAAATTGATAAGCAGGGAAGAGTTAACCTTTCAAGAAAGGACGCTCTTGCTGATATTGAAGCAAAGGCTAATAAGTAATAACAAAAATACAGCACCCGGCGTAAAATCCGGGTGTTTGTTTTAAAGAGGTAAATTATATGACAAAAGAAGAATATATTAAAAAAATGCAGGAGGATGACGAATGGTCGCCTGGCTGGGATGCAATTGATGAACAGTTTGATGCTTTATATCCCGGAGTAAAGCCGTATCATTACGGTACAAATATAGAATCAAGGGCTATGTTTGGCGGAAACGAATACCTTGATGGATTTTCAATATATGATACAGGCAAGGGATACATGCATATTGTTACATATGGCATGTCTGAGCTGTATGCCGATGAAAATGCCTTTGGTGAAGAATGGAGTAAATGGGGCTATGAAATGACGTTGAAGCTTAAAGCTAAAACTCCTGATGAATGCCTTTGGGCATTAGATGTGCTTTCAAACCTTGCGAGATATACATTTCAGTCAGAAAAGTATTTTAAAGCCGGAGATTTTATTCCGGGTAATGGACAGTCACTTCATATTGGTGTTGAATCACGGATTACCGGCTTAGTAGTTATAAGTGATACCTCGGCTAATACAATAGAAACACTGCATGGCAAGGTCGAATTTTTACAGCTTTTCGGTATCACAGCAGACGAAGCGAATGCGCTCAGGAATGACTACACGAATTTCGACATTCTTATCAACAGAATCAGGGAAGATAACCCTGAGTTCGTCATTGATATGGGCAGGACAAAGTCATACTTATAAGTTTTTTAATAAAAGCTCTTGACAAGTCGTTATAAATGTTATATAATAAATTACTCTCAAAAATGGAGGTGTATTTATGGGAGCTGAAAATTTTAAGACAATAGCTGAAAATCGTAAAGCAAGACATGAATACTTCGTTTTAGAGAGCATGGAGGCTGGTATTGAGCTTGTTGGCACAGAGGTAAAATCAGTTCGTCAGGGGCAGCTTAATCTTAAAGATAGTTGGTGTTCTATTGACGGCGGCGAGATCTTTATTAAAGGAATGCACATATCACCTTATGAAAAGGGAAATATATTTAATAAGGATCCGCTTAGAGTGAGAAAGCTACTGATGCACAGGAAAGAGATCAACAGACTTTTCGGTAAAGTTAAACAGGATGGTCTTACAATTATTCCTCTTTCTGTCTATTTCAAAGGCTCAAAGGTGAAGGTTCAGCTTGGACTTTGCAAGGGCAAAAAGCTGTATGACAAGCGTGAAGCTGCCGCTCAAAAGGATGCAAAGAGGCAGATCGACAGGGCAGTTAAGCTGAAAATTCAATAAGGCAGGTATAAAAATGGATTCTATCTGGGAAGCTATGCTTAACGCTGCAAAAGCAGTTCAGAATGAGAGAAAAATTTCTGATTATGTTACGGCAGGAGAAGTTGCTGCATCCATACTTTCAAAATCCGGGAAAATTTATACGGGCGTTTGCATTGATACCTGTTCAACATTGGGGATTTGCGCTGAACGTAATGCTATTTTCAACATGATAACTAACGGAGAGAACCAAATAAGCAAGGTTTTGGCGATACTTACAAATGGTAAAACAGGTGCTCCATGTGGAGCTTGCCGTGAATTGATGGTTCAGCTTATGCCGGATACCTATAAATCAATTGAAATAATGCTGGATTACGAAAAGGGCAAGATAATAACACTTGGTGAACTGACGCCGGAATGGTGGATTTGATAAAGATTGTTTTTATTTACTATATAATAATGTATAGTATGATTAGCTATATAATGGGGGCGTAAAGGTTTCGACGGGGACTTTGAAACACGATAAGCGAGTAGAGCAGGCATATCTCTTTAAACTATTCCACGTTTAAATATAAACGCTAGAAAAAATATTACTGTAAGCACAAGAAACTTACAGGTAGCAGCCTAAGTCTGCTTCCGTCCTTTTTTAGAGTACCACGGCTTTTTAAGGGCGTCGATTAGTGGTGAACGTTCTTCCGAAGCGCTTCGGTCGGATTGAATGTATCAGGAGCTACTGAGCCTATTAGCCTGTTTGTCGGCGGATAGGGGAGGGAATTATAAAAGATAAACTACACTCGTAGAAAGTTGTGCGGATTGGTTTTCGGACACGGGTTCGATTCCCGTCGCCTCCACCAATACAATATTACACAAAACCCTACATCTTTGTAGGCGGCTTTGCCGTTACGGTTTGGCTGTAATCAAAAAAACAGAGAGTTTTTTGCTCTCTGTTTTTTCTTTATGTACAATATTGACCAATGTTTTAACGGTTGTACTAACCGTTCTATCCTATTGTTAATATGGGATAGTAATTATACCACATTAGCCGTTGCCATTAGTGTAAGCACCGGCTAAGCCATTGAGAGCCTAAGTAACAGAACAAATATAAATTTGATATACAAAAAGACCCTCCGAGGAGGAGTTTAATTCTCCTTGGAGGGCTTTTGCATTTATTTAGTTATTTCAATGTCTACGCAAAGTAAACATTCTTCATAAGCTTCATCTGCCGAACAAAATCCATCATTAGTTTGTATAAAATCTTTCAAACGTTTCCATAATGTTTCTTCTGTATCATTATCAAAGTCATACCATATAGTTCCACTTACTCCGAGGGGATGAAATTGATTTTGCTTTGAATCTGCCCAGCGAATATCATCAATTGCTCCTATTGTCAATAAAGCGAGCAATTTTATTATTTCGTGTTCCATATCAATTACATCAGGGAAATGTGCAATTTCTACAAGTTTACCATAAGGGGCAAGAAATGAAATAATTTCATTTCGATTGTCAGTTCCATCATAGAAAATCTGATATGTGTTTTTAATATGTACGCAAAAACTTTTGAACATTTCCATATCAAATTCTGCTTCATCGTCTTCTTCATCAGCATAATAATGAACGTGCAGAATTTCATAAAAGAAATTAGCTGCGTTACTTGCCTTTGATAAAATGTCCTTTCGATTCAATCCAACCACCTAAATCGCCTTTATGAGCTTCTCCTGCTTTATTCGGAGGATTAAATTCTTTTAATGCCTTGATACGTTTTACTTGATGTTCAACACATTTGACAAAAATAATACGAGTTTCATCTGTGAATTCATATTTTGCTGTGTTTTTCATCTTTACATTCTCCTTTTTAGTTTATACTTATGTAAGGTTATGTTTTCATGATCCCTACATATTTGTTACCCTTTCAAAATTTCCAGATACTTTACTATCAATTTTACTGCTGATATGATATGCAATTACTTTTCTTGAAAACAGGTCTATAATCACGTATAAATAGTAAAATTTGTTTCCTGATTTTATGTATGTAACATCGCAGCACCATACTTGATACGCAGTATCTTCTTCATATCATAGAACTTTCCTGTAATATAAAAACACCGCCTATATTTGATACTATATTGTACCAAACATAGACGGTATTAGCTATTTTCAAGATATTAATGCCCTCTACATTATTTTAAACCTTTTTTTCTCCAATCCATGTTTCCAGACACTTCATCAACTGCTCAATATCCAGTGGTTTTGTAAGGTGCTCATTCATACCGGCATTCTTACTACGCTGTATATCTTCTGTAAAAGCATTTGCAGTCATGGCAATAATCGGAATTTCGGCAGCGTCCTTACGTGTAAGCTTTCTGATTGCCTCAGCAGCTTCATACCCGTTCATGATCGGCATCTGAATATCCATCAATATCATATCATAGTAGTTTTCGTCCATTTTTTCAAATTTTTCCAATGCCTCTAGTCCGTTTTCAGCACTTTCTACCGTCACTCCGGTCTCACCAATAATCTCTTCGGCTATTTCCCGATTCAGCTCATTATCCTCTACTAAAAGAATTCTTTTTCCGTTCAAATTCACTTTAGTAAACGATTCCTCTGGCAGTTCTTTACTCTTATCTTTTTCTGCAATCTGATTAAAAAGATATACCAGACGTGACTTAAACAGCGGTTTGGATATAAAACCGTTTACACCTGCACGGCGTGCTTCTACTTCCACATTGCTCCAATCATATGCCGACAAAATAATAATCGGTACATCAGGACCAACCTTTTTACGAATCGCCCTCGCTGTCTCAATACCGTCCATTTCCGGCATCTTCCAGTCCAAAATCACGGCAAAATAATCCTGATTATTCTGGTGATGCTCCCATACCCTCTGTACGGCTTCTCTTCCGCTCAGAACATATTCGCCCTTCATTCCGATGTTCTCGAGAATCAGGCATGTCATCTCGCTGGCACTTTTATCATCATCTACCACCAGCACCGGCAAATCCATAAGCTTCTCCGTATTAGGTTCCTCTGTATCCACAAGCTTAAGAATCAACGTTACAACAAATTTTGTACCTTTGCCTATCTCACTCTCTACTGAAATATCACCATTCATCCTGCGGGCAATATTCCTTGCAATGGTCATTCCAAGTCCTGTACCCTCGATCTTGCTTACCCTTGAATCCTCTGCACGGCTGAATGGCTCAAACAGCTTTTCCAGAAACTCCTTACTCATACCGATTCCGTTATCACGGAAAACAAATTCATAACAGCCATAGCCGTGCATATTGGATGCTTTCTCGTTAATTTCCATCTCAATATTTCCGCCCGGATTCGTGTATTTTGCTGAATTTCCCAATATATTCATAAAAATCTGCTGCATTCTCATGGTATCGCCGATTACAAGCTCATGCTCCACGTTCGTAATATGCACATCAAGATTATGCTTTCTTTCCTGCATGGAAGGTCGAATCATGGTTACCAGATTTCCAATCAGTTCGGATAAATTAACTTCCTCCTCCGTCAAATCTATTTTTCCTGATTCAATCTTGCTCATATCAAGAACTTCATTGATAAGCGATAAAAGATGTCTGCTGGAGACAGTAATCTTTCTCAAGCAGTCTTCAACACGCTCCTTATCCTCCAAATATTTTCCTGCAATTGCTGTCATTCCGATAATGGCGTTCATCGGAGTTCTGATGTCGTGACTCATTCTTGACATAAAATCACTTTTGGCTGCATTTGCGTAATTGGCGGCTTCACATGCTTCTCTTAATGCCTGCTGCTCCTGTTCTTCCTTTAGCTTACTTTCCGTCACATCCTGTGCCACATATAGCGCCCGTTTTGGTCTGCCATCGCTTGTTGTCTCAGCCAATACTATACTGGCTCGAATCCATGCTCTCCGATTATTCTCATCCGGTACCATACGATATTCAAAAGCAACCACCGGATGTTCTATACTCAAGGAATTCAGTAATTTCTGATAATTAACATGCTCCAAATATTCCTCTCTGTCATCAGCAGAAACAAAGTTTTGGGCATACATATGAATCCCCTGTGTATAATTTCTTTCATCTCCAAGGGTATTGCTAACTTCCGCCTTCTGCATTACAGGTCTGAATGAATCATTCTCAAGGTCCATATAATATGTTGCAAAAAACATACTGCTTAAGGTGTTTATAATAGATGCTTTTTCTATCGACTCCCTGTATGCATGCTCTTCCGCCAGCTTTTCTGACGTAATATCACGTCCCAATATATTAACAACTGTTTTTTCTCCCTGTCGTAAATAAAGCACATGCTCCTCTGTCCATAATAAAGATGTGCCCCTGTGTCTATACTGGCAAATATCTTCGCGATAATCCTTTACCGTTTCAGCATTTTTCCGAAGATTTTCGAGAAATAGCGCTTTTTTAAACTCTTTCTTGTCTGCTTCTACAACCGTTTCCTCAAATGCTTTTCTAACATAATAATCATAATCACCTACCTCACGCCTGCCAGTAATACCTTCTCTCAGATAGACTCTCTCACATATTCCGGTTTCCAAATCTATGGTATTTAATATACTATACCTTGATTTGATAATTGCCGCCATTCTCTGGTCATTCCGCGTCCGCTCCATGTCTCTTTTCGTCTGTTCATCAACATCCTGAAAAGTCAGGATCGCATAACCGCCCTGTTTTATGCTCTCCTTAAAATAGGCTGATATGGAAATATACCGCCACTCACCATACAGCAACACCTGACACAGAAGTGTCTTTTTCTTTTCTCCGTTCTTCCATGCTGTTCTCATCGACTCCAGGGAAAGCTGATTGTATAAATTCTCCTGATCCTCAGGTGATATGTAATCGGCTCCTTTGCCTTTAAAAACATTATCCCACGTATAAATTTCTGTGTTCACGGATTGTCTTATCTTTTCCGTAGTCTGCACTATATTTACACCGCCGCTTTGTAGGTCTACAACATAAATAGCAAAGTTTGTCTCGCCCAACGAGTTAATAATCTCCTGGTTCCGGATATTAACCTCTTCTCTCGCAAGCCCTTCCTTGAACGTATCATGGATATCCTTAAGACAGATCATGACCTTCTGGTTATCGTCCGTATAATCGAAATCCGGAACAATTTCCAGATGGTGCCATCTATATCTGTTACCGGCTCTGCGGCGATAAATACAACTCAGTTTTTTTGCACCTTTTTTCAATTCGGTTTTCACATTCTCAAAATGGACAAAATTCTCATATCGTTCTATATCGTCCTCATAAACATAACCACATTTGGCAATACCAAGAAACCAATCGGTAAGAGAAGTCATATATTCACGCATTTCCTGAATTTCTTCATCGTCCACTTTTACGATAGAGAAGCTATCCGTACTTAAATTTCCTCGTAAAACCTTATGGTATACATGATTTGCCACCTCTGCATAAGGCGTAACTGCGATCATAAATGCCGGAATCGTTTCCTCCCACATAATACGAGTAGCTGCAATCTCCACTGCCTTACCAAAAGGATCGTCATAATTAACGGAACGTGCTTCATTTTTATCTCCGATATACAACAGCGGACAATTATCACAGGTACCTTTCCATAATTCATGGCAAATCATGCCTTTCTCAATATTCGGCGCAACTTCTCTTACCCGTTTATTGTAGTATAAAATTTTATGATTATCTTCCCGTATGACATAAACCGCTGTCATCTGAAGTGAATCCAGTATCAGTTCATATTCTCTCGCTTTCACTTATATTCCCCCATACTTATAATATTTTTGAGAATTTGAAGTTTCATCTGCAAAATTTCAATCATATAATTACATCACTATCAGAATATCAATAAAAGATATATTATTTTAATTTTTGTTTTTCCCACCTTGGTGTATTTTGCATTATTTTTCATTTTCTATTATATCACATTGTTTCTGGATTTGCAATGCAGCTTGAATTATTTTCATTTTATGCTGGATGTTTTTTGTAGAGTATGGTATAATGAAAATAATTTAATCATGAAGAACCACTGTGCTAAGGTAACTGGTGTTTGTTGTTTATGGAGAGGGTGGTTTATTAATTGTGAGAAAATAAATTGAAAGTTGTACATACAAAATGTACTTTGGAGGTAATTTGTTATGAGTATGAAGGAAGCTTTTGAAACATTTTTTGAGGAAATGACACAGAACAATATAAAGAAAAAGGGAGTTCCTCCCAAAGCACCTTGTAATGAAGAAAAATATCCGACAGGATTATTTTTACTTCAAACATTAGATGACGAAGGTTATGCACAATGGAAACCCAGACTTCAAGAAAAACCTGTTTCTTTTGACACAGTGGAAAAAGAGCTTGGTTTTTCCATTCATCCGCAAATCAAGGACTTTTTATCCACCTACTGGTTTCTTGCTTTGGACGGAAGAATTCAGACTTCAAGTGAAAAAGTGATTTTAAGATTGAATGGACTCACGCCATATAGTGATATTGACGAGAGAATCATATCTGGTTTCGATAATGAACAAACTCACTATTTGTCTGATCATAAATATTTCTTGATTGGTACATATTGTGTCATAAACGGCAATGACAGCTACCTTGTTCAGGTGAATAATGACACTTGTGAAGTTACTGCTGTCGATGTTATGGACAGGAGATCAGTTAAACTTGCAGATTCTATTGAAGATATGCTGATGAATATGAAAGGAAAATGGAACATTAAATGAAGGCTTATGCTTAGGAAAAGTTTAGATTAGGTTACTTATTGATCGGAAATAATTTATGATCAAGGAACTATTTATCCGATTATCTCAAATTAGGGAACATTGGAGGTAATTAATTATGAGTATGAAAGAAGCTTTTGAAACATTTTTTTTAGAGATGACACAGAACTATTTAAATGAATGGGGCGTTCCGCCACAGGCTCCCTGTAATGAGAAACGCCGTCCTACGGGATTATTTTTACTTGAAACTTTAAATAATGAGGGATATGCACAGTGGAAGCCGAGACGGCAGGAAAAGCCTGTGTAACCGCCATATCTCCGCAAGCACCCCCTTTATTTTCTCTATGTCCTCTTGGTAGACGCTGCCCGTCGCATTGACGCGCTTTGCAATCTGGTTGACGTTGACCCCGATTTTCTGTATCTCCGCTGTCATTGCCTTAATGTCGCTATGGTCTACTTGAATGATGTACCCGTCAATGGCAATCTTCCTAAGATATGC
>CANPXN010000003.1 GCA_947586185.1 uncultured Clostridia bacterium
ATTGATATGTCAGGATTTTATACGGAAGCTGACTATGAGAATTCCATCATAGAGCTATTCCAAGGAATGGGATACCGTCATGTTTACGGCCCTGATATTGAAAGGGATTTTAACAACCCTCTATATGAAGATGAGCTGACGGACGCGCTGCATCGCCTGAATCCCTCTATGCCGGAAGATGCGATCAGCGACGCCCTGTTCAAGTTGAAAAATTTCGAGAATGCCGAACTGGTCCAGAAAAATGCTGTCTTCATGGATTATATTCAGCATGGCGTTGAAGTGCGCTATTTTGTCAAGGGCGAGGAGCGCTCCGGCCTCGTATACCTTGTTGACTACAAGAATCCTGACAATAACTCTTTTATCGTTGCAAACCAGTGGACCTTTATTGAAAACAGCAATAAGCGTCCGGATGTCCTCCTCTTCTTGAATGGCCTTCCGGTTGTACTTGTAGAGCTGAAGTCCCCATCGCGGGAAGAGACAGATGCTTCCGAAGCATATTTGCAGATCAGAAACTATATGCAGGAGATCCCGTCGATGTTCATTTATAACTGCATCTGCGTTATGAGCGACCATCTAACCTCAAAGGCAGGAACGATTACTTCTGGCGAAGACCGCTTCATGGAGTGGAAAACCAAGGATGGAAGTTATGAGAACACTCAGTACGCACAGTTTGATACTTTCTTTGAGGGTATCTTTGCCCGTGAACGCTTGCTGGACATTATAAAGAACTTTATCTGCTTCTCCAATGAAGGATTAAAGCAGTTTAAAATACTAGCTGGATACCATCAGTATTTCGCGGTCAACAAAGCGGTTGAGTCTACGAGACACGCCACCGAGACAGACGGAAAAGGTGGTGTATTCTGGCATACACAGGGCAGCGGAAAATCCCTGTCGATGGTTTTCTACGCTCATCTGCTGCAAGAAGCACTGAGCAGCCCGACAATCGTGGTACTTACGGATCGAAACGATCTGGATGATCAGCTGTTTGGCCAGTTTGCAAAGTGTAAGGATTTTCTGCGTCAGGAGCCGTTGCACGCTGAGAGCCGGGAACACTTGAAGTCCCTGCTCGATGGCAGACAGGCAAACGGCATCATCTTCACCACAATGCAGAAATTCGAGGAATCCCATGAGCCTCTGTCCGAGCGTAGGAACATTGTTGTCATGGCTGATGAAGCGCATCGTGGGCAGTATGGCTTAAAAGAAAAGGTCGATGCTGAGACCGGTAAAATCAAGATCGGCACAGCGCGAATCATCCGTAACAGCTTACCGAATGCTACGTACATAGGTTTCACTGGTACACCTATTTCCATGAAAGATAGAAGCACCCGTGAAGTCTTCGGAGATTACATTGACGTCTATGATATGACGCAGGCGGTCGAGGACGGCGCTACCCGTCCGGTATATTACGAGAGCCGTGTTATTAAACTCAAGCTGGATGAGGCTACACTACGCCTGATTGATACCGAGTATGACATCATGGCTAATAACGCCGATCCTGATGTTATCGCCAAGAGCAAACGTGAACTGGGCCAGATGGAAGCTATCCTCGGAAATGACCAGACAATCGCTTCATTGGTTGATGATATTCTCGATCACTACGAGAATTATCGTGCAAATCTGCTCACCGGCAAGGCGATGATTGTTGCCTATTCCCGCGCCATTGCAATGAAGATCTATGACCGTATCATGCAGCTCAGACCGTCATGGACAGAGAAGGTCGCTGTTGTTATGACGGAAAGCAATAAGGACCCGGAGGAGTGGCGTGCCGTTATCGGAAACAAACGTCACAAGGATGAGCTTGCGAAAAAGTTTAAAGACAACGATAGTCCGCTTAAGATTGCAATTGTCGTAGACATGTGGCTGACGGGATTTGATGTTCCTTCGCTGGCCACGATGTATGTTTATAAGCCAATGCAGGGGTACAATCTTATGCAGGCAATTGCACGTGTAAACCGTGTATTTGGAGATAAAGAAGGCGGACTGGTTGTAGATTATGTCGGCATCGCAGCTGCGCTTAAAGAAGCGATGAACGATTATACCTCCCGTGATAAGAAGAACTACGGTGACACCGATGTTGCAAAGGTGGCCTATCCGAAGTTCTTGGAGAAACTCTCCATCTGCCGCGATATTTTCCACGGGTACGATTATTCCAAATTTACTATTGGGACTGACCTTGAGCGATCAAGGGCTATCAGTGGTGCGGTTAACTTTATTGTTGCCGTTGACAAAGAGCGTGAGCGTGAAGATTTCCTAAAGGAAGCCCTTATGCTCCGTCAGGCGCTGTCGCTCTGCTCATCGTTAGTAGAGGAAAGCCTACGAATCGAAGCTGCATTCTTTGAGTCGGTCCGTGTGCTTGTTATGCGCCTTATGAATCAGGGCGAGGGAAAGAAAATCTCCCTGCCGGAAATGAATGCGAGAATAAATGCACTCCTCAGCCAGAGCGTGAAGAGCGAAGGTGTCATAAATCTGTTTTCTGACGTATCGGAGGAGTTCTCGCTGTTTGATCCGAAATTCCTTGAGGAAATCTCCAAGATGAAGGAGAAAAACCTCGCGGTTGAATTACTGAAGAAGCTGATTGCTGAGCAGGTGCAGATTTACCGTCGTACCAATGTAGTCAAGTCAGAGAAATTCAGCGAGATCATCCAAAGCGCCATGAACCGTTATCTGAACGGTATGCTTACAAATGAAGAAGTCATTCAAGAGCTCCTCAATTTGGCAAAACAGATTGCGGTAGCTCAGAGGGAAGGCGACCAGCTTGGCCTGACAGCTGATGAGCTGGCATTCTATGACGCCTTGACAAAACCACAAGCAATTAAGGACTTCTATGAAAACGAGGAGCTGATAGCCATCACAAAAGAGTTGGCAGATACCCTCCGTAAGAACCGCACGATTGACTGGCAGAAGCGTGACTCAGCCAGAGCAAAAATGCGGATGATGATCAAAAAGCTCCTTAAGAAACATCGCTATCCACCGGAAGGTATGGACGATGCTGTTCAGACCGTAATGACGCAGTGTGAATTGTGGACGGACAATGCAGATATGGAACAGCGCGAACACAAGGTTGCTAATTATTCCTTTCGGCCAGAGCAGAATTTAAGTATGGTTGCTGAAGAACCTGCGCCATATGGAAAGAAAGAATAATTCTTGGAGGTAGAATATGGACGCACGTAAAGGTAACATCTATGAGATTTTAAACGGGAACAAGCAGTTCCTGATTCCGGTTTATCAGCGATATTACAGCTGGGATATCGAACAATGTACCCGCCTCTGGAATGACATCGTCGAGATGCAGAAGAAGGGAAAAGTGGGCCATTTTGTCGGTTCCATCGTGAATATTGCGGAGCAGGCAATGCCGACCGGAGTCCAGAAATATATGATTATAGACGGCCAGCAACGAATGACTACGTTGTCTTTGCTCCTGCTTGCCCTGCGTGATTATGCCATAAAGAATCCGAACGATACAACCATCAATGCCCGTCGCATTGATAATATGCTTCTGAAAAACGAGTACGAAAGTGGCGATGAACGCTATAAGCTGCTCTTAACATAAACTGATCGGGATATCTTGATGAGGCTTGTAGAGGAAAAGCCTATCCCTGAAGACACGCGATCAAGGCTTCTCGACAACTATAAATTCTTTGCGGGGAAGATTGCTGATAAAGAATTACAGCCTGCCGAGGTGTACGAGTCGATTGGCAAGCTGCAGATCGTCAATATAACACTGGACCGCTCAGTTGATGATGCACAGGCTATTTTCGAGAGCTTGAATTCCACCGGTAAAGAATTGTCTGAATCTGACTTGATCCGGAACTATGTTCTTATGGGTCTGGAGCCTACGGAGCAGACATATGTCTACGAGTATCTATGGCGGCCTATGGAATTGCTGTTCGTTTATGAGACGCAGGATTCCGTCATGGATAGATTTTTCCGCGATTACCTGACAATGAAGATTACACGTATTCCTAAGCAGGACCGCGTGTATGAAGAGTTCAAGCTCTATCATCTGAATTGCGAGTTCGGCACTATCCGTGAGTTGTGTCAGGACCTGCTGACCTACGCCAAGTATTACACCGATATGGTATTCAAGAGGAGCAGCAATCCCTCACTCAAATCCTTGTATGAGGACATCAACGACCTTCGTATGGAAGTCTCATATCCTTTCCTGCTTAAAGTGCATAATGATTATGCCGAGGGTATCATTTCCGAGGATGATCTGAAGTTGATTATCCGGCTTTGCATCAGCTATGTCTTCCGGCGCAGCATCTGTGATATACCGACAAATTCTCTGAATAAGACATTTGCTACACTGAGAAATGAAATCAGACCGGATGACTACGTCAATTCTATCAAGGCTTTCTTTGTAATGCGAGACGATTATAAAGAGTTCCCGAACGATGATAAGTTCACAGCTGCCTTTGTGTCGAGAGATATTTACAACATGCGCTCCCGTAACTTTATCCTCAGTCATCTGGAGAACTATGGAAACAAGGCTCCGATCATCATTGAGAATTATACGATTGAGCATATTATGCCTCAGAACAGCAGTCTAAGCCAGGAGTGGCAACAGATGCTTGGAGCGAATTGGCGCGAAGTACAAAAGACCTATCTGCACACCATCGGCAATCTGACGCTTACAGCGTATAATTCAGAAATGAGCGACCATCCGTTTATGGTCAAGATGGATATGGAGGGCGGCTTTAAGGAAAGTGCACTCCGCTTGAATGCCTATGTTGTTAAACTCACGGAATGGAATGAACAAAGAATAAAAGAACGCGCCTCGCTGCTGGCAGATAAGGCTAAACGAATCTGGGCGTACCCGGATATGACCGCTGCAGAGCTGGCTCCTTATCAGACGGTGGAAAAACCTGCAGAGCGTTACAGCCTCGCAACTTATGATACAAACGTTTTCACGAAAACGCTGTTTGAAGTTCTTGATCGTCGAATCCAGAATCTCTCTCCAGATGTGAAACGCGAGTTCAAAAAACTGTACGTTGCCTATAAGCTGGATACCAATTTCGTGGATATTGTTTTCCAGAAACAGAGACTCCGTATTTCTGTAAATATGAAGTTCTCAGAGGTGATCGATCCGAATGGTATATGCCGTGACATAACCGGCCTCGGCAGATGGGGCAACGGCGATGTTGAGCTTTATATGGAGCACACATCGGATGTCGATCAGATCATGGAGATCGTGGAGCAGTCCTACAGACTTCAGGCGGATGAGTGACAGATTATGGGTTGGGTATATTCAACTTGGGTAATATAAATGGGGGAAGTGCATGGTTTATAATACTTTTATAAAATGTCAGGTGTGCGGAAGCATTACCAGAATCCGATTACAGGTTGGATGGCAAGAAGAACATCCTATTGTTCTGGCTTGCGGTAAATGTGGTACTTCCTTATCTGGCAGCGTTAAGATAGGACAAGACTGTCCGGGGTTGAAGTTTTCTTTTGACAATGCGGATGAAATCCAGGATGCCGAAGCTGACTACATGGTTGAATGCTCTGGTGAATTTCCGACTGTGAAACAAGGCAAAGCAGCGGAGTTGGAAGAAGTCATAATTACTCCGTTTATCCGCTATATGAATCGTATGAAGACGGATGATTCATATGAGCAGTTCGGAAAAGCGGTATCACAGCTTAATGCAACAGAAAAGAAATGGAAGAACTACAAGAGAATCATTGACCTATTCAAAAGCAACAGTGAATATCTTGTTCAGGAGATTCAAAAGGAATTCTCCGGACAATACTTTCAGTGCAGAGATGAGTCTGAAGTATTAAGAGCTGTTCATATGATTGAGGTTCATGGTTTTTATTCTGCGCTCAAAAAGGATATTTTAGACGATCTTTCTTTTAGCGCAGGAATTATGATACTGGACTCCACTCAGCTGAAGAGCTTAGTAACCTTCTTAAATTCACATGATGGCTACCATCTTGATGAGCTACAGGATTTAATTTATAAGGCATACGATGATTTCGTAAAAATATACCAGCGCCTTATTCCGGCTCTTGCAATACAGTATTGCAAAGAGGATGCTTTTGATCTTGAAGTTGAAGGCTCGACAACGAGTAGCTTTGACAGTGTAAAGCAGTTTTATTTGAATGTTTATGAAGCCTTTGGGAATCTGCTTGTTATCCCGGTCGCTCTCAATAACATAAAATACAGAGCTGACGTGAATTCGATGAATCCTTTGGAAAAGAATGTATCTTCGTTGGAGGATTTTATAAAGCTCACAAAGGCATCAAGGTATCATTTCTGCTTGAACACAGAAGTCTACACCGATTTCTTGGATGTTGTAGTAAATGCAAAACTAAGAAATGCGATTGGACATAATGATGTTGAATATGACGCAGTGAGTCAGGTCATTACTTACATTCCGAATCCGAAAGACAGAACCATAAAGAAAACGGAATACCTTCTCGAATTTGAAAATGAAGCGATGCACATGTTTCAGGCGTTATTGGGTGTTTCAGAGTACCTGTATCGCCTGAGAGAACTCTCACTTATGTATGATGGCAAAATACCACTTATGGTTCAGGAAAGAGCAAACTGGCCGAAAAAATAGGCCGTAATGATCCGTGTCCATATGGAAGCGGGAAAAATACAAATTCTGTCATGGGAAGAATTAGGCTTGAGACAATGAAATCCCATCCACTCGCATAACCGTCAAGGGTTGAGGCAATAAAATTTGCTGCTCCCGAAAAAGTCCCATTTCATGCGGATTTACGAAACCAGTTGATATATTCCCGCTAACGAACGGACTTGAAACAGATGGACAAAAATCGGATATTTTTCGATGTAAACTGTTGGACTTGTTCCCGCGAACGAGCGCAGCCGCTGACATTAAAATGAACGTGTCAAGCCACGTTGAGACTGTATGTTTATTGTCCAAACTTCATGCAGACCAACATATCGAGGTAGAGCTGAAGATGGACGAGCTTGATTTGACGGCTGCGGAGAGCAAAGCCACCTATGAGGAAATCAAGGAGTATGTACTGGAGCATACGGGATTAAAGGTCAGCAGCTTATATATCGCACAGGTAAAGCAGAAGTGCGGTATTATTGAGAGGGTAAACTATAATCCGCCAAAATCGGAAAATTCCAGACAGCCGAAATGCCCGCCAGAGAAAGAAAAGGCTATAAAGGATGCGTTAGAGCATTTTCGTATGATTTGATAGTATCTCAGAAATGGCGGATACTTTTTCATGGATTTGCACCTTTGAGTGTTATCGTCAGTTTCTTGTATAATGAAGCCAAGAAAGGACGGTGGCGATTATGAGAGAAAAGAAAACTCATTTGTATGTGGATAGCCAAGAAAGAACCTTGCTTTTACATAGCCTTGTGGAGCTGAAAAACCAGCTTATACAGCAGGGCAGATATACGGACTGCGTTGACGAGCTGATATTTAAGGTCGTCCACGCACCGCTTAAGAGAATGAAAATTGAATATGTCTAAGGCACATCACAGAGCCGCTTATTCTTATTGACTTTTAAGAGTAAGCGGCTTTTTTGTGTTCTGCCGTTCTCTGGTACTGTTACATAGCCACCTTGACAAAGTGGCTAAATCTATGCGAAAGGAGGACGCACCTATGTCAAATTGCAAAGTAATCGCTCTGACGAACCAGAAAGGCGGTGTCGGCAAGACCACCACAGCGGTCAATCTGGGTGTAAGTCTGGCACAGCAGGGCAAGAAAGTCCTGCTCATTGATGCCGATGCACAGGCAAATCTCACAATGTCGCTCGGCTACGACAGACCAGATGATTTGTCGGATACGCTTTCAAGCATCATGCAGGACGTGATAGACGATAAGCCTGCCAATGTCCAGAAAGCCATCCTGCACCATGACGAGGGCGTTGACCTGCTCCCGTCCAATATTGAACTGTCGGGACTGGAAGTAAGGCTCATTAACGCCATAAGCCGTGAAAGTGTGCTGAAAACCTGCATCAACGATGTAAAGAAGAATTATGATGTGGTTCTGGTGGACTGTATGCCGAGTTTAGGTATGCTGACCATCAACGCACTTGCGGCGGCTGACAGCGTGGTTATCCCGACACAGCCCCATTACCTTTCCGCAAAAGGATTAGAGCTGTTGCTTCGCTCTGTATCAAAGGTCAAGCGGCAGATAAATCCCAAGCTGCGGATTGACGGTATCTTGATGACGATGGTAATGCCACGCACGAACATCTCTAAGGAGATTACCGAAACGGTAAAGAGTGCCTACGGGCAGAGGATTAAAGTCTTTGATGCACAGATACCCCACTCTATCCGTGCAGTGGAAGCCACCGCAGAGGGCAAGAGCATTTTTGCCTACGACAAAGGCGGCAAGGTAGCCGCAGCATATGAACAGTTTGCAAAGGAGGTGGCAGAAATTGGCGAGAAACAAAAAAATCGAGCTGACCGCATACGATGACCTCTTTGAAACTGACGAGAGCCATGCAGAAGCGAAGTTAAGTAAAATACGGGAAATCCCCATTTTCCAGATTGACGAGTTTCCAGACCATCCGTTCAAGGTTTTAATGAATGAGGATATGGAGCAGCTTGTGGAAAGTGTCAGACGGAGCGGCATAATGACCCCTGCGACGGTTCGGCAGAAAGAAGATGGGCGGTATGAGCTAATCAGCGGTCACAGGCGGAAAAAGGCTTGTGAGCTTGCAGGGCTTGAAACGCTGAAATGCGAGGTTAAGGAGCTGACCCATGACGAAGCGGTTATTGTTATGGTCGAGAGTAATCTCCAACGCTCTACTATCCTGCCAAGTGAGAAAGCCTTTGCGTATAAGATGCGACTTGAAGCGATGAAACGACAAGGTGAGCGGAGTGATTTAACTTCTCCACCAGTGGTGGAGAAGTCAGCAGGCAAAAAAGCCTTATCGGTTTCAAAAATTGGCAAGGACACAGGCGATAGCCATGAGCAGGTACGCCGATATATCCGCTTGACTGAGCTTGTACCCGAAATTCTGCAAATGGTAGACGAACGCCAGATTGCGTTCCGTCCTGCGGTGGAGATTTCCTATCTCTCCGAGGAACAGCAGTACACGCTCTTAGAAGCGATGGGCTACAACGATGCCACGCCCTCTCTTGCACAGGCTATCAAGATGAAGAAGTTCATGCAGGAGGGCAAGCTCACGGACGAGGTTATCCAGTCCATCATGCAGGAGGAAAAGCCGAACCAGAAAGAAAAGCCTGCGTTCAAGGACGAGCGGATAACCAAACTCATCCCAAAGTCAATCCCCAGAGGGCAGGAAACGGATTTTGTGGTAAAGGCGTTGGAGTTTTATAACCGACACCTGCAACGGCAGCGGGGGCAGGAAAGATAACCGCACACTTGGGGAAAAGTATGCCCTTTGGGGGATAACAAAATTTTTTTACCATCCCCCCTCTCCACACCTCTCCCCCTTGATACTGCCAGTAACTATCCGAGAAAAAGAAACTAAAGGCTGTCCAGACGGGCAGCTTTTTTCTGTCAGAAAATCAATCAGCAACTATCAACATGAGAACGAACAGGAGGTAACGATGAAGATTCGTAAATTATTGAGAAAGGCTGCGGCGTTTGCGTTGGCTGCGGTCACGGCATTGTCCGTCATCCCTGCCACGACAGCGTTTGCGGCGGGAGACATCGGCACGATTTCCTTTACCCACACCTATGACGGTGCAGGGAACGCCATGAGATACAATTCCAGTGCCAGCATCGGCGGTCATACCGCAGGAGGGACGGGTGAATACAAGTACCGTATGTATGTGGACGGGGAAACGGCGTTCTGCATACAGCCGGGCGTTCCGTTAAAGACGGGGAACACTCTGGCAAAGGCATCTTCCAACACATGGAATGCTTTGTCAGCAGACCAGAAAAAGGCAGTGGGGCTTGCCCTGCTCTATGGCTATCAGGGCAACAGCAGTAATTTATCTGGAAGCGATGATGAAAAATGGCTTGCCACTCAGACCCTTGTATGGGAGTTTGTCACGGGATGCCGCAACGCCACAAGCCCGTACAGCCAGACAAGCACGACGGTTTACAGCCTGCATTTTGGCTCAAATTATGCCAACAGCGGTGCGAGGGCGGCTTACGACCAGATTGTTTCCCTGCTGACAAGGCACAGCACGATTCCGAGCTTCATGTCGGCGGGCAAGAAAGACATTACAAAGGAGCTTGCCTATAAGGACGGCAAATATAGCCTTACGCTGACGGATAAGAACGGCGTATTGTCCGAGTATTCCTTTACAAGCTCGGAAAGCGGCGTGAAAGTGTCCAAGTCTGGAAACAAGCTGACCATCACATCCGCAAAGGCGTTTGACGGCAAGGCGAGGATTACGGCGGAAAGGAACAACACGCCGACGGTCAGCAGCGGGGCGAAGATGATTGCCTACGGCGACCCGAACTTGCAGGACGTGGTTACGGGCGTGGAGAACGTGGATGCTGTCAAGGCGTATATCAACGTGGAAACGCCGACAGGAACGGTTGCTTTAAAAAAGACTTCCGAGGACGGCATTGTTGAGGGGATTTCCTTTACCATCAAAAGCGATGGATTCAATAAGACCGTAAAAACCGACAAGAATGGAAATATCACAGTTGAGGGCTTATTCCCTGGCACTTATACCGTAACGGAGCAGTCCATCGACCGCTATGAGCCGCAGAAAACCCAGACCGTGACAATCATCGGAGGAAAGACTTCTACGGTCACATTCAGCAATACCTTAAAGCGTGGCAGTCTGGAAGTTGTGAAAACGTCCGAGGATAATCTGGTTGAGGGCGTGAAGTTCCACCTTTACGGCACGTCTTTAAGCGGGCTTGCGGTAGATGAATATGCCGTTACCAATGCAAAAGGCGTTGCAAAATTTGAGAATGTCCTTGTCAGCGGCAGCACGCCTTATACCCTTGAGGAAGTGGACACGGCTATCCGTTACGTTGTCCCTGCATCCCAGACCGCCCCGATTGAGTGGAAAAAGGTCACGAACCGCAGTTTCCACAACATTTTGAAGAAATTCAATGTAACAGTGACTAAGACCGATGTGGAAACAGGCAGCAAGCCGCAGGGGGACGCTTCCCTTGCAGGTGCGGTTTACGGCATCTATAAGGGCGAGGAACTCATTGACACCTATACCACCGATGAAAACGGTCAGTTCACAACAAAATATTATGTATGCGGCGATGACTGGAGCATTCGTGAGATTACCCCATCCGAGGGCTATCTTCTGGACACCACAGTACACCATGTAGGTGCAGAGCCGCAGCTTTACACCGTGGAGTATAATTCGGCAAAGAATGACGTGAATGAGCAGGTCATCAAGGGCAATATCGCCATGTACTGGATGGTGCGAGGGGCGGCAGGGGGCAGGCGGTGTTCGGAACCTGCCTTGCGGACGGAAAGCACGCCAGATGGGAAAGGTACGATGTGCTTGGCGAAATCAAGCCAGAGAAAATGCCCGATTGGGCGAAGGAAGCCGCCGCCAGAATCCAGACGGAGGAAAAGACGAAGAAATCAAAAAGCAGGGAGGAACGTTGATGGAGATACGACCTTTAACGCCCGAAGAACAGAAATACACCTATGCCCAGAGTATGCAGCTTGAGGGGCAGACGGGGTGTATCGGACATCTGCGTGGCGATTTTGCCCATTCTGGGTATAGACAGTGTATGCGCAATCATAACCACTGTCTTCTTCTCCTTCAGTAGATAATGTTTGAGGAAAGAGAGTCAGCGTAAAAAAATATTTCTCCTCTTATTATTGTTCCTGAAAGCAGCCGTGGTATGCGCGCCGTAGGCGTGAATGCCACGGCTGCTTTCAGGAACTGAGCAATTAAGAGGAAATCCCTCCACCTGTTTTTTTGCAAGTCTTTGTTTGATTGGTTGATTTTATTTTACACAAATTATTTTGGGATGCCAAAGGCTGCGTAACCTGGGCGGTTACGCAGCCTTATCTTAAAAACTTAAATACTTCTTTATTGGCGCTCCTCTAAAAAGCACCCGCTATTTTTAAAGCTATTCATTTATAAAACGATTCATAAGAGTATGTCCTGTTTCAATAAACAGGCCGGTTTCCTTAGCGGTTCTTTCATTAAAAGTCTCAACACCCTTTTCGTCCTTAGCACTGCTATAGATCATAAACGGAACCGAATCATTTGTATGAGTTTTCAGCGACAGCGGCGTTGCATGATCTGGGGTAATAAGCACCTTGAAATCCTCCCCCGTACTTCTCAGGTATTCAACAACAGGACCAAGTATAAGCTTGTCTATAAGTCCGATCGACTTTGCCTTGTTTTCAATTTCATGCCTGTGACCGCATTCGTCCGGCGCTTCAACATGTATGTACACGAAATCCTGTCCATTTTTAAATTCGTTTACGGCAGCCTCTGCCTTGCCCTCAAAGTTTGTATCAATATAACCGGTTGCGCCCTCAACGTTCACAACGTTCATATTTGAAAATTTACCAATACCTTTAAGCAGATCAACTGCTGAGATCATAGAGCCTTTAAGACCGTACTTTTTGCTGAAATCCTCAAGATTTGCTCTTACTCCCTCGCCCCACAGCCAGATACTGTTTGCAGGTCTGAGTCCCTTAGCCTCTCTTGCCTTGTTGACAGGATGATCCTTCAGCAGATCATAGGACTTTTTCATAAGCTCGTAAAGCTTTTCTGCATTAGGATGTGCTGGAACATATTCCTTTACCGGCTTTCCCGTAATATCATGAGGAGGAGTAAGAGTACCTACCTCCAAAGTTCCGTTATTCCAGATAAGGCAGTGACGATAGCTTACGCCGCTGTAAAAGCGGAACTCGTCATTATTAAGATTTTCTCCAAGGTATTCAACAAGCTGAGCCGCTTCTTCGGTGGAAATATCGTCAGCACAGTAATCAACAATAGTCTTGTCCGAATATTCCGGTTCATCTGTAACAGTAACAAGATTGCATCTAAAAGAAACATCCGTGTCCTTCATATCAATACCTATACTTCCGGCTTCAAGAGGCGAACGCCCAGTATAGCATTTCATCGGATCATAACCCAAAACCGAAAGATTTGCAACATCACTTCCCGGCTTTAACCCATCGGCAACGGTTTTTATAAGACCAACCTGAGCTGTTTTTCCAAGCTTGTCCATATTAACAGAGTCGGCAGCCTCAAGAGGAGTTTTTCCTCCAAGCTCCTCAATCGGATAGTCAGCCATACCATCACAAAGAACAACTAAATACTTCATACTATTTCCATAGCCTTTCCGCCCGTAAAAGTCAAATCTGTGCGCATTGTCAGGGGCAGGCAATGCCGTTTAAAGCTCATATATAATTCTAACACAAAAAGACATATTTTGCAATAATCAAATTCTATGAACTTGTACCGATAGGATTTGCTAAAGAGACGTGCGCAATAACCTATTGGTTCAGGTTCTAATATCCAGCTCAACCGGGCAATGATCGCTGCCCATAACATCTGAGTGGATAATACAGTCCTCTATGCAGTCTGCAAGCCTGTCTGACACTATAAAGTAATCAATACGCCACCCTGCATTCTTTTCCCTTGCCTTGAACATATACGACCACCATGTATACGCTCCCTCTTTGTCAGGGTATACATGCCTGAAGCTGTCTGTAAAACCGCTTTCCAAAAGCTGTGTAAGTTTTGTTCTTTCTTCAATGGTAAAGCCTGCATTCCTTGTATTCGTCTTAGGGTTTTTAAGGTCTATCTCCTTATGAGCAACATTCAGATCTCCACAGTAAATTACCGGCTTTTTCTCGTCAAGCGCTATAATATGACTGCGCAGAGCGTCCTCCCACTCCATACGATAGTCAAGTCGCAGAAGCTCCCTCTTTGAATTAGGAACATATGCGTTTACAAGATAAAAGTCTTCATACTCAAGCGTGATCACTCTTCCCTCACTGTTATGCTCATCAGTACCGAAGTCATACATAACGCTTAAAGGCTCATGCTTTGTAAACACAGCTGTTCCTGAATATCCTTTCTTCTCCGCACTGTGCCAGAACTGAAAGTATCCCGGAAGCTCAAGGCTTAGTTGACCCTCCTGCATTTTTGTTTCCTGAATGCAGAAAAAGTCAGCGTTCTCTTTTTCAAAAAAGTCCATAAAGCCTTTCCCAACGCAGGCTCTGAGCCCGTTTACATTCCATGTTATAAATTTCATAACTCCACTCCATTAATCTCTGTACTTTGCTTTCTGGAAATATATCTGCTTTGTAAATGGATTGAACATAACATCACTGTTTCCCTCACCCATAATAAGATATTCCTTTTTATAAAAAACAGGTATGAATATACAGTCGTCAATAATAATTTTTTCAGCCTCTGCAATTTTGTCAAGACCCTGGTTGTAATTTTCAAGCTTTCTTATTGCGTCGAGCTTGCTGTCAAACTGATTATTTGAATACTGCAAAAAATTATTATCCGACTCAAAATTCTCCAACACTGAAATCGGACTGTTATAGTTTCCGGAAAGAGCATATATTGCCACGTCATACTCTCCGTCAGCTATTTTCTGATCATACTCCTCCTGAGCCACCTCGTCAATACCGATGTAAAAACCGAAAAGCTTCTGCCAGTTCTGGGTAACAAGATGAAGGTATTCAGTATCCATGATATTTTCAGGCACAAGTATCTTTATATTTTCAAGAGACTGGAGCTGCATATCCTTCATTCCCTTTTCAAAATACCCAACCGCCTTTTTCTCATTATAAGAAATGGATATATTCTTGTCAGAATAAAGCTCCCTGTAGCTTTTATTCAGTATAGAAATATCAGGAGGTATTACTCCGTCAGCCGCTGAAAGATCATCAGATAGGTTATCAGCAAAGCTGCTTTTGTCTATACCATAAGCAAGAGCCTTGCGTATATTAACATTGCTGTAGCTTTTGCTTTCCGGATTAATAATAAGTCCCAATGTATAGTTTGAATATCCGTTTACATTGCAGTTTTTAGTAAGCCCCTTTTCAGCAGTAAAGGAAACAAGAACGTCGGATTTGCTTTCCGAAAAACTCTTCTTTGCATCGTCATAGGATTCTTTTATATAGAAGTTAACAAAGGACGGATAAATTTTATCGCTCTTATCATTAACAGTATTCCGTTTCATATATATAAAGTTGTCCTTACCGTACTGGTCGTAAAACCACTGACGGACAAAAAAAGCTCCGTTTGAAATAATCGAGCTGTCATCAAGGCCATATCTTCCCTTAGTGCTTTCAAAAAACTCCTGATTGCATGGCATTGCAGGAGTTGAAGCCAGTGAATTAAGAAATTCGGCATTTGCATAATCAAGACTGAAAACAACAGTTTTATCTCCCGACGCCTTAACGCCGACCGATGTATAATCGCCATTATGAGCTATAATATCGGAAGCATTTTTAAGGCACCTGAATTTTTCTCTGTAAGGAGAACAGGTCTCCGGATTAAATATTCTCTGAAAGGCAAATACAAAATCATCCGCAGTTACCGGCTTGTATTCTCCCTTATCAGCCTTGTCGTTTTTATTTTCATCATAAAACCAGAAACAGTCGTCCCTAAGCTTAAAGGTGTATGTCAAACCGTCAGCCGCGATCTCATAATCCTCGGCGATTCCCTTTTCAATAGCGCCGCTGCTTCCTGTTTTAAGAAGCCCCATAAACATATTTCCTATTACTGTAAGCGAATTTTCATCCTCTGCCGTTTGAGGGTCAAGACTTGACGGGTTTCCCGTCAAAGCACAGTCAAAGGTGTATCCTGCTCCGTCCGAAACCTCATTGCTGCACCCGCTCAGAAACGCAGAAGAAAGTATAACTGCTGCAGAAAAAACTGATATAAATTTCCGCAATTTTATCCTCCTTTTATTTTATTCCACACAATTTATTTCAATAAGAAAAGTGCCGTATTTTCTTTTATGCACTTCCTTTTTTATTGCCCAGCAGGTCAGACCACGCTAAATTATCTGGGCAATATTATATTTAAAGCGCCATTTTTCTCGTCGCCAGAGATGACAACATAAAAATACGGCGAATAGATGAGGCAAGCTATACTTGCCTCATTTATAGTATATATTATTTACCTGTTAAAGTCAATATTTTCTCCCACTCCGGTTCTTTGAATCCTGTAAGAACAATATCGCCATGAATAAGCAAAGGCCTTTTTACGAGCATTCCATCAGTGGCAAGAAGCCTTAGCTGTTCCTCCTCTGACATATCCTTTAGCTTGTCTTTAAGCTGCATCGACTTATACAGCACTCCACTTGTGTTAAAGAATCTTTTAAGAGGAAGACCGCTTTTTTCATACCATTCTTTAAGTTCATCATAGTCAGGATTGTTCTCTTTAATATCCCTCATCTCGTAGGAAATATTATTGCTTTCAAGCCATTTTTCCGCCTTTTTACATGTTGTACATTTTGGATAGCATATAAATAACATATTTGATTTATCTCCTTTAAAACTCAAATTTCAATATCTCACAATTTTTTATTCCAAAGCTGGCATATTCTTCGTTTTTCATATTATGAAAATATGAGAATACAACTCTTGCAATACCGTTGTGAGCTACCAGCAGACATGTCTTTCCGCTGCGTTTAACCTCGTCAAGAAGGTTATATATCCTTTGGGCAAGGTGAAGCATAGTTTCTCCGCCGTCGAAGTCATATATAAAATTGTTTTTAGCCTCCCTAAATTCAGAACCGTCCCTTTCTGTACCCTCAAATCGTCCAAAATTTTGCTCCATAAGGCGTTCCTCAGCTCTCATTGGGATACCTGTTATTTCAGATATATGCCTTGCAGTTTTATATGCCCTTACAAGAGGCGAACAGATAATCTCATCAATTTTAAAGTTACCGTTTAAAATAATATGTCCAAGCTCCTGAGCCTGAGCATGTCCTTTTTCAGTAAGCTCAATATCCGTACTGCCACAGATCTTATTCTCAACATTCCATACTGTTTGTCCATGCCGTGTAAAATATAAATAACCCATATTAACTCCTTGATCGCTTTATATATCTTTATTTATTGTATCACATATAACGGCTTTTTTCAACCGTACCACAAAAACTGTTTTTAACATTTGTAGGCTATAAAAGCAAATGTAAATTTGACATATGGTCATTTATATGGTATAATATATTCAATTTGTTTTTTGTTTAATTCCAGTCGTTTTAGACATAAAAATCCTAAAAAGGGAAAATATTTTAACACAATCGACTACTACGCTGAAAAACACTTAATTTAGCCATAGCCCCTTGAAAAATAATCGACGTTCTTTGGAAATAGAAGAACTCAAAGCTTAAATTATACTTAAATATATTATTTGAAGTGCCTTGCACGTCCGCTCACTGAGTTTAATATAATATTAATTTTTGAGGTGATATAAATATGTATATGCAGATTCGTCTGCCGCTGGCATGCTTACTGATCACGATTTATTGTTTCTGGTACTATAAAGCAAAAAAGAGACTCAATACCAGAACCGCAAAGGTATTTGAAGCTATTACAGTTACCGCAATTATTCACCTGATATCAGCTGTTGTAACTGAATACACAGTAAACAACCGCCAATCCGTGCCGGAAGCCTTTAACTATATTTGGCATGTTATATTCTTGACAAGCGTTTCCATTACAAGCTGTCTGCTGCTTTACTATCTTATACTATACATAGAACGAGGCACAGGAAAACCGCAAAAGCGTGAAAAAATCATACTTCTGGCGGTTTGCTTAACCGGAGTGATCACTCAGGCTGTCCTTCCTATAGAATATGTTGACACTACTAATGGATCGTATTCCCTTGGAATGAAGGCTTATTCTCTTTATTGCATAGTTATTTACGTTCTTTTAATGATGATATACAAGCTTATAAAATATCGTAAGGTCATAAGCAGACAGCAAAGCAAGGTTCTGAGTGCATCGGTAATTATTTTTGCTGTAATCTGCATTATCCAAATCTTCTATCCGTATATACTGCTTACAAGCCTTGCTCTGACGCTTATAAACCTCGGTATAATGGTAAACATGGAGGACGCTCACCTTTATGTTTCATACAAAACAGGGCTTTACAATGAAATTGGCTGTCAGGAAATGATTCTGGAAAAGCTTATAGCCGGTAAACCGTTCCAGATCGGCGTATATGTATTTATCGGCAACGATGTGTCAGTTGAAAATGCAATGAAGGCGGTTGCACAGAAATTCCCTGAAAGCAGAACAGACCTGATGTGCGGAATGATGGCGGACAATACCTTGATCGTAATTCCTCAGACAAAGATTACCGGTGCAATTTCCCATATGCCGGAAAATCTTCCTCCTCTGCCTATAAAGGATGATAATCTTAAATACATAGCAAAAATACTGGATTTCAATTCCAATGAAAGCGCCACTCAGATACAAGGGATCATACGTGACTTCAAAAACAGATTTGAAGAGGACGCTCTCCAAAAGGATGAGCTTACCGGACTTCTTCGCCGACAGGCATTTATCCGCCAGGTGGAATATCTTATTACTCAGAAAAAGCCGTTTGCAATGATGATGCTTGATCTTGACGACTTCAAGTCGATCAACGATTCTTACGGTCACGGAGTAGGAGATAATGTACTGAAATATGTAGCCTCGACTTTCCATTCAGTACTGAGAAGCTCGGATATTATATGCCGTATGGGCGGAGATGAGTTTGCCATTATACTTTACAATGTCACAGACCCGGAGCTTATTAATGAAATCACAAACCGTATCATGGCAAATTTGTCATCATCAGATATACTGCCGGACAAAAAGCATAAAATCAAAATTTCAGCCGGAGTAAAAATCCATAAGCCTGAAAACGGTTCTCCGTCCTTTCAGGAGCTTTATGCCGAAGCCGACAGCGCTTTATACAGAACAAAATATAACGGAAAAAACGGACTTTCTTTTTCAGAAATGTAAGCGCTGTATTTTCAAAACAATCTCATTTATTTCCGGCAAAACTATTTCAATGCTTTCCCCAAGCCGTACAAGCTCTCTTGTACGGCTTAATTTTTGCTCCGGGGATTTATCGCCAAAATAGTTTCCACCGGACAAAAAGTCATAAAAATACCTTGCTGCAAGCTCCGAGGTCACATTAAGACATGCAAGAGTATACTCCTCCGGAGATACTCTTGTTTTATATTCGGAAAAATATCCCTCTGAAAACACTCTGAACCTGTCAAGGTCAAAGCGGCCTTCAACACAGCAGGAAGACCTTACTGCATCTCCGAAATCATATGCAGTATACCCCGGCATAACTGTGTCCCAGTCAATCATTGCCGTTCCTCTTCCGGCCTGGTCAAAAAGTACATTACTGCATTTAGCATCGTTGTGTACTGCTTTCAGAGCATGCTTCATATCACCGAACATACGGGCATATTTCATCATACGCTTAAAAAATCCCAGTTCCTCCCCATATTCTCCACTATCAGCTCTGAAAACAAGACTAAGCCTCTTTTCAGTATTGTGAAAATCCTCTATAGTAACTTTAAGAGTTTCAGCCGGCATATCGCTTAACATCAAATGAACATTTCCAAGCAGCTCCCCAAAGCTCCTTACAAGGGTCATACTTTCAAGTCTATCATATGAAACAGCATTGTCAATAAAACGATACATACGCCATAGGCTTCCGACCTCATCTATGTAATAATTAACGCCTTCACTATAAAGATAGCAGACCATTCGCCGAGAAAAATCCTCTCCCTTTTCAGTCAGCTTTTTTCTGATATGCGCTGAGACCAGCTCGATATTCTCCATTACAAAAATAGGATTCTTAAAAACCATGCTGTTAACTTTCTGTAGTATATAGCTTACGCTTTCGCAGTCAAGCTTATATGTTTCGTTAATATGCCCTGAAAAAAGTCTTTTCAAAGTTATATCCTCATCTTCTATCCCGAATTTTCCGGCAATAAATACTATTTTATCCATTGTCACACCCCCGGATAAGAATAACACAAAACTTTCACATTTTCAAGTATTGAAAGAGCTTTCCGTCAGTGGTATAATTAATACATAAAAGAAATATATATATTAAGGCAACACTGTACATAGCATGCCTGTCGGCTTTGTGCAGTGCTGCCTTAAAAAGAAAGGCGGTATTAATCCTATGTCATTTTTTAAGGATCTGGGACACAATATTTCAAGCAAATCAAAGGATCTTGCACAGAAAGCTAAGGACATTTCTGAAACAAGCTCTCTTAATACAATTATTAAAAATGAGGAATTCAATATTGATACTCAATATAAGCTTATAGGAAAGCAATATTACGAAAAGTATTCTTCAAGAACCGGAGATGAGTTTGAGGCTTCAATACTCATTATCAGTAAATCAATGGAGAAAATCGAAGCTACCAAAGCTCAGATCGAAAAAATTAAAAAGAGATCATGCTGTCCGTCCTGCGGTGCATCCTTTAAAAAAGGAGACTTGTTCTGCTCAAAGTGCGGCTCCGCTATCCCTCAGCCTGAGAAGGAACCGGAAAACACTCTGCCGGCAGCTGAACCTGAAAAATGCCCTCAGTGCGGAGAGGTTATAGAGGACAACGGTCTTTTCTGCACAAAGTGCGGACTCAAGCTTTCAGCCGATAATAAAACAGAAAACGTACAGGAAAGCCATACTGTACCGGAAAGCATTGCGGAGGTTCAAACGGAAAAGTCTGAGCCGACAGCTCCAGATAACTCTTTACCGGAAGAAAAGAAAGAAGAATCCCCTGCAAAAGAAAACAGCATCGCAAATGAATCTCAGCCTACTCTTAATGAGGAAACAGCGCCTGAAAATGCTGATAAAAAGAAATGCCCTCAGTGCGGAGCGGACGCCGAGGAGAATGATCTGTTCTGTGATGAATGCGGATATAAATTCTGATATTATTTTAGCAAAGCGCCGAAGTAATGTTTCGACGCTTTTGCTATTGCTTTTAAGAATTTAAAGTGGTATAATATTAAAGTAAATTCAATTAAGAGAGGACTTTAAAATGAAAATTCTTATTGCAGGTCTTGGCCTTATCGGAGGCTCATACTGTAAAAATATAACAAGCCATACTGACAACGAGGTTTACGGATATGATGCAGACGAAAAGGTTATCAGTGAAGCTATTGCAGACGGATGTATAAAAGGAGGTACATGCCCTGAGGAGTTCGGCAGCTTTGATATGGTCATAGTATGCCTTCACCCGAACACCGAAAAAAAGTTTATTGCTGAAAATATATCAAAGCTCAAAAAAGGCTGCATACTCTCAGACGTATGCGGTATCAAGGGACAAATGGTTCTTGATATTACAAAGCTTGCCGCAGAGCATGGGATATCCTATGTGGCTACCCATCCTATGGCAGGAAAGGAACACTACGGTTTTGAGTTTTCTGACGGCTCTATTTTTATCGGCGCAAACTTTATTGTTACTCCTATTGATGAAACGGATAAAAACGCTGTACTTGTAATTAAAAGGCTTGCAAAGGAAATGGGCTTCGGCAGAATCGTAGAAACCTCTCCTTTTACACATGACAGCATTATTGCATACACTTCGCAGCTTGCACATGTTGTTTCAAGCGCATATGTCAAAAGTCCCACAATGCAGCAGGAGCTTGGATTCAGCGCCGGTAGCTTTAAGGATATGACAAGAACGGCTACACTGAACGAATCAATGTGGACCTCCCTTTTCCTTGCAAATAAGGACTGCCTGCTGTTTGAGATCGACCAGCTTGTAAAGCATCTTTCGGAGTACAGGAACGCAATCGCCAATGAGGACAGCGAAACGCTGAAAGCTCTGCTGAAAGACGGAAGAATCCTTAAAGAGGAAAATATTAAGGAGCGCACTAAAGAAGACGAGTAATGAATACAGAAAAATACCGGCGAACTGTGAATTATTCACAAGTTCACCGGCTTTTTTTATCATTTATTTTTATTTTTTATTCTGACGCATTCTCCAATAAAAATAACAACCCAAACGCAGCCTAATACCAAACTGATAGTTTCTCTATTAATGAAAAATGTAATAAAAAAACATAAACCAGCCAACAATGGCATTATTGCTGCTTTATTTTTGAATAACATTTACATCAACCCCTAAGCTATCTGTTCCTTATCCTGTGTTATGGCAGCAGTCTGTTTATATCCCTTGGGAACATACTGCTCTGTCTTACGTTCGGCAGGTCAATTATCTTCATAACGAGTCTTTCAAGACCAATACCAAGTCCGCCGTGAGGAGGCAATCCGTATTTATGAGCGTCAAGATAATACTTAAAGTCGTCAGGATTAAGGCCCTGAGCCTTCATCTTTTCAACCTGTTCGTTATAGTCATGAATACGCTGACCGCCGCTTGTGATCTCAAGACCTCTGAACAGCAGATCAAACTTATATGCAAGCCTTGAATCCTCTCTGGAGTTCATTGCATAGAACGGAGGCTTTGATGACGGAAAATGAGTAACAAATATGAAATCGCTGTCAAATTCCTTTTTAGCATATTCACAAATAGCAACCTCATCCTCCGGTTCAAGATCCAGCTTGTTCTTTGAGCCTTTGTTTCCAAGGATTTCCTTTGCCTCAAGAAGAGTAACACAAGGTATCTCCCCGATCACAGGAATTTTAGCATCAAGAATTTCTATCTCATTCTGATAATTCTTATTAAGATATTCCATCACATATTTCAGCATAGCTGTTTCCATAGCCATTACGTCATACATGCTGTCGATATAACCCATTTCAAAATCTAGACCAATATATTCGTTTATATGTCTTGAGGTCGCATGCTTTTCCGCACGGTAAACAGGTCCTATCTCAAAAACTCTGTCAAAGAACGCAACAGCCGCCTGCTTATAGAACTGCGGGGACTGATTCAGGAAAGCCGACTTGTCAAAATATTCGAGGTGGAATATGTTTGCACCGCCCTCAGCGCCCTGTGCAACGATCTTAGGAGTGTGTATCTCTGTAAAGTCATTTTGAAGCATGAACTCTCTGAAACCATTGCAGACGCCCTCCTGGAGCTTAAATATAGCTCTCTCATACTGGTTTCTGAGCGAAACTGTTCTGTTGTTGAGGTTTATATCAAGAGTACAGCCAAGACGCTTGTTAGGAACATGGAGAGGATACTCATAATAAGTCTCTGAAATAAGCTCAATGTTTTTAAGGATTATCTCAACACCATAATACGCCTTTTCGTTTTCAGTAACAGTACCTTTGATATTTACGAAGAATCCCTCTTTCAGTCCCTCGATACTGTCACTGCACTTATCCTCGGAATATATAGTCTGCAAAACATATCTTCCTGTACGGACAACGATAAATGAAAATCCGCTCATGCTGCGTATTTTATGAACACAGCATCTAAAAGAAACTTCCTTACCTACGTTGTCAAGAACATCTTCAAGCTTAAACTCACTTAAAAGCCTGTCAGGATTTATCTGCATGATATTGTTTTTACTCTCCGGCTTATAGGCATTTTCATTTACAAAGCCTTTCATTTTAACGTCAGCCTTGTTATGAGCGCCGCTTTCCTCTCCTGATTTAGCAGAGGCAGCTGCTTGAGCTTCAACTTTAAGCTTGCTTTCAAGGGTTTCCTTTATTGCTTTAGGGGTGCATACGCCTTTAAGAGCCTTTGTACACTGACCCATAAGGAATCCGAACACCTTTGTTTCACCGTTTCTGTACTGCTCCACAGTAGCGGAATTTTCAGAGAGTATGCCGTCAATTACCTCTTCGGCCTTAGCCATGTCGTTTACAATGAGCATACCCTTTTCTTCTGCGATTTTCTCAGGAGTCTTGCCCTCTGAGATCATTGCCCTGAGAATTGCCTTCGCATCATTTTTTGATACCTTTTCAGTATCAGCCATTTCCACAAGCTTTGCAAAGCTTTCAGGTGAAAACGGAAGATCATCCATTGAAACCTCTCCAAGATTTACACGGCGCAGAAGTTCCACAATAACAAAGCTCGCAATACTTTTAGGGCTGTTATATGCCTTCACAGCAGCATCATAGAAATCGGATACCTTTTTCTGATTTACAATGATTTTAGCGTCAACCTCTGAAAGACCGCTGCTCATATATCTTGCAAGACGCTTATGAGGCATTTCAGGCAGCTTGCCCTTGATCTCATCAAGCATCTCATCGGTAAAGTTGACCTGAAGAATATCCGGCTCCGGGAAGTATCTGTAATCGTGAGCGTCCTCCTTGCTTCTCATGGCAGTTGTTTCGCCTCTGTTATCGTTAAAACGGCGGGTTTCCTGAATAACCTTTCTGCCCATATCAAGAAGTCTTGACTGACGCTTTATTTCATAGTCTATAGCTCTTGTGATTGATTTAAGGGAGTTTAAGTTCTTGCACTCTGTTCTTGTACCGAACTCCTTGTCCTCCGGCTTCATAATGGAAACGTTAACGTCGCATCTCAGCGATCCCTGTTCCATTTTACAATCGCACACACCGGCATACTGCAAAAGCAGACTTATTTTTTCAACTAAAGCTCTTGCCTCCTCAGCGGAATGAATATCCGGCTCAGTAACGATTTCAATAAGCGGAATACCGCATCTGTTATAGTCCGCAAGGGAAACTGCATTGAAATCGTCATGGACAAGCTTTCCGGCATCCTCCTCAAGGTGAATACGGTTGATACGGATATTTTTCTTCTCTCCGCCTACCTCGATCGGCACAATACCGTTTATGCAGAGAGGAAGCTGAAGCTGAGATATCTGATATGCCTTCGGCAGATCAGGATAAAAGTAATTCTTTCTGTCAAATACTGAAAACTTATTTATATCGCATCCAAGGGCAAAGCCTGCCTTTACCGCATACTCAACCGCTGTCTGGTTGATAACCGGAAGTGTTCCCGGCATACCCGTGCAGACCGGACAGCATCTGGAGTTCTGGTCGCCGCCGAATTCTGCGCTGCATGTACAGAATACTTTGGAATTAGTAAGAAGCTCCGCATGGATTTCAAGACCTATTACAGGAATGTATGATGACATTTTTTAACTCCTCCCTATATAAGCTTCGGTACAGCTGGTGTGAAATTCTGCTCAAAAGCGTCAGCTGCCTGAATAATTGAAGCTTCATCGAATTTTTTGCCGATAACCGACATACCAATCGGCATTCCGTCCTTATTATATCCGCATGTTGTGGATATTGCAGGAAGAGAGGCAATATTTACTGTAACTGTGCATATATCAGCCTTATACATCTTTACAGGATCTGAAACATTTTCGTTTATACCATATGCAACGGACGGTGTTGTAGGCGTAAGGATAATATCGCATTTTTCAAAAATGCTGTCATATTCAGCGGATATCTTCTGCTTTAATGCAAGAGCCTTTCCGTAATATGCGTCATAGTAACCACTTGAAAGAGCGTAGTTGCCGAGCAGGATTCTTCTCTTGACCTCACTGCCGAAGCCCTCGCCTCTTGAATGGCAGATAAGCTCGTTGAAGTCTTCGCCGATCTTGCTTCTGTGACCGTATTTTATGCCGTCATATCTTGAAAGATTTGAAGAAGCCTCGGCTGATGATATAAGGTAATATGCCGGAACTGCATATTTAAGACTCGGCATGCTGCATTCAACCAACTCAGCGCCCATTTCCTTATACTGTTCAGCAGCTGCAAGAACAGCCTTTGAAATTTCTGAATCAATACCCTCGCCGTAAAATTCCTTAGGGAGTGCGATCTTAACGCCTTTCATGCTCTGACCGATTTTAGCAGTAAAGTCCTCAGTCGGAACTTTTGAAGAGGTTCCGTCATGCCTGTCATATCCGGCAATGGCATTTAAAATTACCGCACAGTCATAAGCATCCTTTGCAACAGGTCCTATCTGATCAAGAGAGGAAGCAAATGCAACAAGACCATATCGTGATACTCTTCCATAAGTCGGCTTTAGTCCTGTAACGCCGCAGAAAGCAGCCGGCTGACGAATCGAACCACCGGTATCAGAGCCAAGCGCTCCTGCGCACAGAGAAGCTGAAACGCTTGCGGCGCTTCCGCCGGAAGAGCCTCCCGGAACACGACTGAAATCAAAAGGATTCTTTGTTTTTGCAAATGCCGATGTCTGAGTAGAACCGCCCATTGCAAACTCGTCCATGCTGACCTTGCCGAGCATTACGATATTTTCAGCGTTAAGCTTTTCCATTACCGTAGCATTGTAAGGCGGAATAAAATCCTCCAGCATCTTTGAAGAGCAGGTAGTTTTTACTCCGTCAGTGCATATATTATCCTTGACAGCCATAGGAATACCGCATAGAGCGGATGCCTTTCCCGAGTCAATTACAGCCTGAGCGCTTTCAGCCTGAGCCATTGCGTTTTCCTCTGTAACAGTAATATAGCTTTCAAGCTTTCCGTCATACTGCTTTATTCTGCCAAAATACTCTGAGGCAAGCTCCTTTACGGAAACCTCCTTGCTGTCAAGCATTTTTCTCAAATCTCTGATTTTAAGCTTTGTAACATCCATTTTCTAACCTCTATTCTACAACCTTAGGAACAACGAAGCAATTATCGCTGCTCTGAGCGTTCTGCAATATTTTTTCAGTAGCCATACTCGGCTCGGAAGCATCCTCACGCAGGTCATTGAGATATACATTTTTATTGTCAGCCAGCGCATTATAGGTCACGTCAATTTCCTTGACTGTATCCATAATTTCAATAATACTGGTCATTTCCTCAGCTGTTTTTTTCAGTTCGTCATCCGTAAAATATAACTTTCCCAGCTTGGAAAGATATGAAACCATTTCCAGATCCATACTTATCCCTCGTTTCTGATTTTTTAGACAGCACCGCAAAATTACCATAGCGTCAATGCCGTGCGGTATCACTTTAGAACTTGTCTTCATAAGAAATGCATGCAGTTTTTCGAGCATAATTTTGTTGCAGACAGGGCAAAATCTGCCGAAAAGACGCGCGCAGATGCTTGCAAAGGCAAGTTCTTAAATAACTATATACATTAAATTATACTACAAACTGCCGTATATTGCAAGATTTTTTTTTAAGTTATTGCCATACAAAACTATGTTTTAAACGTTTTTCCCTTTAATTTCACATACTTATTGATTTTTTGCTAAAAATATTATATACTTATATTAAAAAGTGTAAAGGAGCGTACTATGAAGTTTACAAAAATGCACGGTATCGGCAACGACTACATTTATGTCAACTGCTTCGAGGAAGAAGTGAGGAATCCTGAAAAGATTTCAATATATGTAAGCGACAGGCATAAGGGCATCGGCTCAGACGGTCTTGTGCTGATCATGCCGTCCAACAAAGCAGATTTCAGAATGAGGATTTTCAACGCTGACGGCTCTGAGGCCATGATGTGCGGAAATGCTACAAGATGTATCGGCAAATATGTTTATGAAAAGGGTCTTACAGATAAGACCGAAGTTACACTTGAAACCAATTCCGGCATAAAGAAGCTAAAGCTGTTCATAAACTGTGGTAAGGTTGAGTCCGTTACTGTAGATATGGGAAAGGCTATTCTTGTGCCTAAGGATATTCCGGTCCTTTCAGACAAGGAAAGATTTGTTTCAGTTCCTGTTGATGTTGACGGTAAAGAATACAAGATAACATGTGTTTCTATGGGCAATCCTCATGCCATTGTATATGTTGATGATGTTGACTGTCTTGACCTTGAAAAAATCGGTCCGTCCTTTGAAAATCACAAACTGTTTCCGGACAGGATCAATACCGAATTTATTAAGGTAATCGACAGCAGTACTCTCCAGATGAGAGTATGGGAAAGGGGCAGCGGTGAAACCTTTGCCTGCGGTACAGGCGCATGCGCATCAGTGGTCGCTTCCGTTTTGAACGGCTTTTGCAGCCGTGACCAGGAAGTCACAGTTAACCTCAGAGGCGGAACGCTTAAAATAACCTACAAAAGCGACGGTACTGTAATAATGAAAGGCCCGGCAGCATTTATCTGTGACGGAACTATTGACGTAAGCGGTATCATTTAATACAATTAAAGGAGTTCTATAATGGCTAAAGTTAATCAGAATTTTTCAAATCTCGTACCTAATTATCTCTTTGCTGATATTGCAAAGAAAACAAATGAATTTATAAAAGCAAACCCGGATAAGAAGCTCATAAGACTGGGTATAGGCGATGTTACACTTCCTCTTGCCCCTGTTGTAGTGGAGGCTATGAAAAAAGGCTGCGATGAGCTGGGAGTCAAGGAAACTTTTAAGGGATATCCGGACTATGAGGGATATGCTTTTTTAAGAGAAGCTATATCAGGATATTATAAGAGCTTCGGCGCTGACGTTGCAGCTGACGAAATTCTTGTAAATGACGGCGCTAAAAGTGATGCCGGAAACATCGGTGATATCTTCTCTGAAGATAATACCGTTCTTGTAACAGACCCTGTTTATCCGGTATATGTTGACTCAAATATTATGGCCGGAAGAAAGATCCTCTATGCCGACGCATCTGAGGAAAACGGCTTCTGCGCAATGCCTGACAAAAATGTTAAGGCTGATATGATCTACCTCTGCTCCCCTAACAACCCGACCGGCGCATGCTATACAAGACAGCAGCTCAAGGAATGGGTGGACTATGCAAACTCAATGAACGCTGTAATCATCTATGATGCAGCTTATGAGGCATTTATCACAGAGGACGATGTTCCGAGAAGCATTTTTGAAATCGAGGGTGCAAGAACATGTGCGATTGAAATGTGCTCACTTTCCAAAACAGCAGGATTCACAGGTACACGCTGCGGCTATACGGTGATCCCGAAAGAACTTGAACTTGACGGAACTAACATATACAAGCTTTGGTACAGAAGACTTTCAACTAAGTTCAATGGCGTATCCTATCCTGTTCAGTGCGCTGCCGCTGCCGTATTTACAGAAGAAGGTCAAAAGCAGATCAAGGTCAACATCTCATACTACAAGGAAAACGCAAAAATCATTGCTGATACAATGGACGAACTTGGAATCAAGTACACAGGCGGAATCAACTCCCCTTATATCTGGCTCAAATGCCCGAATGGCATGGGAAGCTGGGAGTTCTTTGACTACCTTCTGAACAATATTTACGTTGTAGGAACTCCGGGCGAGGGCTTTGGCAAAAACGGAAAGGGCTGGTTCAGACTTACATCCTTCGGCGACAGAGAAAATACAGTTGAGGCAATGGAAAGATTCAAGAACCTGCTAAAAAAATGATTTCCGAAATATACAAAAAATTCTGCTTGGCTGCTATTCTGTTTACAATATGCGGCATTTCAGGCTGGATTTACGAAACAGCGCTGACCTCATATCTATGGGGTCAGTTTGCAGAGCGGGGATTTCTTCACATACCGGTTCTTCCAATATACGGCGTATTTGCTTTTATTCTGATCCCCATTTTCAAAAAGCATAATGGCTTTTTTACCGTATTTTTCGGCGGTATGGCTATTGCCACATTTCTTGAGCTTATAAGCTCCTACATAATAGAAGCTGTCATTCATGAACAGCTCTGGAGCTACCGCACATGGGATTTTAACTTTCAGGGCAGAATATCCCTGTATAGCAGCCTTATTTTCGGAGTTTTAAGCGTAATACTTATAAAAGCCGTATACCCGGCTGTAAAGAAAATAAACAGATGTGTTCCGAAAAAAGCTATAATCGTTATCGGAACATGCTGTACTTTAACAATATGCGGTGATTTTATATATACCTTATCCTGCAAGGCATAAATCATACTTAAACTGAAATAATATAAATGAGGCATGTAAACTGCCTCATTTATTCGCCGAATTTTTTACGGGAGGATTATATTATGATTATGCCAGTAAATGAAGACGATGAGGATATCTACAGTCAGGCGCATTCTATGAACGACTGTACAGGACTTATTCCGGCAGGAGTTGATAGCAAGGCCCAGCTTGAGTCATACGAGGATATGTATGACTTTCTTGTGCCGGGCATGCTGTACGATGATCAAGATAAATAAAAAAGGACGGTTTCAAAGCCGTCCCTTTTTTATGTATAAAGAAGAAGGACGGCTCAAAGCTGTCCTTTTCATAAAATCACAGTGTAATAGCTGCTTTCAGCTCCTCGATCTTATCAGTCTTTTCCCATGCAACGCCAAGGTCTTCACGTCCCATATGTCCATATGCTGCAAGCTTTCTGTACTGAGGCTTTTTAAGATTCAGCATTTTAATAATAGCGGCCGGTCTGAGATCAAATACCTTTTCAACAGCCTGTGATATCTTTTCTTCATCGACCTTGCCTGTTCCGAAAGTATCCACAAGAATTGATACCGGCTTTGCAACTCCTATTGCGTATGCAAGCTGAACCTCGCATTTATCTGCAAGTCCTGCTGCAACAATATTTTTTGCAATGTATCTTGCTGCATATGCAGCGCTTCTGTCAACCTTTGTAGGGTCCTTTCCTGAAAATGCACCGCCGCCATGACGTGAATATCCGCCATAGGTATCAACAATAATCTTTCTTCCGGTAAGACCACTATCGCCCTGAGGACCGCCAATAACAAATCTTCCGGTTGGATTAATATAATACTTAGTATTTTCGTCCAACAGCTCTGACGGAATAACAGGCTTGATAACGTGCTCCATAATATCCCTCTTTATCTGGTCAAGAGAAACATCTGGAGCATGCTGTGAAGAAACAACTACTGTTTCGATCCTTACAGGCTTATCATCATCATATTCAACTGTAACCTGAGTTTTTCCGTCCGGTCTTAAATAACGAAGAGTTCCGTCCTTTCTAACTTCAGTAAGCTTTAACGCCAGCTTATGCGCCATTGAAATCGGCATAGGCATAAGCTCCGGAGTTTCATTACACGCATATCCGAACATAAGCCCCTGATCTCCGGCGCCGGTTTCATTACCGTCCTCTGCCATATCGCCTTCCTTAGCCTCTAACGCTTCGTTAACACCCATGGCTATATCGCAAGACTGTTCGTCAATAGTGGTAATTACTGAGCAGGTATGACCGTCAAAGCCATACTTTGCTCTGTCATAGCCTATATCAACAATAACGCTTCTGACAATTTTCTGAATATCAACATATGCCTTAGTGCTAATCTCGCCCATACACATAACCATACCGGTCGTGCAGCATGTCTCACATGCAACTCTTGAATCCGGATCCTTTTCAAGCAATGCATCCAGAATTGCATCCGATATCTGGTCGCATATCTTATCCGGATGTCCTTCCGTTACGGATTCAGAAGTAAATAATTTTTTTGCCATTTTAAATTTGTCATTCCCTATGGAACAACGCTCCTTTCATAAATTCAAATAAATCGCCGTATGTACCTATAAGCAAAAAGCGTCCGGACAGTTTATCCGAACGCTTTGATTTTTTAAAAATCCTCATCTCTCGGATATACACCGCAGGAATTAGCACCTTTCTTGCATAACAGCAATTAGGTTGCCGGGCTTCAAAGGACCTGTTCCTCCACCACTCTTGATAAGGCGAAATATTCTGTTTATATTATAGTACCATTACTGCCATATGTCAATAGGTTTCGACAAATTTTTAATGTAACTATTTAACTCTGATATGTTTTCTTGTATTGGCTAAATATCCCCGAAGCGTCCTCCGCTGTTACCTCACCGTCACCGTTGAAATCAGCGTTGTAAAGATCCAGCTCGCTAAGACCAGTTCCTCCGGACGTGTAATTTTTCTTGTATGCGGAAAATGCTATTGAGGCATCTGCGGCTGTTATTTTTCCGTCGTCGTTAATGTCACCCTTAAATTTATGCTCCAGAAGCTTTGTTTCATAAGCCTGAGCCTGATATATAAAATATGGACACATTGCTCTTTTATCCACTATTTCAAACGAGTTTATCTCGCTTAGTATTTCACGATATTTTTCTCTGTCAGCAATCCCGGTTATACAAGATAGCCCGTTTTCATGCGCTGTTATAGTTCCGCCAATGCTGTCAACATATTCGCTTAATTCCTTGTCCGCTTTAAGCTCATCAAGGCTCGGTGCTTTATTGTCAAGGTCTTTTATATACACCGTCAATCCTTTTTCTTTAGAAGCATCTGTCAGATAGCCTTTTGAAGAAAGCGTACCAATAAAGGTTTCTGCTTTAACAATACCGTCCATACCTCTCAATTGATTTGCGTAATCACTCAATTCATTTTCATCAGCTGCCGAACCGCCGTAGTAAACATATGTATTTTCCGCATTCCCTATATAAACATTAGCAAGATATAAATGCACCATAGAAAGCTTATCAAATTTATATTTCAAATCATAAGCTTCAATTTTTGAGCTGTCTTCAAGCTCTATTACAATTCCTTTTTCTATAGCCATAGGAAAATTAACCCACACCTCTTCATCTGTTAACGAAATATCAACAGGAAATTCAGGGTCAAATATCAGCCTATAATCAAACTCACCCACTTTACTCGGTGAAAGACCGCTTAGATCATAGGCAGATACGCTTCCCGCAAAAGTCCCGGCAGTGATAACAGATGTTAATAAAATGGTTAAAAATCTCTTTACTTTTTTCATAAGATTACCTCATTTTGTATCATGCGAATGGGTTAAAGGCTAAAAACCTTGTAACCGACCACTTAGTATATGCACCGACTCCTCTTGGTATATATTGACTATCTTCACCTAATCCCGAATGAATTGCGACAACAAAATCTGTTCCGTCTAATGTAATATATACTGGTGAACCACTAGAGCCACCGTCTGATTGAATATCATAATAATATTTTCCGTCATTACTCTCTACTATTATCCCATTATCCGTATATACCGTGACAAAATTATCGCTCCCATCAGGAATTAAGGCATATACAGTAACATAAGTATTGCTTGGATTTTCACCAATAGAAGCAAGATAAAAGTGCCCATATTTCTCTGACAAGCTAAAACCACAATTGACCGTCAGCATAGCATAATCAACATTTGTATTTGCACTCGTTAAATGTTGCTTAGGAATGTGCATAGCTTCTATATTGCATATATATGAGGTTTTTCCCGAGCTATCTTGATTAAATACCCATATGCTATTAGGATACATACCAGCGTACACTCCATGTGCTACGGTGCCAATACAGCTTTTTCCACCCCAATCCTGCATTATAAACCCTGTGCAAGCATATTGACGACCTGTAGGGTAAGTACATACAAGCCAAACTACTCTCGAATCGCAAGAATTATTATTAGTAAACTCTAATGCTGAATCAACAAAGTCAACCTGCTCCGAAAATTCTTCAGGAGTAAGACCAGTTAAATCCATATAAGAATTTCCTATTAACCCCGGATTATCAGCTGAATTACCACCAATTCCCACCTCAACATAACCTTCAAGCGAATCGTCAGAAGACAAACAGTATTGATCTGTCTGACCGTTAACAAATGAATGCTTGTAATAGTAGTTCGTGTACACTTCATCAAATACACTTTCTGCTGATGCCGGAATAATCATTTGAGCAAATAATATTCCTGCTGATAGAATGATTGCCAATAGTTTAAATGTTTTCTTTGTTTTTCTCATAAGGAAATACCTCCTTCATTTTTATACCAATATTATATTATATATTCCTTGTTTTGTCAATAGCTTTTACATAATTTTTACATTAATTGTATTATATTTATTTATGATTTATATATGCTTTTATAACAGCTAAATATCCCCGAAGCGTCCTCCGCCGTCACCTTACCGTCACCGTTGAAATCAGCGTTGTAAAGCTCCAGCTCGCTAAGACCAGTTCCTCCGGACGTGTAATTTTTCTTGTATGCGGAAAATGCCCTTGACGCATCTGCGGCTGTTATTTTTCCATCGTCGTTAATGTCGCCCTTTTGATTATTTTCAAGAAATCTTACTTTATATGAAAGCGAAGCCAAAGTATAAAACGAATAAAATGCATTGTTATTTACTGATTCAAATGAATTGATTTTTGTTATGATCTCACGGAAATGTTCCCTGTCGGCAATTCCCGTTATACAGACAGCTTCTTTAGTACTGTCAAGCATGTCTGAACATGTTGTTATAACGCCGCCGATGCTGTCAACATAAGCGCATAGCTCTTTATCCGCTTTAAGCTCATCAAGACTTTTTCCACCGCCGACAGATATCGTCAGTCCGGTTTTTTCAGAGCTGTTAAACAATCCACATGTTGCCTGGTAACTGATTATTACTGGCTCGGCGGTTATTATGCCGTCCATCTCTCGGAGCTCAGCAGCATAATTTATAAGCTCACTTATGCTTAAATCCACACAATTGCATGCATAGAAATTATCAGGATTTCCGGTAAATTCACGCCAAATCATTGTATGATCAGCTTTTTCAAAATCATACTTCAAGTTGAAATCGCTGACGTCGACATTATCGGCAAACTCCAATAAAATTTTCTTGTCGTTTTTATAATAAAACTTACTTCCAACTTCATAATCGCTTACCGTTATTTCAGCCGGATAATTTGGATCAATCAACATATCATACTTTGCAATATTTTCATCTTCACTCGGGTCAATAACCTCAGCATTCACCGTTATGCTGCATGCGCTCAGGGTCAATACGGACAAAGCTGCCGCTAAAATTCTTTTTAATCTTTTCATAAAACCGTATCCTTTCACATTTTAAATTAAATTCAGACCATCTATAATATATAACGTTTATGCATGTATCATTGTGCGGTGATTTTAAAATATTTTTTTTTGTTATCGCTAAAATAAAAAATGCAAAACAGAGGCAGCAAGCATTCTGCTTACTGCCTCTAAAAGTATCTACTGTCTTTCCTTGCCCTTTAAAATCGGTGACAGCTTTTTATAAACGAGAAATGTGATCGCTACACAGAATAGTCCTTTTACAAATGTAAACGGAGCATTGAACCATATCAGCGCATCCCAAAGCGTGTCAACATTGCTGTTTATTGCTCTGTATGCATCAAGAATTGCCTCCATAGGCATAAGCTTTTCATAGATCGGATAAATAAAGAAATAATTTGAAAATATACTAAGTACAGCCATGAAAAGTGCTCCGCATATTGAAGCTATAAATGCCGATATCCTCGTCTGCTTTATCTTATAAACCAGTCCAGCCGGAAAAACGAATGCACAGCCAAGAATAAAGTTTGAAAGCTCTCCGACTCCTCCGCTTGAAGAATTCATCAGGTTTACAAGATTTTTTATAAGGCAAACCACCACTCCATAAACCGGTCCCAGTGCAAATGACGTAAGCAGCGCCGGAAGCTCTGAAAGGTCAAACTTGATAAAGCTCGGTATAAGCGCCGGTATCGGAAATTCAATAAACATAAGTATCGAAGCAAGCGCTCCCATCATACCTGTAACGCAGATCTTTCTAACGTCAACCCTACTTTTCCTTTTTGCAATTGTGTTCATAAAACTACCTCCATTAATTTATTTAATAAAGGCAAATCCATAACAAAACGCCCGCAACAAAAAGTTACGGGCGTGGGTTTCCGATCAGTCAATAAAAATTGCTGAAACCGTTTCTTTCATCCGGACTATACCGTCGGTTCTGGAGTTTCACCAGATCAGCCTTTCGGCTCGTGGACTTTACCACCGGTGAGGAATTTCACCTCGCCCTGAAACAGATTTGCTAATATTAACTTGTATATTATTCTTCAGTGTCTTCAGCTTCTGCAAGCTCAACATCATTGAAGTCGAACTCAAGACATTCACCACAGTTAGGACAATCAATTGAGCCTTCCTCAAGCATGTATTCGTCTAAAAGAACTGAATCACCGCATGTAGGGCAGCATACTTCATAAAGCTCATCATCGTCAAAGCCGCAGTCATCGTCGAATTCATCTTCGCAATCGCATCCCATACCGCAGTCGCCTAAATCATAGAGATCCTCTTCAACCTCGCCTAAATCGGAATCAAGGATATCACACAGCTCGGTAAGCTCGTCAACCTGAGACTGTAAGTCGTCAACGCATACCACAAGCTCCTGCATAACATCTGCCATCTGAAGCAGAGCTTTGCCCTCCTTAGTTGAAGAATCAACCTCAAGACCGTCAAGCAGTCCCTGTAAATATGACATTTTCTCAGTAAGCTTCATAATAAGCCCCCCTTTATTTATCTTTATTTTAATATATTATCTTCTTATGCTCTTTCCATATATTCGCCGGTTCTTGTATCAATACGAACCTTATCGCCCTGATTTATGAACAGCGGAACTCTAAGCTCTGCACCTGTTTCAAGTGTAGCAGGCTTTGTAGCATTTGTAGCTGTATCGCCCTTTACACCAGGCTCTGTTTCTGTTACCTCAAGCTCTACAAATGTAGGAGGCTCAACTGCAAAAACACTGCCCTTGTATGAACAAATCTTACAAATCATTTCTTCCTTTACAAACTTAAAGTTATCGCCGAGGATATCCTCACTGATAGGAACCTGTTCATAAGTTTCCATATCCATGAAGTAGTAAAGCTGACCGTCTGAATATGAATACTGCATATCTTTTCTCTCAATAAATGCAGTAGGGAATTTTTCTGTAGGGTTAAAAGAACGCTCAACAACTGAGCCTGTAATAACATTCTTAAACTTAGTTCTTACAAAAGCCGCACCCTTACCCGGCTTAACATGCTGGAATTCGATAACCTGAACAACGTTGCCGTCAAGTTCAAAAGTAACGCCGTTTCTGAAATCGCCTGCTGAAATCATAAAATACCTCCAAGATATAAACAAAGTATTGTTTTCTATAATTATACTGCAAATTTCACAAATTTGCAATACCTTTTTACAAAATTATTAAATTTTTCGGGCATTTAGTTAAATTTTCACAGGAATTTTCGGTAACTACTACAAAATCTTCTATTCTGACTCCGAACTTTCCCGGAAGGTATATCCCCGGCTCAACGGTCACAACCATGTTTTCCTTTAAAACCCTTTCGGACTTCGCCGACGCATTAGGGAACTCATGTATCTCCATTCCGACTCCATGGCCAAGGGAATGACCAAAGTTATCGCCATAGCCGTATTCCTCAATAACGCTCCTTGCTTTTCTGTCCAGCTCTGAGCCGGTTATTCCCGAACGCACTGCTTTAAGAGCTTTTGCCTGAGCAGCAAGAACTATACTGTATACCTCTTTCATTTCAGCATCAGGCTCTCCCACACATACAGTCCTTGTCATATCGCTGTGATAGCCGTCATACACAGCTCCGAAGTCCATAAGCACAAAGTCTCCCTTTTTCACTCTGTCTTCTCCCGGAACGCCATGGGGCATTGATGTATTTTTGCCTGTTAGAGCTATAGTTTCAAAGGAAAGCGCCTCTGCGCCTGCTGAAAGCATTGCATTGTCAAGAACCAAAGCTATTTCTCTCTCTGTAACTCCGGGTTTTATAAATTTAAGGACTTCATCAAAGGCATGCTCGGCAATTTCCTGAGCCTTTTTGATTTTTTCGATTTCAGCGCTGCTTTTAACAGTCCTCAGATCATATATAGTATTGCTCAGTTCATCAGTTTTTATAAAATTAAATTCATGCAGTTTTTTTTCAAATAAATGAAGCTGATGCAAAGTGATCTCCATTGCTTCAACAGCGACATTCCTTGCATTGTGAACATTTAAAAGCTCCCTTACCTGACCAAACAGATCCTTTTGCTCAATAACTTCACAGTTTTCAGCGCATGCCCTCGCCTTTTCAATATACCTAAAATCAATGATAAGATATGCTTTGTCACGGAATCCCAGAACTGTTCCAGCTGAAGATTTCATTCCAGTAAAATATCTTCTGTTTATATCCGATGTGATCAGAACTGCGTCTGTTTCTTCCGATATGCCTTCAAAAAGCTTTTTGATTTTATTCATATTTGATCAACGCATCCATTCCTAAAAAATAGCTTGCAAGTCCGAAGCCGGAAATGCTTCCACGGCATACAGGAGCAATAACCGAATTACTCCTGAATCCATCACGGGCAAAAACATTGCTTATATGAACCTCCACAACAGGTATCTTAATAGCGGCAATAGCGTCCCTTATTGCATAGCTGTAATGGGTATATGCTCCGGCATTTAAGACAATTCCGTCAAAATCCTTTCTTGCAGCATGAAGTCTGTCAATGATTTCTCCTTCATGGTTTGACTGAAAAATTTCGCACTGAGCGCCCATTTCTTTTGCTTTTTCCATAAGCTGACTATTAAGGCTGTCAAAGCTTACATCCCCATAGATCCCCGGTTCTCTTTCTCCTAATAGATTGAGATTCGGTCCATGTATAACAAGAATCCTTTTCATTATATTTACTCCTTACATAAAAAATTACAGTTCCTTTATACCATGCTTATAGCAGTAGTGATCATTGTAAACAATGCTTCTGTCAAGCTTTGTCAACATCTGAGCGATCATTCTTTCCCCACCGGAAAGCTTTGTGTCAATATTAAAGCTCCTACGGTCATTCATGATGACATGCAGTCCCTTGGATATCACTCTGTTTTCAGGCTGCTTTGTCATAGTGTAGAAATAAGCCGCTTTTACGTCCTCATAGCTGTAGCTGCGTGTCTTCCCTACCCCAGGTCTTCTCACAAAGCCGCTCTCATCATATTTAAAGCCCATACCTGCGCATGCAAAGGCAAAGTATAGTCCTCCTAAAGTTAAGACTGCACCGCAGATTATAAAAACTATCATAAGCCTTTCCTCCATATCAAAGAGCAATGGAAGAATATCAAACAAAACTCCGATAACAACTATAAAAGCCGAGAAAGCAACAGCACTCTTCCTCATTTTGACCTCTGAGGGCAGAGTTTCATCCTTGAGCAGCTCATAATCAACATCCTCAAAGCTGTAGGAATTTTCATCATAGCTATACATAAACAAACATCCTTTCATGAATTTATATTAAGACTTTTCCTCAAAAACAGTTTTTCTATAAACTCCTCAGAGCCGATATATTCATAAGCTATCTTGACCTTTTTTCCGTCCTTCATTTCAAGATATGCTCCCCAAGGACGGCGGTCAATGAATTTAATAGCATCATAAGAATACTCCCGTTGTTTACCAAAAAAGCTGCGGTATGAAAATCCTCCTGCATCATATTCAAAGCGGATATTGTGATACATCACAAGCAGCGTAAGCCATATTGGACTTATGACCAGAAAACAAATAAGACCGTCCATTTTCTCCTTTGAAGTTTCTCCCCAAAAAACAGAGCTGCCGAAAAGCAAAGAAATTGTAAGAAAAATCATACCTAAATAGAATGCGCTTTTTGGTATACGCACTGAATTATAGAAAAGCTGCTGCTCATGCTTTTTGTCCTTTTTTCTGCACCACTTATTCAGGGCAATGCCAAAAAGCCATGAAATAATATTTGTAACGGCAAAGGATATTATCTTCCACTTCATATTTCTGTAATTTTGGGAAGAAACGGCTTTTCCGCCCATCGCTTGAGCTTAAAAAACAAGGTTTTCTCATGCTCGATAGGATAAACAAAAATCCCTCTTACTCTTTTAAGATTAGCTCCAAGCATATCTGTATAGATCTGGTCGCCTACTACTGCAAGCTGCTCAAAGGGAATATTCATTCTTTTCTGAGCCTCGTTAAAGCCTTTTGCAAGAGGCTTTCTGCCCTCGCTTACAAAATCAAGACCCAGCTTATCCGCAAACGGCTTCACCCTTGGAGGGTGATTATTGGATACAATAACCATTTTAATACCGCTTGACTTAACATGTTTTATCCAATCAATAACGCCGTCCGCCGGCCTTGGATTATCATGAGTTGTAAGGGTATTGTCAAGGTCAAGGAGCAGTCCCTTTATATTATTCTTTTTAAGAAATTCCGGTGTTATATCCAGAACTGATTTAAACGCTATATAAGCCTTAAATAGCATATCACTGTTCCTTTCTCCATTACATAAATGAAAAAGCGAGCATAACTATGCCCGCTTCTCATCGTTCAAAGCCTGTCCGCAAACAAGCTTTCAGTTTCTACTGATTAATATTTACGCTTACGAGCTGCCTCAGACTTCTTCTTACGCTTAACTGAAGGCTTTTCGTAGTGTTCTCTTTTACGAACTTCAGCGATAACGCCATCCTTAGCACATGATCTCTTAAAACGCTTAAGAGCTGTGTCTAAAGACTCGTTTTTGCCAACACGAACTTCTGCCACTGTTTTCCCTCCCTTTGCCGCAAAGACAGAGGTTAATGGTCGCAGAACGCTTAACGCATCCTGTTCCCAATATATACTAAACAGTTCACATAAAAATGTGAAAGTCAGCTACCCTTATCTTCCTGCAATAAAGCAGAATTAAACTCTATCTATTTATATTTATCATTTTAACACAAAGAAATCTTCATGTCAAGTAATATTTTGTTTCATGTTAAATTTTGTTACTTTACAACAAAATTAACAAGTTTATTTGGTACATATATCTGTTTTACAACGCTCTTGCCATCGACTGCTTCCTTTACCTTCGGGTCGCCGAGTGCCATTTCAAGAACCTTTTCCTTATCGCTGTCAACAGCAATGCTCATCTTTGTCTTGATTCTTCCGTTGACCTGTACTACGATCTCAACACTGTCCTCAACGCAGAGAGCTTCGTCATACTTCGGCCAAGGCTGCTCATTCAGAATGCCGAATCCCATTAACTCAAAAGCTTCCTCAGTCATATGAGGAGCAAAAGGATTAAGCAGGATAAGAAGAGTTCTGTACTCAGCTTTGTTTATCTTTCCGTCAGCGTAAATATCGTTTACAAGAGCCATCATTGCTGCAATTGCAGTATTGAACTTAAGGCTCTCGATATCCTCGCTTACCTTCTTGATAGTTTTATGGAATGAAGGAGTAAACGCCTCCCTGTATTCATCACCGTCAATTACAGAGTCCTGAAGCGACCATACCCTGTCGAGGAATCTCTTACATCCCTTTATGCTTGACGGACTCCACGGAGCTGTCTTTTCAAAATCTCCTATGAACATCTCATAAAGTCTAAGCGTATCTGCACCGTATTCCTTAACTACCTCGTCAGGATTGATTACATTGCCTCTTGATTTGGACATCTTCTGTCCGTCCTCTCCGAGGATCATTCCGTGAGAGGTTCTCTTCATATACGGCTCTTTCTGACTTACAACTCCTATATCGTACAGGAACTTATGCCAGAATCGTGAATACAGCAGGTGAAGAGTAGTATGCTCCATACCGCCATTGTACCAGTCTACAGGCATCCAGTAGTCAAGAGCTTCCTTGGAAGCAACGGCGTCCTTATTGTGAGGATCGCAATATCTGAGGAAGTACCATGATGAGCCTGCCCACTGAGGCATTGTATCAGTTTCACGCTTAGCCGGTCCTCCACAGTGAGGACATGTTGTATTTATAAAGCTGTCAAGAGTTGACAATGGACTTTCTCCGTTGTCCGTAGGCATATAGCTTTCAACATCAGGAAGTGTCAGAGGAAGCTCGCTTTCCGGAAGACCAACATATCCGCACTTCTCACAGTATACTATCGGAATAGGCTCACCCCAGTAGCGCTGACGTGAAAATACCCAGTCACGCAGCTTATAGTTTACCTTTTCATGACCCTTGCCGTTTTCAGTAAGCCACTCCTTGATTTTGACCTTAGCCTCCTCCACAGAAAGCCCGTCAAGGAATCCGCTGTTGGTCATAATTCCTGTTGCACAGTCGGTAAATGCCTCTTTTTCAATATCTCCGCCCTTAACGACTTCTATAATAGGAAGATTAAATACCTTTGCAAATTCATAGTCACGGGTATCATGAGCAGGTACAGCCATAATTGCGCCAGTACCATATGTCATAAGAACATAGTCGGAAATGAATATAGGGATCTCTCTGCCGTTAACAGGATTTATCGCCCTTACCCCTTTAAGCTCAACACCGGTCTTATCCTTGTTCATTTCTGTACGGTCAAAATCAGATTTTCTTGCTGCCATTTCCTGATATGCTTTGATATCGTCCATATTTTCAAGCTTATCCGCCCACTTTTCAATAAGAGGATGTTCTGGAGCAATAACCATATAGGTCGCACCGAACAGAGTATCCGGTCTTGTTGTGTATACTGTAAGCTTATCGCCAAGTGTTGAGGTAAAATCTACCTCTGCACCGGTGGAACGACCGATCCAGTTTTTCTGGGTAAGCTTTATTTTATCAAGATAGTTTACCTCTGAAAGGTCATCAAGAAGCCTTTGAGCATATTCTGTGATTTTAAGCATCCACTGTGATTTTACCTTGCGAACTACCTCTCCGCCGCAACGCTCGCAACAGCCGCCTACGACCTCCTCGTTTGCAAGCACTACCTTACATGATGTACACCAGTTAACAGCCATTTCCTTTTTATACGCAAGACCCTTCTTAAACATCTGAAGGAATATCCACTGTGTCCACTTATAATAATCAGGGTCTGTTGTATTTATTTCCCTGTCCCAGTCAAATGAAAGTCCCAGCATTTTAAGCTGATCCTTGAAGTGCTGAACATTCTTCTCCGTAACAAGCGCCGGATGAATTTTATTCTTTATTGCATAGTTTTCAGTTGGAAGCCCGAAAGCGTCCCATCCCATAGGGAAAAGAACATTATATCCCTCAAGACGTCTTTTCCTTGAAACAATGTCCATAGCCGTATACGGACGAGGGTGTCCTATGTGAAGTCCCTGACCAGAAGGATACGGGAACTCAACAAGGGCATAGAACTTAGGCTTTGAATAATCCTCCCCTACCTTGAAGGTATGATGCTCGTCCCAGTAGCTCTGCCACTTTTTTTCAATAGCTGTAAAATCATATTTTCTGCTCATTTATATCAGTCCTTTAATATTTTTTCATAGCGTAAAACTATCAGTCTTCCAAGAAGCTTTCTATATCAACGCTTTCACCGTCTGCCCAAAGCCTTTCAAGCTGGTAATAGTCCCTTGTTTCCTTGTAGAAAACATGAACCACAATATCGCCGTAGTCAAGAATGATCCAATTTGTGCCGTTATATCCTTCCTTGCTCTTTGGCTCTATCCCCTCCTGTGAGAGCTGATACTCAACCTCCTCCGCAAGAGTTCTTGTATGCGTTGAGCTTGTGCCGCCGACAATTACGAAGTAATCCGCAATGACAGTCAAATCGCTGATTTTTATTACTCTAATACCCTCACCTTTTTTATTGTCAAGGGTTTTTACAATTTTTTTCATCATCTCTTTCTGAGTCATAATAATCTCCATTCTGCCGCTTTTAGCATCAGAACAAACGTATATTAAAATCTCCAAAGCGGCAAATGGAGATTTTGGCATATTCTGCGGTTGACCGCATCAGCGGCGGACAGAATGCCTATTTGAATATGATTAGCGAGGTTTTCACACTAATCTTAGCTTTCTATTATTAATAATATCCTCCGCCAATGAAATTAACTTCTGAACTTGAATCGCCCGATGAATCATCTTCATAAGCCGGAGTTGTCTTTTTGTTTTCACCCGGTTTAGCGCCGTCCGCTATATCCTGAAGAGTATCCTGATTCTCGTCGTATATGTCGGTCTGATATTCATAATCCTGAACAAGCTCCGTTATAGGAAGCTCGTCATATCCAAGCTCGACCTGATACGGTCTGAAATACTTATTCAGAACATCAACAGTTGCATTCTTGTGTATTGACCATACTGAATATACGCCGTCAGGAGTATATGTGGCTTCACCCGGAACCATGCTTACAGTAACGTTGTCCATATCAATGCTGCTGCCAAAATCTGAAAGTATGCTTATTTCCTGCAAGGTCATATCCGTACCGATATAGCCCTTCTGATAAACCTCTTTGAGGAATGACATAAGCTCTACAGGACCCATATCAAGAGCCTTTTCCATTGCTGCTGCAAGGAATATTCTCTGAGCCTTGACTCTTCCGATATCTCCCTCAGAATAGCCCTTTCTTGCACGGACAAACATTTCAGCCTGTTCACCATTAAGGACCTGCTTGCCCGCAGGCAGCACTCTTCTCGGATTTCTTGAATAAAGAACCTCTTCCGGAAGATCTATAGGGATACCGCCTATCAGGTCTACCATGCTAACGATATCATCACAGCCTGTGGTTATATATCTGTCGATCGGTATTCCAAAGGTATCTCTTATCGCATCAACCGTTCTCTGTATCGGGGTAAGCTCCTGATCTCCAAGCGTATAGACGCTATTCATCTTACAAGTTTCACTGGAGGTATATTCCGGAACATAGCTGTCTCTCGGTATCTGGAGAACATTGATCTCCTCGTTTATTATATCAAATTCAAAAAGCATCATAACGTCTGAATTTGAACGTGATTCATCAAATCCCAGACAGAGCACTGTAAACTGACCCTCAATGATCTGATCATTTGTAAATTCACGATTATCGTCAATTTCGCTTCCCTCTGAATTTGGCTTTAAGGCGTAGCTGTTAGCATCGCTTGAAAGAGCGCCCTCCTTTTCCAGCATAGGCTGAAGCTCCTTGATATACTGAATTATAGAAATGTGCTCAGTATAGGTCCTGCCGTCCTTTTTCCTTTCAACGGCAATAATAGGTATATTCAGGATCATTACAGCAATTAAGATCACACCAACGACTATTGAAGTGATAAGTATAATTTTTTCCTTTAAGGACAATTTTCTTTTGTCCTTTTTTATCTTGGAATTTGTTTTCTTCATTACTTCTTCTCCTTGGATTTCTTCCGCTTACCGCTTGAATAAGCGTACTGATTATATGCGTCAGCTGTATAATGAGGTATGTAACCGCCTTTTTTCAGAACACTGTCGATGGAAAAGCACAGTGCTTCAAACATTGCCTTTTCAACATTTGAGTATGCAAGCTTTCTCATCTTGTCAACGTCTTTATAGTCCCTGTCCGCAGAAATAAGGTCTGCAAGATATACGATTTCCTCAAGCCTCGACATACCGGCTCTTCCAACGGTATGAAACCTTATAGCGTTTATAATATCCATATCGTCAACGCCAAAATGGGTTTTTGTGAAATATGCTCCGGCAATTCCATGCCACAAAGGCTTTGACGCAAGCTCGACCTTGCTTACTGACATTCTGCTGTTTATGACATACTGTTTCTGTATCTCAACAGGGTCTTCCTTACATACATCGTGCAGCAATCCGGCAAAATATGCCTTATCCTTATCTGCTCCGTAAATTCCCGCAAGCTTTCTCGCCTCGTCGGCAACATTTATAGAATGTGTGTAACGTTTTTTAGAAAGCAGTTCCTTTAAAAAACTTTTGGCATTATCAACATCGACCATAAAACTCAAAACTCCTTGGAAACATCACCGGTTATGTGTACAATTTTTTCAGCATTATATATTTTACTACTTTTTCATGTAAATAGCAAGTAAAATCGCCATTATTTTTTATCATATTCCTGATTTCCGATGAAGAAATAACAACAGCGCCGGTTTTTACAACAAAAACTCTGCCAAATTCCGACAAATTCTCTGCCGCTTCATACAGCTTCTGAGCGTCGTTTCCCTCTCTTGACACTGCTGCAAGACTCACAAGGGATAGTATGTCCCTGTATCTGAACCAGCTTTCAAAGCTCAGCAGCATATCGCTTCCAACAAGAAGAAAAAGCTCGTCTTGGGGAAATATTTTTTTAAAATGCTCAGCTGTATAAACAGTATAGCTTTTTCCCTTACGCCTTATTTCATAATCGCTTACCTCAAAGCCGTCATATTCCTCCGCTGCAAGGCGGCACATACTCAGCCTGTCCTCCGCAGGGGCATACTCCGAGCTTGACTTATGGGGAGCTTCGCCAGAAGGCATAATAATTACACGGTCAAGCCCAAGCTGATCTTTTACAGACAGGGCAAGATTCATATGGCCGTTATGAATAGGGTTAAAGCTGCCTCCAAAAATTCCGATCTTCATATCAGAGCTTTATATTTATTACCGGTTCTTTCGGATTTCTCTTGAAAAGCACAAATCTGCTACCGATAACCTGAACCACATCCGAATCTGTTTTTCCGGCGATCTCATCCGCTGCTTCCCTTGCGGTATAACCGCTGTTGTCCAGCACACGGAGCTTGATAAGCTCTCTTTTTCTCAGCGCTTCGCTTATCTCTGAAATAAGGGTATCGGAAATTCCGCCCTTTCCTATCTGAAAAATTGTGTCCTCTGCAGCCGCAATACCTCTTAAAGCTGCTCTTTGTTTACTTGTCAGCATATATTTCTCCTTTATTCGTAAGCATTTCCCTGAATTTTTCAAGAGCCTTTGCCCTATGGCTGACAGTGTTTTTTTCCTCATCCGAAAGCTGTGCAAAGGAACTTTCGCCATACATAAACACAGGGTCATAGCCAAAACCGTTTTCACCAAGAGGCTCATAGCCTATTTTACCACGGCATTTCCCCTCGCAATAGCTTACATTTCCGTTTTCATCTATATAGCATATAACACAGACAAATTCCGCACCTCTGTCCTCTGCATTTTCCATATCATGCAGAAGCTTTTCGCATCTGTCAGCGTCCGTAGCGTTTTCTCCGGCATATCGGTGTGAATACACTCCCGGAGCGCCGTTTAAATGATCCACAGAAAGACCGCTGTCATCTGCGATCACCGCAGTATGAGCTATGTCGTAAACAGCCTTTGCTTTTAAGTATGCATTCTCACGAAAGGTCGTTCCGGTTTCCTCTGTTTCAATATCTATTCCTGCGTCCTTCTGGGAAACGGTTTCAAATCCGAGAGGAGTAAGTATTTCTGATATTTCACGAAGCTTACCCTTATTTCCCGTGGCAGCGATCACCCTTTTACTCATCTTCATTATCCCCGCTGTCTTCCGGCACTGCATCATTTTTTTCAAACAACGCCCTTACAAAATCATGACTGTTAAAGGTCTGTAGGTCGTCTATCTGTTCCCCGACGCCTATGAGCTTTACCGGAATACCAAGCTCGTTTTTGATTGAAATTACAATACCGCCCTTGGCAGTACCATCAAGCTTTGTAAGTACTATGCCTGTAATAGGAGCGACCTCCATAAACAGCCTTGCCTGATTTACCGCATTCTGACCTGTTGTAGCGTCAAGCACAAGGAGATTCTCCTTTGAGCTGCCCTCCGCCTCACGGTCTATTATACGATTTATTTTAGCAAGCTCATCCATAAGGTTTTTCTTGTTGTGAAGTCTTCCTGCGGTATCGCATATCAAAACGTCACAGTTTCTTGCCTTTGCAGCGCTGATTGCGTCATATACCACTGATGCCGGGTCAGAGCCCTCTGCATGCTTGACAATATCCACTCCGGCTCTTTCAGTCCAGACTTCAAGCTGGTCAATGGCGGCTGCTCTGAAAGTATCGGCTGCTGCAACAAGGACCTTTAACCCCTGTTCCCTGTACTGGTGACACAGCTTTCCTATTGTAGTAGTCTTTCCTGCACCGTTGACTCCTATGACCATAATTACCGCAGGCTTGCCGGATATATCTATCTCTGTGTCCTCGCCCATCATTTCGGCGACGATCTCCTGTATAAGCTCCATTATCAGAGCAGGGTCGGTAATACCTCTTTCCTTAATGCGCTTTCTCAGCTCTTCACAGATACCTACGGAGGTTTCAACCCCCATATCGCTCATTATCATTGTTTCCTCAAGCTGTTCAAACAGCTCCTCATCAATTTTAGTAAAGGAATTTACTACCCTCTGCATTTTCTGGATCATGGAATCCTTTGTCTTGCGGAGTCCCTCTTTTATCTTGTTGAAAAATCCCATATCAGATTCTCCTTTCGGCAGTTTTACTGCTGTGAAATATTGTCGATATCTACCTGCTCCATTTTAAGGAGCTTTGAAATGCCGTCCTCCTGCATTGTTACGCCGTAAAGAACGTTTGCCTCCTCCATAGCGCTTCGCCTGTGAGTAACAAGAACAAACTGTGTATTATCCGTAAATCTTTTTAAGTACTGGGCGTATTTTTTAACATTCGCCTCATCAAGAGCTGCGTCGATCTCGTCAAGAATGCAGAACGGCGCAGGTCTCAGCCTGAGTATTGCAAAGTAAATACAGATCGCTACAAATGACTGCTCTCCGCCGGAAAGTGAAATAAGGTTCTTTATAACCTTTCCCGGAGGCGCAACTCTTATTTCAATACCGGATTCAAGAACATTTTCCGGATCTGTAAGAACAAGCTCCGCCTTTCCTCCACCGAAAAGCTCAGTAAAGATTTCCCTAAAATTATTATTGATTATAACAAAGCTCTCTGCAAATATCCTGCACATATCCCCTGTCAGATCCTCAATAAGCTTTTCAAGCTCCCGTTTAGAGGACTTTACATCGTCAAGCTGCTCCGAAAGAAACTTGTATCTTTCCGAAACTTCCTTGTATTCCTCGATAGCGCCTACGTTTACGTTTCCCAATGCTCTGATCTTCGACTTTACCTCATTGAGCTTTTTCTGAGCGTCCATTACGTCTTCGATCTTGACCGCAAATGCCTCCGCCTCAGAACGTGTCATTTCATAGACCTCAAAAAGCTGGGAGATAATGCTGTCAAAATCCCTCTGTGAAGAAAGCTTTCTTTCTTCTATTCTTGAAATATCCCTTGAAAGCCTTTCCTTCGACTCGTTTATAGCTTTAAGACCGCTTCTCAGCTGAGTAATATGCATATCCTGCTGACTGTGAATTTTCTGCCAGCTGCTTATGTCATTATTATACCCCTCTATCTTAGAGCTTATCTGTTCAAGCTGTTTTTTTCTCTCTTCTATAAGAGCCTTTTTTTCAGAAATAAGCTCAGTATACCTTTTCAGTTCCTCATCAAGCTGTTTTGCGTGATTTACAGCCTCTATACCGGATCGCTTCAGCGCTGCAAGCTCGTTTCCGGCAGCCTCCCTGTCCTTTACAAGCTCGGTTTCATGGATTTTAAGCTCTGACATTTTTCCGGAAAGCTCCTCACGCTTTTCCTGAAGCTCTTTCTGAACTCCCTGCTTATCAGCAAGACCTTTTTCAGCCGCTTCTATTCTCTTTTCAACATCTTCAAGCTCACTTTCCGATGATTTTATTTCAAGTGACGCTGCGCTCTTTTTCTCAGCAAGCCTTTCAAGCTGCTGACCATAGTCTTTAAGCTGAACTTCCGTCTGCTCCAAAAGCGCTGATGCTCTTGAAAGCTCCGACTCAAATTTTATCTTATCAGAAGCTATTTCGTCATGCTCAGCTTTAAGCTGTTCAGTTTCATATTTAAGCTTTTTAGCCTCTCCCTCAGTTTTTTCAAACTGCTTTCTAAGCTCCTCCTGCTTTGCTGAAAGCTCTGCTATATCGCCCTCCAAAGCGTCAAGCTCGTTTCTTCTGGAAATAATTCCCGAAGAATGCGCAGCAGAGCCTCCGGTAAAGGAACCTCCTGCATTTATCACCTGACCGTCAAGGGTCACTATCCTGAACTTATAGCCGTATTTTTTAGCAATAAGAGCTGCTGCATCAATATCCTCAGCAACGACAGTTCTTCCTAAAAGAGAATTTATAATACCGGTGTACTCGCTGTCAAATTCCACCAGCTCACATGCCAAAGCTACAAAGCCATCTTCATTATATACTCTCTTTTCCGCAAGAATATTTCCCCTTACAGCCGTCATAGGCAGGAATGTTGCACGTCCGCTTTTCTGCTCCTTCAACAGATTTATACATCTTTTCGCAGTGGTATCGTTTTCAACCACGATGTTCTGCATTGCTCCTCCAAGAGCTGTCTCGATTGCCGGAGCGTATTTCTGCTCAGTGCTTATAAGCTGGGCAACTGTGCCTCTTATACCACTTATTCGTCCCTGGGAGGAGGCTTTCATTACAGCCTTTACGCTTCGTGCAAAGCCCTCCATATTACTCTCAAGATCGCTCAGAACCTTTCTGCGCTGCTGCTTTTCCTTCAAAGCAAGAAGTGTATCATCATGCTCCTTCTTCAGAGCTTTAAGCTTTTCAGACTTTCCGTTATAGAGCTTTATATAGCCGTTTGCCCTGTTTGCAGCATCTGTAAGCTTTTCCTTTGTTTTATCTATAACAGCTTCAAGCTCCGATCTTTCCTTTTCATAGCCTTCTGCCTGCTGAGAAAGTGAAAGCTTCAAGCCTGATATATGCTCAAGCTGTTCATCTGCCTCTTTAACCGAGGTATTTGAAGAGCTTATTACCGATTTAAGCTCGCTTTGCTTAATATAAAGTCCGTTTATTTCACTGCCAGCCTTGTCATAGCTTTCGCCCACATTTCTGCTCTTTAAGTCAAGCCTGTCAAATGCTTCACGAGCAGCCTTTATTTCAGCCTTTACTTTTTCAGTTTCTCTGTCGATTTCCTCAATACGCTTTATATGTTCTTTTACGTTTTCATCAAGGTTTTCACGCTGGAGCTTTTCATCCTCCAGCTGCTTTTTCACTGATGCAAGGGAATTTTCCCCGTGGGAAATATCGTTTTCACATACTGCGATATCTGATCTGAACTGTGACGAGCTTTGCTCCGTCTGCAAAATAGCGCTGCGCAGCTCCTCGATTTTTATGGTGCTTTCCTGCATTTTTGCATAGCCGTCCTGGATTTTCTGCTCCTCACGCTCAATATCATGCTCGATATTTTCATACTCGCCCTTATTTGCAAGAAGCGATTCGTCAAGCTCCGAAAGACGTGCCTTTAGCTCCTCAAGCCTGTTTACCCATACGGATATCTCAAGGCTTTTTCTTTCCTCTGCAAGAACAACAAACTTTTCAGCCTTTTCAGCCTGATGCTTTAAAGGCCCCACACGCTCCTCAAGCTCTGAAACAATATCATTGAGCCTTAAAAGATTATCCTGTGCTGCGTCAAGCTTTCTCTGAGCCTCGATTTTCTTATACCGAAACTTTGAGATTCCTGCCGCCTCCTCAAAGATATCACGTCTGTCACCGCTTTTAGCGCTTACGATCTCGGCAATTCTTCCCTGACCGATAATTGAATATCCGTCACGTCCAAGACCGGTATCCATAAACAGCTCGTTTATATCCTTGAGCCTAACATTTTTTCCGTTTATCTTATATTCGCTCTCGCCGCTCCTGTAAAGCTTTCTTGTAACGCTTACTTCCTTCTCCTCAGTTTGCAGTTCTCCCGAGGAATTGTCTATAGTAAGCGTTACCATTGCAAAGCCCACAGGCTTTCTTGCAACTGTTCCGGAAAAAATAACGTCCTCCATTTTGTTGCCCCTCAGAGTTTTGGTGGACTGTTCCCCCAAAACCCATCGCACTGAGTCGCCAATATTACTTTTTCCGCTGCCGTTAGGTCCTACAACTGCTGTAAGCCCCTTGTCAAAGGTAAGCTTTACCTTATCCGGAAAGGACTTAAAGCCCTGAAGTTCCAGTGATTTTAAGTACATATATCAATCTCCATTCTGCCGCACAGACAGCGGCAAAACGCCTGTCTGAAATATTTATGCTATACTATGAGCCTGCACTGATATTTAGGTACGCTTTCATCACCGCATACCTTTATATCAACGCCCTTTTCTCTGAAATAGCTGACATTGGACTTTTTATGTCCCAGAGCCTTGCTTATACACGAGGGATTTACTTCAAAGACGCACACCGGCTTTTTAATCCGCCATGCTGCAAGTCTTACGATTCCGTAATCCTTAACGGAATTGATGATCTGATCTTCCATCTTCCGTCTGTAAATGTAGCTTTCACAAAGCTCCTTGAATGCAGGATGATAAAAGCCTGCGACCATATCCCCCGATACCTCATCGGAGGCATGAAGTCCGCATCTTATTACCTCTATATTTTTATCCGCAAACTTTTCCAGCATAAATGCGCAAAGCTCCACAATATGCTCAAAGGAATCAAGCTTATACTCACCGCTTTCATAAAGCTCTGCAAGCCTTGTACCTTTAAGCACTGCCACAGGATATATTCTCACTGTATCCGGATGAATATTTATGATCCTGTCGGCAGTGTCAAGCTCGTCTTTATATCGGCTTTGATAAAGCCCTACCATCATTTGCAGACCCAGCTCAAATCCGCAGCTTCTGATAAGCTCACAGGCTTTGTAAACGTCCTCCACTGTATGTCCCCTGTCGTTTGCTTTCAGAACATGATTTTTCATGCTCTGCGCTCCAAGCTCAATTGCCGTCACGCCGTATTTTTTAAGAATGCCCAGAACCTCTTCGTCAATAAAGTCCGGACGGGTAGAAATACGAATCCCATGGAATCCGTCCTCTCCCAGAAATTCATTGGCAGCCTTTAAAAGCTCCGTCATATAGCTCCTGTCAATAGCGGTAAAGCTGCCTCCGAAAAAGGCGATCTCACAGTTTTTCTTATCCTTTACTTCATTCATTGCCTGTGAGCAAATGTGCCTTACATCTTCTGATGTGGGAGCAGTCTGCTGACCGCTGATAGTCCTCTGGTTACAGAAGCTGCACATATGAGGACATCCGGCATGGGGAACAAAAATCGAAATATTACTATGCGCCACAGCCCATCAGCTCCAGCGCTTCCTTTGCAGCCATCTGTTCGGCTTCCTTTTTGCTTTTACCAATACCTGTTCCTATTACGTTTGAGTTTAAACAAACCTGAACTTTAAAAGCCTTATTGTGATCAGGGCCGCTCTGGGACACAAGCTGATACTCGATTTTTTCCTCCGGATTTTTCTGTATGATCTCCTGCAAAACCGTTTTATAATCATGAAAGGACACCGTCCTGCGACAGTCTATATCCTCAGGGATAAACCGCAGTATATGCTTTGTAGCAGACTCCAGTCCTCCGTCAAGATATACAGCCGCTATCACAGCTTCAAAGGCATCCGCAAGAATAGAGGCTCTTGAACGCCCTCCGGTATTTTCCTCTCCCTTTCCCAAAAGGAGATATTTTCCAAGATCAATTTGTAATGCGAATCCATGAAGCGCCTTTTCACACACTAAAGACGCCCTTATCTTAGTAAGCTCTCCCTCCGGAAGATGCTTGAAGTGCGTAAACAGATACTGTGAAACAACAATTGACAAAACGCTGTCCCCTAAAAACTCAAGGCGCTCGTTGCTGTGTCTTACCTTACGCTTTTCATTTGCATAGGATGAATGCGACAAGGCTTCCGTTATAAGCTGTTTATTTTTAAAAGTATAACCGATCTTCTTTTCAAGTTCTTCAATATTTCCCGTAATTTCCATATTATTTTCCTTTGATAGTATTCATAGACCTGATTATTGTTTCCGTAACCTTACCGTCAACGCATGCCTTTGCCTGCCTTATTGCATTGTAAAAGGCCTTTGCGTCAGAGCTTCCATGAGCCTTGATCACAGGCTTTGAAACGCCCATGAGCACAGCTCCTCCCTCTTCGGTATAGTCCATCTGTTTTTTCAGATCCTTAATTTTTCCTATTACACATAAAGCCGAAAGCTTTGAAAGTATGCCTCCGGAAAAAAGACCTTTAAGCTTTCCGCCAAAGAAAAGGCCCATACCCTCATAAAGCTTTAAAACTGTATTTCCGGTAAAGCCGTCCGTTACGATTACGTCAAAGTCGCCTTTTGGAATATCCCTTGCCTCTACGTTGCCGCAGAAATTCACGGAGGATTCCTTCAAAAGCTTGTATGCTTCAAGCTCAAGCTCTCTGCCCTTTGTATCCTCAGCTCCGACATTCACAAGTCCGACCTTAGGAGCTTTTATTCCCTTTACCTTTTCCATATATGCTGACGCCATTACCGCAAACTGTACCAGCATTTCCGGACGGCAGTCTATATTTGCTCCAGCGTCAACAAGCATTATTCTGCCCTTATTGCTTGGAAGGATCGGCGCAAGAGCCGCTCTCTTTATGCCCTTGATCCTTTTGGCTATAAAGGTTGAGCCAACAACAAGAGCCCCGGTACTGCCTGCGCTTAAAAATGCGTCGCCCTTATCCTCGCTGAGAGCTTTAAGTCCCACAGCCATTGAACAGTCAGAACAGCTCTTTATTATTTCAGTCGGTTCTTCATGAATATCTATGACCTTATCCGTATGTATAATGCCCATTTTTTCAAGACTTATATTATTTTCCTCTGCGGCTTTTTTTATTATATTTTCATTGCCTGTAAGAGTAATTTCAACGCCAAGCTTAGAAACTGCCATTTCACAGCCTCTGAGGACCTCCAAAGGCGCATTGTCCCCTCCGAATGCATCAACGATAATATTCATTATATCACCCTTTCCTCAGGCATTTTCCTGAAGAGTATTTTTAAGAGCTATTATGGCTCTGTCCGCATATGCTCCATATTTAAGCTTTTTATCACGAATCCTCTCGCCAAGCGCCGGCAGTATTCCCATATTGCAGCCCATTGGCTGAAATTCTCCGCTGCATCCTCCGCTTATATAAGCGGCAAGAGCGCCTATCATAGTTTCGGGAGGAAGTATAAGAGGTTTCTTTCCTGTAATATCCCTAACCATGTTTATTCCCGCCATAATTCCGCTTGCAGCCGATTCAATATAGCCTTCCACTCCCGTTATCTGACCTGCAAAGTAAATATCAGAGTCAGATCTCAGGCGGTAGCTCGGCTCAAGAAGCTTGGGACTATTTATAAAAGAATTTCGGTGCATAACACCATATCTTACAAACTCAGCGTTTTCAAGACCCGGTATCATGGAAAAAACTCTTTTCTGCTCACCGAATTTAAGATTTGTCTGAAACCCCACAAGGTTGTACATAGTACCCTCACGATTTTCCTTTCTAAGCTGCACCACTGCATAAGGACGCTTTCCTGTTCTCTTATCAGTAAGTCCCACCGGTTTCAAAGGTCCAAAACGCATTGTATCCTCGCCTCGTTTAGCCAGCACCTCAACAGGCATACAGCCCTCGTAAACTCTGAAAGCCTCTTTATCAAATTCCTTAAGCTCAGCGCTTTCAGCTGTGATAAGGGCACTGTAAAAGCTTAGATATTCCTCTTTATCCATAGGACAGTTTATATAGTCGGCATCTCCCCTGTCATACCTTGAAGCGAAAAACACCTTTTCCTTATCAAGGCTGTCGTAGGTAACAATAGGAGCTGCTGCGTCAAAAAAGCTCAGATATCTGCCGCACTTTCGGCTTATGCTCTCAGCCAGAGCGCCGGAGGTAAGCGGACCTGTTGCAATTATAACCTTACCCTCCGGTATTTCCACAGCTTCCTCCCCGATAACATTTATGAGAGGATGCCTTACTATCTTCTCCGTTACCATATCTGAAAATTTCTTACGGTCAACAGCCAAAGCTCCTCCAGCTTCAACAGCGGTCAGCTTTGCACATGGAACGATAACGGAACCTAAAAGCTCCATTTCCTCCTTTAAAAGTCCGGCAGCGGACTCATGCCTTGCTGCCTTGAGGGAATTTGAGCATACCAGCTCTGCAAGCCCCTCATAGTGATGAGCCGGAGAGTATTTTTTTGGCTTCATTTCATACAGGTTGACTTTTATTCCAGCTGATGCAAGCTGCCATGCAGCCTCACAGCCGGCAAGTCCTCCGCCGATAACAGTAACTGTCATATATTATAAATCCTTTTCATAGCCGCAGTCAGGCTTTTCGCATATAAGCTTGCCGGACTTGCCGCCTTTCTTAAATAATGTATTTCCGCATTTCGGACACTTATCCTCAACAGGCATATTCCATGTCATAAAATTACACTCCGGATAGTTGTCGCAGCCGTAAAAGCTTCTGCCCTTCTTTGATTTCTTCTGCACTATCTTATGTCCGCACAAAGGACAGCTTCCCTTTGTTTCCTGAACGATCTTCTTTGTGTTCCTGCATTCAGGGAATCCCGGACATGCAAGGAATTTTCCGAACCTACCGATCTTGATAACCATTTTTCTTCCACACTGCTCACAGACAATGTCAGTTTCCTCATCAGGAACCTTTACTCTCTTGCCCTCCATGGCTTTTTCAGCCTTTGTAAGCACATTCTCAAAATCAGTGTAAAAATCAGAAATAGTATCAACCCAGTTGACTTCCCCATGCTCCACGTTATCAAGACTTGTTTCCATTTTTGCGGTAAATTTTGCGTCAACTATATGCTTAAAATGATCCTTCATAAGGTCCGTCGTGACCTCTCCAAGGCTTGTAGGTTTAAGCTGCTTGCCCTCACGTTCAACGTAAAGACGGGACGTAATAGTCGATATTGTCGGAGCGTAGGTACTCGGTCTTCCGATACCGTTTTCCTCCATTGTCTTTATAAGAGAAGCTTCCGTATACCTTGCCGGAGGCTGTGTAAAGTGCTGATTTCCCTCCAGAGTCTTTATCTTACAAAGATCGCCCTTTTCAAGGGGAGGCAGCATCTTATTGTTTTCCTCGTCATCGTCCTTTTTCTCCTCATAAAGAACTGTAAAGCCATCAAACTTCACTGCATATCCCGACGCTCTGAAAATACAGCCGTTTGCTTCGATAGAAGCCGACATTGTATCCAGCAGGGCATTTGCCATCTGACTTGCAATGAACCTGTCCCACACAAGCTTATACACCTTGAACTGATCAGTAGTAAGGCTTGACTTTACTCTATCCGGTGAAAGATCCGGAATTGACGGGCGTATAGCTTCATGAGCGTCCTGAGCATTCTTTTTACTCTTAAACACTCTCGGAGATGGCGGAAGATATTCCTTTCCGTATTTTTCCTCAATACACTTAGCGGCAGCGTCCCTTGCCTCGTCAGAAATTCTCAGGCTGTCCGTTCTCATATAAGTGATAAGACCCACAGCGCCCATGCCCTCGATCTCAACGCCCTCATAAAGCTCCTGAGCTGCCTTCATTGTACGCTTTGCCTGAAAGCCAAGCCGCTTTGAAGCCTCCTGCTGAAGAGTTGAGGTGATAAACGGTGGTGCAGGCTGCTTTCTTGTAACACGCTTTTTAACCTCTGAAACATGATACTCTGCGTTTTCAAGCCTTTCAAGAATTGTATCCGACTGCTCCTTATTTGTAATTTCCACCTTTTCTCCGTCCACAGTCGCAAGCTTTGCAGCAAAGACCTTTCTGCTGTGAGAGGAGGTAAATTTAGCGTCTATGCTCCAATATTCTTGAGGTACAAAATTCTTTATTTCATTTTCTCTGTCAACAATAAGCCTTACCGCAACGGACTGAACACGTCCTGCTGAAAGTCCACGCTTGACCTTTTTCCATAGAAACGGACTGAGCTTATATCCAACTATTCTGTCAAGAACTCTTCTTGCCTGCTGGGCGTTCACAAGGTCAAGGTCGATCTTGTGAGGATGCTCCATACCGCTTTGGACGCCTGATTTTGTAATTTCATTGAACTCGACCCTGTTGTTGTCATTAAGGTCAAGGTCCAGCATCTGAGCTATATGCCATGATATAGCCTCTCCCTCACGATCCGGGTCAGTTGCAAGATATATTTTATCGCTTTTCTTAGCGCATTTTTTCAGTTCCTTGATAACGTCCTCTTTGCCTTTCATATCCGTATACTGGGGAGCAAAGCCGTTTTCAAAATCAATACCCATTTTCGACTTAGGCAGATCTCTTATATGACCCATTGAAGCAATGACCTCATAATCCTGCCCCAAGTATTTTTTTATTGTCTTCGCCTTAGCCGGAGACTCAACTATAACCAGATTTGACATATTTATATTTAACCTCCCGGACGTATTGCCGGAAAATTCTCCTTTCCCAAGTTATATCAGAACAAATTTTTTGCCGAAGAGCGCTCTGACTATTCCAAGCATTTCAAGCTCGGTCAGCATGGACAATGCCTCAAAGGTATCCACGCCCAGCATATCCGATATTTCATCGGCGTGTTTTTCGCCGTCTTTCAGAAACTCCACTATTTTCATCTGTTCTTCACTGAGGCCTTCATATTCTGTATCTCTTTCATCCTTATTTTCATTTTCGGGAGCTGACGTTTTCTTTTTTTGTTTACTGTCAATTGTCTTCTTTTCCTCGTCAAATATCATTGATTTGGAAGGTTCGACCATTAGCTCCGGCGAAGATATTTTATGAGCATACGAAGTATAATATTCATACAATATATCCAGATGACTGAACACAGGAATTGCACCCTCACGAAGATATTTTATCACTCCGGCATAGCGTTTGTCAAATATATCCGCCGGCGGTATGCAGAAAAGCTCCTTTCCCTGCTCAATTGCATGCTCAGCGGTTATAAGCGAACCGCTTCTTTCAGCGCCCTCTATTACAAGAGTCCCGATGCCAAGTCCTGCAATGATCCTGTTTCTTATAGGAAAGTTCTTGCCGTCCGGTCTTGTACCCGGAAGAAATTCTGTGATAACCGCTCCTCTTTTGGCAACTGCGGATTTTGCTCCTGAATTAGGCTTAGGATAATCATAATCAAGACCGCAGCCTAAAACAGCAACAGTACACCCATGATTTTTAAGAGCCGCCTTGTGAGCTACGGAGTCAATACCCAGCGCAAAGCCGCTTATTATGGAAAACCCACGCTTTACAAGCTCCGAACATATTTTATCGCCCACATCCACGCTATACTGAGATGGCTTTCTTGTTCCCACAACAGTAATGCCTATCTTAGAATTAACATTACTTAGATCACCCATACAAAACAGTACGGCAGGAGGATTATCAATATTTTTAAGCATAGGCGGATAATCCTTATGGTCATATGTAATAATGCCGTAATTCCTTTTTTCACAGTACTCAATAATACTGTCGCACTGTTCTATATGCGTAACTGAAATATTTTTCTTTTCCTTTTCCGTCAGCTTTTTAAAGCTACCGGAGCAAAGCGCCTCATAGGCGGTCTTTACATCTTCAAACTCATCAATAATGCTCCATATCTTAGGATTTCCTGCTCCGAAAGCTATTACAAACCATATCCAGTATCTTGATAAATCACTCAAATTTTTTCAGCTCCCACATTATTATTCCGGTTGCCATTGCGGCGTTAAGCGAATCTATATTCCCGTGCATTTTTATGGTTATCCTGCCTATGCAGCTTTCGGATATATCCTCCGGCAATCCGTTGCCCTCGTTGCCTATAAGAACGGCTGCTCCGCCGGAAAAGTCCGCAGACTTTATATCCTCTGCGTCCTTGTCGATAACAGAAGCATAAGTCCTTATCCCGCATACGGCAAAGCTTTCAAAAACTTCATTAATATCTGCCGCCTGCAAAAGCGGCAGCCTGAATACCGAACCCATAGTTGAACGGATAACCTTAGGACTGAACACATCGCAGCTTTCGCTGAAAATAACTCCGTCGATGCCTAAAGCGTCAGCAGTACGGATTATCATTCCCGCATTTCCCGGGTCCTGAAGCTTATACAAGACAATATATTTTTTATCTTTTTTCACAAAGCTGTCAAGACTTATCTGCTCCGGCATTCTGCACTGTGCAAAAATCCCCTGAGGCTGCTCAGTGGAAGAAATATAGCTTCCAAGCTCGTCAGAAATAACGGTTACAGCCATATTATCCGCCTCATACCTTTCAAGCTCTGAGCTATATCTAAGGCATGCGCTTTCGGTTATGAATATTCTACACAAAGGCGCATTCTCTTTTAATGCGTCAAAGACTATCCTTACACCCTCAAGCACAAACATTTTAAGGCTGCTTCTCTCCTTTTTTGAGGAGGAAAGCTTTCTGTAAAGCTTTATAAGCGGATTATTCCTGGATGTTATTATTTCACCGTATTTCATACCTGTTCTCCAAAGCTGATCTCACTGATGAAGCAGTAAATGCCGGCTGCCTCACCCCACTATAAATTAAACGAAAACACGCTCATAAACTTAGGTTAAGAGCGTGTTTATATAAGCATTAAAGAGCTGCCTTTGCCTTTTCTACAATTGCTGTAAAGCCTGCCGGATCGCTGATTGCGATTTCAGAAAGCATCTTACGGTTAAGTGTGATGCCAGCCTTCTTTACACCGTTCATAAACTGAGAATAGTTAATACCATTGAGCTTGCAGGCAGCGCTGATTCTTGTTATCCAGATCTGTCTGAAATTTCTCTTTCTCTGCTTACGTCCAGCATATGCGTAATTGCCTGATTTCATTACGGCCTGTTTAGCCATTTTAAAATGCTTGCTCTTAGCGCCCCAATAGCCCTTAGCAAGCTTGAGAGTTTTGTTTCTTCTCTTGCGAGTCATCATCGCACCCTTAACACGTGCCATAGTCTATACCTCCGAAATTTTATTATGTTCTGTTTTTACTTATAAGGAACTAACTTCTTTACTGTTGAAGAATTTGCTGAGCTTGCAACACCTGCAACACGAGCAATTCTCTTTCTCTTAGTATCCTTCTGTGTAAGTCTATGTCTCTTGTTTGTGTGCTGATATTTTACCTTACCGTTTTTAGTCAGCTTAAAACGCTTCTTAGCGCCTGAATGAGTTTTAACTTTAACCTTTGCCATTCCTGGTTCCTCCTTTATTTACTTCGATGCTTTCGGGGACATGAACATTACGATGCTGCGTCCCTCCATTTTAGCAGGCTTATCAACAACGCCAGCCTCTGCACAAGCTTCTTTAAATCTTTCAAGCAGCTCCTCGCCCAGCTGAGGGTGAGCAATAGCACGTTTACGAAATCTTACGGAAACCTTAATCTTATCTCCCGACTTAAGAAATTTTACAGCCTGATTAACCTTAGTATTAAAGTCATGGGTATCTATCGCTGAGAACATTCTTATTTCCTTGATCTCAACGATCTTCTGATTTTTTCTTGCTTCCTTTTCACGTTTTGCCTGTTCAAAGCAATACTTTCCATAATCTAAAATACGACATACAGGCGGTTTTGCCTGCGGAGCGATCTTTACCAAGTCAAGATCCTTGTCATATGCCATTTTCTGAGCTTCCCTGGCAGAAATAACGCCAAGCTTCTTTCCGTCAACATCAATCAGCAGAACTTCCTTATCCCTGATCTCCTCGTTGATCTGCAGTTCCTGTTTGCTAATATCCAGCACCTCCAAGCATTCATATAAAAAACAAAAAATGAGCGCAGATATAACATCAGCACTCAAAAAAACTAACAACTCAGCGTTGTATTATCCTATTGACCAATACAATTTATATCACTGCATGGTGAGAACTGATTATTCTGCTTTATTTTACTAAAAAATTATATACCATTTTCTTCTGATTGTCAAGTGTTTTCAGAAAATTTTTTTGATTTTTTCCTTAAAGCTCTTATAAATATCAACGCATCTGAATCTTATTTCATAGTCATCGGGATTTTCAAGCATGTCCATTTCGCTGCCGTCAAAATACTCCTCCGCCCTTTCCTCATCGGAAACAGCCTCCTCTGCCGCAGGAATGCACAGAGGCGGATACATAACGCACCACCAGTTATGCCCCTTAGCTTCTCCGAGAGTTATTCTCACAGCATCATAGTTTCCGGCAGGCATTGTAAGCTCGCCGTATTTTCTTGCGCTAAACTCCATATTTACAAATTCAGTATTGCTGCCGTAGGAAAAGCCGTTTTCCCTTAAAACCTCCTCAGCGATTTTATTTATAGCGTCAAGCTTTTCACCGGCATTTTTCTTCATATCCTCAAGAGAAAAATTTTCTCCGAAAATCTCCTCAGAACATTCAAGAAGCCTGTCCCTGACTTTCAGCTTTACACTCTGATCCTCCGCACTGTCAGAGTTTGCAAGAATGTGCATTCTGAGCACATCCTTTTCAAGCTTGCTTACCGTTCCTGTCACCCCTGAAAAATTAGAGAAAACAACAGCTCCTATAATACCTATCAAAAATACAGCGTCCAGCTTTTTCATAACAGTCTCCATTCCGCCCAAAAGGCAATTTTTGTCTGCTTAGATTATGACCGGACGCACATAGGTTTATTCAATTTCTATTGAAGTTTCTTTTATTAACCCAATATAGGTCTTTCCTGCATTAAGCTTTATCTCCTCTCCGGAATCATCATATATCTTTATCGGATCGCCGTCAGATTCCTTTTTCCAGCTTATTTCCTCAGCCGCTCCCTGAGATATATAGTATCCGTCTCCGCCGTCAAGGCCTATATCCATAAGCTTTCCGTCGGAGCGCACGGATACAGAAGTGCCAAGAGCCAATACATTTTTAAATTCGAGCTGATTACCGGTAACTCCGTCAACATGAGGATTACCGGAATGATATTTCTTATATATCTCATTTTCATCGTCATATTCAAATGTGCTGAAATAAGCCCCGGAAAAATCAAGCTTGGCAGTAAGGCATTCTTCCCCCTCCGGCTTTTCAGGAGAGTCGGGAGCGTTGAACCTGAAAGCTCCGTCCTTATTTGCATCATTGATCTCAGTACGGTAGCCAAGGTCTTCTATTGCCCCAGGTATCTCCGAGCCTTTAAGATAACCGGTATGCTCTGTGGCATAGCTCTGTGCTCTCTGCTGATCCCTCTGAAAAACACTTCCATAGCCAAGAGAGGCTTCGTTTCCATCAAGGCGATCTATCCCAAGACTGTTAAGGGTGTCCATTGCAATAGTCTTGTCGCTTCCCCAATGGCAGTAAAAAGCGTCCATACCATATGCTATTTTAGGATAATAATAACGGCAACTTCTCACGGAGCATATGTTCGGCATATTGGTATAATCTGCGTACACAGCCATAAGTCTTGTAATACCGCCCTCAACAGGGAGTTCATAAATTATATCAGCTTCGTCGATTCCATACTGAGGGAGAGCCGCCTTAATATTGCTGACCATAACTGCTGCCGGACGCTTTCCCACTGCGTCTTCATTATAGCCGTATTCTCCTGTCAACGGATTCATTATCTTATTTTGGCTTTGCTCCTCTGCTTTGCTTTCAGCTCCCTCGTCAGTTTCCTCCTGAGCAGAAGTGCTGCTTTCGTTTTCAGAAACGCCCTGTTCTATTTTCGAGCATGCTGTAAAACCGATGCATAGCACAGCCAAAGCAGCAAAAATTCTAAGCTTTTTCATTTTTATAACTTTCTCCTCTAATTTTTACATTAATTTTTTAATTATACCTTATTTTTATTAAAATTTTATTAACTAAATATTAATAAAACATGAACAACATATAACGTCCCATTAAACGTCACAGCGTCATATAAAGACATTTTTATTTGGATATCCTGCCGAACAATAGTTACATGTAATTATTTTATGCCGTAAATTGCGATAATTTCCATGCTGCAAGATATTTACATTTGTTTCTAATGGATTTAGAATATTTTCATCTAAAAATAAAACATAATACAGGAGACAAAAATGAAAAATCTTAAATTATTAATATCAACCCTAACCGCAGCCGCTACGATCTTGATATCGCCGATCTTTTACGGATCAGCAGAAACCTATGGAGGAAAGCTACAGTACATAACTTCCGAAGACGGCATTATCATTACCGGAGCTGTAAACAACCCAGAAGTCCTTGACATTCCGTCAAAAATAAACGGTAAAAAGGTCATAGAAATAAGAGAAAACGCCTTTTTCAAATGCAGAACACTGGAAAGTATAAAAATACCGGAAACCGTAGAAAGACTTGGCCATCATGCTTTTTACGGATGTACAGCGTTAAAATCAGCCACAATTGAAAGCGAGTTAAGTAAAATCGAAAACGGATGCTTCTACGGCTGTTCTTCACTTAAAAGCCTTGACCTTCCGGACAGCGTAACAGAAATTGAGGACTATAGTCTTTTCGGATGCAGCAGGCTTGAAAGAATAAAGCTTCCAAAAAGCATAGTGAATATAGGTCAGTATTCCTTTTCCGGATGCAGCGCTCTTGAAAGTATCATTATTCCGGACGGAACGCTTAATATCGGGGATTATGCCTTTTTCCGCTGCGACAGGCTCGACAATGCAATAATACCTGATACAGTAATGTCAATGGGGAAATTTTCTTTTGGATTTACCGGAGGCCCTAAGCTTTCGGCAGTGCAGAGCTTTACAATTACCGGCTCAGAGAAAAGCAATGCTAAAATATATGCCGACAAAAATTCTCTACGCTTTTCCGATATTGAAAGCACGCCAAAACCGCATAGGGAAATAAATTTCAGCAGGATCATAAAATATGCCATGATCGCTCTGTCAGTGGTATTTTCAGCTTTATTTTTGAAGCTTGGCATTGATAGCATGACAGTATCAAAAAGGGTACGCAACTATTAAACGTATCCTTATATATTCGCTCCCAAGGGCGATCCCTTCGGTCGGATATTTTTCAGTTATTACCTCTGGTAACAAGAAAAAAGGCTCTTTAAACAAAAATATTGCTCCACCAATTTGGCATGGCATAATTGGTGGAGCAATATTTATATCACAGCCATTCCGGTATTTTAAAATGCACCGGCATACCGTTTTTCATAACAGTATCAAGCTCACCTTGAATAAGAGGCAGGAAATAGTCCACAGCCTCTGGCAGTACATCATTTCCTTTATCATTTATCCACTTCTCAGGAAAACGTTTCTCATGATTTGCAACAAGCTCTGCGTCAACAGTTTCAATATTGACGAAGTACGGTTTGTCGCTTACACGGCTGAACATCATCATTTTGCCGCTTTCTCCATTGAGCGCAGCCTTTACAGCAGCCTCTCCTATAAGCTCTGATTCCTCTATATCAGTTTTAGAGGCAATATGGGAAGCGCATCTCTGCATAACATTCATCTCAATTGAACGAACCTTACATTTCAGTTCACGGCTAACAAGCTGTTCAAGATATTTTCCTATACCGGACAAATACTTGTGACCAAATGCGTCGTTTGCTCCGGACTGAAACTCCTCCCCGGCATAGCCTCCGTCTGAAAGTCTGACTCCCTCTGAAACAGCAGCTACCACAGCCTTATGCTTTTTAAAGGTTTCCTTTATATCATTTATAAACTGCTCTGTACTAAATGGCGACTCCGGCAGATAAATAAGGTGGGGAGCGGTTTCGCCATTTGCTCTCAAAAGGCATGTTGAAGCTGTCAGCCAGCCTGCGTCCCTTCCCATTATTTCAACTATTGTAACTGACTTTGCACTGTAAACTGAGCTGTCCCTCACAATTTCCTGTACAGTAGCAGCAACATACTTTGCTGCTGAGCCAAATCCCGGAGTATGGTCAGTATACATAAGATCGTTATCAATAGTTTTCGGTATCCCTATAACTCTTATGTCAATATTATTTTTACTGAAATACTTTGAAAGCTTTACAACGGTATCCATAGAATCGTTTCCGCCTATATAAAAAAACATTCTTATATCGTTGCGTTTAAAGCATTCAACGATTTTTCCGTACACCTCGCTACCGCTTTCAAAATCCGGAAGCTTATAGCGGCATGAACCAAGAGCGGTTGAAGGAGTCAGTTTCAAAAGCTCCAGATCGTAATTGGATTCTATGATCGTATCCATATCCACAAGCTCGTTATTGATAATACCTTCAATTCCGTTTTTTGAACCATAAACCTTTTTAATATCACCATTTCTTGACGCTATACTATAGATCCCGGCAAGTGATGCATTAATTGCACATGTCGGACCTCCGGACTGAGCTACTGCTATATTCATCTCTATACTCCTTTAAAATAAAATTCTGACATACGATTTTCAATTACCGGTCAAACATATAAACCGGACTCATCAGCTGAACGCTATACTTTAATAAAAAAGCCACGACTTCCGGAGTTTACATTCATAAGAAAACCTGCACAGCTAATATGCAGATGTTCCTTTGAATACAAGCTCCCGTAATCGTGGCTGATAATTCTGATTTTTTACAAGCCTTACCCCACCCCTCTCATCGCAGGATAAGGCCTGTAAGACATACAGATAAATGGATTAACATAACCTTAAAACAATCACACCACGCTGCTCCCATAAAGGCCTCTCCGATACAAACGACAAGGCTTGCATCCCTTTACAGAATTCATATAAAATCTTAGTTTTATGCACCAATAATAATGAATTTTATTTCATCACTCAGAAAACAAAAACCGATCAAGGCGCATACCAAACGCCTGCGTTTTCAAAATAAGTCAGTACTGCATATTCAGCAAATCATTTTAAATGTCATTATATGCTTGCCGACACACCACAGTGTAAAATGCAATTTGTTTAATAAGAGGCTTGCCCCGTCATTAAACGTAGGCAAGGTACAGCTTTAGCCGCACTGAGTATTCATTGAAGGATTGTACCGCTCACTGAATACGGAAATGATACCCCACCTAAGAGGTAGGGGACATCTTGCCCTAAGTTATATTATAAATTATATCTGTACATGCTGTAGACAATTTCTTTTATCTATCAACAATTAATATTATAATTTATCATTTTTCCTTTTGCAACGGAGAAAATTGCAGTTTTTTTGTACTTTATTGACATTCTGGCGTCAAACTTTATATACAGTTTTGATAATGTTTATTCACGATTAATCGTAATTATTGACATATTTGCATAAAAAGCGTATAATATAATTAAACAGAAGGGGCGATACCCGACAATAACAAACAATAATTCACAAATAATTTACATTTTAGACATAATTTTATTGTCCTGCCTCATAACCGCAGATGACGTTTCCAATCTTTAACATCTTTATATTCATACTGAATCCAACGAACATACATCCGCTGTCTGCACAATTAGCAGCAGGGCTTTAAAAGCAGTGCGAAAGGAGGTCACTTATATGGATGAGCTTTATACAGATTTTCCTGAAAACGCCGGAAAGGGAACTGCAAGAGTTATATGCACACCAAGTCCCTACGCAAAAAAATATCTATTTTACATTCACGAAGCAGTACATATGCACACTAACGAGCCTGTCTGCATAAAGCATGAATGCCTTGATTCATTTATGTTTGGGGTTATATGTCAAGGCAGCGGAACTTTAAGCTACAATGGAAAAAGCGTCAGGCTCAGCGAAGGGCAATGCTTCATGATCGACTGCCGCAAGCCGTATGAATACACAAACAACGGCAGCCTATGGGACATAATGTGGGTTCATTTTAACGGATTTTCAGCTGAATATCTGTACAAGCTGTTTGAGGAAAAGTACAACAATATTTTTGTTCCCTCAATGATGCCGAAAATTGTTTTTACGCTAAAACAGCTCATAAGCATAAACACTCAGACTAAATCGGCGTACTCCGAGCTTCTCACTTCTCATGCGATAAGCGGTCTGCTTACAACCATCCTTACAACAAGGGGCATAAACGAAAACAACGGTCTGAGCGATATAAAAAACAAGCTTGAGGGAGTTGTAAACTACATAAACGCTAACTTCACAAAAACTATTAACCTTGATAAGCTTTCTGAGCTTTTCTACATAAGCAAATATTACCTTGCAAGAGAATTTAAAAAGGAATACGGCGTAACGATCATACAGTACATCATCTCAAAGCGTATAGTATACGCCAAACAGCTTCTGAGATTCACCGACAAGCCCATTGATGAAATATCAGAAATATGCGGCTTCAACGACCAGAGCTATTTTGTAAAGCAATTTAAAAGATCCGAGGGTGTGACCTGTCTTACATTCAGAAAAATGTGGCGGAGCTGAAAACTGCGCTAAACATATACTTTCTTCTAAAAACAGCAGATTCTTATCTGCTGTTTTTTATTCTGATATTATTTCCGCTGTATCCACTTTTATTATCTTCTTTAAATTTTCAAGGCTTGTTTCTATCTGACAGCCGATCCTGCCTCCGCTGAAATAAATCCTGTCAAACTCCAGTGCGGAGCTGTGTATAGTTGTCCTGAAAAACTTCTTCATGCCTATTGGAGAACAGCCTCCATGGACATATCCGGTAAGAGGCAGCAGCTCCTTTGATTTCAGCATTTCAATTGATTTTTCTCCGACGCATGCCGCCGCTTTTTTAAGGTCAAGCTCGTCGCATACCGGGATCATGAACACATAATACTTCTTTGACTTTCCAACAGTAACAAGAGTCTTGAACACCTGGCGAGGACTTTCAGCAAGAGCATTGGCGACTTCAATGCCGCCTACTGCTCCTGTACTGCCGTAAAAATGAGCCTTATACTCTATCTTTTTCTGATCAAGAAGACGCATAACATTAGTTTTCTGTTCCATAAAAGTCACCTTAAAAACTGTTACAGGTATTCGACCTTTAGCTCATTGCCGTCCGAGGTTATGCCAATACCTGAAACGCCGCCGTTTTGCTCAATAATTATATTTGCGATCCTGTCCTCGATCTCCTTACGGATAACACGTCTTATATCCCTTGCTCCAAACTTGCTGCCAAAGGATTTTTCAGCAATTGCTTCAAGAGCCTTATCGTCATATTTAAAGGTGATATCCTTTTCGGCAAGAGGCTCTTTCATCTCATCCAGCATTAAAGCAGCAATTTTGCAGAAGTCATCCTTAGTGAGAGGCTTAAACACAACTACCTCGTCAACACGGCTCAAAAACTCAGGTCTTAAAAATTCACTGAGCGCTTTCATAGCCTTTTCCTTGGAGATATCCTCAGCGGATTTATTAAATCCGACTCCGGTGGATTTATCGCTTGAGCCTGCATTTGAAGTCATGGCAATAACAGTGTTTTCAAAGCTTACTGTTCTTCCCTGAGCATCGGTAATTCTACCCTCGTCAAGTATCTGAAGCAATATGTTCATTACATCAGGATGCGCCTTTTCGATCTCATCAAAAAGGATAACCGAATAAGGCTGACGTCTTACCTTTTCAGTAAGCTGTCCTGCTTCATCATAGCCCACATATCCCGGAGGAGAGCCTATCATTTTTGAAACTGAATGCTTCTCCATATACTCCGTCATATCAAGGCGGATAAGAGGCTCTGTCGAGTCAAAAAGCTCTGTTGAAAGAACCTTTACAAGTTCGGTTTTTCCAACGCCTGTAGGACCTACAAATATAAAGGATGCCGGACGTCTTCTCTTTGAAAGCTGTACCCTTGTACGCTTTATAGCGCTTGAAAGCAGATGTACAGCCTCGTCCTGTCCGATAATTCTTTCTTTAAGATGCTCCTCAAGAACAGCCATTCTGCTGAACTCAGTTTCTGCAATTTTGCTTGCAGGAATACCAGTCCACAGCTCTATAACCTTGGCTATATCGTTTTCAGTAACCCTTACTTCGCTGATTATCTTTTCAAGCTCTTCAAGCCTTTTCTTAACATTGATTATGTCATGCTTTACCTCAGCAAGAGCCTTATAGTCAGGCTCATCCTCCTCCTCGATGGATTTCTCCATATCAAGCAAAACCTTCAACTTTTTGTTGAGATTATCATACTCCGCAAGCTCAGGAGTCCTGATACATGTACATGCACAGCTTTCGTCCAAAAGGTCGATCGCCTTATCAGGGAGGAATCTGTCCTGAATATATCTCTCAGAAAGAACAGCACACATGCGTATAAGCTCATCACTAATCTTTACTCTGTGATATATCTCATAGTATTTCTTTATTCCCTTTAAAACCTCAACTGTGTCCTCGATAGTAGGCTCGTTTACCGTTACCGGCTGGAATCTTCTTTCAAGAGCGCTGTCCTTTTCGATATATTTTCTGTACTCGCTGAATGTAGTTGCACCTATTACCTGAACTTCTCCTCTTGACAGAGCAGGCTTTAGTATATTAGCGGCGTTCATTGAACCCTCAGAGTCCCCTGTACCCACAAGGTTATGGACCTCATCAATAAAGAGAATGATATTACCCTCCTGCTTCACCTCGCTTAAAAGCCCCTTTACACGGCTTTCAAACTGACCTCTGAACTGTGTTCCGGCAACAAGGGACGTAAGGTCGAGCAAATATATCTTCTTATCGGCGATATTGAAAGGAACGTCTCCGGAAGCGATTTTCTGGGCGATACCCTCAGCAATTGCAGTTTTACCAACGCCAGGCTCGCCTATAAGGCATGGGTTATTTTTCTGACGCCTTGATAGTATCTGAATAACTCTTGCAATTTCCTTATCTCGTCCGATAATATTGTCAAGCTTACCCTCCTCGGCACGCTTACTGAGATTTGTACAGTAATTGTCAAGGAATTTCAGCTTTTTTTCGCCTCGTTTTTTACGAGTTTCATTTTTTACGTTTTTATCGGCTTCTTTTCTGTCGGCAGGAAGATTCTTCCCATCGCTGTTTTTTGCTCCGCCCAGAATGTTGCTCAGGAACGGAGGCATAACGTCTGAGCCGCCCATTTCAAAATCCTCGCCGTTCATGATCTCCATCATCTGATCTGACATCTGTTCGATGTCGTCGTCAGTAATACCCATCTGTTCCATGTATTCTGAAACCTGAGGAATGTGCATTTCCTTTGCGCACACCATACAAAGGCCTTCATTTTTCTTTTCATTGCCCTGCATTGAGGTTATGAATACAACGGCAGGTCTTTTCTTACATCTGCTGCATAAAACCATAAATTAACCGTGTCCGCTAAAAAACGGACTCTCCTTTCATTGTTAAATTAAATCATATATATACTTGAATATAATTGTCTTGCTGATCGTATCCCTGCTCAGGAATGAGCCGTCGCTGTCCGCAAGGTAAATCATTATTTTTATAATAACCGCAATAACAAGCATTACTGCAGCATATTCAAAAATACCAAAAACGCCCCCAACGATCTTATCAAGGGTATCATATCCGTTAAGCAGCCCAAAGCCTTCGCCTTTATTTACAACGATCCTTATAATTGTCATCATCAGAAAATAGCATACAAGGAACATGAAAAATCTGACAAGCCTTGTCGCAGGCTCCCTTGCAAAGCTTTCCTCTATGTATTCAGGCGCTGTTAACGGGTGAAGCACCACTTGGCTTATGACCTCTTTAAAGGTATCGCTGCTTCCGGTGATCCTGTCCGAGACCTCATTTGTCACATACGGAGGAAGCTCCTTTCCGAACTGGCTGCTCAAAACGTCTGCAAGGCCGGCAGAAAGCACATTTTCAAATTCCTTTTTGCTGCCTATATCATCAGCGCTCATTTCACGGACATAATCATATATCTCATCAGTACAGTCGCCTTTTGATTTTTTTATTATAGATGAAAGCTTGCCGTCCTCAAGGATCACTCCGTAATCCTGCTGTTCTATATATGTTCTCAGCGCCTCGGAAGTATCGTAGCCGTCCAGAGATTTCTCAACCGTTTCCGTTATTGTTTTCTTTATAAACTTATCATAAACAAACGGTGCAAGGCTTTTACTTGCAAATGAAGAAACCACAAGTGATACAACGCATCCGATGCAAAGAATAACTATTTTTGAAAAACCTTTTTTTGAGCAGAAATATATACAGAGGACAAGTATGACTGCACAGGCTATATCATATATCCACCAAAACTGTTCGCCCATTTATACCGCCTCCGTTTCATTAATCTTTATAGTCTATCCGGTCAATTCTGTCATATCCCAAAAGGAAAATATACTTATCAATAAAAATAAAGCTTTCATAAGAGCCTTCGGAGCTTATTTCCTGCTCATCCTCTCCGGACATATTATACTGATAAAGACCGTCGTTTGTAAGTAGGCATATATGCTCCCCGATAATTCTTACGCATTTTGCATTTCTGTCTACAAACTCTCTCTCCTTTGGATCGCTGTCCGAGCCTGAGAGGGTTGTGACATATGAAAACCTCTTTGCCTCGTTTGAAAACAGCATAGCAGCCTTTCCGCCTTTAAAATCAAAATCCACAAGGGAGCTTGGATAAATATACTCGCTGATAAATTCACCCTTGCTGCTATAATATGCACATTTAGTATCTCCAAGCACAAAGAATCCGTCAGAAGTGTAATAGGTTCTAAGCTCCATTGCGCTGAAATCATCGGAAGTCCATTTATCCTTTTTTGAATCAAATGCCACTGAAATAATGTTTGACAATATAGCTCCGTTCTGAGCCTTGCTTGCGGAAATAAGGCATCCTGTACTGTCATCGTTAAAGGTAATATCCGTAACTCTTTCAACGCAGTCACGCCCATATATCTCATCTCCGGAGTCGTCATAGACTGTAAGCCGGCATACATAGGTATCTGAGTTTGTCACCACTGCCGCATAGCCCTTACTGCTGATTCTTGCAAAAATAATATTTTGCTCCAGCTTTTTTGTATACACAGTTTTGCTTTTTGACTCAACTCTGAAATTATTTCCGCCGCTTTCATATACGATCGACTTTTTTCCGGAGGTCTGAAACATAGCGTTTGCATATGCATGCTGTCTTTCCTCTCTTAGACTTCCGTCAAGGTTATATATGTAAAAATATGCGTCGCTGAGTATTGCAAGATTCCCGTCAAGATTTGAAGTCTGATAGTCAATTCCGCCGGAAATACTGAGAGGAAAATTCCCCTCAGCAAGCTCTCCGTTACTGGATTTTACGCTCTGATAGCGGTTTCCTATTCCCTCAAGCTTTGGGAACCAGACATCACGCTTTACATAAAGTCCGAATATGACAAGAACAAGGAATAAAAACGCCGTAAGCTTTACAAGTCTTCTGCGCATTTTCCTTCGTCGTCTTAGAAGAACTATATCAACATCCTTTGCATTTATATTACTCATTAGTCAGCCCTCTTTACACAATCAATAAAAAACCCTGTTCAGATAAAGTCCATGAGCGCAGGCAGTTCTGCCGGCAGCCTTTCTGTTTTTAGCCTCCAGCATTGCCGGTATATCCTCCGGTTTAAAATGTCCCTCATTAGTCATCAGCAGTGTTCCCACCATAATTCTAATCATATTATACAGGAAACCGTCGCCGTTTACAAGCATCTTTATGGATTCACCATTAATTTCTACACTAAAATTATATATTGTCCTAACTGTGTTAACTTTTTCATCACTGTTTGAGCAAAAGCTGGCAAAATCGTGAGTACCGACAAAATACTCAGCCGCTCTCCTGACTGTTTCAGGGTGAAAGGGTCGTCTGTAGTGATACTCAAGATCTGTTGTAAAAGGATTTTTGCTCTCGCTGTTATGGATCTTATAAATGTATTCCTTTCCTCTGCACGAAAACCTTGCATGAAAATCCAAAGCAGCCTCTTCGCAGGAAAGAATGGAAATATCATCCGGAAGCAGCCCGTTGACTCCCCTTACAAAATTTTTAGGAGGTATCAGACTGCTTGTCTCCACCGAAAAACAGTAATTATTTGCATGCACTCCAGTATCTGTTCTTGAGCAGCCGTTTATGGTCACCTTTTCATTCAGCACTGTTGAAACGCAACGTTCAACTACCTCCTGAACTGTCAAGGCATTATCCTGAATCTGAAATCCGTGATATGCTGTTCCCCGATATGCCATTATTACCTTTAAATTTCTCATCAGGCCTCTTCCCTGCTTTTTCTGTATCTTTTTTCAGCAAACCATACTGCTGCAAAAATCACAACGGAGCCTATAGTAATAATCATTCCCACAGTAAATCCCGGAGGCGTATACTTCATTTCAATTTCATGTTCTCCTGCCGGCAGATTAAAGGTCACCATTGCGCTTGTAAGCGGACATTCTGAATCTTCATTTGAAATTACATCCACCTCTTTGCCGTCAGCATACACTCTCCAGCCTCCGTCATTCGGAATAGATGTATAGAACAGTCCATCCTTTTCAGCGTTTACCTTACCCTTAACGGTTCTGTCCGTATATTCAACATCACTCATGCCGCACTTGCTGAGGAGCTCATATCCCTTTCTGAAAAGCTCATCATCCATACGATATACATAAATTTGACCGGAGCTGTTTGCATCCTTTTCTACAGGCGCTTTAACGCTCATGACATCACCGGCTTTATAATGGCCTGCGGAAACGATATGCTGATACTTAGGCTCGCCATAATTGTAAACCAAATAATCTTCGTTATTATAAATTGAATATGATGACTTCTTGTCAAAGCTGAAGATCATATATGCGCTGCATTCCTCCGGAATCAAGTAATTGAACTTCATCTGTGCCCCTTCGTTTACAGTATCTTTCATAACATACTGATAACGATAGCTGCCGTATCCGTTCTTTGAAACGTTTACGTTTTCGTGCCCCACATCCTTTACTTCAATAGGAGTGAACAGATCTCCGTCAAGACCTGTTGCCGCTCTGAAAAGCTCATTCTGATTTTCAAACTGATTTTCAAAATCGCATGTAGTTGTTGCAAGAGCTGAATCCGTCATAAATCCCAGCGGCAGATGATATTTGTTCTTATAAAGGATTACCTTGCCGTCGCTGGCGGCAATCTCTGAATAGTAGCTCTCATAGTTGGTACTGTTATTTGATATGAAATACTTCATGCTAAGCATCATACTTGCAAAAGGGGTGTTCTGCTCATAATAATATCTGTTTCCGGCTGCCGACGCATAATAACCAAGCTTCTGCATAAACCTAGTAACATTTACATTTGCTGTTGATGAAAATTGTGACATACCGTTATAGCCGTACAGGGCAGGATCGTTTAAAGTGTAGTTTGTTTCGATCTCGGTTCTGAAAAATCCGTCCTTATCATCATCAGTGTATGAAAGCAAAGACTGTATGTTATCATTTTTATTAGGATATACACTTCTTGTGGTTACCGAAACTTCTTTTACGCCAATATATGCGCCAATTGTCATTTCTACAAGCATAACAACAAAAACGGAATAATTCATAACCGTACGATTTATCAGCTTAAACTCCTTGAGCCACATGATAGCAGTGTAAATAAGCGCTGTTACAACGGTATAGATTACTGCTTTTTCACTCTGATCCTTGTATGAAAGCACAGCAACAAGTACGATCATGACGGACATTGCCAGTACGTCCAGTAATTTTGCCTCTTCCGCAAGAACGGTATAAACTCTGTAGCCGGCTGCAAGAAGAATGAAAGAAAACAGGAAAGCAAATCTGTATGGGATCATATTTGTAAAGTGGAAGCCATGCCACATATAGTTAAGAACATTCATGTTGCAGCTGACAACTATAAACGCAAGATAAAGGACTGTAATGATCTTTTCCCGTATAAGCACCTTTCTTGTACGAAGATATGCCGCCAGAAGAACTATACCGAACACTCCGCAGTAGAAGTTAGGCAGTCCCTCCTTAGCAGCCGGCTCATGATAGCCGATCACATTTGAAAGCATTGTTCTCCAGCTTTCATAAAAGGTTATCTGAGATGGAAATGTATTATCCACGCTGTTTGTGAGCTGGAGGGCAAGAAATGCCGGCAACAGCATGAAAGCTGCCATGCCAAGTCCCAAAACAGTTGCTCCGGCTATCTGACCGAGTCTTTTAAAAGTGCCTTTTATACCGCTGCCTGTAATAATACATGCCGCAGCAAAAACCATAACTGTAAATACGCAAGTAAATAGCCCGATGTAGAAGTTTGAAATAAGCGAAAGAGCAAGGGAAATCACATAAAGCTTGTACTTACCCTCTTTCACAAGCTTTATTGTTCCAAGGACAACAAGAGGCAAAAGCGCAACAGTGTCGATCCATATAAGATTCCAGTAATATCCCATTATGTAGCTGCACAGTGCATAGCCAAGAGAAAAAGCGGTTATGGAAATGTCGTTTTTTCCAAAGGTGTGCTTTAGGAATATTGCAAAGAAAAGTCCGGCACAGCCTATTTTTATCATGAGAAAAAGTGTGAGAACTTCCCTTGATGACGCCATTGGGAAGAAAATGGAAAGCAGATTCAGCGGACTTGCTCCGTAATAGGATATTATTGAAAGAAAATTAGTTCCAAGTCCCGTATGCCATGAATACAGAAGGGATGAAAAATCCTTGAGCTTCTCCTGCATTTCCCTGAAGAAAGGAAAATACTGATGCCAAAGGTCAGTAACGAGTATCTGTTTATCCCCGAAAGGATACACCTCAAACTGCGCAAAAGCATAGAGCATAACAAGAAACGGAATAATAAAGGATAAAAACAAAAATACCCTTGTTTCTCCCTTTCTGTTATACAAAATAAGGTTTTTTCTTTTTCTTGAACTTGCCTGCACTTTTTTCTTTATAGATTTTCCTTTCTTTGACATAGCTTTCTCCTTATATAATAATATTGACTGCAATTAACGCTGCAAAAAAAATCATTGTAACACCGGCTGCCACAAAGTCATGTGCAGAAGCTTTCAGCTGGCGCATTCTTGTTCTTCCCTCGCCGCCTCTGTAGCATCTGCATTCCATAGCCGTTGCAAGCTCCTCGGCACGCCTTACAGCAGATATGAACAGAGGTATCAGTATAGGTATCATCGCCTTAGCCTTTTGTACAAGGTTTCCGTTTTCCATATCCGCTCCCCTTGCTTTCTGAGCAGAAATTATTTTATCCGTTTCCTCAATAAGGGTCGGTATAAACCTTAAAGCAATGGTCATCATCATTGCAAGCTCATGGACAGGAACCTTTATCTTTTTCAGAGGACTCAAAAGCCTCTCGATTGCGTCCGTAAGAGCGATAGGCGATGTGGTATAGGTCAGAAGCGACGTACCCGTAATAAGAAGCGTTATTCTTATGATCATCATAACGGAGGTTTCAATTCCGCCAGAGGTTATTTTGAGTATCCAAAGCTTAAAAACTGTCTTTCCCGTATCTATAAAAATAAGATTCAGAATAGATGTGAATAAAAGTATTGGAAGAATAGGCTTTAAGCTTTTCGCCATAAGCTTGAACGGTATTCTTGAAAGAGCAAAAGAGACAATACAGAAAACAGCACCCGTTATTATGCTCACAAAAACATTTCCTGCAAAAAGCATTACAATATATGCAAGTGCAATAACCAGCTTAAACCGTGGGTCAAGCCTGTGAATAATGCTGTTCCCGGGAAAATACTGACCGATCGTAATATCCTTAATCATGAAGCTTCCCCCTTTTTTTCAGTATATCCACAAGAAGCTCCTTTGCGAATTTAACTGTGTATACCTCTTCTCCGAGATCTATTCCACGGGATTTCAGCTCATTGAACACCCTTGTGATCTGGGGAACGGAAAGACCCATCTGTGATATTTCCTCAGCTCTTTCAAATACCTTTGCAGTTTCGTCATAACAGAACAGCTTTGATTCATTCATAACGAGAATTTTTGAAGCATATCTTGCTACATCCTCCATGCTGTGAGAAACAAGCAGGATCGTTGTACCAAAGGTCCTGTGATACTTCTTTATCTGTTCAAGTATAAGATCACGCCCTTTTGGGTCAAGACCTGCGGTAGGCTCGTCAAGTATAAGCACCTCAGGCTCCATAGCCATTACTCCGGCTATAGCGACTCTTCGCTTCTGTCCTCCGGAAAGCTCAAAAGGCGACTTGAAAAGCTCGCCTTCGCTAAGACCGACTGCCTCTGCGGTAGCTCTTACTCTCCTGTCAGTTTCCTCTTTTGAAAGTCCCATATTCTTAGGGCCAAAAGCAATATCCTTGTAAACGGTTTCCTCAAAAATCTGATATTCAGGATACTGGAAAACAAGTCCAACCTTAAAGCGTACCTGCCTTATCTGCGTCTTATCCTCCCAAATGTCCTTTCCGTTTAAATATATCTTTCCGGAGGTAGGCTTTAAAAGTCCGTTGAAATGCTGGATAAGCGTAGACTTTCCCGAACCCGTATGGCCGATTATCCCCACGAACTCTCCCTTTTCTATTTCAATATTTACATTATCCACCGCCGTTTTTTCAAAGGGCGAGCCTGGACTGTAAACATAGCTTAAATTCTCTGTTTTTAGTACTGCCAAAGTTATTCTCCTTATGACAAAAGCTTTATAAGCGCCTCGGTACATTCCTCTTCTGTTATTATATGCTGATCAAGACCAAGACCATATTTGTTAAGTTCATACACAAGCTCCGTTACCTGCGGAACATCCAATCCCACTGATTTCAACAACTCCACCTTTGAAAATACTTCCTTAGGAACGTCGTCAAGCAGGACTTTTCCCTTATCCATAACAATGACCCTGCCGCACATAGCCGCCTCTTCCATATAATGAGTGATGAGGATTATCGTTATTCCGTATTCCCTGTTAAGGCGCTTTACAGTTTTAAGCACCTCTCTTCTGCCGATAGGGTCAAGCATAGCCGTCGGCTCGTCAAGGACAATACATTCAGGGCGCATTGCTATGATTCCGGCAATTGCGACTCTTTGCTTCTGTCCGCCGGAAAGCTGATGAGGCGAGTGCATTCTGTACTTGTACATACCCACGGATTTCAGCGCTTCGTCAACACGCTCCCTGATCTCCTCAGGGGGAACTCCAAGGTTTTCCAGCGCAAAGGCAACGTCCTCCTCCACGATTGTGGCAACGATCTGATTATCCGGGTTTTGGAAAACCATACCTACACGCTGGCGTATATCATACAGCCTTTCCTCGTCCTTTGTATCAATCCCGTCAACATAAACGCTTCCTCCGCATGGGAGAAGTATTGCATTGAGATGCTTTGCAAAGGTGGATTTTCCGCATCCGTTATGCCCTAAAACAGCGGTAAACTCCCCTCTTTTAAAGGAAAGGCTTACATCACAAAGCACATCCCTGCTCTCATCGTCATAGCTGAAAACAAGGTCTTCACATCTGGCAAAAGTATTATCCATGATCAGTCCCTCTCCCATATTGCCGTTGAACCGCATGGCAGAACGAGTCCGCTTTCTTCAACAGGCAGCCCTATTTCATCATAGCTTACTCTTCCGCCGAATTTCGGCACGATCACCTCGCCTAAAATATATCCCATTACAGACGGTGAAAGTCCGGTAGTATAACTGTTTATAAGGAAAAACAACGGATCGTCGCTGAGTACATTGCTGCAAAGCTCCACAAGGTCGTATATGCAGTCCTCAAGCTTCCATACCTCTCCGCCCGGACCTCTGCCGTAGCTCGGAGGATCCATAATAACGGCGTCGTACTTTCTGTCTCTGCGGATCTCACGGGCAGCAAACTTCTCACAGTCGTCAACGATCCACCTTATCGGCTTATCCGAAAGTCCTGAAAGGGCAGCGTTTTCCCTTGCCCATGCAACCATACCCTTTGAAGCATCAACGTGACAGACCCTTGCTCCTGCTTCAGCACATGCAAGAGTAGCTCCTCCGGTATATGCGAACATATTGAGAACGCTTATTTCTCGTCCGGCATTTTTTATCTTATCGGACATATAATCCCAGTTTACAGCCTGTTCAGGAAAAAGTCCGGTATGCTTGAAGCCTGTAGGCTTTATGTTGAATTTCAGATTATTATACCTCAGAGTCCATGACTCCTGAGGCTTTTTTCTGAAGCTCCAGCTTCCTCCTCCGCTTGATGAGCGGTGATAATGACCGTCCGCTTTTTCCCACAAAGGAGATTTATGAGCGGTCTTCCATATTATCTGCGGATCAGGACGTATCAGCAGAACGCCGTTCCATGATTCAAGCTTTTCCTGGGAAGAAGTATCAATTATCCTGTATTCCTTCCAGTTATGTGCTGTGCGCATATTTTAAATCCTTTACTTTTTATTTTTCCACGGACGTGATTTTCCCGTCCAGCCTTTTTCTTTCCAGTAATCGACATCAGCCTTGTTCCAGCCTATCCAGTCTTTTTTCTGCATAGCTCTCATGATATAGAAAAAGGCTTTGGTTTTTATCCCCGGTGAAACTCTTCCGCAGCGGCTCTTAACCTTACCTGCGATCTTATCGAGCTCTGCATTTATCTTAGCCTTTTTGCCTTCGTTAACGCTGTCCCATGACACCGCAGCTACAGCCTTTCCATAGGTATATGTTTTTCCTACTCCCCAGAAAAACATACTGTCCTTTATGTCCTTAGCCGTGGACTTCATTCCTGCTCCGGCAGCGGTCGTAAGAATAACCGCCTGCTTTGAAAACATTCTTTCTTCCGGACGGTGAACCATCCAGCGATAACCGTAATGATCGAGAAACGCTTTCATCTGACCGGTACAGTGATAGACATAAACAGGAGAAGTGAAAATAAGAACATCTGCACCGTCCATAGCCTCTGTAAGCGGTTTCAGCTTTTCGTAGTGAGGACAGAGAGCCTCATTTTTGCCGAAACAGTTGGTACAGCCGCAGCAAAATTCTCCGAAATCCCTTGGCAGAAAAAACTCTGTAACATCTCCGGAAAGCTTTTCTGTAAGGAGCTTTCCCATATTATAGGTAGAACCCTTATGCTCCTGCCCGTTTATTATAGTGATACGCATAATTATCTTCTCCCTGCACGTTCCTTTATCTTGTCAGCGATCGCAATTGCATACTCGTTTATTTTCCTGAAATCCCTGCCCTCGATCATAACTCTGATAAGAGGCTCCGTTCCGCTTTCACGGACAAGTATTCTTCCGGATTCTCCCAGCTCATCCTCATACTTTTCAATAATGCCGGTGATCTCATCGTCGTTCTTCCATACCTCACGGTCACTCGGACCGATCTTTACGTTTATCATTACCTGAGGGAAATGCTCCATAACATTTGCAAGCTCAGACATCTTCTTTCCGGATTCAGCAAGTATTTCAAGAACCTTTGCTCCTGAAAGCTGACCGTCGCCGGTATTTGCATCATCAAGGAAAATAATATGTCCGCTCTGCTCTCCGCCTATATTATAGCCGCCCTCAAGCATTTTTTCAAGAACATATCTGTCTCCGACCTTTGTTGTGACCTGCTTAATGCCGTTATCCTTTGCAAAATAAGAAAAGCCTAAGTTTGTCATAACAGTAACGACCGCTGCGTCATTTTTAAGCATTCCCTTTTCCTTATATGATTTAGCGCATATTGCAATAAGTCTGTCGCCGTCAATAAGCTGACCGTTTTCGTCAACTGCAAGGCATCTGTCAGCGTCGCCGTCAAAGGCAAGGCCGGCATGACATTTTTTATCCACAACAAACTGCATAAGTCCCCCAATATGGGTCGAACCGCAGTTGTTGTTTATATTTGTTCCGTCAGGGGACGCATTAATAACATAAACGCTTGCACCAAGTCCCTCAAAAAGCCTTTTAGCAGTAGCCGAAGCGCTTCCGTTTGCACAGTCTACAGCAATACGAAGCCCGGTAAGATTACCCTTTATGCAGCTCATTATGTAACGGATATAGTCGCTCTGAGCATCCTTATAGTATGATATCCTGCCGATATTACCATGGGATGCAAGCTTCATAGCTTCCGGCTTGTCAAGAATATAGCTTTCGATCTCCTCTTCAATTTCGTCTGAAAGCTTATAGCCTGTTGATGAAAAAAGCTTGATGCCGTTAAATTCAAAGCTGTTATGTGAAGCTGAGATCATAACGCCGGCGTCAGCTCCCTTCTGCTGTACAAGAGCTGCCACTGCCGGGGTAGGAACAACTCCCAATATCTCTACATTTGCTCCCACAGAGCATATTCCCGCAGCAAGAGCGGATTCAAGGACATCCGAAGAAATTCTCGTATCCTTCCCTATAAAAATTGTCGGCTTATGGCTCATTTTTTTTGTAAGCACTATTGCAGCAGCTCTTCCTATATTCATTGCTGTTTCACAGGTAAGCTCAGTTACTGCAACTCCTCTTGCACCGTCTGTTCCGAATAGTCTGCCCATCTGAAATTATCTCCTTTATGTCTTTTATATTTTACAGTATAAGTCATACTGCTCAGTTACTTGATCAAAATGTCAGCCGTTATCACAGGCTATATTTAAAGTCTCAGCTGATTTTCGTCCCCGTCCTTCGGGGCAAAGCCAAGATGCTCATAGGCAAGCCTTGTAGCAACTCTTCCCCTCGGAGTTCTCGCAAGGAACCCAAGCTGCATCAAAAACGGTTCGCATACATCCTCCAAGGTCACCGACTCCTCGCCTATAGCGGAAGCAAGGGTTTCAAGTCCTGCCGGACCTCCGTTATAGCCCTTTATCAGCATTGTAAGCATTCTCTTGTCAAGACCGTCAAGACCCAGAGAGTCTATCTCAAGCCTGTTGAGGGCTATTGCCGCTATTTCTCCAGTGATCCTGCCGTCCCCCATGACCTCCGCAAAGTCACGGACACGCTTTAAATATCTGTTAGCAATTCTCGGAGTTCCTCTTGAACGCTTCGCTATCTCAAGAGCTCCATCAGCATCACATGCTATTCCGAGAATCGAGCTGCTCCTTCGTATGATATCAGTAAGCTGCTCATGACTGTAAAGCTCCAGACGCTGAATTATACCGAACCTGTCACGGAGCGGTGACGTAAGCTGTCCTGCCCTTGTAGTAGCTCCCACAAGGGTAAATTTTTCAAGATCAACTCTTATAGACCTTGCGGAAGGGCCTTTTCCTATCATAATATCAAGAGCGCCGTCCTCCAGTGCCGGATACAGTATCTCTTCAATGGACCTTGAAAGCCTGTGGATCTCATCTATAAATAAAACATCATTTTCCGAAAGATTTGTAAGCAAAGCCGCAAGATCCCCCGGCTTTTCTATCGCAGGACCTGTCGTGATCCTCAGATTAGCTCCCATTTCATGAGCTATGATTCCTGCAAGAGTCGTTTTTCCAAGTCCCGGAGGACCATAGAGCAGAACATGATCCAAAGGTTCTCCTCTGCGCCTTGCAGCCTCCATATAAACCGCTAAGTTTTCCTTTACCTTATCCTGACCTATATATTCCGAAAGGGTCTGAGGTCTGAGAGAAAACTCAGTTTCGGTATCATTTTCAGTATATTCCGGAGCAGCAAGTCTGCTCTCAAACTCCATATCTCCTGTTTCTATCAATTTCTACTCCTTATTTCATACTGCTTCCGATTATTTTAAGCGCCTGCTTTATAATTTCGGAGGAAGGCAGCTCAGGACTTACCTTTGAAATCGCAGAGGCAGCCTCTGACTGAGAATATCCAAGTACCATAAGAGCGGAAACAGCCTCCGATACGCCGTCGTTTCCAGCAAGCTGAATATCCGACGCCGCCTGATAAACTTCACCCGATATGTTTTCCTTTGCTATTTTATCCTTAAGCTCTAAAACTATTCTCTGAGCAAGCTTAGGTCCTACGCCCTTAGTTTTTGTAAGAGGCTTGCTCTCGCCTGAGGCTACCGTAAGGGCAAACCTCTGAGGGTCCGTATCTGAAAGTATTGCAAGAGCCGCCTTAGGGCCTACTCCCGAAACGGTAAGCAGCATTTTAAAGCAGTTAAGCTCCTGCATATCATAAAAGCCAAACAGCTCAGCGCTGTCCTCCCTTACGTTCAGATATGTAAAAAGCCTTTCCTCACTTCCCACATCTCCAAGGCGGGACATTGTGGAAAATGTAGTCCGACAAGCATATCCCACGCCGCCGCATTCTATTACCGCAAGCATTGTTTCCTTATGTATAAGCTTTCCTCTTACGCTATATATCATCTGCTGTACCTTTCTTTTTTACTGTAATTATCATACTGTCTCAGTCCCTTACAGCAGTGTCCGTGGCATATTGCAATGGCAAGAGCGTCCGCCGCATCATCGGGCTTCGGTATCTGTTCAAGTTTAAGTATGCGCCTTGTCATATCCATGACCTGCATTTTTTCAGCTCTTCCATAGCCTACGACTGCCTGCTTGACCTGTAGAGGAGTGTATTCAAATATCGGCACATTTTTCTTTATTGCTGAAAGAAGAGTCACTCCCCTCGCCTGTGCAACGTCGATAGCCGTCTTCTGGTTATTTGTAAAGAACAGCTTTTCAACCGCCATACAGTCGGGACCGAACTTATCTATTATATAGTCCATATCTTCGGAAATATTCTTAAGCCGCTGAGTAAAATCAGTATGCGCTTCAGTCAGGATCGCTCCGTATTCAAGGGGCGCAAAATTAGCTCCGCTGTAATCTACAACTCCGAATCCCACAATGGCATATCCAGGGTCAATTCCAAGAATCCTCAAAAAAACACTTCCTCCGAATACATATGTACATTTTATTATAGCATAAAACCGCTCCGGCTTTCAATAGCTAAACGGACTTTTTTCAAAAAATAAAAAACGGCAGTCCGAAAACTGCCGTCAAGCGTTACATAACCGCTCTCTTTAAAAGTATCAGATCAAAAACGTTAACGATCTCATCATCGTTCATATCTGCACATTCACACTGAGAATTTGTAAGTCCTGAAATGCCCACAAGATACTTCTTCATAATAACAACGTCCTGAGTATCGACCATTCCGTCATAATTGAGGTCTCCCTTTAGCTTTTCGCCGATAGGCACAAAATTCAGATTAAATTTTGTGGCATGTTCCTGAGCGGTCGAACCTTCATAACCGTAAATTATTCCGTTAAAATAGCTGGATCCGTTTTCGTCAGAACCGTTGGAGAAAATCCTCAAACGAGGCATACTGCATGAAGGATTTTCGATAACGACCTTATTTAAGCTGCTGCAATTAAAGAATGCGCTGCTGTCGAGCCTTGTAACGCTGTTTGGTATTGTAACCTCCTCAAGGCTGCTGCACCCATAGAATGCATTACTGCTGATTCTTTCAACACCGTCCGGTATGTCTATCGCTTCAAGGCTTTCACAGCCGTTAAATGCCAATGTGCCTATACTTTTCAGACCGGACGGCAGGCCTACTCTTTTCAAATTGGCACAGGCATTAAAAACAGTTGAATCTATCGCAGTAACTCCTTCCGGAATATCTATCTCCGAAATACTTGAAGAGCTGAAAGCGCTGTTTTTTATACTTTTTATACTGTCCGGAAGAGAGATTGATTTCATGCTGCTCATCATAAATGCGCTCGCTCCGATCTCGGTAACCGGCAAGCCGTCAATTTCTCCGGGAACTATAACCCTGCCGGCGCCTACGGGACCTCTGTATTTAGTAATGGCAATATGATCCTCATAGCTTTCATACGTCATATCTCCGTATACCTTTTCGTCCTCGGTTTCCGTCTCTGCGGCAGCAGCAGTAAAGGCTCCGAGTCCAATACATACCGCAGCGGCAGCGGATAAAACTCTACTGAATATTTTCATATATAATCACTCCTGTAGCCTTAAATTTTTACTACATTTTAACACTTTAAGCTCTATTTGTCAACAAAAAGCTTCCGCTGATCACGGAAATCAATTTTTGAAACACTACGCGGTGGACTCTGTCCCCCGCACCCCCTGCTAAAGGGACAAAGTCCCTTTAGAATTGAAAGGGAACTAAAAAGCTTTTTCTTAACAAAGATATGGGGATAGAATATATCAATTTTTTAAAAATTGAAAACGGCAGTCCGAAAACTGCCGTTAAAGCGCTACATAACCGATCTTTTTAAAAGTATCAGATCAAAAACATTAACGATGCCATCATCGTTCATATCTGCGCATTCACCTTGAGAATTTGTAAGCTCAAACATACCGGTAAGACTCATTTTTAATACAATAACGTCCTCACAATTGACAGCTCCGTTCTGATCTATATCCCCCTTTTGCCAATTGGCTAAAGCTTCAAATTTTACATCGAATCTTTTCGCATACCGCTGTGCGGTGGAGCCTTCGTGCCCATATATCGTTCCGTTAAAGTAGCTGTTGCCGCTTTCATCATAGCCATTTACGAAGGTGCTGAAAACACTTGACAAGTCACAAATCGGGTTGCAAATAACGACCTTATTCAGCTCGGAGCATTCACTGAAAGCCCATTCTCCTATGATTTCAACACTACTCGGTATATAGATCTCTTTAAGGCTTTCACAGCTAACGAAAGCAAGTCCCCCAATACTTAATAGTTTTTCCGGAAGCTTAACTTCGCTTAGATTCCAGCAATACTCAAAAGCACCATCCTTTATAACTGACAAATTTTCAGGTAAGATTATACCGGTAAGCTCTGTACACCTAAAAAAAGCTCCCTTACCTATAATATTCACGCTGTCCGGTATAATAATTTCTTTTACACTAAGATTGCTGAATGCATACTCTCCAATCTCGGTTATTGGCAGACCGTCGATCTCTTCCGGAATTTTCACTTCTTCAACTTTGTCCATAAGAGTCCAGTTGTTACCAGTAATAGTAATATGATCCTCATAGCTCACATATTTAAGATTTCCATATACCTTTTCATTCTCGGTTCCTGGTCTTGCGGCAGCAGCAGTAAAGATGCCGAGCCCAAGGCATACTGCAGCGGCAGCGGATAAAACTCTGTTAAATATTTTCATATATGTTTACTCCTATTGTCCATTAGTTTAAATTTTTACTACATTTTAACATTTTAATCTGCGTTTGTCAACAAAAAGCGTCCGCTGATTGCATTTTTACAGATTTTATGATATGATTAGTAAAACAACTTTTAAAAGGAGAATTTTTTGAATGGATTTACAGGAGCTGAGAAACGAAATCGACAGTCTTGACAGGGAGATTCTTTCAGCCTTTGAAAAGAGAATGCAGCTTTGCAGAGGCGTTGCAAAATATAAAATCCAAAATAATCTTCCGGTTTTTCAGTCAGGACGTGAAAAGGAAATTATTGAAAAGGTGACGAAAACCAGTCCGGAGGATCTGAAAGCTGGAGCTGCCGCATTGTTCACTGAAATTATGGATATAAGCAAATCCCTCCAGCAACAGTATATTTTCGGCAGCAAAAAATTTATGGAATCAAAGCCTTTTGTAATTAATTCAAATGCCGCTGTCGGCTGCCAGGGTATTTCAGGCTCTAACTCCGAGGCTGCCGCAAGAAAGCTTTTTAAAGATAACAAAATCACATTCTACCACGAATTTGAAGATGTTTTCAGCGCTGTGGAAAACGGAGAAATAAAGTACGGTATACTTCCGATACATAACTCAACGGCAGGCTCGGTAACTCAGACCTATGATCTGATGAGGAAACATGATGTCTATATTGCAAAAACCATCAAGTTTGAGATAACCCATTGTCTTGCAGCAAAAAAAGGTACAAAAGCTGAGGACATAAAAACCGTATACTCCCACCCTCAGGCTCTTGCTCAGTGCTCGGCATTTCTGCGCAGAAACGGCTATCAGACCGTACCATACGAAAACACTGCCACAGCCGCAAAGCTTGCTTCTGAAAACGACGGTATTGCAGCCGTATGCTCGGAGGAATGCGCAGCCCTTTATAACCTTGAGATAATAAAAAAGGGTATTGCCAACACGATTCCTAATTTTACAAGATTCATATGTATAACAAAAGACCTCTGCATTCCTGAGGATGCCAGAACTGTTGCCGTGACCCTTGAAATACCAAACTCAGAGGGCAGCCTTTACCGCATACTTACAAAATTCTTTGTAAACGGAATGAACCTTGAAAAAATAGAAAGCCGCCCTGTTGCGGACGGCAGCTTTGACGTTATGTTCTATCTTGATTTTGAGGGAAACATAAACGATACTAAAACCAGCGCTTTGCTGGACGAGCTTAAAAATCAACTTGATTATTTCAAGTTTCTTGGAAACTACAGCGAGATTATTTAAGCTTTTTATGCTGTATATTATAGGTTACAGCCGCAAGCAGCTTATGAGGAACAAAACGTGAGCCGAAAATTCCAAGCTTTATCGACGCTTTAGGCGCTATTATAAGCTTTCCAGCAAGTGCCTTGTCAACAGCATATTTTGCCACATATTCACTTGATGCAGGCTTCATGCTGAAAACGACTCCGGCTCGATTATTGAAATTCGTGTCAACGGGTCCCGGACAAAGAACGCTTATTTTTACGCTGCTGCCGGCTCTACGCAGCTCCTCGTAAACGGCTATGCTCAGCCTTACTACATAATTTTTGGAGGCATAATAAGAGGACAGCAGAGGTCCGGTCATAAAGCCTGCGCTTGAAGCCACATTTAAAATAATACCGCTGTTTCTCTTTTTGAAATCATTAAGGAAAAGCTTTGTAAGGATATGCGTAGCCTTGATATTTACATTTATCATATCAAGTTCATCCTTTAAATCGGTTTTGTCAAACTCACCGAATATACCGTAACCAGCGTTGTTCACAAGCATGTCCACTCCCTTGTTCCGGCACTGCTCATAAAGGCGGAACACTTCGCTTTCGTCTGAAAGATCTGCTGTTATCACTTCCGCACCGGTATTCAGCTCAGAGCTTAATTTTTCAAGCTTATCAGTGCTCCTTGCCGCAAGTATAAGGGAAAAGCCAAGGGACGAAAGGTATCTTGCTATGTCCCGCCCTATGCCGGAGCTTGCTCCTGTTATCAATGCTTTCATAAATGCTTACCTCCAAATCTTTTTAACATGTGTACTATGTTCTAATTATACCATAAATTTCATGCCGGGAATCTGAAATTTTAATGAAATTTTTAATTTTTTTGAAAAAAGTATGGACTTATAAAAATTAATATAGTATAATTAAATAGTATTTGACAAAACATTTTAAGTTATACGGAGGTTTTAAATAAGATGTTAAAGAAAATTAAAAGAATAGCAGCATGCATAACAGGTCTTGCTGTTATCTTAACCTGTACAGGCTGTACTATCGGAAAAGGCACAGCTAACGCTTTAACCGTTGACGGAACACAGGTCAGATCAGGTATCTATATTTATTACTCATATTCCGCTCTTCAGGAGGCCATTTCAAAGGCTAAGGAAAACGACTCCTCAATTAAAGAGGACGATGAAAAGGCCCTCAAAAAATGTAAGATAGACGGAACGGATTTCATGACATGGATCCAGGACAAAGCTACTGACAACTGCGCATACCATGTTGCTGTAAACAAGCATTTTGACGAGCTCAAGCTCACTCTCTCCGATGAGGATAAGGAAAGTCTTGAAGAATATGTTGACAACTCATGGGAGCAAAACGGCGATATGTTCACAAAAAGCGGTATCAGCAAGGAATCCATCTATGAGGTTATGGAAGCAAGCTTCAAGAGCGACGAGATCTTTGAGGCATATTATGGCGAAGGCGGAAGCAAGGGGATTACCGACGAACAGGTAAGAGAACACTATAAAGAAAATAATGCCAGAGTCAAATATGTAAAAATCGCACTTACCGACTCAAACGGAAATGATCTTGAGGATAAAGAGCTCCAAAACCGCAGGGACATGGCTGATGACTACCTTGAAAGAGCAAAAACTGCTGCCGGAAAGGGCAATCAGGAATTGCTCGACGAGTTTGATGCTATTATAAACGATTATAAAGAATATGAGTCAAGCTACAGCGCTGAGAGCTCCGGAACCGGTGAGGAAACAGAGGCTTCAACAGAAAGCACGGAAGCTGTAGCAGAAAGCAGCAGTGCAGACGCTTCAGAAACCACTGCGGCATCGGGCAGCGTTTCAAATGAGACTACAACAACTGCGGCAACTACTGCAACCTCTGCAAGCGAATCCGGATCAGAAACCGGAACAACAACTACAACCAATCCTTTCGCAAATGAAAATATAATTCAGGCTGTAACTACTGCCGAGGGTGAAACAGAAGAAGACCTGACATATACTCCTTGTGAAAAGGTGTATAAAGCTGCCTTCGACGAAAAAACAAAAACAGATGCTCCTGAAATTATTGAAGACAAAGATACAAAGAGTATCTATGTAATGGTAAAGCTTGATATTACAGACCGTATGAACGAGGACGACCTCTGGAGCGAGGATGGAGCCGACAGCGCAAGATCTGCTATGTTCTCAAAGGAAGCTCAGGACATGATTGAAGAATGGGCTGATGCTTATAAGATCGAAAGAAACGAACGTGCATACAAACGCTATGATCCGTTTGATATTGAAGACGAATCTGCTACACAGTAATTCTAAAGGTAAGGGTTCTGCCCTTACCTTTTTAGGAGGTTTATCATGAACGACGAAAACGTAAAACACATTATTAAAAAGAGAATGGAAAAAGCCGGCAAGGCTCTTGAGAAAAACAATATGGCGGTATACTATGCGGATACAAAGGAAGATGTTCCGGCAATAGTAAAAAGCCTTCTGAAACCGGGAGACGTTATAGCATGCGGAGGAACAATGACTGCCGCTCAGTGCGGTGTTATGGAGCTTATTAAATCCAGCGAATATGGGTTTATTGACAGAACAGCCGTACCGCCGGAGCAGATCAAGGAAGTCTACCGCAAAAGCTTTTGCGCAGACGCTTACATAACAAGCGCCAATGCAGTTACCGAAAACGGAGAACTCTATAATGTTGACGGAAACAGCAACCGTATCGCAGCAATAGCCTACGGTCCTGATTCGGTTATTGTGATTGCTGGCTGTAATAAGCTTGTGAAGAATCTTGATGAGGCAATTGCAAGAGTCAAGACTATCGCAGCTCCTGCAAATACAAAACGACTTGACTGCGCCACTTACTGCAAGGAAAAAGGAGAATGTATGTCCTTTGCAAGCGGAGATTCAGCTGAAATGACTGCCGGCTGCGAAAGCGATGCAAGGATCTGCTGCAACTATCTTGTAAGCGCACATCAGCGCCACAAGAACCGCATTAAGGTTATATTAGTTGCCGAAAGTTTAGGATATTAAGGAACGGTTTAGCCGTTCCTTTTTTACAAAAGGAGACTTTTATGGAATACATCGAAGCAAAAACAATGCTTACAAAGTGCAGAGATTCCTCATGGTTCGGTACTGATTATAATATGAATATATACAAAGGCTGCTGTCATGGCTGTATCTACTGTGACAGCCGCAGCGAATGTTACCGCATAGAAGAATTTGACAAAGTAAGAGCCAAAAAGGATTCCCTTTTGCTTCTGAGAAACGAGCTTCAAAGAAAAATCCGAACCGGAATTATCGGCTTTGGAGCAATGAGCGATCCATATAATCCATTTGAAAAGGAGCTGGAGCTTACACGTCATTCATTGGAGCTTGTTGACGCATACGGCTTCGGTGCGGCAATTGCCACAAAAAGTCCCCTTATAACCAGAGATACGGATATTCTCCAAAGCATTGCAGAGCACTCCCCTGTCATATGCAAAATAACTGTTACAGTAGCTGATGACGAGCTGTCAAAAAAGGTCGAACCGAATGTCGCTCCGTCCTCAGAGCGTATGAATGCAATAAAACAGCTCAGCGAAAACGGTATTTTTTCCGGTATTCTGCTTATGCCGGTGCTGCCTTTTATAGAGGATAACGAAAAAAATGTAACGGATATTGTTGATATGGCGGCTGACTCAGGAGCAAGATTCATTTATCCGGCGTTCGGCATGACTCTGAGAGGTAACCAGCGTAAATATTACTATGACAGACTTGATGAGATATATCCTGACGGCAGTATAAAAGAAAAATATATTAAATATTACAGTGGAAAATACAAATGCGTAAGCCTTAATGTTAAAAAGCTTTGGACTATTTTTACTGAAAGATGCAGCAAATACGGCATTCTGTATAATATGAAGGATATTGTTGCCTCTGCAAAGCTACCGTATACTCAAAACCAGCTAAGCTTGTTTTAGGCTCTGTCACCACAGGCAAATTTGAATTCTCACTTGAGGTATTTTATAGGATTTAATAACTGTTATATCTTGTTATAAAAATCTCGACACTCCCTTGAAAATACTAAAGTTTTCGTGGGTGCCCTCGCTATGGTACATTGTATTATGTTAAAACGTTTTAATATTGATTATGACAGTTGATAAGGGAAAAACTAAGGGAAAGAAAAGGAGACAACTATGGCATTCTGGAATAGATTATGGGATGGATTATATGAGAAGGCAAAAGAACGTAATACGTTATCACAACCGATACAGGATAATTCTGAAAAGGGATACCGTCCATATTTTTCGCTATTGACGGATGAGGAACGAGTTCGTGCCATAAAAAGTATTAGTCCGATTACAGAAACAGGACAAATAACAGATATTCAGCTTGCCTATGGTGTCAGAGTGGAAAGTGAACAACTGGTGCTTATTAATTATCGGGTGATTACTGAAAAGATTCCGGAAACAGAAAAAATGCTCTACCACAGACATTTTATCGTTTTGTATGGTGAACGCTACTGCAATGCACATTATACCAGCGACAATGAGCGGGAAGCGGGAGAATTGATTTATTCTGTTCCTGAGATATTTACAAAAGACGCATATGCAGAAAAGCTATATGCAGGACCGTTAAGGGCAGCTATGAGTTTTTATCGCCTTTGGCCAATGCATAAAGCTTTTGAAAAAGCGTGTAAGGAAAAACAGGGTGTTGATGTGTCACTCATCATAAAAGCCACTCGAATAATGCTACATGAAGATTTAGAAAAATATGTGAAAGAACAAAAGCTTGCAAGCATGTTACCGCAACTCAAGGCAGTATCTCAGCCGGAAAATGCGACTAGGACGCAATCAACTACTCAATCAGCGATTGCAGCACAGCCGCAGACATCTACAGAAAAGCCGGTTCAAAAGCCTGTACGTAAGGGCCCTGATATTGTAGCACAGTTAAACAGAGAAAAAGAATATGTATTAGCTTTATGTGATCGTTTGGAAGCTAAGTATGGAAAAGCAGAATTTGGAGCTCCTGCTACTGAGAATGTAATTACTCAGTGGGAGGAAGCAAAACAGATTACCATACCGGAGGATTTAAAGGAGTGGCTTAAGTTTTCGGGAGAAAGTAAATTAAAAGGCATTCCTTTGGAATTTTATCCGATTGCACAGTTTAGGAAAGAGCAGGATTATGTAGCAATTGGAAGAAGGGAAAATACAGATATTGGTTTCCTGATAGAAAACGGCAGATACATAGGTATCGAGGATGGTAACAGAAAAAATTTAGGTCAGATGGAAACGATTCTTCGCTTTTGGGGTTATGATGCCAAAGAATTATTTGCCGAGGAAGAATTGGAAAAGCTTCGACCGGTTATAGAAGAATATACGTTTAAAATGGAGCAGGCGGAGCAAAATGCAAAAGTTTCATCAAGTATTAAGGACGCTATGGAATATTTCTTTGCAAAACATACCATAGGTTCTTTGAAAAAATGGCGTACATACCCGAAATGCCCTGTAAGGAGAGATATTGTTAATTGTGGACTTGTAATTTCAGAGCCGGATAGAGATGGGTATTATCAGTGGAAACCGGTAGAGGCTACCACACATGTTGATTTCAAAAGCATGGAATCAAAGCTTGGTTTCAGCATACATCAGGATATCAAAGATTTTGTGACCAGCTATTATTATTTTATGCTTGGTGCGGATATTGGGGATGCAGGTATCAATATCTATCCATTTCTGCCTACAACGAATGTAGAAAAATATATTCTTGACAGTTTTGAAAAAGAGAGCTACGCGGGAGATTATGAATTTATTTTGAATGGTCAATTCTTTCAGCTTGGCGGTGGATGTATAGGCGGAGATGATTCATTTATCATAGAGGTTAATAATAAGACTGGTGAGGTGTTAGCGGTAGAGTATATGGATAAACGGCATGTCAAAATTGCGGATTCTCTGTATGATTTGTTTATGAAGGCTATACCAGAATGGTATGAAGAGTAAATTGATTAACATAAGATAAACGAAATACCCAGAGTACAAATCGAAGATTTGTGCGATAGGGGTATTTCGCTCTGCGAGGCAGAAAATTATGGTATTCGATGTTACGGATAAAAGATAAATATTTCTTTTTATTTGTGATAAATTATATTTTCCCTTATAACTCCCTCACAAGGGAAAAAATAAGGGAAAAGTGAAAAATATATAGATGGTGATGGACGGGAAAAACCGTAAATACTGGAAAGTTTGAGAAAAACTACGATTATTTTGAATTCTCTTGGTATCTCCTTAAAAATATCTGCCTTATATCAAATTTGACATATACATAAAATAGTGATATAATTTATACAGAATTAGCAGAGACTAACTTTTTCTGGAGGCTTAAATGAAAGAACTTACACTTAACAATGTTAAAATAGGAAGCAGCGCCATAGTTTCAAGACTTGGCAGCATAGGTCCTCTGAAACGCAGACTTATTGACATGGGAATAACTCCCGGCGTAAGGATCAAGGTCAAAAAGACTGCCCCTCTCGGCGATCCCCTTGAAATCGAGCTGCGTGGCTATGAGCTTTCAATCAGGCGCTCGGAGGCCGGAAACATATTTATAAAGTCCGAAGAAAAAGGAAGTGAAAGCAATGGCTAAGTCCCTTGCTCTTATAGGAAATCCAAACTGCGGAAAAACAACACTTTTTAATGCTCTTACAGGAAGTAATCAATATGTGGGCAACTGGGCAGGCGTTACTGTTGAAAAGAAAACAGGAAAGCTTACCGGAACGGATTACGAGATAGTGGATCTTCCGGGAATATATTCGCTCTCACCATATTCCCTTGAAGAAAAGGTTACTCAGGACTTTCTCATAAATGATCACCCTGACGCAATAATCAATATTATCGACGGAACAAATATAGAGCGAAACCTCTATCTCACCGTTCAGCTCATTGAGCTTAATATGCCTATGGTAATTGCCGTAAACATGATGGACGATGTTGAAGCCCAGGGCGGACATATTGACTGTGACTATCTTTCAGAGCTTATCGGCATACCGTTTATTCCGATTTCTGCCAAAAAAAATAAAAACATCGACAAGGTCGTGGCTGAGATACACCATGTAATAAATCATCAGCATATACCTTGTGAGATCAACTATAACCGTGAAACGCAAAACGCCATAAACAGAATATACTCAGTAATTGTAAGAAACTGTGAAGTAAGTGAAAAGCCATATCCTTACTACGCTTCAAAGCTCCTTGAGGGCGACTTTAATGTATTAAACTACATACAGCTTTCGGACGAACAAAAAAGCAGGATTGACGCTATCGCAGCAGATTATGAAAAGCAGTCCCCCTACCCTGACCGTGAGGCTCTTGTAGCAGACGCAAGGTACACCTACATAGAAGAACTGGTTAGGAAAACCGTTACCAAAAAGGATAATGGCGACGGTCTTTCGGTGTCTGATAAAATTGACCGTATTGTAACAAACAGGTTTCTTGCATTTCCTGTTTTTGCCGTTATTATGCTGTGCATGTTTCTACTGACCTTTGGCCCTGTAGGAACATTTTTAAGTGACAGCATTGAAAAGCTTTTTAACGATGTGCTTTCCCCGGGAGTGGGTAGGCTTCTTGAATCAGCATCAGCTCCTGAATGGACAATAAGACTTTTGACTGACGGAATAATCGGCGGTGTCGGTGGGGTTTTAGTATTCCTGCCTCAGATCGCCATATTGTTTTTCTGCCTGTCCATTCTTGAGGACAGCGGATATATGGCAAGAGCTGCTTTTCTCACTGATAAATTCCTGAGAAAAATAGGTCTGTCAGGAAAATCGTTTATACCAATGCTCATGGGCTTCGGCTGCACGACTCCTGCGGTCATGGCAGCGAGAACTCAGGAAAACATAAGCGAGCGCCGTATGACGATAATGCTGACGCCGTTTATGTCCTGTGGAGCAAAGCTGCCTATATATGCGCTTTTTGCCGGAGCATTTTTCGGAGCATATCAGGGATTTGTTGTATTCAGCATGTATATCCTCGGCCTTTTAACAGCAATTATTATGGGTGCGGTTTTCAAGAAAACCCTTTTCAAAAAAAACAATGCGGAATTTATAATGGAGCTTCCTCCATATAGAATGCCTTTGCCGGGATCAGTGCTTAAAAATACATGGGAAAAAACCAAGGGCTTTATTGTAAAAGCAGGTACGGTTATTTTCTCAATGAGTGTTGTAATATGGCTGCTCCAGAACTTTGATTTATCTCTCCATATGACTGTTGACAGCTCTGAAAGTATATTTGCAGCTATAGGCTCCTTTATTGCACCGATATTCAAGCCCCTCGGCTTCGGACAGTGGCAGCCGGCAGTATCCCTTCTTTCAGGACTTGTTGCAAAGGAAGCAGTTGTATCCACTATGAGCGTTCTCTACTCAGCAAGCGGAACTGCCGCTCTTACCTCAGCCGTATCAGGAGTTTTTACTCCCCTTTCAGCATATGCCTTTATGGCATTTTCACTGCTGTATGTTCCATGCATTTCCGCATTTGCAACAATCAAACGTGAAATGGGGAGCTGGAAGTGGGCTCTGGGAGTTGCAGCAATACAAACCGGCACAGCATACATTGTTGCACTGCTCATATATCAGATAGGAAGTCTTTTTGTTTAAATGGTGGATTCTATGAAAATATTTATTATAATTATCTGTATTTGCATCATTATTCTTGCAGCAGTAATGCTCTTTAAAAACATAAAAAATCAGCTTAAAGGAAACGGCTGCGGAAGCTGCTCAGGTTGCAGTAAAAATTGCAGATACAGAAAATACTAATATTTTTCCTCTGTATGTACATATTACTTACAGAGGATTTTTTTATTAAGGAGATGTCATATGCCTGAAAAAATTAAAACACATATTATGGACCTTATTTACGATATTGTGGGAAGCGTTTTTTACTCCGCCGGAATTTATACCTTTGCCAAAGCAGCAGACTTTGCTCCCGGTGGAGTATCGGGTCTGTCGGTGATTATAAACCATGTCTGGAATATTCCCATAGGACTTGTTACGATGGCGCTAAACATTCCTCTCATTATACTATGCTTTAAAACTCTCGGCAAAAGCTTTATACTAAAAACAATACGCTCAATGGCAATTTATATATTTTTTCTTGATGCAATTTTCCCACACACTCCGGTATATACAGGCGACAAGCTCCTTGCAGCGCTTTTTTCAGGAATATTTATAGGCACAGGCCTTGCGCTGTTCTATATGAGAGGCTCTTCAGCAGGCGGCACTGATTTTCTTATAATGTCCATAAAAACAATGCGTCCGTATTTTTCAATAGGAACAATTATCGCCACACTCGACCTTATCGTAATTCTTCTCAGCTGGTTTGCATTCAGAAATACCGATGCTCTTTTATACGGCATTACAGCGTCCTTTGTTTCTTCAATAGTGGTTGACAAGATCATGTACGGTCTTGGGGCAGGAAAGCTGCTTATAATCATAACCAACAAAAGCAGCGAAATTTCTGAGTGCATAGGCAGAATATGCCGCAGAGGCTCAACCATATTTCCGGCAAAGGGATCATTCACCCAAAGCAGCAGGGATGTGATACTTTGCGCATGCTCAAAGTCACAGGTGTTCACTGTAAAAAGCTCCGCCTTAAAGCTTGATAAAAATGCATTTATTATGATAACTGAAACAAGCGAAGTGTTCGGACAGGGGTTCATAACGGAAAAGAGCCGGCTTTAAAAGCAGAGCTCATAAATAAGTTTTCGCCATAGCACTTATGATTTTTGGTCAAAAGTGCTATGGCGTTTCTGTTGACAATGTAGAGACTTTAAAGTATAATTATTACTAAGATAAATCGGAATTAAGAGAGGTAAATAATATGAAATTGACATTGCATTTAAATGCCCGTTTTCAACCTATAGACAGGTTTGAGTTAGAGGATGCTTTACAAGAAATCTTTGAAAAAAATAACGCAGGTGAAGTTACTGGCGGAGGAACATTATTAAAAGAAAACGGTGAAATTGAAAGTTGCGACATTGAAATTGATTTTTGTGATGATGAGAAAAGTTTGGAATGGCTTGAGGGTCTGCTCAATAATATACGTATTCCCAAAGGATCTGTCATACAAGGTGTCGAACCACCAATTTATGTTGGTACATTAGAAGGTCTGGCAATCTATTTAAACGGTACTGATTTACCGAAAGAAATATACAAGAGTTGTGATATAAATTATGTAATCGAGCAGTTGGAACAAGCAGTTGATTCAATCGGTTCGATGTATAGCTATAGAGAGCTTGATGAGTTTACTGCGTTATATTTCTATGGTGTGTCGTTTTCTATTATGAAAGAAAAAATGGAACATTTTGTTTCAAGCTATCCGCTATGTCAAAAGTGTCGCATTGAGCAAATTGCATAACTAAGGAAAGAGCAGGCTTTAAAGACGAGTGCTCATAAATAAGTTTTCGCCATAGCACTTATGATTTTTGGTCAAAAGTGCTATGGCGTTTCTATTGACAATGTAGCGACTTTGAAGTATAATTATTACTAAGATAAATCGGTATTTAATCGCCGCATGATAACTTTTTAGGAGTATATATGAGCTTTTTTGTTTATAACAATAAACATATCTTTTATGACGAAATTGGCAGCGGAACACCCTTGCTTTTTCTTCACGGAAATACAGCGTCTTCAAATATGTATGCAGAAGTTTCAAAAAAATATAGTCCAAACTTCAAGGTAATACTTATCGACTTCTTGGGTCACGGCAAATCGGACAGATTAAGTGAATTTCCCACAGATTTATGGTTTTATGAGGCACAGCAGGTTATTACTTTTCTAAAAGAAAAACAATATACAGACGTTAGCATAATAGGCAGTAGCGGTGGAGCTATTGTTGCTATTAACGTTGCTTTGGAAGCACCAGAGCTTGTAAGCAAAGTTATTGCCGATAGTTTTGAGGGTGAAAATGCAAATAAAGATTTCACCATAAATCTTCTGAAAGACCGTGAAGAAGCTAAAGCGGATAGTAATGCAAGAGCGTTCTATGCATATATGCATGGTTCTGATTGGGAAAAGGTCGTGGACAACGATACTACTGCTATTATAAGGCATGAAAATGAAACAGGTTGTTTTTTTCACAGACCATTGAACTTGTTGAAAGCCGACATTCTTCTAACAGGCAGCAAAAAAGATAAGTTCATGTATAGCTTGTCTAATAATTACTTTGAAAATGTTTATGGAGAAATGCTTAAAAAAATCGGACATGGCAAAATGTTTCTGTTTGATACAGGTGACCACCCTGCTATGATTACAAACTTTGAAAAGTTTTATAACGTAAGTTTGGATTTTTTAATGCACTAAATTCTGATTTATACTAATAATCGAATATCAACAATACGCCCCGAAGCATTTATCAATAATTGCTTTCGGGGCTTAAATTTCTTTATGAGTATCGATCTAAAAGCCTGCTCTTTTTTTGTTACTTCTCATAATTCATTATATAATCACCGATTATACCGGCTGCTTCGCCGCATATATCAGGACACGGGCGCTTTTTATAGTACTCGTCCGTTCTTGCCGACGGAACATAGCTGCTTGTTTTTGTATTCAGTCCCAGAAGCTCACGGCACACTATTGAACCGTTTTTCTCTCTGAAGCTTGCCGCCAGCTCCTGTATTCTCTTATAGTGCTCAGTTTTACCCTCAATGTCCTTAGGCAGGCTGTAGCCGTATTTTAACCCTGCAACAATAAACATACCGCTGACAGCGCCGCATACTTCACGGAGTCTTCCCATTCCTCCTCCGAATGATGAAGCAAGCCTCAGCAGAACTTCCTCATCAATATCAAGCTCGTCTGAAAAAGCCAGTACAACTGACTGAGTACAGTTATATCCTTTCAGAAAGTTTTCCTTTGCTCTTATGGCATATTTATTCATAACTAATGTACCGCCTTTATTTTTTTGGTTTCACTTTCGTATAAAACTTCTGTAACCGTCTTATAGAATACATCCCTGTTAACAGGCTTTGCAATATGTGCGTTCATACCGGCATCCCTTGACTTCTTAACATCCTCGTCAAAGGCGTTTGCAGTCATAGCAACAATCGGAATACTACGGGCATATTCCCTGTCAATAGCTCTTATTTCCTTTACGGCGTCAATACCGTCCATTACCGGCATCATGACGTCCATAAGAATAATATCATAATATCCGTCTTTGGAATCCGAAAACATTTGAACGCCCTCTTTTCCATTAACAGCGCATTCAACCTGCATTCCAACACGCTCAAGCATTGTTTTAGCGATCTCTGTATTGATCTCGTTATCCTCACACAGAAGAGCTCTTTTTCCGCTGAGTATCTCTATATTTCCATCCTTATGCGGCTCGGGCTTTTTCTCGGTTTCACATATTTCAGCAGTAAGGTCGACTGTAAATTCTGTTCCCTTTCCGAGTTCGCTTTTTACGGATACCTTTCCACCCATAAGCTTAACAAGATTACTTACTATCGCAAGTCCAAGTCCTGTTCCCGTTGACTCCTTTGCGATAACAGGCTTTTCCTGGGTAAACGGCTCAAAGAGATGCTCTATAAATTCATTGCTCATTCCCCTGCCGTTATCACGGACTATGTACCTGTCTGTAACAAACTCGTCCTGTCTGCCGATATTGTATATGATAAATTCGATCTTACCGCCCTCAGGGGTAAACTTAACGGCATTCGACAGAAGATTAAAGAATATCTGATTAAATCTCAGCCTATCTGTTTTTATAACGCTTACGGAATCAACATCTGCTTTAAACTGAAATTCTATGTTTTTCTGGTCGCACAAAGGTCTTATAAGCATATCAATATTTTCCCTAAATTCCTCTATGCTATAAGGCTGTAAGCATAAAACTATTGCATTATTTTCAATTTTTGACATGTCAAGTATATCGTTTATAAGCCCTAAAAGGAACTTTCCGGAATAATCAATTTTTTCAAGATAATCCTGAGTCTGCTTTGAATTTCCGGGTTCTTCAAGAGCAAGGTCTGTCATACCTATAATAGCGTTCATCGGCGTCCTCATATCGTGACTCATTCTTGAAAGGAAGTCTGACTTTGCTGTACTTGCCTTTTCAAGCTTTTGATTGCTCTCAGCCAGAACCGCTTTCTGCTTGCTCAGAATTCGGTAACGGCTAAGCCATATGAAGAAAATAATAACCGAAACTGACAAAATAGTTATGACCAGCATAAACGAGCCAAAGTTATTTCTGATAATGTAATCAAGGGTAATATCAGGAACTGCTTTAAGAGTATTGTCAGTGATGATACTGCTTTTCTGATTATCATCAACAAATCCTATAAGGGTATTAAGTATTGATATGACCATCTTATCGCCTCCGTTGTTTATCTTAACTCCGACTTTCATAGTAGCAGATGTTGTGGGAATGCTTTTTATATCGCTTATGTCGCTTGATGTAATTTCATAGTTTGCCGTATAACTATTCATAAAAGCCATATCCGCTTTTCCGTTGGTTACGCTTTTAAGGCAGTCCAGCGGCGAACCCGACATTTTAATTTTACAGTTAGGATATTTGTTTTTCAGATATTCATCAATGTTCCCAAGGTGATCCGATATAGCAATCGTATACTCAGCGTCGCTGCCAAGCTTTATGTTTCTTCCGACTTTCGTGTATAAATAATACTGACACTCCAAAAACGGATTAGTTATAGTCTGATCAGAATTTGTATCCTCATAGCTGATGTAAAAATAATTTGTTTCCGGCTCATCAATACCGCTACAATTACTGTATTCAAACTCAACGTCGTATTCACTGCCCATAAGATCGCACATTTCAACAAGTATTCCCTGCATTTTTCCGGAATCATCAACATAGGAAAACGGAGCAAAATTTCCATTCATAGCTAATTTTATATTATTATTTTCCGCAAGATAGTCATATTCTTCCTTTGAAAACGGATTGCCTACAAAATCAGGAAAATATTCTTTTGTAAGGCTGTTCTGAAAATCCGGGTCATAAATATTTATGTTTACAATGGCTTCGTCAATTTTTTGGAGCAGTTCCTTATTCCCCTTCCATGTAGCAAAATAAAACGGTGAATAATAATACTTGTCAACAATATCCCAGTCGGATTTGAGTACATGGGTATTTACAGCCGCCATATCAATACTTCCGTCCTCAAGGGCATTTTTCATATCGGTATATGTATCAAACCATACTATATCCGGGTCTATACCTATAAACTTAAAGTGATCCAAAAATTCACTTTTTCGTACATAATTAACTTCACATCCGATTCTGGCTTTCTCAATTGCATCGTAATCCTTATAGATATACCTTCCCGGAAGAGCTACTATAGCCGCACATGTGGTTCCATAGCTGAAATTGCATATATCGTAAATTTCTCTTCTCTCCTCAGTAGACTGAAAAGTACCAAGAAGATCGACCTTATGATCTTTAAGCATCTGCATGGAATTTGCCCATGTTCCGCAATCAATTAACTGAAAATCCATTCCGGTATATTCAGCGATCCTGTTCAGATATTCTGTACCGTAACTCTTAACGTTTCCATCACTTTCAAGAGTGAAATAATCTCCGTCACTGAAGCATGCCACCCTTACAGCGCTGCCGCTGCTTTCGGCCTTATAGCCGCAAAGAAACGGACTGAAAACAAATACAGATAACAATACACATAAAATAAAAGCTTTGAATTTCATATTAATCTTTCCAGTTAATTTTCTTGAGCAATACCGGCTTACTTATGAGAACTTGTCTTCACAAGCGTCTGCACACACTTTTTATAAAGACAAGTTCTAAAACATCAGTATTACCATATCCATATAATACCTTTTTTATAATTATAACATTAAATCTCTAAATATTCAACATAATTTTATTTTAAGTCTTTTAACAAATCGAACCGTTTTTGTTAATAAGAAAAATGTTTTAACGCAATTGACAGTGCAATTTTAACAAAAAACATACATTTACGCTTATGAAAACAGGTTCTTAATTTCCATTTAAAATATTTGTATAAAAGGTTGCTCTTAAATCAACCTTATGTTATAATGAGTATGGCGAAAAAACCAAAATAATTTAAAGAGGTATTTTATGTCAAAAATTTCTTTGGAAGATATTAAACGTGTAAAAGCTCTTGGATTTCTCCATGATAAGACCACCGAGGATAAGTTCAACGGTAGAGTCATAACCCGAAACGGAAAAATTACCGCCGCAGAATGCGCCGCAGTATCACAGGCGGCTGAAAAATTCGGCAGCGGAGAGGTCGCTATGACTGTAAGACTTACTATGGAAATACAGGGCGTTCCATATGAGAACATAGAACCGCTCAGAGAATATCTCGCTATGTACGGTCTTGAAACAGGCGGTACCGGCAGAAAGGTTCGTCCGGTAATATCCTGTAAGGGCACCACATGCCAGTATGGACTAATTGATACCTTCGGACTTTCAGAGGAGGTCCATAAACGCTTTTATAAGGGATACGAACATGTAACACTCCCTCACAAGTTTAAAATAGCAGTCGGAGGCTGTCCTAACAACTGTACAAAGCCGGACCTTAACGATGTTGGCATTATAGGACAGAGGATTCCTCAGCCGGATATTTCAAAGTGCCGTGGCTGTAAGGTATGCCAGATCGAAAAGGCATGCCCTATAAAAGCGTCTAAGCTTGTCAGCGGGAAAATTGTGCTGGACGAGGAAAAGTGCAATCACTGCGGAAGATGCAGAAATAAATGTCCTTTCAAGGTATATGAAAGCTACACCGACGGATATAAGGTCTACATCGGAGGAAGATGGGGCAAACAGTTCTCAAGGGGCTACAGCCTTGAAAAAATCTTTACAAGCCGTGAGGAAGTACTTGATACCGTGGAAAAGGCCATATTATATTTCAGAGAAAAGGGAATAGCCGGCGAAAGATTTGCCGAAACTATAGAAAGGACAGGCTTTGAAAAAGCTCAGAAGGAGATCCTTTCAGAGAATTTGTTAATCAGAAAAAATGATATTCTTTCAATGGAAATCAAGGCAGGATAAATAAGGAGGCATTTTCAATGAGATTTAAAAAATTAACAAGTCTGCTGCTTTCTGCGGCATGCTTAATAGGCAGCATACTCCCGGGAATGAGCACTGTAAGCGCCTATGACGGAACAACATATAAATACGGCCCACTTGAATATATAATCACCACATCAGCGTCCGGAGAAAAAAGCATACAAATTCTTAAATGCGACAATAACGTGACCGGAACAGTTACGATCCCATCGACAATTGACGGAATCCCTGTCAGAAGAATTTCTGTTGAAAACAATACAGGCGCATTCTTTGACTGTCAAAGCATGACCGGAGTGGTGATCCCAAACACAGTTACTGAGATCGGCATAGGCTCTTTCTATAACTGCACACACCTTGAATCCGTAAATATTCCGGGCAGCGTTAAAACCATAGGCGCCAACGCCTTTATTCACTGCTATATGAAAAGTCTTACATTAAACGAGGGTATCAAGGAAATAGGAAGCTGCGCTTTCTGGGAAAATGCTATTTCAACTGTAAATATTCCGACAAGCGTTGAAATAATCGGCAATTCAGCATTTCACGCATGCGGCTATCTCAGCAGCGTTTATGTCAACAATCCATACTGCACTATAGGCGATACTGACAAAGCCTTTGCCCATGCAACTGTGTATGCTCACAACGGCTCAACAGCTCAGGCGTATGCAAGCAAATACGGTCTTGCATTCAGCTCTATTGGAGAAATCCCGTCAATTAAATATACAAGACATACTCAGTCGGACCACTGGTACTACAACGACCAGACCTCATACAGAAAAATCGGCATTGCCGCCTATGCCGGAAGCACTGCGCTGAACAGCTCGGATATAAGCTTTAGGACATCTCCTAAGCAAACCTATAGCAGCTATACCGATCACACAGCGGAGCATCCGATCATGGTCTATGTAAAGGGCATAAAAACAAGCAATATCCCCGTAAAAGTCGGCTTGAGAGGCGATACTGACGAGAACGGAAAAATCACGGCAGCGGACGCTTCAAAAGCGTTTTCAGCATATAAAAAGCAGTATTCCGGCGAAAACTCAGGGCTTACCCCATATCAGACATTCCTTGCAAATGTGGACAGCGATCAGGGTACAAGCGGCAGCAGTAAGCTTTCTGCACAGGACGCTTCCAGAATATTTTCATACTACAAGGAAATGTATAAAAACGGCAGTGCGCAGTACCATTTTCTAAAAAAATAAACCTGTTTGTCATATTGCCGAAAATCAGAGGAATAGCAGCGTTATTATTGTCAAAAAATAAAGTATAAAAAGCTTGACAAAAAAATAACAATGTGCTATAATAACATTGTTAAGAAATTAACAATTAAAAATGCAAAGTAAAAACTTATTAAAAATATTTTTCAGGAGGATTCATTATGGCAAAGAAGACTGAAGAAGCTAATATCGCAGCAGAAAAGCCACAGGTTGATCCTAAGGCTATGGTTGACGAATTGGTTCAGAATGCTAAGGTTGCTCTGGACGAGTACATGAAGCTCAACCAGGAACAGATCGACAAAATCACAAAGGCTATGGCTCTCGCAGGTCTTTCAGCTCAGATGGAGCTTGCAAAGCTTGCTGTAGAGGAAACAGGCAGAGGTATCTTTGAAGATAAGGTTACTAAAAACATCTTCTCAACAGAATACATCTGGCACTCAATCAAGTATGAGAAGACTGTAGGCGTTATCGAAGACAATGTTGACGAGGGATACCTTGAGATCGGTGAGCCTGTTGGTATCGTTGCCGGTGTAACACCTGTTACAAACCCTACATCAACAACAATGTTTAAATCAATTATCTGTGCAAAAACAAGAAACCCTATTATCTTCGGTTTCCATCCTAACGCTCAGAAATGTTCAGTAAGAGCTGCACAGATCGTAAGAGATGCTGCCATTGCAGCAGGCGCTCCTGAAAACTGCATCCAGTGGATCGAAACTCCTTCAATTGAAGCTACCGGATGCCTGATGAATCACCCGGACGTTGCAACAATCCTTGCAACAGGCGGTCCTGGAATGGTTAAGGCTGCTTATTCTGCCGGAAAACCAGCTCTTGGCGTTGGTCCTGGAAACACACCATGCTATATTGAAAAAACAGCTAAATTAAAGCAGGCTGTTAATGACCTTATTCTTTCAAAATCCTTCGATAACGGTATGATCTGCGCTTCAGAGCAGGCCGCTATTATTGATACAGAAATTTATGATGAAGCAGTTGAATTCATGAAGCTGCACGGCTGCTATTTTGCAAAGCCTGACGAGATCAAGAAGATTCAGGACGTTGTAATCAACGTTGAAAAAATGGCAGTTCAGCCTTGGGTCGTAGGTCAGTATCCATGGCAGATCGCTGAAAAGGCTGGCATTAAAATTCCTAAGGAAACAAAGGTACTCTGCGTTGAGCTGGGCGGTACAAACGCCGAAGAGCATCCTCTTGCACTTGAAAAGCTCTCACCTGTTCTTGCTGTTGTCAAGGCAGACACTACTGATCACGCTTTTGAAATGTGTACAGAAATGCTCAAGCATGGTGCAGGTCATACAGCAGTAATCCACTCAACAAACGAAGACTTAATTGAAAAGTACGGCGAAACAATGAAGGCAAGCCGTATCGTTGTTAACTCTCCTGCATCCTTCGGAGCTATCGGCGACGTTTACAACTCGATCGCTCCGTCCCTGACACTTGGCTGCGGTTCTTACGGTAAAAACTCAGTTTCTGAAAACGTTACCGCTAAAAACCTTATCAACAGAAAGAAAGTTGCAAAGAGGAGACTTAATATGCAGTGGTTTAAGATCCCTGAAAAGATTTATTTTGAACCAGGTTCAGTTCAGTATCTCGCAAAAATGCCTGACATGCACAGAGTAATGATCGTTGCAGACCCTGGAATGCTTCAGTTCGGCTATGTTGACAGAGTAACATATCAGCTGAACAAAAACGCAAATCAGCCGTCAATCGAAATCTTCAGCGAGGTTGAGCCTGATCCGGATCTTACAACTGTCCGCAAGGGTGTTGAAGTAATGAATTCCTTCCAGCCTGACGTAATCGTTGCTCTCGGCGGCGGTTCAGCAATGGACGCAGCTAAGGCTATGTGGCTGTTCTATGAGAACCCAGACGCTGACTTCGTTGGTATGGCTCAGAAGTTTATGGATATCCGTAAGAGAATTTACAAGTTCCCTAAGATGGGTAAAAAAGCAAAGATGGTTTCAATCCCTACAACTTCAGGTACAGGTTCTGAGGTAACATCATTCGCAGTTATCTCTGACAAGAGCAAGAACATGAAGTATCCTCTTGCTGACTACGAGCTTACACCTGATATTGCAATCGTTGATCCTGAATTTGTATACACAGTTCCAAAGAGCTCTACTGCATTTACAGGTCTTGACGTTCTGACACATGCGATCGAAGCCTATGTTTCAATCCTTGCTAACGACTATACAGACGCTTTGGCGCTTCACGCAATCAAGCTTGTATTCAAGTATCTGCCTAAGTCATACGCTACAGCAGATAAGGAAGCAAGAGAAAAGATGCACAACGCTTCATGTATCGCAGGTATGGCATTCTCAAATGCATTCCTTGGCGTTAACCACTCACTGGCTCACAAGCTCGGCGGTGAATTCCACATTCCTCACGGTCTTGCAAACGCATATCTGCTGCCGCACGTTATTGAGTACAACGGTCAGCCAACTCCTACAAAGCTTGCTGCATGGCCAAAATATGACCACTATATGGCTCCTAAGCGCTATGCTGAAATTGCAAAGGTACTTGGCTTTGTTCCTCAGAACGCATCCGACCAGGAAGGCGTAAAGGCTCTTGCAGATGCTGTAAGAAAGCTTATGACAGATGTTAATATTCCGCTTACTATAAAGGAAGCAGGAGAGCAGGATAAGAGATCTTACATTGATCCTAAGACATATGAAGATTCACTTGAGGATCTTGCATATAAGGCATTCAATGACCAGTGTACAACTGCTAACCCACGTCTGCCAAGAATTGATGAGCTCAAGCAGCTCTACATGCTGGCTTACTACGGCAAATAATTAGCTTTTTTCATAATCCCCCTTTATATATTTTTAAATCCCGGAAAGGTTTCTCTGCCTTTCCGGGATTTTTTATAGGCAACACCACACGAAGATTGTACACAAATTTGCAAGCAAAGTGTGTGCAAAGCAGTCAGGCGTACTTTGTGCAGTGTTGCCATAATGTAAACTGATAATTACATAAACGCAACTACACAGATGTTGACAGAAATTTTCATCAATGGTATAATTAGATTCAAAGACAACTCATCCGTTTAACTATAAGATTGGAGAAAATATGAAAAGGTTTTTTAGAATTATTACCGTGCTTTGCTCAATTGCGATCATTATATCCATAGGAGGAGTATTCCCCGCTTCGGGAGAGGAAGAGTGCAGCGGAATCCTCACTATCGCTCCCGGAAAAACCGTTCCGGGAGGAACCTGCACCATGAGCCTCTCCTTAACTGGTACAGATATTGAATTTGAGTACTTTACATTTAGTCTTGACATGGAACTGCCGGGAAAATTAATGTACGCAGACGGCAGTGAAATGGGCGTAAGCAATAGCTATAGCTCCATACATTTTTATAGGATCTATCCCGGTTCAAAATCAGTGCTGTATATAACTGTTCCCGGCGATCTTAAACAGGGCGATAAATTTCCTCTGAAAATCACCAAAACCTTTGGCTATACCACAGACGGAACTAAATACAGCCTTACGCCTAAGGATTCATATGTTGAAATAACAGCTAAAAGCAGCAGCTATGAACTTCAATATGAAAATTATTACAGTGATACGGTCAAGGTGGTCGGCTGTACGGGATATCCCGAAAGCGTTGTTATTCCGGAAACGTATAACGGAGTCAAGGTCAGCTGCATTGACAGAAACGCTTTTGAGTATCAAAGTCAGCTCAAGTCCATTACGCTCCCTGACACATTAGAGCTGATATGTCAATATGCATTTAATGGCTGCTCACAGCTTTCGGAAATAAGCTTTCCAAGCAGCCTTAAGGGAATTGAGCAATGCGCCTTTTCAAAGTCAGGACTGACAAAGGCGGTTTTTCCATATGGAATAAATAAGATCGGATCGAGAGCATTTTATAAGTGTCAAGATCTAAGCTATATATATCTTCCAAAAAGCATAACGCTTATAGAGTCAAGTGCATTCTATGACTGTAATTTCCTTGAAAGAGTCGTTGCAAAATGCGACCCGGAGATCGAAAGTCAAGCATTACCACTCAAATCATTTCTCAACAAAAATCTGACTATCTACGGCAAACCGGGAAGTTCCTTTGAAAAGCTTGCAAATGAGGAGAGCTTTGACTTCAAGCCGCTCTACACAACGTCTCTTGACGTAGTACACAACGCTTTTGAGGAACGCCAATCACTTATTAGAACACTTATGAAGGTCATGTATTATACTGGTGAAGAAGTATCTGATTATGATTATACTGTCAAGGATAACGTTGCTTCTGTTTCCGTTGACGGAACCGTATACCACAGTATTACCTTTGTAAAACGCGGAGATGTAAACGGCGATGGCAAGATCACTGCCGAAGATGCATCCCTTGCATTCAGCGAATATAAGAGAATGTATAAGGGCCAGCCGCAAAAGCTCAGCGATTCAGAAATATATGCCGCAAACGTTGACGGAGATACTTCGCAGGATAATAAGCTTACCGCAAAGGATGCCTCATACATTTTCTCCTACTACAAGGAAGAATACAAAAACGGAACGGCAAGCTTTCCATTTTTAAAACAATAGAAAAAAATCCATGCGCTCACTGAACGCATGGATTTTTCTTTGCAAAAATTACTTTTTCTTATTCTTTCCAACAGCCTCAAGAACCTTCTGAAATTCAAGAGCCTTTTCGATGCTTCTCTCGATTTTCAGTCTTCCGGTAGTAAATGCTGCTACCGGATTCAAAGAACCGTCCGCAAGCTTGAAAAAGTTTTTGGCGGAAGCTATAAGCTTACAGTCATGGTCGTGGTAGTCATAAGGCTCTACGGCTATTTTTCCGTCGTTTACCTCAATATAAAACGTACCGCTGCCATCACCCTTGATAAACACTTCAACGGCAAGATGACCCTTATAATCAATATCTCCGCACTGTGTTAGATATTCCTTTGTTTTGGAAAAAATTTCTTCAAAATTCATATAATTATCCTTTCATTAATCCGGTACAAGATACCAATTACCATTCTCGTCAAATTCATAATGAGAACCCTGAGGCGTTTCAAGACATCCATCCGCATTCTGATTACCGCCGCCTCCTTCAGGCTCCTGCTGTACAGGTTCTTGCTGAACAGGTTCCTGTACTGGCTCTTGCTGCACTGGTTCTTGCTGAGCAGGTTCCTGAACGGCAGGCACATCATAGCCGCCTGAGCTGCCGCCCTGATCGTTATTCTGCTGTTCCTTTGCCTTTCTTTCTTCCTCAGCCTTACGCTCCTCTTCTTCTTTTTTCTGCTCCTCTTCTTCCTCTTTCTGTTTTTTCTCATCTTCCTCCTTCCGGCGCTTTTCTTCCTCAGCCTTTTTCCATGCGCTTTCTTCATCTGCGCTTGTATTTATAAGTATTTTCTGAGCAAAGCTGAGATATTCAACATAAGCGTAATTTTCAGTGCTGTAAAGAGAAACACTTCCGGTATCGTAAAGTGGCACTCCGGAAACAGTCTGACTTTTTCCACCTTTATAGGTAATTTTAAAGTCATACTCAGAGCCGCCCTCTCTTTCAAAAGGAGCGGAAAGCCTTACCTTTTCAGAGGCTGCAATACTTTCGCCTCCAAGGAGCTTGCTTCCCCAGTTCTTTTCGCCGGATTTGCGTATCTGAATCTCAGTTATATCCTTTCCTGAATTGTTCAGAATAAACACTGCCTCACCGTCTTTACTTCCAACAGCCCTAAACTCGCTGCTGTCAGAAAAAGCATACTGCGCCGATGAATCACGAATGACAGGTTCTTCCCTTACAGCCGAGAAATTAGCTGTATCGCTATCTTTCCATACGCTTTTATCAGTTTTTACACAAACTGTTTTATCACCATTCTTAACAAGAATATTAGTTATAACTTCTCCCTCCGGAACGTTTTCAGGTCTGAGATAGAACTGATAGTCATAATCGCTTTCACCGGAGGAAATACAAAATGCTTCATAGCATTCGGATTTTCCATTTTCGCCCTTTATTTCAGCATAGATCATGGAATCATCTGTTACAAAGCCTTTGTCGATACTTCCCATAGCCATAAACAGTCCGTCGATAAGTCCGCTGTGGAAAGTAGTGCTGCTTTCGGTTTCGGTGTCCGCAGCTACTCCCTCAGCCTTCGGCGCTTCCATAGCCGGAGCTTTATCTGCAAGCTTTCCGATATTTCTTTCAACAAGCTCAATTATGATGACATCCGGATCATATTTTTCCGTATCACGCTCTAAATAATAAGGCTGATACTTTGAAAATGCCGCCTGTGAAAACTCCCCTGCCATAAAAGGCATAAGAGTATTTGTAAAGGAATCCCTATACATAAGAAGACTTCCAGACCCGGAGGGGCTTACTGTCAGAGAAAAGTCCGAATCGACCTTAGCATCCTTGCTTACAAATTCATAATCAAACACAGGATCATAATACTGATTTTCCTCAGGCTTTGCAAGCTCCGGATAAATCATATCCGCAAGATCCCCCACATAATCGCAGCAAACTTCCTTTTCAGCGCTGCTATAGGTATTATGTGGAACCTCCGCAGCATCCATTATTGCATTATACGCAAGCTTTGCGCCATCATTATTCCAATGAGAGTCCCTCTTGAGATACAGCGTTTCGCCACTGCTTTTAAAAAGGCTGTAAAGGTCAGCATAGTTGACCTCCATTTCCAAAAGCTCTTCAGAAAACCTTTCAAGGTTTGATGCCGAATCAGCTTCCTTATAATAATACGGCATGTACTCGCCATAAAGACTGTTTTTGTTGGCAGGCACTGTAAATACAAACTTACGTCCCTGAGCCTCAGCCGATTTCTGCATCAGTGAAACATTATGAGCCATGTTAAAAATTTTTCTGTCCGAATACTGGTTAGTTCCCCTGTAATCGTCAAGGGAAAGCGAAGTAAAAAGCCATCCGTCCTTACCGGTTACGATCTCACTTGTCTGAGATACCCCAAAAAGATCGGACATAAGCTTTCCGTTAACAGAAACCATTTGCTGTCTGAACGCAAAGTTTTCTTCAAACCATGCACCCATATCCGTTAAGTAACTGCTGTTTATCTTTCCTTTGCTGCTAAGCTCCGGAAACGCAAGCTTATCCTTGTTCTCCGTACTTTGCTGCATACCGGCAAATTTTATTAATACCAGAGGAACAAGGCATACAAGCATTACTATTATAATGTAAAGATAATTTAAACGCTTCTTTTCCATAGCTCCTCCTTTTTAAAATCTGAAATAAATAAACGGATTATACGTTCCGCCAGCAAGACTCAGCATACATATTATCAGCAGACACGGCGAGATCACATAAGTGATACCGTTCACAATCATCGCAGTTCGTCCGCTGTTGATAAGCCTATTTATAATAAAGTTCTTTACAGGGAATGAAAGTACACATGCCACAGCAAGGGTTATTATAAACAAAGGCGTAAGCTGAGCTGAAAACACGCTCATTGCATCTGATGAAAACTCAAAGCCGGAAAACATTTTTCCTATCATTGAAACGCCCTGAGTAATCGTATCCGCACGGAAAATCACAAATCCCACGCATACAACTAAAATCGCATATATATGCTTTAGTATTTTCGGCGCTTTAAGCTTCGGTACAAACTCCTCAAGGAGCATGAAGAAGCCGTTGTAAAGACCCCATATAATAAACGTCCAGTTTGCGCCATGCCAGAATCCTGTACAGAAAAATACAATAAGCTTATTTACACAGGTCCTTGACTTGCCCTTACGGTTACCTCCGAGAGGTATGTAGAGATATTCCTTGAACCAAGTGGAAAGGGATATGTGCCATCTTCTCCAGAAATCCCGTATGCTCAGAGCGCTGTAAGGATAATTAAAGTTTTCTCTGAACTCAAAGCCGAACATCTGTCCAAGACCGATCGCCATATCACTGTAGCCGCTGAAATCATAGTATATCTGCATCATATATGCAAGAGCAGCAGCCCATGCTGTAAGAATATTTATATCATCAGAGCCAAGAGCAAATATATTGTCAGCAGTCAGAGCCATTGTATTGGCAATAAGCACCTTTTTGGAAAGACCTATAACAAACCTGCGAAGACCCATTGCCGTTTTAAGAGCAGTTTGTTCACGGCATCCTATCTGCTTTTCAATATCGTGATACTTTATAATTGGTCCGGCTATAAGCTGTGGGAAGAATGAAATATACAGCAGAACTTTAGCAAAGTTCTTCTGAGGAGCAACATCCTGTCTGTAAACATCAATAACATAGGACAGAGCTTGGAATGTAAAGAACGAAATTCCCACAGGAAGCTTTATATCAGGCACATTAAGATGCAGACCTAAAATATTGTTTATTGATTCAACAAAGAATCCGGAATACTTGAAAACTCCAAGCATTCCAAGATTCAGTATAACTGAAACAATAACCGCAGCCTTTCTTCCCCTCTTATCAGGACCGCACAACAGCCCGAAAATATAATTCATACATATACTGAAAAGCATAAGTATAATATAGACCGGCTCTCCATATGCGTAGAAGACAAGGCTTGCAATTATAAGGAGTATGTTTTTCCCTTTAAGTCCGGGTATTATTGAATAGCAGATAAATACCAGAGGGAAGAACACACATAAAAATACTAATGAACTGAAAACCATACCACTATGACTTTATGTATGTTGTTCCTATATTACCGTATGTGGTCATATAGTACTTGCTGTGACCTGTTTCATATTTCAAATCTGGGTCACATACATAAATTGTTCCTTTCTGATTGATCTCACACCAGCCATGAGGCAAAAATCCGCCTGCACGGGCAGTAACAAGTCCTGTAACTATTTTTGCGTCATATCCAAGCTCACGGGCAAGGAACATAAACTCAGCTGCAAATCTATAGCAGTTACCCTGATGATTTGTAAGCATCTCATAGGCATAATCCATTTCCCAGCCCTCATACTTTGAAAATGAATTGTATCTCTTATATGAGTTGGAATTTACCGTATAGTCAAAGCATGCCTTGAGCTTCTCGCTGCTTGTGGTACAGTTTTTTGTCTGAGCGGCAACTACGCTCTGCACTTTTCTTTTAAGGTCTGCCGCCTTTTTGCCAAGAGTTCCGTCCTTTTCGATTTTATAATAGTCAACATAGGTGTTCTTTGCCATTGTTCCGTCATCGTTAAAGTAATAGAACTTATCATTTATTTCCTGCCAGCCCTTGTAATCCTTTACGACAACCTTTTTGGAATAAGACCATGTTCCGTAATACTTCTTACCGTCAACTATTTTGTATGCCCTTACATGAACATAATACTTTGTTCCGCATTTAAGGCCTGTAATTTCCTTTGAAACAGTACTGTTCTTATCAATATTTATATAGGCGGAAGCTGACTCCTCATATGTAGTTGAGGTTGTATACTGTAGCTGATAGCCGTCAGCCGTCGCATCCTTTTCCCATTTTGCAACAGCCTTTCCGTTCATACTTGATGTAAAGCTGCTCATTACCTGCTTTTTAGGAACGATTATAAATGTTTTTGAAACTGAGCCTGTATAGCTGCCGATACCAGTAAGCGTAACTCTTGCCTGACCGGTATTTACATTATCTGTGTATTTAACGGTATAATCCTTACCCTCCGTAAGCGTTAAATCTCCCCATGTAACATTAAAATCCTGATTAATTGCACTTCCGGTATAGGCTTTATTTTTTATTCCGGTAATAGCAGCGTTTTTTATATTGCATGGGGCGATGCTATATTTAAGAGAGCTTTTACCCTCGTAGTTACCTAAATATGTAACGATCATATTCTTATCGCCAATACCTGTTATATCGTGAGAAACCGAAACAGTAAAGTCCGTACCCTCCACAAGCTCCTTATCTCCGCTTTTTACTGAAACGGCAGGCACATGCTCCTTACCGTCATATTCAAAGCTTGACTGCAAAAGAACCGCCTCAATAAGCTCTGAACGTCTTGGCGCAATTTCAAAGGGTATGGTAACTGAACCGCAAAATCCTTCTGTACCGGTAATTACCGCTGTAGCCGTTCCGGCATTTATATTATTGCTGTATTCCACAGTGTATTCCGACTTTGGAACATCATGTCCTTGATATAAAACTGATACCTCGGGAGTTTTTTCCTCTCCATCATAAATGCAGTTTTCATCATCTATTTTTATGGTGCAGTTTTCGATCTGCGCCAACGTAGAAGCTTCGGCATCATTCTCCGACAGTTCTGCTTCGGCAGCTTCAGAAGGCTCTGTGGATTCCTCAGACGAAATTACCGTTTCCTCAGCCGATGCAGAGAAAGAACCGCTGTTCAATGTCAAAGCAGCACCCGAAGCGGCAATGATAAGAGCAGCTGCGCCAATCAATGCTTTTTTCATAGCTTTTATTCCGCACATAATTATTTATCTCCTTTCCTGTAATTCTCTTTATAAACGCTGAACGCATAGGATGCGTCAAGGGCAGAAACCTTTCCATTTTCATCACAGTCAGCAAAATACTTTGACTTTGAATCAAGACCGTAAGAACCTCCCCTGTAATATGACTTATATGCGCTAAAGATCACAGAGGCGTCCAAAGCAGTGATCTTATTATCTCCGTTCACATCTCCTCTGTATCTCAGCTCAGCCTGAACTGACGCAGCTTTTTCACCATCAACTAAAATGTCAATATCATGCACACCAACTGTATCAGCTGTAAAAACAGCCGTATATTCTGCATCGACTCCGTTTTTCAGCACTGAAAGTCTTTTTCCGAAATCTATCTTATCGTTTGTACAATACAAATCTCCCAGTGATTCCATAGTTATATCCGGATTTTCAGTTGCTATTGTTTTAATAGGCATAAAGCTCTTGCCGTAAAATGTACAGTAAGACTCTGCCAAAGAGCCTTCATAGCTGAGAATATCACCATTATAGCTGTATCCGTTTTCAGCACTGTAGCTGTTTGAAATCGTACTCTTGGCGTCATAAATATTGCACTGCGGATTTCTTATAATAAAGCTTTCAAGACTTCCGCATTTGCTGAATGCACCTTCGCCTATAGCTTCAACGCCAGAAGAAATATCAACAGAAACAAGTCCGTCGCACTGACTGAATGCAGAAGCTCCGATAGTTTTGACGTTTCCGCCTATGGAAATATTTTTCAGATTATCACAGTTCAGGAATGCGCCGAATCCTATTTCTGAAACGCCCTCTGGAATCTCCAAGCTTTCAGACTTAGCTCCTGCCGGATATGCAATAAGCATAGTGGAATCCTTGCTCAGGAGTATACCTCCCTCGCTTCGATATACAGCGTTCCCCTCGGCAACATTTATTGCTTCAAGGCTTATACAGGAATTGAATACTCCATGCCCCAGCTCAGAAACTCCGGCTGGAAGCTCTGCACCTGTCAGCTTTACACAATTCTCAAAGGCATAATTGCCGATTGAAATAAGGCTTTCCGGAATATTTATATCTGTAAGCGAAGTACAGTCGTAAAATGCATAATTTCCAAACTGAGTTACGCCCTCCGGAATGCTTACAGCTTCAAGGGCTGTGCAGTTTTCAAATGCACTTTCTCCTATGGAGGTTACTCCAGCGGGAATTACTACCTTTTTAAGCCCCTCACACCAGCTGAAAGCCCTGTCCCCTATTGACTTTACAGCAATTCCGTCGATCTCAGCCGGAACCTCCGCATTGACCAACGTATTACTACATCCGGTAATTTCAACATAGCTTGCTCCAGAAGCATCTGAAAGCACATCATAATTAAAAGCGCTTTCCGCACCTATCGGCATAGCACATGTACCGCAGGACAATCCGGCTATACATGCGATCGCTGTAAGAGTTTTAAATAAACTTTTTCTTTTTCTGCTCACAACTCTGTCCTCCTACACATAATTTTAAGATGTAAACACAAATTTACACTCTTTTTTATTTTAGCACATTTTGTAATTAGAGTCAACAAAAACTGACATGGTTTCATCTTCTACAATTAAAAGCGACTTGAAATTAAATCCAATATACGTTATAATAAATAATAAACCACAAATAACGATTTGGAGGACAAAATGAAAAACTACAGAAAAGGAATAAAAAAGCTGCTCTCACTTTCAGCCGCTATTGGCATGACGTTCTCGTTTCTTTGCGGCTGTTCAGCTCCGGAGCAAGAGGAATCCTCTGCACCGGCAAGTGAGATTACCGAGCTGAGCGAAAGCTTTTTAAACGGAGCTGATGAATTTTCCATAAATCTTCTTAAAGAGGCTGCATCAGACCCGAAATACGCAGGAAAAAATATTCTTGTATCTCCCGAATCAGTACTTATGGCTTTGGGTATGACTGCTGAAGGTGCATCAGGCTCTACTCTTTCAGAAATGGAGCAGGTACTTGCAGGTGGCATGAGCATAAAAGATTTCAGCAGCAGCATGCAGTATGAAATACAGAATGAAAAATCTTCAAAGGACGTAAAATTCAATATCGCAAACTCCGTATGGATAAGAGACGATTCTGACAGAATCAAAATAAATGAGGATTTTCTTTCAAGAACAAAGAATTATTACAGCGCCGAGGCATTCAAAGAGGATTTCAGTAATGATACACTGGAGAAAATAAACGGCTGGGTAAATGACAATACGGACGGAATGATAGATAAGATAATACAGGAAATACCAGACAGCGCAGTTATGTATCTTATCAATGCGATCGCTTTTGAGGGAAAATGGGAGGAAGAATACAAGGATTATCAGATAAATGAGGAGGATACCTTTACAAATTCAGAAGGCGAAGAAGAAAAAGTATGCATGCTCTCAAGTACTGAAAATATTTATCTTGAGGGCAAGGATGCAACAGGCTTTATAAAGGAATACAAGGGTGGAAAATATATTTTCACAGCTCTCCTTCCAAATGAGGGAATTACTCCGGAGGAATGTATTTCAGATATGACCGGCAAAACATTCAAAGAGCTTTTTGATGGCGAATCCGCTGAAGATGTGCTTGTAAAGATCCCGGAATTTGAATATGATTTCAGTACAAGCCTTAAACAATATCTTTCAGATATGGGAATAAAAACTGCCTTTTCGGGAGGTGCAGACTTTTCAAAAATGGCAGACGCAGGGGAGCTTTTTATCAGCGACGTTATACACAAGACCCATATTGAACTGAACCGCAAGGGAACTAAAGCCTCAGCGGCAACCAGCGTTATAATGACAGATGGGGCGGTGCTTCAGGAAGAAGAGCCGAAACAGGTTTATCTCGACAGACCCTTTGTGTATGCTATATATAATAATGAAACAGGTATGCCGGTGTTTATGGGTGTTGTAAATTCCACCAAAAACAAATAATAATATTTAGCAAGATAGATCGGGATTTAAGGAGGAACTTGAAATGGCATTTAAGTTAAATAGTGTTGTGCCTTGGGGCAGAAATATGGAAGAATACAAATTGATGTTTCAATTAAGTGAGAATGATATGTCAAAAAAAATTGCAGGCTTTGGAGACGGTCCTGCTTGCTTTAATTATGAGATGACGAAAAGAAATGGGAATGTAATTTCATTTGACTTGATATATCAATTCTCCAAAACAGACATAGAAAAGCGAATTGAAGAAGTCAGAGTTACTGTTATGCAACAAATGAGAGAAAATATGCAAAATTATGTGTGGAAGAATATCAAGAATTTGGACGAACTTGAAAATACCCGTATGTCTGCTATGAAGAAGTTTTTATCCGACTATGAAAAAGGCAAAGCAGAGGGACGTTACGTATTTCACGAGCTGCCTAATAAACTACCCTATGAGAAAGATTACTTTGATATTGGATTGAGTTCTCATTTTTTGTTAATGTACACAGCATTAGGATATGATTTTCATATTGCTTCAATGACTGAAATGCTTAGGGTGTGTAAGGAAATTAGAATTTTTCCGATCGTGGATTTAGATGCAAATAAAACAGATTTGATTAAAAATGTTATAGACCACTTTCAAAAGGATTATATAGTAGAGATTGTTAAAACAGAATATGAATTTCAAAAGGGAGATAATAAGCTATTGATTATCAGAAAATAGCTAACAACAAAAAGCCTGAGAACATTTATGTTTTCTCAGGCTTTTTTCATCTTTTATGAGTGCCGTACTTACCGGCATTACGGTTTATTACAGGAACATATCCAAAAGCTCCTGCTTAGGAACAAAGCCAAGAGATGTTTTCTCAGCCTTTCCGTTTTCAAACAAAATAACTGTAGGAATGCTTGAAATAGAATACTTTCCGGCAAGCTCCGGCTCTTCATCAACGTTTACCTTGCCCACCTTTATGACTTCGGCATACTCCTGAGCAATTTCTTCGATCACAGGTGCGAGCATCCTGCATGGTCCACACCATGACGCCCAGAAATCAACAAGCACAGGCTTGTCCGATTGAAGCACCTCCTGCTCAAAATTCTGTGCAGTAATAATAATCTCAGCCATATGATTTCCTCCTTCTATTTTGATTTATAATAAAGCATGCAGTGACAGTAGCCCTCAAAATCTGGATCGTTTATCTGATCCCGAAACTCCTTGCAGATGCATTTGTTTTCTTCGGTTCTTTCTATGCGGCAAGGACAATAGCCTCCGGTTTTCTCCAGTCCTTCCTTTACAGCTTTTACAAGGTCTTCGTCTTTATTCAGTACAACCTGCATATATTTTTCCTTTCTCTAAAGCTTTTATACTATACTGATCTGTAAAATTTTCACACTTGTAGTATAGCATAAAAGCTTCAAAAGTTCAATACCCTTTTCAAACTCTTGACAAACGACTTCCCATGATGTATAATAGTTAAACGTAAAACAGTTAAACGTTTAACGAATGGTGGTGAATAAAATAGAATACCATGAAATTGTAAGCATGCTGGAAAAAATTCATATTTTAAGACGCATCTTTTGCCAGCAGGCTACACACGGCTCCGAGCTGCATTTCAGTCAGATACCCGTGATCAAATATATTGAAAAGCATGACAACTGCACCCAGATCGACATTGCAGATGCCTTGCAGGTTTCGCCTGCGTGCATTGCCACCTCTACAAAACGGCTTCAAAAAGCCGGAATGGTCACCAAAACCGTTGACAATGATAATCTAAGGTGCAAAAGGATAAGCCTGACTGATAAGTGCCGGAATACAATAAAAGAACACGAAGAGATATTCAGCCAGTATGACGAACATATCTTTGGAGGACTTTCCGGCGAAGATCTTGAAACGCTGTCAAAGCTGCTTGATAAGATCATATATAATATGGAGGAGGCTATTGGAGAAAAGCATATAAAAAACGACATGAACACAATGAATAAGCTGATCAATAAGCTGAAAGGAGAAGATATATGATAAAAAAAATTGCGTCGTGTATCGGCGAATACAAAAAGTATACGATTCTTACACCGGTCATCATAATTGGTGAAGTGCTTATGGAAATTCTCATTCCCTTTGTAATGGCTCAGATAATTAACGTTGGCATTAAGGGCAGCGGAGGAGTTCAGTATATTGTAAAAATGGGACTGCTTATGATCTTAATGGCAACCTTTTCTCTGATATGCGGTACTCTTGCCGGAAAATATGCCGCCGTTGCAGGAATGGGTCTTGCTAAAAATTTAAGGCAGAAGCTTTTTGATAAGGTGCAGGATTTTTCGTTCAAAAACGTCGATAAATTCAGTACAGCATCCCTTGTAACAAGGCTTACAACGGACGTTACAAATACTCAGAACGCCTTTATGATGATAATAAGGACTGCTGTAAGAGCGCCTATGATGATGATAGGCGCTACTATCATGGCTCTTGTGACAAATGCTCAGCTGTCAGTAATATTTTTTATAGCAATACCTGTACTTGGGATCGCTCTGTGGCTTATCGGCTCACATGCTCATCCGAGATTTCAGAAAATGCTGAAAAAATACGATGCCATGAACGCATCGGTTCAGGAAAACCTTATAGCAATAAGAGTTGTAAAAGCGTTTGTAAGAGAAAAATATGAAAATGAAAAGTTTGAAGCTTCGGCGGACGACGTAAGAAAAGCACAGCTCTATGCGGAAAAGATCGTCGTTCTAAACAATCCTATTATGCAGCTTGTTATGTACGCATGTATAACCTCCATAGTATGGTTTGGCGGTCAGCTCATTATCGGTCAGAGCATGGACGTAGGACAGCTTTCAAGCTTCATATCCTATGTGACCCAGATACTCATGTCACTTATGATGATATCATTCATATTCATTATGTGCGTAATATCAAGAGCTTCCTTTGCCCGTATTGCTGAGGTACTTGGAGAGACACCTGATATAGAAGACGGTCCTGACAAGGACGCTGTTTTAAAGGATGGCTCTATTGTATTTGAAAACGTATCCTTCAGCTATCATGATACAGCAGATACCTATATTCTTTCAGATATTAATCTTGAAATAAGCTCCGGTGAAACAATAGGAATTATCGGCGGAACAGGCTCGTCAAAAACAAGCCTTGTTCAGCTTATCCCAAGACTTTATGACACGACTGCCGGAAATGTAATTGCAGGTGGACACAACGTAAAAGACTACACACTGGAGCATCTGCGTAATGAAGTTGCAATGGTGCTCCAGAACAATGTGCTTTTCTCTGGAACTATCAAAGATAATCTTCGCTGGGGCAATAAAAATGCAACAGATGAAGAAATAACGGAGGCATGCAAGGCTGCTCAGGCTCACGACTTTATAATGTCCTTTCCAAAGGGCTATGATACCGATTTAGGGCAGGGCGGAGTAAATGTTTCCGGCGGACAAAAGCAGCGTCTTTGTATCGCAAGAGCACTTCTTAAAAAGCCGAAGATCATTATTCTTGATGACAGTACCAGCGCAGTTGATACTGCTACGGACAGTAAGATACGCCAGGCATTCAGGGAACAGCTTTCAGACACTACAACGATCATCATTGCTCAGCGTGTTTCCTCTGTATGCGATGCGGACAAAATCATTGTTCTTGACGACGGAAGGATCAACGGAATAGGAACTCATGAACAGCTCCTTGAAAGCAACGAGATTTACCGTGAAGTATATCAGTCACAGCAGAAAGGAAGTGATGAATAATGCCTCCAAAACAGATGAAAGGTGTTGCAAAGCCTAAAAACACCATGGCGACCCTTAAAAGAATTTTCAGTTATATGAAGGAATTCAAACTCCAGCTCACAATTGTAATTATAGGAATACTTATAAGCGCCGGAGCATCCGTTGCAGGTACTTATTTGTTAAAGCCCGTTATTGACGGATATATTTCCCCTCTTATCGGTCAGAAGCACCCGGACCTTTCAAAATTTGCAGGTATTTTGTTCGTCATGATCGCAATATATCTCTGCGGAGCGCTTGCAGCATGGGTTTTCAGCCGTATGATGCTGAACATCTCTACAAAAACTCTCTACAAGATACGTGTTGACATGTTCACAAAAATGGAATCGCTGCCTATAAGGTATTTCGATACTCATACTCACGGCGAGATCATGAGCAGGTATACAAACGATGCGGACACTATCCGTGAAATGCTCACAAACAGCGTTACCCAGTTTATTTCCTCTGCAATCACAGTCACCGGAGTTTTTATCATGATGATAAAAATAAGCTGGCAGCTTACACTTATTTGTATTGCAGTGCTTGCAGCTGTGCTTTATCTGATAAAGGTAATCGGCGGTAAGAGCGGTATGTTCTTTAAGGAACAGCAAAAAGAAATTGGAAAAGTAAACGGATATATCGAGGAAATGATCGAGGGTCAAAAGGTCGTAAAGGTCTTCTGCCATGAGGAGGAAGCTAAAAGCGGCTTTGAAAAGTGCAATGAAGAGCTTAGGCAGGCGGCAACAAGTGCAAATACCTTTGCAAATATTCTCATGCCGGTAATGAACAACCTATCCTATCTGCACTATGCGATCACTGCTATAGCAGGCGGAATTATAGCTGTAAACGGCATTCTTTCCCTTGGAGGAGTCGTTACATTCCTCCAGTATACAAGACAGTTTGCTCAGCCTATAACGCAGATTTCACAGCAGTTCAATGCTGTTCTGAACGCCCTTGCAGGTGCAGAGAGAATATTCAATCTTATTGACGAAGAACCGGAAACGGACGACGGATATGTTACGCTGGTAAACGCTGAAAAAAATGAAAAGGGCGAGCTTACCGAAACAGACCATCATACTGGAGTCTGGGCATGGAAGCACCCTCACCATGACGGCACACTGACTTATACGGAGGTACGAGGCAGAGTTACCTTTGACGATGTTGTATTCGGATATGTTCCGGAAAAGACCGTATTAAACGGCATAACCCTCTATGCAAAGCCGGGACAGAAAATAGCGTTTGTAGGCTCAACCGGCGCCGGCAAAACAACTATCACAAACCTTATTAACCGCTTTTATGACGTTCCGGACGGAAAAATCAGATACGATGAAATCAATATAAACAAAATCAAAAAAGCTGATCTAAGGCGTTCACAGTCAATTGTTTTGCAGGACACTCACCTTTTCACCGGCTCGATCAAGGATAATATCCGCTACGGCAATCTTTTGGCAACGGATGAAGAAATCATCTCAGCCGCAAAGCTTGCAAATGCTGACACCTTTATAAAGCATCTCCCAAACGGCTATGACACGGTAATAACCGGCGACGGAGGCAATTTAAGTCAGGGACAGCGTCAGCTTCTTGCAATTGCAAGAGCCGCCGTTGCAGACCCTCCGGTACTGATTCTTGACGAAGCTACAAGCTCCATTGATACAAGAACAGAATCCCTTATCGAAAAAGGTATGGATCGCCTTATGAACGGAAGAACAGTTTTTGTTATTGCTCATAGACTTTCAACAGTCCGTAACTCACATGCTATAATGGTTCTTGAGAACGGAAAAATAATTGAACGAGGCAGCCATGACGATCTGATAAAAGAACACGGAAGATACTTCCAGCTTTATACCGGAATGTTTGAACTTAGCTGACAGCATAAAAGCCCTTCTCCTGATGAGAGGGGCTTTTAGCATATTCATGTGCGGTAAATTTTTCCGTTGTAATAAATAGAACCATTTTCGTTGTAGCCATTACTTATCTCTAAACCAAGATTCCAAGATTTGCCAAAATCATAGCATAAAACGCTAAATATGTCAACAAAAAGGACGGCGTAAAGCCGTCCTCTACTGATTATTAAGTCCATAAGCAAGAGTCATAAGACTATCACCTAAATGAACGTTTTCAACAATAATGCTTTCATGCTCCATCTTCAGGTCATAGTGACTAAAATTCCAGAATGCCTTAACCCCAAGATCAACAAGACTGTTGGCAACATACTGAGCAGAATTTTTTGGTATGCACAACACGGCACAGATAGGCTTATTTGCAACGCAAAAACGTCTTATTTCAGCAACGTCAGTCACCTTGACTCCGGCAATTTCCTGCCCGCATTTTTCAGGATCGCTGTCAAAAATGCCAATAAGCTTAAAGCCTTTTTTCCTGAAATCTATATGGGAGGCAATTGCGCTTCCAAGGTTTCCGGCTCCTATCATAATGAGCTTGTTTTCGGCATTAACGCCTAAAATATCGCCGATAGCCTTATGCAGCTCCTTCACGTTATAGCCGTAGCCCTGCTGTCCGAAGCCGCCGAAGCAATTTAAGTCCTGTCTTATCTGAGAAGCGGTAAATCCCATTTTCTCAGACAATTCTCTGCTTGAAATCCTTGTATAGCCCTTTCTGCACAAATCACCAAGAAAGCGATAATATCTTGGGAGGCGCTTTATCACTGAAGATGAAACTGAGGATTTTGACATAAAATCCGGCCTTTCTTTCTGCCCTTCAAAAGCAAAGGACAGGATATTTGTACTGATCTTCAATTGTTATGCATATATGATCTGCATCAGATATGCTGCTATGATGTATATTATTAAATAAGCTTCTGAAGTCTGTCATTGATCTCAACAAGAAAATCTCTGGAGTTGACCTTTCTCTTATTGTCAAGCTTTGAAAGCAGGAACAGATCCCCTGTCATTACGCCGTCCTCAATTGTCTGTATTGTGGCCTTTTCAAGCTTGTCGGCAAAGTCCATAAGCTCGCTGTTTCCGTCAAGCTCACCTCTTTTTCTGAGAGCGCCGCTCCATGCAAAGATCGTAGCCACTGAGTTTGTAGAGGTTTCTTCGCCTTTAAGATGCTTATAATAATGTCTCTGAACAGTTCCGTGAGCTGCCTCGTATTCATAAACTCCGTCAGGAGATACAAGAACTGATGTCATCATTGCAAGGCTTCCGAATGCAGTTGAAACCATATCCGACATTACATCGCCGTCATAGTTCTTGCATGCCCAGATGTAACCGCCTTCTGAACGGATAACCCTTGCAACAGCGTCGTCGATAAGTGTATAGAAGTACTCGATGCCGGCAGCGTCAAACTTTTCCTTATAGTCTCTATCAAAGATCTCCTGGAAAATATCCTTGAATCTGTGGTCGTACTTCTTGGAAATTGTGTCCTTAGTAGCAAACCAGAGATTCTGCTTTGAATCAAGGGCAAAGTTAAAGCATGACTTAGCAAAGCCCTCTATACTTTTGTCTATATTGTGAAGTCCCTGAATGATTCCGTCGCCGTCGAAGTCATGGATAGTCTGTCTTGTTTCATTACCGTTTTTATCGGTAAATACAAGCTCAGCCTTTCCGCCGCCCTTTACCTGCATTTCGGTATTCTTATAAACATCTCCGTATGCGTGACGGGCAATTGTAATAGGCTTTGTCCATGTAGGAATATAAGGAGTAATGCCCTTTACAAGGATAGGCGTTCTGAAAACAGTACCGTCAAGAATCGCTCTGATAGTTCCGTTAGGAGATTTCCACATTTCTGTAAGGTTATATTCAGGCATTCTCGCAGCGTTCGGTGTGATCGTAGCGCACTTTACAGCTACGCCATATTTTTTTGTCGCCTCAGCGCTGTCAAATGTTACCTTATCCTTAGTCTTTTCCCTCTCGTTAAGACCTAAGTCATAATATTCTGTATTAAGGTCGATATATGGCTCAAGAAGTATTTCCTTTATCCACTTCCAGAGGACTCTTGTCATCTCGTCGCCGTCCATTTCGACAAGCGGTGTTTTCATCTGAATTTTTGCCATTGTCTTTTCCTCCTTAAAATTCTTCTATACTGTGTCCGTACCTACGTGCAATATCGGAAACTATCTCATGCACGTCAGCTCCGACTATGATAAGCTCATAGCTGTCGCTGTCAATATCCACTGCGCATACAAATGCCCTGCCGCCAAGGGCAAGATTTATCTCCTCTCCCCAAGCCTGTGCATCTTCATTCTCATCAAGATTCAGGGAGGACAGATCTATATCAATAAGCCTGTATGTCTTTAACTGACTGAGAGCCCAGAGAAAATCCTCCAGCTCACATTTATAATCAACGCTGAAAAGGTATCCGGCATTATCAAGCTCATCCCTCATGCTGAGCCAGTAAAAATTCTTATCATTCGGTTCAAGACCGTGACCCGCAAATGAAGCAGAATATTCTCTGGGATTATCAAGACACATTTTTATATTCTTCATGACTTCCGGATCTTCAGATGAAATAAGTCCTGCTATTTCGGATATGTATGAAAAATCCTTATTTTCCTCTTCCTTTTTACCGCCGAACAACTTTCCTAAAACACCCATTATAAACCTCATTTCAAAACAACATATTTAATAATGCCGAGCAAAGCAAGATGCGCCGGATAAAACACATAGAACAGCCATTTCATACTGTATTTTCCCCTAAGTCCATTATATTTCATAAGCAGCGGTACTGCAAGAAATATTCCTATCTGGAACAGGTCGTTATACCATCTGCCCATAAATGCGCAGAATATCGTGTCAATAATGATATATACAGCTCCGGCAATGCAGAAGCTTTTTATCTGCATTTTCCTGTCCCACCTGTACATGTGGAAAAGAATTATCCACACAACTCCTATTCCGCCCCAGTCGCAAATCATAGATACAAGAGCGATAATCAGGGTAAGACCGTATTTTGCATTCATGCTGAGCCTTTGACTGTCATTCAGGATCAGCGCCATAAGCCCTAAAAACAGCGTAAAGATAACGCTTGTGCTGTGAAAGGGGCTGAGCGTACCCCAATGAAAATAGCCATAGGCAAAGTGAGATATTACAGCAAATATCCCAAGCCTCAGAGCATACGCCCTGACGTTTCTCGTATGATAATATCCCTCAGCCACCATAAAGCACATAACCGGAGCTGTTATTCTTCCGACAATATGCATAGCCTGTCCTGCAATGCTGCCAAAAGGGACAAACCCCCATGCAATATGGTCTATAAGCATTGCTGCTATGGCAATAAGCTTTAATATGCTGCCGCTAAGACCTCCTACTTTTTTTGGAGTTAGAACTATTTTACGGCTGTACCGCTCATTGCGGTGTGATATGTCAATTGCCATCTGAACCTCTCAAAAATCAAGCCTGCGGCAAAAAATTGCCGAAACAAAGTTACTTTTTTCACTGCCTGAATATAATTATAAAGGCAACTATAACAGCAGGTATCAAAGAAATAATATTGATCTTTTTCTGATTCATATCCGGAAAGAGCTTTTGCATGATCAGATTTACCGCAAAATAAATTGCAATAGCCGCTATAGCCGCAATAAGCTCAGACTTTGTATAAGCACGGCTGTGAAATCTGATTCTTGCCGGATAAATGTTAATGAGATTCATTATTTCATTGCCTCTCTTGTATAATCAAGTAATCCGCCGGCAAGTATAATATCCTTTGTACGTCCGCTAAGCTCACAGAGAACAGGGATTTCCTTTCCGGTAGTCTTGTTTACCAAAGTAAGCTGTGACTTTCCTGCTTCAATATCAGCTCTTACATTGTCAAGAGCAAGCTCATCGCCCTGTGAAATGCTGTCATAGTCTGCTTCATTTACAAATGTAAGAGGAAGGATACCGGCATTAATAAGGTTTGCTCTGTGGATTCTTGCAAAGGATTTTACCAGAACAGCCTTGATTCCAAGGTAGAGCGGAGCCAGCGCCGCATGCTCTCTTGAAGAGCCCTGACCGTAATTTGAACCGCCTACTATAATGCTCTTTCCAAGCTCCTTTGCTCTTGCCGGGAATGTTTCATCACATACTGCAAAGCAGTGCTGTGAAATAGCCGGAATATTTGAACGCAGCGGAAGGATCTTTGCACCCGCAGGCATGATGTGATCTGTAGTAATATTATCACCCACTTTAAGGGAACATTTAGCGTCAATGCTGCCGTCAAGAGGAGATGTTTCAGGGAACGGCTTGATGTTAGGTCCTCTGAGTATCTCAACGCTGTCCATTTCCGATTCCGGTACAGGAGGAACTATCATATTATCATTGATAGTAAATACCTCCGGAAGCTTGAACTCAGGCATGTCCCCAAGCTCTCTCGGGTCTGTAAATACGCCTGCGATCGCAGAAGCAGCAGCTACCTCCGGTGAAACGAGGTAAATCTGTCCGTCCTTTGTTCCTGAACGTCCCTCAAAGTTTCTGTTGAAGGTTCTCAGAGAGATACCCTTTGAATTAGGCGACTGTCCCATACCGATACAAGGACCGCATGCGCTTTCAAGGATTCTTGCACCTGCCTCGATCATTATTGAAAGAGCGCCGTTCTGTGCCAACATGTTGAGAACCTGCTTTGAGCCCGGAGCGATTGCAAGAGATACGTCCGGATGAACGGTCTTGCCCTTTAAGATATGAGCTACCTTGAGCATATCAAGGAGTGAAGAGTTTGTACATGAACCAATACATACCTGGTCGATCTTCTGCTTTCCGATTTCGCTGATTGACTTAATATTGTCAGGAGAATGAGGGCATGCTGCAAGAGGTTCAAGCTGACTTAAATCAATTGTAAGCTCTTCATCATAAACTGCGTCCGGATCAGCTGAAAGCTCAATCCATACCTCTTCCCTCTTCTGGGCTTTAAGAAATTCCCTTGTAACCTCGTCCGATGGGAAAATAGATGTTGTAGCTCCAAGCTCTGCACCCATGTTTGTGATAGTAGCTCTTTCAGGAACTGACAGGGTCTTTACGCCCTCGCCGCAGTACTCGATGACCTTTCCTACGCCGCCCTTAACTGAAAGTCTTCTTAAAACCTCAAGGATCACATCCTTAGCTGCAACCCATGGTGAAAGCTTACCCTTGAGTTCGATCTTTACGACCTTAGGACATGTTATATAATATGTGCCGCCGCCCATTGCAACAGCAACGTCAAGTCCGCCTGCGCCAATTGCGATCATACCGATACCGCCACCTGTTGGAGTATGGCTGTCAGAGCCAATAAGAGTCTTGCCCGGAATGCCGAAACGTTCAAGGTGAACCTGATGGCAGATACCGTTGCCCGGACGTGAAAAATAAATTCCGTGCTTTTTCGCAACGCTTCCGATAAAGCGGTGGTCGTCTGCGTTTTCAAAACCACTTTGCAGTGTATTGTGGTCTATGTAGGCAACGCTGCGCTCCGTTCTTACTCTCGGAACTCCCATAGCCTCAAATTCAAGATATGCCATAGTTCCGGTCGCATCCTGTGTAAGAGTCTGGTCAATTTTAATACCGATCTCAGAGCCCTTAACCATTTCACCGTCAACAAGGTGAGCCTTTAAAATCTTCTCAGTTAATGTTAAACCCATAAGTCAATCAGTCCTTTCAACAATTTATCTTTATTGTACTACATAACAAGCCGTTTTGTCAAGAAATTCACAAACTTTATTGCAAACAGTTCCCTGTGAAAGTTTTTTGACATGCGGCTTGATTTTTCGGCTATTTGTGATATAATATTTAATATATGAATTTAAGAACTTGTCTTCACAAGCATCTGCGCACGTCTTTTCGGCAAATTTTGCCGCAGACTGCGTTAAAAATACTTGTTAGGCGACCGAAGGAAGTGCCATTGGTGCGACAGCCTGCCTGCGCATTTTTGCCTTGTCTGCAACAAAATTATGCTCGAAAATCCGCACACATTTCTTATGAAGACAAGTTCTAAAGCATCTGCCTTACGGAGGGATCATGAAAAAATTTACAGTAATTACCGGTCATTACGGAGCCGGAAAATCCAATATTTCAGCAAACCTTGCCGTAAAGCTTGCTGACGCAGGCAAAAAGGCAGCCGTCATAGATATGGATATTGTAAATCCTTATTTCCGTACCGCTGACCTGTCGGAGCTATTTGAAAGCCGGGACATTACCCTTGCCGCTCCTGAATATGCAAACTCGAATCTGGACATTCCTGTTCTAAATTTTGATCTGGAGCAGCTTGCCGCAGAAAACGAATACGTTATCGCAGATGTCGGTGGAGATGATGCAGGAGCTGTTGCCCTTGGAAAATACTCCCGCACCCTTGAGTCATTCGGAGATAAGCTGGATATGCTGTACGTCATTAACCGATATCGCTATCTTACCGGAACTCCGGAGGATGCTATCGCAGTAATGAGAGAAATAGAAAATGTGGCACGAATAAGACATACCGGAATTATAAATAATTCAAACCTCGGTTTTGAAACTACTAACAAGGATATAGAAAACTCTATCAATTTTGCGGAAAAAATATCGGAAAAATCAGGACTTCCTCTTATTTTTAACGCTTATATGAGAGGTCTTGACCCTGAAGTTTCCCCTAAAACGGAAGTTGAAGTTTATGTCAGACCTATATGGGAAATATACTGAAAGGAGCTTTGAAAATGGCTGAAATGAAAGTGCTTTTTGAAAAATGCAAGGGCTGCGGACTTTGTACTACGGCATGTCCCAAAAAAATAGTCGCTCTGCAAAAAGAAAAGCGTAACAAAAAAGGATATTTTACAGCTGTCTGTACTGATATGGAAAGCTGTATAGGCTGCGCTATGTGCGCTCAGATGTGTCCAGACTGTGCAATAACAGTTGAAAAATAAGAAAGGAGATCGTAATCTTGGAAAGAAATCTAATGAAGGGTAACGAGGCTCTGGCAGAAGCTGCTATTAGAGCAGGCTGCAAATGCTTTTTCGGATACCCTATCACACCCCAGACCGAGCTTTCAGCCTATATGGCAAAGCGTATGGCAAAAGCAGGGGGAGTCTTTCTCCAGGCTGAGTCTGAGGTTGCCGCTATCAATATGGTTCTCGGAGCTGCATCAGCAGGCGTAAGAGCGATGACTTCATCATCTTCCCCTGGAATTAGTCTTAAATCGGAAGGCATTTCATACATAGCGGCAAGCGACCTGCCATGCGTTATTATAAATGTGCAGAGAGGCGGTCCGGGACTCGGAGGCATTCAGCCATCACAGGCGGACTACCTACAGGCAACAAAGGGACTGGGACACGGAGATTTTCAGGTTCTGGTATATGCTCCGTCCTCAGTTCAGGAAATGATAAATCTGCTCACAAAGGCTTTCGATATGGCTGATGAGTTCAGAATGCCTGCAATGATCCTTGCAGACGGACTTTTAGGCCAGATGATGGAGCCTGTTGAATTTCCGGAAGCTAAAACGCATCAGATACCAAAGCCTTGGGCAACAAACGGTACCGGAATGAAGCGTAAGCACAATATTATAAATTCCCTTTACCTTACTCCGGAAGAGCTTGAGAAAACCGTTCTTGACAGGTATAAAAGATATGAGGTCCTCGAAAACGAGCATACGGAAGCTGAAACCTATCTTACAGAAGACGCTGAAATTCTCGTTGCAGCATACGGTGCAACCGCAAGAGTCGCTAAATCAGCAGTTATAAAGGCAAGAGAAGCCGGCGTAAAGGCAGGTCTTATCCGCCCGATAACTCTGTGGCCGTTCCCGAAAAAGGAAATTGTAAAGGCTTCAGAAAATGCAAAGCATATCCTCGTAACGGAAATGAACATGGGTCAGATGGTTGACGATGTAAAGCTTGCGGTAGAGTGCAGAGTTCCTGTAAGCTTCTTCGGAAGAACCGGAGGAATGGTTCCTAAGCCGTCTGAAATTCTTGATAAAATACTTGAGCTGGGAGGTGCTGAGTAATGGCTGTTGTATTTGAAAAGCCTCATTCACTGTGCGATGTTTCCATGCACTACTGCCCAGGATGTACCCACGGAATCGTTCACAGACTTATATGCGAGGTCATTGACGAAATGGGCATTGAGGGAGATACTATCGGTATCTGTCCGGTAGGCTGCTCGGTAATGGCATACGACTACTTTAACTGCGATATGATCGAAGCTCCTCACGGACGTGCTCCGGCAGTTGCAACAGGCGTTAAGAGAGCTTTGCCTGACAAATATGTATTTACATACCAGGGCGACGGCGACCTTGCCGCTATAGGCACATGCGAAACTGTACACAGCGCTACAAGAGGCGAAAATATAGTAATCATTTTCATTAACAATACAATATACGGAATGACAGGCGGTCAGATGGCTCCTACAACTCTTCCGGGACAGGTTACACAGACAACTCCTTTTGGACGAGATACTTCTGTTGCCGGATTTCCAATAAGAGTATGCGAAATGCTCTCGACCCTTGACGGCGTTGCACTGGCTCAGCGTGTATCCGTTGACAGCGTTCCGAACATAAAGACTGCAAAAAAAGCTATAAGAAAGGCTTTTGAAAACCAGAAGGAAAAAAGAGGTTTTTCAATTGTTGAGGTTCTTTCAACATGCCCTACAAACTGGGGACTTGACCCGATCGAGGCATTGGAGCGTCTTAGAAAAGACATGATCCCTTATTTCCCTCTTGGAGTATATAAGGACATTACTGCAAAGGAGGATAAATAAGCATGAATCATGAAATTCTTCTGGCAGGCTTCGGCGGTCAGGGCATTCTGTTCGCCGGAAAGGTTCTTGCATACTGCGGACTCATTGACAACAGAGAGCTTTCATGGCTTCCGTCCTACGGTCCGGAAATGAGGGGCGGAACGGCTAACTGCTCCGTGTGTATCTCTGATGAGCCTATAGGATGCCCTCAGGTTATAGACCCTGACCTGCTTATGGTAATGAACGGTCCGTCCTATGATAAATTTATCGGTAATGTAAAACCGGGCGGAAAGGCGTTTATAGACAGCACTCTTGTAGAGCAGAAATGTGAAAGATCGGACATTGAATGCTTTTACGTTCCGGCGTCACAGCTTGCTATTGACAACGGTCTTGAGGGTAGTGCAAACATAATCCTCATAGGAAAAATGATAAAAGAAAGCGGTATATTTGAAGAGCAGACAGTTAGAAAGGCTCTTGAAAAAATTATTCCGCCGAAAAGAGCGCATCTTATAGAGCCTAACATGAAGGCTGTTAAAATAGGAATGGACTTTTAAATCTTTCAATTTACAAAGTCTATTGGAAAAGCCGCCAAGCCACATTGCGGCGGCGTCAACTATATGTTGATTGAAGAATAAGTATAAGCATTTTACCGTCTGAATTTTTCAGGCGGTATTTTTTTCTTTACATTTCTTCCATATAATGCTATAATTTTATTGAGGTGACATTGCTATGAATACTTCTGTAATTATTGTATGCGCCGGAAATTCAACAAGAATGAACGGTGTTAATAAAATACTGCTCCCTTTGGGAGGATCAAATGTTATCGGCTGCTCAATGCTTGCCTTTGAAAGATGCGAAAGCGTTAAGGAAATCGTTGTTGTGTGCCGCCCGCAGGACGAATATGAAATACGCAAAACTGCTGAAAAAGCCGGTATTACAAAGCTTGCAGCAGTGGCATACGGCGGCGGCAGCAGACAGGAAAGCGTTATAAACGGACTCAGGAAAATAAGCAAGGGAACTGAGATCATAGCCGTTCATGACGGCGCAAGACCTCTTGTAAAACCTAAGCACATAGAGCTTGTCATAAAGAATGCCTCAGTATTTGGAGGCTCAACTCTCGGCGTTCCGGTAAAGGACACGATAAAGGTCGTAAGCGATGAACTCGTTGTGGATACTCCTCACCGTCCGAGCCTTTATATCACTCAGACTCCTCAGGCGTTCAAGCGTACACTCTATTTTGAAGCGGTTGATTTTGCTTTGGAGCATGAGCTGGACTTCACTGACGACTGTCAGCTTGTGGAGGCTGTCGGAGGCAAAATATATATGACAACCGGAGATTATAAAAATATCAAGATCACTACTCCGGAGGATATTAAAATAGCAGAGATACTTTGGGAGGCATAATATGAGAATTGGTCACGGATATGATGTACACCGCCTTATAGAGGGCAGAAAGCTTATTTTAGGCGGAGTGTGCATACCATATGAAAAGGGGCTGCTTGGACATTCAGATGCGGATGTGCTTACCCATGCGGTAATGGATTCTCTGCTTGGAGCCGCTGCTCTTGGGGATATAGGAAAACACTTTCCGGACAATGATCCAGAATATGAGGGAGCGGACAGTATCATGCTCCTTGATAAGGTCGTTTCCATTATTGACGAAAAAGGCTTTAAGCTCGGCAATCTTGACGCTACGGTAATCGCCCAGGCGCCAAAGCTGCTTCCATATATCCAGAGCATGAGAGAAATCATTGCAAAAGCGTGCAAAGCAGACATTTCACAGGTGAACATAAAAGCAACCACTGAAGAAAAGCTCGGCTTCACAGGCGACGGCTCTGGCATTTCAGCCCACTGTGTATCGCTTCTTGTCGAAAAGTAGCACCTTTCAGACTTGCGCATATAATGTATTATCCCGCATGCCCATATCTTAATGAAGATATGGGGCAACAAAAATAAGGGGTGATACAATGACGGATAAAACCGTAATAACAATGCCGTCGATTACTGCTGCCATAAAGGCTCAGCGTTTTTTAAGAGCAAGGGGGACTGCATGTGAGATCCAGAGAGCTGCAAAGGTATCGAAAGCCGGATGCACACATGTTATTATTGTAAACGGTGACGCAAAAAGCACTGTGAGAATGCTCAGGGAAAACGGATTAAAATACGGCATTGTCATTCAGGACGCAAATGAATAACATTATAAATTTTGATAATGCGGCAACTACCTTTCCAAAGCCCCCGGAGGTAAGAGCAGCTATGATGCACGCATTAAACAAATGCGGCGGAAACGCTGGAAGAGGCGGTCACAAGCTTTCGATCATGACCTCTGAGGCTGTATTTGACTCAAGGCAGACCGCCGCTGATTTTTTCGGCGCACAGCCGGAAAACGTAATTTTTACTCTTAACTGCACCCACGCCTTAAATTTAGCCATTCAGGGTATAATACCCCGGGGAGGGCATGTTATAATCAGCAGCATGGAGCACAACTCTGTTGCAAGAGTTGTATACGCTCTCAGAAAACAGGGCGTTTCAGCTTCTATAGCCGACGTAAGCCCGGACGACAGCGTTACTATAAGCAATTTTAAGCGTCTTATAAAAAGAAATACTGCCGCCATAGTCTGCACAGCTGCAAGTAACGTAACAGGTCAGATACTCCCTTTCAGAGAAATAGGAAGGCTTTGCAGTGAAAATGGCATATGCTTTATTTTAGACGGCGCTCAGGGCTGCGGCATACTGGATATTGATCTTGAAAGGGATAATATCAATATTCTCTGTACAGCCGGACACAAGGGACTTTATGGCCCTCCCGGAACAGGTATGCTGATCTCAGACGGCAGTTTTACTCTCCGTCCGCTGATCCAAGGCGGTACGGGAAGCAGCTCCATGGATCTTGAACAGCCGGACTTTCTCCCGGATAGCCTTGAATCAGGAACTCTTAATACCTGCGGAATAATCGCCCTTAAAAAAGGCATTGACTTTGTAAGGAAAAAAACCTGCCGGGAGATATACAGACATGAGGATGAGCTTTGCAGATTGTTCATATCTCAGCTTAAAGACTGCGATAAGGTAAAAATATACCGCACACAGGGAGTAAAATATGCTCCAATCGTCTCCTTCACCATAGAGGGAGAAGCACCGGAGGAAACTGCGGCAAAGCTCAGCAAATACGGCTTTTGCCTCAGAGCAGGTCTTCACTGCGCTCCCCTTGCCCACAAGGCTATGGGAACTGAGGAGGGAACAGTCAGATTTGCTCCTTCCGTATTCAATAACAGAGCGCAGGTAATCAGACTTTGCAATATTGTGAAAAGTTTATGAAAAATACAGATTACCCTATTGAAATAATCTGTATTTATGGTAAAATTATAAGTAGAGTCCAAGGGCATAAATGGGGAGCGAATTTCATATCCTCTGAAAGGGACGCTCCCCTTACATAAACCCTGAAAAACACAGGACGTGACCTTCGGAAAGGAAGTGAACTATGTACGCACTGAACAATGCTAAAAATATGATCTGGAACGTTATACAATCCATTGGCTTTATTGATATTATTGATATGCTTCTGCTGACATATATCGTGTACCTCCTCATAAAATTTGTCCGTGAAACAAGAGCAGGGCAGCTTATCAAGGGTATTATTTTCATTGCCATTGCATACTTTATAAGCTCTCAGATTGAATTAAAGGCCATTTCATACATCATAAAAAGCGTTCTTGATGTCGGACTGCTTGCTCTGATAATTATGTTCCAGCCGGAGCTGAGACGTGTTCTTGAAAAGGCAGGACGAACAAAATTCGGCATCAGCTCTTTTGGCTTCGGAGAATCCTCCGATGAAGCCTTTGCTATGTGGAACGACGCTATTGAAGCTATATGTGATTCATGCACTGAACTTTCCTCCACAAAAACCGGCGCTTTGATCGTTATTGAACGCCAGACAAAGCTGGGCGAACAGATCGAAAACGGAACTATCGTTGACGCTGTTCCGAGCAAGGAGCTTTTCGGCAACATATTCTTTCCAAATACACCCCTCCATGACGGCGCAGTCATCATGAGAAACGGAAAGATCCATGCGGCTGCCTGCTTTCTTCCTAAGCCTCAAAAGGAAGAGCTTATCAACAAAAAGCTTGGCTCAAGACACAGAGCTGCTATTGGTATGAGCGAGAATTCAGACGCTATTGTAATCGTTGTTTCCGAAGAAACAGGACAGATCTCCATTGCAGAAAACGGAGTCCTTGTACGTGACTATACCCGTTTCAGACTTAATGAGCATCTTCGTGAAACTCTGATACCAAAGGCAGCTGAAAACAAAAAAATAAAACTGAGTCTAAAAAAAGGAAAGCACAAAGGAGAGGATAAAAATTGAAATTTCTTTTAAGCATAAGAAAAAAAATATCAGAATCCTTTGACAACAAGGCTGCTCTTATAATTTATTCAGTTTTAATATCAGTCCTTGCATGGTTTGTAATATCAATAACAATTTATCCTACCACACCGAAAACGATCTCCAATATTGCCCTTACGATTGATACCACCGGTACATCAGCCGAGGAAAATAATCTGAGTGTAATAAGCCGCAGCGTAAAAAATGTTACAGTCACAATACAGGGAAAACGCTCAAGGATAGGAAGCCTTTCAGCCGATGACCTTGAAGCAAAAGCCATCGTGGAAAACGTTACCTCGGCAGGAGAAAAGGATCTAAAAATTGAAGTAACCAGTAAGGATTCCAATGTCAAGTTTGATGTCACAGCAATAAAGCCTGCTACTGTTTCAGTTATGTTCGACCGAATAGACACAAGAGAGTTTGAGCTCACTGTGGACGCTCCTAACATAACAGCTAAAAAAGACCTTTATATGGACAGCAGCGATTTTTCCTGCGATCCGGGCGTTATTGAAATAGAGGGACCGTCATCTCAGCTTGATTCAATAGACAAGGCAGTTGTACAGGTGGACAACGAGAAGGTTCTCGACTCGGCATATACCTTCCACAGCGACAAGATCGTACTTTATGACAAGAATCAATCCAAGATCGACATGTCCAACATGAAGACAAACACATCGGACTTTACTATAAAAATACCTGTTTATATGCAGAAGACCCTTGACCTTACTTATGATCTGAAATATGCGCCTCAAAACTTTGATGTAAACTCCATAGACCTGGAGCTGAGCGTGGATTCAATCACCCTTGCATCCCCTAACTTAGACCTTAAAAAGCTTGATTCATGGCATCTTGATTCAATACCTCTCTATGAGCTTGATATGGATTACACAGGTTATTTTAACATTGAGATACCTGAAAACTATAAAGACCTGTCAAATATCAAAACCGTTACGGCAAAGCTTAATACCGAGGGACTTTCCACCAAGGAGGTCACAGTAAACGATATTTCAATTGTCAACCCTCCGTCAGGATATGATTGTAAGGTAAAGACCTATGGTCTTACATTCGCTATTATAGGCCCTGAGGAGGATATCAAGGACATTACCGAAAAGGATATTATGGTTTATGTGGACCTTCTCAAATATGATGTCCAGAGCGAAAATTTTAGCGCTGACGCAACAATATCCTTCCCGAATTATAATAAGGTTTGGGCGGTAGGACTTCAGAAGGTCGCTATTAACGCCACAAAGCAGGAAACAAGCGATTAACTTTAACAATTGGTCAAACTGCACAATTATATAGCACTGTTTTTGAAGGTTTAGTACATTTTCTGTTTACCCTATTGAATTTAGTCGTGATTTAAGATATAATTAGTACGAGGGTTAATTGGATTTTTCAAAACAATTAATACCATACTGACAGAACTTTCAGGAATATACTTTCAGTGTGTTTTATGAGATTCCAGCGCTGTGGCAGATACTCTCTGGTCTGCCGGTCAAAAGCACTGTTCCCTGAATTTAACACTGCTGTAAGGCCTTTCTGAAATGAACTGATAAAGAGCCGGTTTCGTAATACCCGACGATTCCGGCTCTTTTGTTTTAGTCAGTAAAGTGCGGAAAGGCTCTGCGGATAAACCGCAGAGCCTATTAGTTTAAATGCCCCCTGCTTTAAAAGGCCGGAGGCATTTTGGTTTTATTAAGGAGAATCAATTAAAATTAATCAATTGCAAAAATTCTTGCGTCCTTCTTAGGAACAACATATTCGTTATCATTGTCCTCCCACGGAACCGCATAGAATCCAGTTTCAATCTGCTCAGGGGTCACAAGATATCCAAGAGTGATCTCACGGGTCGTGTTTGCCTTGAAATCAAACTGATAGCCGTCCTTGCCGCCGTGATCCTGAACTGAGAAATAATCCGGATCAACACCCAAAGCATCATTAAAGTCCTTTGTAAATAAACTATACCCAGTAAACTGACACATATTCACGTCGGTATTCATGTCATTTGTTATCTCATAGGTTACAAGCAAAAGCTTGTTGTGACCATCAGGCTTATCAACATCGCCATACCAATTTAAAAGATCAGGGTCGAAATCATAGCCGCTGATGTCGTCAACGATCTTGCTGCCGGTAATTTTTACATCAAGAGTAACATTTATCCAAGCATCGGACGACATGTCATAGGACTCAATAGTGCCTGGAGTGTTCAAAGGAAGAACCTTGATTTCCTTAGTAGCTTCATCTATTGCGTCTTTACGTTTATCTTCAAAGTCTTTTTCCAGCTCTTCCATTGGCGGATTGTAAACGACCTTTGAATTGTCAAAGGTGTCCTCAAATGCGACCTCATATTTGCTGCCGAAGCCCTCGTCAATTGCCGTAGTAAATGTATACTGAGTCGGGAAGTCATTTTCGTCAAGTCTGAATATTTCAATATTAATAGCCTTTGCAGTGGTGAGCGGAGTTGCAAAGAGCATATCTCCGTCATTCATGTTCATGTATTCAAGCTCGTTTCCGTCCTGATCTTTGAGCCTTACTGCCTGCTTTTCCTCAAGACCGCTGAGTTTAACACTTGTCTTGAATGGTGTAACAGTAATACTGTCAACTGTTACATTTCCCTGAGTTTCGTTTATCTCATAGGTCTTATTGTGGCTTGAATCAGGCTCTATGCTCTTGCTGAACTCAAAGGTATCCTTGAGAAATCCGGTCGATTCAGGCTCATAGCCGTCATTTTGGGAATTAAAGTTCTGAACATAGGCGTTTACGCCTTCAATAGCATATAATTTCACCTTAAGCTCGCCGCCCTTTGTTCCCTCAGGTACGGAGTAGTGAACGCTGCCGTAATAATTTCCGTCCTCTGCGGCAGTGAAGTTCATTGCGCAATACGTCGGATCCTCATAGCCGAATTTAAGCTCCGTGTCGCCAATGGTAGCCTTTATATTGGCGCTAATGCCTGTCATTCCCTTGAGAGTATCTGTAAGAGGAGTAAGTGCAAATGCAATTGAAATGTCATCTCCGTCATAATATACGCTCTGCATAGTGATCTCTGCATTTTGCTTTGCCTCCATCTGATTTACCGGCTCGGCATATTCTGAAAGATTGGCTTTCTGTGCCGGGTCTTTAGTATAGACCTTTCCGCTTATAAATTCATATGCGTTCTGAAGCGCAGGGATATGCTCCGCCATTACTGGGAAAGCAGCTGCTCCGCCGACAGCGATAACAGCGCATGCCGCAATGCTGATCGCTGCCTTAACTGATTTAGGATATTTCTTTGTTTTTTCTCTCTTTTTCATGTCGCACTCCTTGAAAATCATGTCATAAGCTTCACGGCATTTTACTTCAACAACCTCAGGAATTTCCGTATCCATTTCAAATCCTTCAAGATATTCATGATTATTACTCATAATGAAAATGCCTCCTTGCTTGTATAGATATTTTTGAACTCTTTTCTTCCTCTTGAAAGCCTTGTTTTTACTGTATTTTCGTTCATATCAAGCGCCTTAGCTATCTCTTTTACTGAAAGGCCCTGAATATAGTACAGCGTAAGTATAAGCCTGTAATTTTCGCTTAACCCCTCAAAGCTTTCTTTCACACTCCGATCCGAAAGGCTTGTATCCTTTCCGTGGTCATAAGGCTCATAGCTTTCAACATAAACCACATTTCCGTTTTTTCTTATAATGCCTTTGCAACAGTTTATAAGAATCCTCGTAAGCCACGTTTTGAAATATTTATCATTGCGGAGCTTACTGATATTCTGCCAGCAGGATAATATTGCGTCCTGCATAGCGTCTGCTGCATCAGCATCATTGTGAAGTATGGCTTTTGCAGTTCTGTACATCGCAGCCTTATTTTGTTCAATAAGAGCTACAAAAGCGTCGGGATCCCCGCTTTTAGCTTTTTTTATAAGCAAATCCACAATACGATGCCTCCTTTATTTTTGAATCAAAGCTTTGTTCTGTAAATTAGAGTGTAGTATCATGATAAAGGTTTCAGACATGAAAATTTTTACGGCAACACCGCACAAAGATTGTGTGCAGATTGCCCAGTCAATTTGTCATGGTCGAATTGGCTGGGTAATAAAAAGCGCAGCCCGTCCTATGCTGCGCTCAGTCTGTCAAAAAAGTATATGTTTAAGGGGACGCCCTCTCTTGCAGGGCGTCCCCTCTTTCAAAACAGTCCACCGGACTGTTTTGAAATTCACCCCTTGCGGAGCGCTTCTCAGGCAAGGAATTTCGCACTCTGCGGAGTGCGACAAGGGGGCTTTGCCCCCATTGACCCCCACAGCCTTTGGACAAAGGCTGGCGAAACTTTTATTTCGCCATTCGGCGGACATAAGCGTTGGTTATAATGTAGCCTTATATATCTCCTCGGCAAGCTTCTTTATATCCTCGATTTGATCTTCCTTCACAGAGGATTTTAGTGTAAGCTTATTTCCTATAATATTCATATTCTTCATTGACGACACAATGTCGATCATCTGAGAGCCTGATACAGGCGCCCATGAACCATTTTCAATAAACGCCACATTTCGGTTCTGCAAATTATGTGCTTTTATATCCAGCAGCACAGTTTCCATATTGCAGAAAATTCCGCCGTTATATGTTGTTGATGCAAACACAAAGCTGCTGCATCTGAATGCCTCGGATACTATTACGGACGGATGAGTTACTGAAACGTCGTACATAACGATATTCTTCATACCCATATCCGCAAGCTCAGAAGCAAGAACATATGCCGCATTTTCAGTGTTTCCGTATACAGAACCATATGCGATCATAACTGTTTTGTCCTCTGGGGTATATGTGCTCCACTTCTGATATTTGTCAATAAACCAGTCTATATTCTCACGCCATACCGGACCGTGGAGAGGGCAGATCATTTCAATGTCCAGCGCTGACGCCTTTTTAAGAAGAGCCTGAACCTGTGCGCCGTACTTTCCTACTATATTTGTATAGTATCTTCTTGCATCGATAAGCCACTGGGTTTCAAAGCTTACTTCATCTGCAAAAATGTTTCCGCTGAGCGCTCCGAAGGTTCCGAATGCATCAGCTGAATAGAGAATCTTATCCACCGTATCATAAGTAACCATTACCTCCGGCCAGTGAACCATAGGCGCCATTGCAAAGGAAAATGTGTGCTTTCCTGTCACAAGAGTATCGCCCTCCTTGACTATAATGCTCCTTGAAGCAGCGTCAAAGCTGAAAAACTGACTGATCATGCCTGCTGATTTTGCATTGCAGACTATCTTTACATCAGGATATCTCAGCACAAGCTCGTCAAGAGTAGCGCAGTGATCAGGCTCCATATGATTAACTATAACATAGTCAAGAGGTCTGTCCCCAAGAATATGAGCAATATTTTCAAAGAAAATACCACTTACTGACTTATCAACGGTATCAATCACAACCGTCTTTTCATCCGTTACAAGATATGAGTTGTATGATACTCCATTCGGGACAGGAAAAACATTTTCAAAGAGAGAGAGTCTTCTGTCGTTGCCTCCTATCCAGTACATATCATCTGTAATTTTTTTTGACTGATACATGATTGTGACCATTCCTTTCGATATAAATCTTATTGGCAGTTAAACAGGCTCACAATTGCTTATGAGCCTGCATAAATGCACTGACCTTATTCCTCAGGTGAAAATTCATCCTTGCCAACTGAGCAGAGAGGGCATACCCAGTCCTCCGGCAAATCTTCAAATGCTGTTCCTGCTGAAACACCATTATCCGGATCTCCTACCTCAGGATCGTAAACATAACCGCATACATCACAAACATACTTTTTCATAACTTACTCCATTCTGCCGCCACTGTATTTTTTAAGAGGATTTCGGCGGCTCATTTATTTCCTCGCAAATCCGGACTTTAGTCCAGAATCCTGCCATCAGTTGAAATTGTGACGATCTGCCATGGAATAAACTTGCCACTTGCCTGTATTGCAGCCTTTGCGGCATTCTCAATACCTCCGCAGCAAGGAACCTCCATTCTGGCAACAGTCACACTCTTTATGTCATTATTACTTATTATAGCCGAAAGCTTCTCAGTATAGTCAACCATATCAAGCTTAGGACAGCCTATAACAGTAATTTTGTTTTTTATAAAATCGTTATGAAAATTTCCATAGGCATAAGCGCAGCAATCCGCAGCGATCAGTAAATGCGCTCCGTCAAAATATCCTGCATGCTCGTTTACAAGCTTTATCTGAACAGGCCACTGATTAAGCCTTGAAGCAGCCTTTACCGAAGATTCGCCCTCAGCGGTTTCGTGCATAAGGCTTTTAGCATTAGTACCCGGACATCCGCATGGAAGCTTTCCCGACTTTTTAAGCTTATTTTTCTTTACAGCCTCCTCGTCGTACTCAGCCGCTTCCCTCTCAACAAAAGAAATTGCGTCCACAGGACATGCCGGCAGGCAATCGCCCAGACCATCGCAGTAATCGTCACGCATAAGCTTTGCTTTTCCGTCAACCATTTCAATAGCGCCCTCGTGGCATGCCTCTGCACATGCTCCACAGCCATTGCACTTCTCTTCGTCTATGTGAATTATTTTTCTTATCATTTTTGCAAATCCTCCTTGATTTGATGTACATATTATATTATAATATAAGAAAAAAGTCTGTTGTAAAAACAACGAAGGAGTAATACTTTGAAAAAATTTTTTAATACGCTTTCAGAATGCTCCTTATTCAAGGGATTCAGCCAAAATGAGCTTGAAAGCATCATAGGCTGCCTTGGGACAAGGGTAGCTGAATTTGAAAAAAATGAATTTATTTTTGAAATGGAGACTCAAAACCTCGGCATTCTTCTTTCCGGAGAAGTAAGGATAATAAGCGAGGATTACTGGGGACATCTTAACATTATGTCAAGAATAGAGCCGGGGGAAATGTTCGGCGAGGCTCTTGCCTTTACAAGCAGCGCTAATCTTCCGGTAAGCGCTGTTGCAAGCGCAAAAAGCTGCGTCATGATAATGGATCACCGAAAGATACTCCACCCCTGCTCTAACATATGCAGTCATCACTCAAAGCTGCTTGAAAACATGATCCATATACTGGCGGAAAAAAATATTACGCTTATGCAAAAAGTCGAGCATGTCACAAAGCATTCCACCAGGGAAAAACTGCTGTCCTATCTTTCCTCACAGGCTCAGAAGTCCGGAAGCAGCTCATTCACAATCCCCTACAACCGTGAAGAGCTTGCAAACTACCTTTCGGTTGACAGGAGCGCAATGTCCAATGAGCTGTGTAAAATGCGTGATGCCGGTATTCTTGAATTTAACAGAAGCAGTTTTGCGCTAAAGCATGAAATATGAGTTAACCTTATAAGACCAAAAACGAAAACAGGAGCAGTCAAAGACCGCTCCTGCAATTATTTAAACAATAATTATTCGTTGATTTTTGTAACAACGCCTGAACCTACTGTACGGCCGCCTTCACGAATAGCGAAACGGAGACCTTCTTCAATAGCGATAGGTGTGATAAGCTCAACGTCCATTGTTACGTTATCGCCAGGTGTGCACATTTCTACGCCCTCTGGAAGTGTGATAACGCCTGTAACGTCAGTTGTTCTGAAGAAGAACTGTGGTCTATAGTTTGAGAAGAATGGAGTATGACGTCCGCCTTCTTCCTTCTTAAGAACGTAAACCTGACCGCTGAACTTTGTATGTGGATGAATTGAACCTGGCTGGCAAAGTACCTGTCCTCTTTCAACTTCATCTCTTGTGATACCACGGAGAAGAGCACCGATGTTATCGCCTGCTTCAGCATAGTCAAGAGTCTTTCTGAACATTTCGATACCTGTTACAGTAGTCTTGCCCTTTTCGTCCTTAAGACCAACGATCTCAACTTCATCACCAAGCTTGAGCTGACCTCTTTCAACTCTACCTGTTACAACAGTACCACGACCAGAAATTGTCATAGTATCTTCGATAGGCATAAGGAATGGAAGGTCTGCCTTACGGTCAGGAGTTGGGATATACTCATCAACAGCATCCATAAGTTCAATGATTGGTGCATATGCAGGATCATTGAGATCATCTGGAGCGTTAAGAGCAGCAAGAGCTGAACCCTTGATGATTGGTGTATCATCGCCAGGGAACTCATATTCGTCGAGAGTAGCTCTGATGTCCATTTCAACGAGTTCGAGAAGCTCTGGATCGTCAACCTGATCAGCCTTGTTCATGAATACAACGATGTATGGAACGCCAACCTGACGAGCAAGAAGCAGATGCTCCTTAGTCTGAGCCATAGGACCGTCTGATGAAGCAACAACGAGGATAGCGCCGTCCATCTGTGCAGCACCAGTGATCATGTTCTTTACATAGTCAGCATGTCCTGGGCAGTCAACGTGAGCATAGTGACGCTTGTCTGTTTCATATTCAACGTGAGCTGTATTGATTGTGATACCACGTTCTCTTTCTTCCGGAGCCTTATCGATCATATCGTAAGCCTCATACTGAGCCTGACCCTTGAGAGCAAGTGTCTTTGTGATAGCAGCAGTAAGAGTTGTCTTACCATGGTCAACGTGTCCGATTGTACCAATATTTACATGTGGTTTGGTTCTTTCAAATTTAGCCTTTGCCATTGGATAAATCCTCCTTAAAATTTAATGGAATTCTCATAGATTCATTTTAACACAAATCTATGAGAAATTCAAGTATTTTTTCAAAATATTTATAAAAAGATTAGCGATTAGTCAGCATTCTTGTTTCTTGCGCTCATAATCTTCTCAGAAATTGACTTAGGAACTTCAATGTAGCTGTGAGGTTCCATTGTATACTGACCACGACCCTGAGTATTAGAACGCAGGTCGTTTGAGTAACCGAACATTTCTGAAAGCGGAACAAGAGCATCGACCTGAACTGCACCAGGTCTTGTTTCCTGACCCTGAATCTGTCCACGGCGTGAGCTTAAGTCACCGATAACAGTACCTGTATACTCATCCGGAACGATAACAGAAACCTTCATGATAGGCTCAAGAATTACCGGATCAGCCTTCTTCATAGCTTCCTTGAACGCCATAGAACCAGCGATCTTAAATGCCATTTCAGAAGAGTCGACTTCATGGTAAGAACCATCGTAAAGAGTAACCTTTACGTCAACTACCTGATAGCCTGCAAGGATACCGGACTGCATAGCGCCCTGGATACCCGCATCAACAGCCGGAATGTATTCCTTAGGAATAGCACCGCCGACGATAGCGTTGACAAACTCATATCCCTTACCGGATTCGTTCGGCTCAACCTTGATCTTAACATGACCGTACTGACCTTTACCACCTGACTGTCTTGCATACTTGTGGTCAACATCAGCATTAGCCTTGATTGTTTCCTTATATGAAACCTGAGGAGCACCGACATTAGCCTCAACCTTAAATTCACGGAGAAGTCTGTCTACGATAATTTCAAGGTGAAGCTCGCCCATTCCGGCAATAATTGTCTGACCGGTCTCATCGTCAGTATAAGTTCTGAATGTTGGGTCCTCTTCAGCAAGCTTTGCAAGAGCGATACCCATTTTTTCCTGACCAGCCTTTGTCTTAGGCTCAATAGCAAGCTGGATAACAGGCTCAGGGAATACCATTGATTCAAGAATAACCGGATTCTTTTCATCACAAAGAGTATCACCTGTTGTTGTATTTTTAAGACCAACAGCAGCAGCGATATCGCCGGCATATACAGTCTCAATATCTTTTCTGTGGTTTGAGTGCATCTGAAGGATTCGACCGAGTCTTTCCCTCTTGTCCTTAGTAGCGTTAAGAACAGTTGCACCAGCGTTAACTGAACCGGAGTAAACTCTGAAGAAGCAAAGCTTACCAACAAACGGGTCAGTAGCGATCTTAAATGCAAGAGCTGAGAATGGCTCTTCATCTGATGAATGTCTTACGCACTCTTCGTCAGTATCAGGGTTGATACCCTTGATAGCCGGAACGTCAAGCGGTGAAGGCATATAGTCAACAACTGCGTCAAGGAGCTTCTGAACGCCCTTGTTCTTATATGAAGTACCGCATGTTACAGGTACCATTTCATTTGCAATTGTGGACTTTCTGATGGTTCTCTTGATTTCTTCAATAGTGAGTTCCTCGCCGTTGAAGTATTTTTCCATCAGCTCATCGTCCTGCTCGGCAACATGCTCAAGAAGTGACTGACGATATTCCTCAGCCTTCTCCTTCATGTCGTCAGGAATTTCCTCTACTCTGATATCCTTTCCAAGATCATCATAGTAAACATATGCTTTCATTTCAACAAGGTCAATAATACCCTTGAATGTATCTTCCTCGCCGATAGGCAGCTGAATAGGAACAGCGTTACAGTGGAGCCTGTCCTTCATCATCTGTACTACGTTATAGAAGTTTGCACCCATAATATCCATCTTGTTGACATAAGCCATACGAGGAACCTTATATTCATCAGCCTGTCTCCAAACGGTTTCAGACTGAGGCTCAACGCCGCCCTTTGCACAGAGAACAGTAACGGAACCGTCAAGTACTCTGAGTGAACGCTCAACTTCAACTGTAAAGTCAACGTGTCCAGGGGTGTCGATAATATTTATTCTATGGCCTGCCCAGTATGCAGTAGTAGCAGCGGAAGTAATAGTGATACCTCTTTCCTGCTCCTGCTCCATCCAGTCCATTGTAGCAGCGCCTTCGTGAGTTTCACCTATTTTATGGTTAATACCAGTATAAAACAGGATACGTTCAGTAGTGGTGGTCTTACCTGCATCAATGTGAGCCATTATACCGATATTTCTTGTATGTTCAAGTGAACAATCTCTTGGCATAATTCTCCTCCTTAACTAAACATAAAACGGCGTGAATTACCAGCGGTAATGAGCAAACGCCTTGTTTGCTTCAGCCATCTTATGAGTATCATCACGCTTTTTGCAGGCACCGCCGGTGCTGTTAAGTGCGTCCATGATCTCTCCTGCAAGTCTTTCCTTCATTGTCTTTTCGTTTCTCTCTCTTGAGTATTTTGTGATCCATCTCAAGCCGAGAGTCTGACGTCTTTCAGGACGAACCTCCATAGGTACCTGATATGTCGCACCACCCATTCTGCGAGCCTTGACCTCGAGAACCGGCATTACATTTTCCATTGCTTCTTCAAAAGCTTCAAGTGCATCCTTACCTGTCTTTTCAGCAACGATTTCAAATGCACCGTAAACAATCTTCTGAGCTACACCCTTCTTACCGTCCAGCATTATGTTGTTGATAAGACGTGTAACGAGCTTTGAGTTGTATACAGGGTCCTGTAATACATCACGCTTTGCGATATTACCTCTTCTTGGCATTTCGCTTCCCTCCTTCACATTTTTTCATGAATTCACAGGTACTCGTTCCTTTGGGCATCCCCAAACGACCGTCGGAGCCAATGCAGAGGATTTACTATTATATATAAATCTCCACAATGAATCCTGTGGTAGCTGTATTCTTTTAATTATTTACCTGCCTTAGGTCTCTTAGCACCATACTTTGAACGAGCCTGCATTCTGCCTGCCACGCCCTGAGCATCCAATGTGCCTCTGATGATATGGTAACGTACACCAGGGAGATCCTTAACACGTCCGCCACGGATAAGCACAACGCTGTGTTCCTGAAGGTTATGACCGATACCAGGAATATATGCTGTTACTTCGTTGCCGTTTGTGAGTCTTACTCTGGCAATCTTTCTCATAGCTGAGTTAGGCTTCTTAGGTGTTGCAGTTCTTACTGCTGTGCAGACGCCTCTCTTCTGAGGACAGCTCTGATCAATAGCTGTTTTCTTCTTTGCGTTATAGCCCTTCTGAAGTGCAGGAGCTGTTGACTTAACCTCCGAAACCTGTCTGCCCTTACGAACCAATTGATTAAATGTTGGCATATTTCTCCTCCTTTTCCAAAAAGATATAATAATACGGCAATATGCGCCGCATACCTGTTAATTATAAACTTATTTTTACCCATTGTCAAGGGGTTTATGAAAAATTTTATATATAATTTTACGAGTTGAAACATCTATGAACTGACAGAGCAAAAAATCCGTCCATTTGTTACCCCATTTTTTTACAATTCACTAAAATAAGCAGAATTGAGCATAAAAAATGTTATATTTATACAAATTTAAATTGGACAGAAATTTACTGTTTTGTCACAGTCAACAAAAATTATTTTCCACGTTGACATATTTGTACCAATTTTGTATACTTATAAAAGTACAATAAAGTACCATAATGTACAATATCTTTTTATTAGGAGGAAATAATATGAAAAAAGTAAAGTCCTTTTTTCTGTCGCTGGTTATCACCTTTTCAGCGCTTTTCGGAGTTCTTCCGATAGCCTATGAGAGCATACCGGCGGCAGATGCACTTTCATATCCGGCTCAGGCAGTCAATTTCGCTGCATACACAACAAACCGGAATATGAATCTTTCAGGCACAAAGATCAACACGCAGAAAGCGGCAGGCGCTGATACTGAAAACTGGCGCATCGACTATATTTCCGACGGAGTTTACAATATAGTAAGCATGTCAAGCGGAAATTATTTAACTGCAAGCGGAACACAGGTTTCCGCAGCCTTTAAAAATGGGAAAACATCCCAGCAGTGGAAGATCGAAGGCGTTCAAAAGGACTTTGAGGGCTTCTACCTTTACTATAAAATAACAAGCGTTTCCGAGGGTACTGTTCTTACATATTACCAGACTTCAAATGTTGTGGGACTTGCCTCCTATACAAAGGACGGCGCACAGAAATGGAAGCTCAACTGCTATGGCTGTGAGGGCTATGCGGCAAACTGTAAGGTTTCACAGGGCGAAAAAGCATGCACTATCGGAGGCCTTCTCGGTAAAACTGTTTTTGTAAGCACCGTAGAAGACATGGTCAGTGCTATGAAGGATACTAAACCTCTGACCATTGTTGTTTCTAAAAACCTCGACTTCAAGGACTGGTCAAAAACGGATCAGAAAATTGAGGACAACAAAACTATTATTGGCTCCTATTCTGCCAATAATGTATACGACCTCCAGTGGAGAACTGATGATTTCTATGGAGATGCCTCAATTCCGCCAAGCAACAATATCATAATACGAAATATCAGTGTTACAAGCCGTACGCTTAACGGCAAAGTAATGATCCAGGTATATTCTTCACGTAATGTATGGTTCGACCACTGCACATTCAATAATACTTTAAGCTATGACAGAAATGGTAACGGTCTGGACGAAGTAGGAAAGTACATATGGATAAATACTCCTTCAATGGGCTGGACAGATGAAGCGTATAACGGCATAAGCCCTGATTTCATCACAATTTCATATTGTAAATTCAGCGGACGTTACTGGACTGTTGCTTACGGCACTCAGAATACAGAAACTACACGCTGCCGTACATCAATTATGTACAATATGTGGTATCACTGCGTAAGGCGCTGTCCTCAGATAGGAAACGGTACGGGACACATATATAGTAATTATTATGAGGGCTATGACAACGGAAACGGAAGCGGTACCGCTCAGATCATCGGCGGTGAAGGTTCCGATATGGTAAGTGAAAACAACCGTTTCCAGGCATTCAATCAGAACCAGGCGTTAAACATGGGCTTCGGTTCTGAACCTGCCCGTGACAGCGGTTCATACCTTGCTTCAAGCAGTTCAGCTACTCCTGCTAAAATTTCATTCAGTCCAAAGACTACAAGCAAACTTTATCCTAACAAAACAAACTACGGATATTCACTCATAGATGCATACAACACAAAGGGTACTGACACAAAGGCTTTCTGTACAAAATATTCGGGAGCAAGCTCTCAGAAATACATCACAGACAAAGATATGTCCGGATTCGTTACAACAAAATACAGTTCTCCTTTCCTCACTGACAGCTTTGATTCAGCATATGGCTCGCTTGTAACCGAATATACTCCGGCTGTTTTAAACGAAGGCGCAGTTTATACGTTCAAAAACGTCAACAGTGGTCTTTATATGGAGGTTGACGGCGCTAAACAGGCAGACGGCACAAACGTTCAGCAGTGGGGTATGGGCGACGCACCTGCATCACACAATACATGGCGTGTTCTGTCAGCCGGAGACGGATATTATTACCTGTACAGCCAGATCGGTGACAAGGTAAAATATCTCCTTGACGTTGATTCCAACAAAGATGAAAACGGCGCAAATATTGCTATCTGGTCGGCTACCGGAGCTGATGCGCAGAAATTCAAATTCTATAAAAACTCAGACGGTTCATATCTCATTCTCACAAAAACCTCAAAGGATCAGAAATGCGTTGCTGTTGCAAAGGCATCAGCCAATGCCGGTGAAACTATCGTGCAATGGCAGGTAGGCAACGACGATAATTCCCAGAAATGGATACTTACTCAGGTAGAAGATACAGGCTGCATAATGGATACTTCCAAGGCATATACATTCAAAAATGTTAACAGCGGTCTTTATATGGAGGTTGCAAGCGGCAAAGCCGAGGATAATGCAAATGTTCAACAATGGGGCATGGGCGATGAGCCTTCTCTCCATAATTCATGGACTCTCAAAGAATTTGGCGGTGGATATTACTACATCATTTCACGCCTTGCAGACGGAAAGACATACTACCTTAACATAAACGATTCAAATGTTGAAATTCTGAAGAACAATAAAACAAGCTCCCACCTATTTAAATTTGTAAAGAATCCTGACGGCTCCTATAATATTCTCACAAGAGCTTCAAAGGACAAAAGCGCTGTTGAAGTTGCAAACGCAGATAAAGCAAGCGGTGCAAATGTTCAGCAGTGGACTGTAAATGGAAATAACTGTCAGAAATGGAATGCGGAGACGTTTACTGTTACTACAGCGTCAACCTCTGCGTCAACAGCTGCATCAACAACTGAAACTACGGTCAAAACCGAGGTGTCAACTGAGGCATCAACAAGTGCTTCAACAAGTGCTTCAACAAGCACATCAACAAGTACTTCAACAAGCACATCAACAAGCATAGAGCAATTTCCACTTATAGGAGATGTTAATCTTAGTGGAAATGTAAGTATTGCCGATCATGTAATGCTGAAAAAGTTCCTTGTAAAGGAAATAGAATTTACCTCTGATGAGCAGTTCAAATGCGCTGACATTAATCAGGACGGCATAATTAACATTTTTGATGATATTATGTTCAAAAGATGGTTTATTAAAAAATAACAGGTTTTGTTCTTGACATGAAAAGGGAATCCGGTCAATGACCGGATTCCCTTTTTGCCTTTTTCTTTGGCTTGACCATTTCATAGCTCATAAACAAAAACCGCTTTATTTCCTCATCAGAAACTGTTCCATCCAAAAGTATGCTTATCCACCCTGCCTTGTTCATATGATATGCCGGCAGAAAGCCCTCCTGACCAATAAGAGAACCTATCAATAATTTATCACACTTTACGTCCAGAACATCTACAATTTCTTCCCCTTGAAGACCAAGCTTATTTTTCGGAATGTTCATTATAATTCCATACCACTTGTTGTTCCCTCTGTTTCGCAGTACAGCATAATCCGGATACTTATTCCAGAGGTATTCCGGCTCCGTACCAAATTCATCTCTTACCCAATCAAAAATACCAAATCTATCCACAGCTACCTCCGTAACAAAAACGCCGAAGCATACAGCTCCGGCGCAAAATGTATATTAAATATTAGGCATTACTGGCATCGGTGAAACATGTTCAACCGCACTTTCATTTTTCTTTATTTCAACCTTGTTGTAAACGTCCATACCTGTTCCGGCAGGAATAAGCTTACCAATAATAACGTTCTCTTTAAGACCGAGCAGCTTATCGCTCTTTCCACGGATAGCAGCATCTGTAAGAGCCTTTGTAGTCTCCTGGAATGAAGCCGCAGACAAGAAGCTGTCTGAGCTTGAAGATGCCTTTGTGATACCCTGGAGCACAGGAAGAACTGTAACGTAGCTGAGATTTTCCTCACCGTTTTCAATTCTATGTCTGATCGAATCGTTGATTCCCTCAACCTCTTTCTTATCGACCATAGCGCCCGGAAGCAGATAACTGCTGCCTGAATCATCAACCTTGATTTTTCTCAGCATCTGACGTACAATAACCTCGATATGCTTATCGTTAATATCAACACCCTGCAAACGATAAACCTTCTGTATCTCATGGATAATATAGTTCTGAACAGCCTGAACGCCCAGTACGTTAAGAATATCAGCCGGGAATACGTTACCCTCTGTGAGCTTTGTACCCCTTTCGATTACTTCATTTTCACGAACTCTTATTTTCAGGTTGTAAGGAATCATATAGGTTTCTGTTTCGCCTGTTTCGTTATTTGTAAGAATAACGTTTCTTGTAGTCTTGATCTCTTCGATATGAACAGTACCGTCAATTCTTGCAATAATAGCAGCGTTCTTAGGACGTCTTGCCTCAAACAATTCTTCAACTCGAGGAAGACCCTGAGTAATATCTTCTGCCGAAGCGATACCGCCCGTATGGAACGTTCTCATTGTAAGCTGTGTACCAGGCTCACCGATTGACTGAGCGGCAATGATACCTACAGCCTCGCCGACTGCAACAAGATTTCCGTTTGCAAGGTTAGCGCCGTAGCACTTAGCGCATACGCCCTGCTTTGATTTACAGTGAAGAACAGAACGAATCTTGATTCTTTCAACGCCGCTGTCAACGATCTTCTTAGCATCAGCCTCGTTCATGAGCTTATCCTTGGACATGATGATCTCTCCGGTCTTTTCATCACGTAGGTCCTCAACAAGGTATCTGCCAACAAGACGCTCTGTAAGAGGTTCGATCATTTCATTGCCGTTTCTGATCTCATATACTTCAATACCATCATGAGTATGACAGTCATGCTCTCTGATGATAACGTCCTGTGAAACATCAACAAGACGTCTTGTAAGGTAACCTGAGTCAGCCGTACGAAGAGCCGTATCGGCAAGACCCTTTCTTGCGCCTCGTGAGGAGATAAAGTATTCCAAAATGTTAAGTCCCTCACGGTAATTAGCTCTGATAGGGATCTCTATCGTAGTACCCGATGTATTGGCAATAAGTCCACGCATACCGGCAAGCTGTCTTATCTGGTTGATACTACCACGGGCACCGGAGTCAGCCATCATAAAGATAGGATTGTATCTGTCAAGATTTGCTTTCAGAGCCTCCGTTACATCGTCAGTAGCCTTATTCCATACGCTGATAACCTGCTTTGACTTTTCCTCAGATGAAATATAGCCGTACTCATACTGTTCTGTAATAGCGTCGATCTCATCGTCAGCCTTAGCAAGTATCTCCTTTTTCTGAGGAGGAATTGTAGCGTCGCATACAGCAACGGTAATAGCTGCCTTTGTTGAATATTTAAATCCAAGAGCCTTGATCTTATCAAGAACCTCAGATGTTGTTGTAGTACCGTGAATCTTGATACATCTCTCAATGATTCCGGAAAGCTGCTTTTTGCCTACAAGGAATGAAATTTCAAGATCGAACTGCTTATCTGAATTTGTTCTGTCAACATATCCAAGATTCTGAGGAATATTCTCATTAAAGATAAGTCTTCCCACAGTACAGTCTATAATCTTTGAAACGGTCTTATCACCGATCTCCTTAGTGATTCTTACCTTAATCGCAGCGTGAAGGGAAACGTCATGCTCATTATATGCCATAAGAGCTTCATTGACATCTCTGAACACCTTACCCTCGCCCGGCTCGCCTTCCTTCTGCATTGTGAGGTAGTAGGAACCAAGCACCATATCCTGTGACGGAACTGCAACAGGGCAGCCGTCCGACGGCTTCAACAGATTATTTGCAGCCAGCATAAGGAACCTTGCCTCTGCCTGAGCCTCTGCTGAAAGCGGAAGGTGAACAGCCATCTGGTCACCGTCGAAGTCAGCGTTGAACGCAGTACATACCAGCGGGTGAAGCTTTAATGCACGACCCTCTACAAGGATAGGTTCAAACGCCTGGATACCAAGTCTGTGCAGCGTAGGCGCACGGTTTAAAAGCACCGGGTGATCCTTGATAACATTTTCAAGAGCATCCCATACTTCTGTTGAAGCACGGTCAACCATTTTTCTTGCGCTCTTGATATTTGCGATAACCTTTGTATCAACAAGTCTTTTAAGGACGAACGGCTTAAACAATTCAAGAGCCATTTCCTTAGGAAGACCGCACTGATACATTTTAAGCTCAGGGCCTACTACGATAACGGAACGTCCTGAATAGTCAACACGCTTACCGAGAAGATTCTGTCTGAAACGTCCCTGCTTGCCCTTGAGCATATCTGAAAGTGATTTCAGAGCACGGTTGTTAGGGCCTGTTACCGGACGTCCGTGACGACCGTTGTCAATAAGAGCGTCTACAGCTTCCTGAAGCATACGCTTTTCGTTTCTGATGATAATATCAGGAGCGTCAAGTCCCAGCATTCTCTGGAGTCTGTTGTTTCTGTTAATAACTCGTCTGTAAAGATCGTTAAGGTCTGATGTAGCATAGCGTCCGCCGTCCAGCATTACCATAGGACGGATATCCGGCGGAATAACCGGAATAACGTTCAAAACCATCCATTCCGGCTTGTTTCCTGAAAGCCTGAACGCTTCAATAATTTCAAGTCTTTTTAAAATCTTGATTTTCTTCTGACCTGACGGAAGACCTTTAAGCTCCTCTTTCAGATCGTCGGAAGCAACGTCAAGATTACTTCTCCACTCAACGTCAAGGTCTGCAAAAGCCTTACACTCATCGCAGTCGCATGTCAGCGGAGAATGAGTACAGGAAGCTTTTCTTCCGTCAAGTGAAACCTTGCCCTGCATAATAAGCCTGTTTTTGAAAACGTCAAATCTTTCAGGATCATACTCTTTAAGCAGCTTCTGGATAGCCTCAGCGCCCATTTCAGCAGAAAAATCATCGCCGTATTTTTCTCTTGCATCAAGGTATTCCTTTTCTGAAAGAAGCTGTTTTTTAACAAGCTCTCCGGTATTGCCCGGATCGAGAACTATATATTTTGTAAAGTAGAGAACCTCTTCAAGGCGCTTCTGTGAGATTTCAAGCACCTGACCGATTCTTGACGGTGTACCCTTGAAATACCAGATATGGGAAACAGGAGCTGCAAGCTCGATATGACCCATTCTCTCACGCCTTACCTTTGCACGGGTAACCTCAACGCCGCAGCGGTCGCAGACCTTACCCTTAAAGCGGATCTTCTTGAACTTTCCGCAGTGACACTCCCAGTCCTTGGTAGGTCCAAATATTCTTTCACAGAAAAGACCATCTCTTTCCGGCTTCTGGGTTCTGTAATTTATAGTTTCAGGTCTTTCAACAGCACCGTATGACCATTTTCTGATCTGTTCAGGTGAAGCAAGACCTATTTTTATTGAATCAAAAGTATTAAACTCCAATTTATTACCTCCTGGTCAGAATCCTCACTGACCGGAAGCTCTGCTGCTTCCGGCATCAGTCAAAGCTTAAATCTCGTCTTCATCCTCCGACATATCAAAACTGAACATATCTTCGTCCTCAGAATCGTCATCAAGATCCTCGAGAATATCGTCATCCGCATCCTCAAAGCTGAAGCCTGCGTCCTCCATCTCGTCATCATTGTAATTCATATCGGTAGCGTCCGGATTATCGTCAGCAAATGAAACAGGCTGAGGTATAATATCTTCATCGTCATCAAAGCTCTGCTTGAGATCAATTTCATTCAGCTCATCGTCAAGAACTCTTACGTCAAGACAAAGGGACTGGAGCTCCTTGACAAGAACCTTAAAGGATTCAGGAATACCAGGCTTAGGTACATTCTGACCCTTTACGATAGCCTCATAGGTATTTACACGTCCCACAGTATCGTCTGACTTAACGGTTATGATCTCCTGAAGGGTATAGGCTGCGCCGTATGCCTCAAGAGCCCATACTTCCATTTCTCCGAATCTCTGTCCGCCGAACTGAGCCTTACCGCCAAGAGGCTGCTGTGTAACCAGTGAATAAGGACCTACTGAACGGGCGTGGATCTTATCATCAACGAGGTGATGGAGCTTGAGGTAGTACATGTATCCGACAGTTACTCGGTTGTCAAACTTTTCGCCTGTACGTCCATCGTAAAGCACGGTCTTACCGTCCTCGTCCATGCCGGCTTCTCTGAAGCATGCTCTTATGTCGTCCTCGTGAGCGCCGTCAAATACAGGAGTCATAATGTGCCAGCCAAGAGCCTTTGCAGCCATACCGAGGTGAACTTCAAGAACCTGACCGATGTTCATACGTGAAGGTACGCCCAAAGGATTCAGCACTATGTCAAGAGGAGTTCCGTCCGGCAGGAACGGCATATCCTCCTGAGGAAGGATTCTTGAAACGACACCCTTATTACCGTGACGTCCAGCCATTTTATCGCCGACAGAGATTTTACGCTTCTGAGCGATATAGCAGCGTACAAGCTTGCTTACGCCCGGGCTCAGCTCATCGCAGTTTTCTCTTGTGAATACCTTTACGTCAACAATAACGCCGGATTCGCCGTGAGGTACTTTAAGGGAATTATCCCTAACTTCCCTTGCCTTTTCGCCGAAAATAGCTCTTAAAAGTCTTTCCTCAGCTGTAAGCTCAGTTTCACCCTTAGGAGTAACCTTACCTACAAGAATATCTCCTGCATGCACCTCTGCACCGATACGGATAATACCGTTTTCGTCAAGGTCTTTAAGAGCATCGTCGCCTACGTTCGGAATATCTCTTGTGATCTCCTCAGGGCCGAGCTTAGTATCACGGCATTCGATTTCGTATTCTTCTATATGAATTGATGTAAACACATCATTTTTAACAAGATTCTCATTAAGGAGTACGGCGTCCTCGTAGTTATAGCCCTCCCATGTCATAAAGCCGATGAGAGCATTTTTACCAAGCGATATCTCACCGTCACAGGTTGCAGGACCATCTGCAAGAACCTGACCCACGTCAACGCTTTCGCCAAGATCAACTATAGGTCTTTGATTTATACATGTTCCCTGGTTTGAGCGCTTGAACTTTGTAAGCTTATACTTGTGCTCAACGCCCAGGCTGTCCTTAACAACGACCTCGTCAGCGCTGACGGCTGAAACAACGCCACTGTGCTTTGAAACGATACATACTCCCGAATCAACGGCAGCCTTGTATTCCATACCGGTACCAACATAAGGGCGCTGAGTTTTAAGGAGTGGCACAGCCTGACGCTGCATGTTTGAACCCATGAGGGCTCTGTTCGCATCATCGTTTTCAAGGAACGGAATCATTGCCGTAGCAACCGACACAACCATCTTAGGAGAAACGTCCATGAAGTCGATAAGCTCACGGTCGCACTCAAGGATCTTCTCACGGTATCTTGCGTTAACCTTAGGACGTGCAAGCTTTCCGTCCTCAGTAAGAGGCTCGTTTGCCTGAGCTACAATATAGTTATCCTCAACGTCAGCTGTCATATATACTACTTCGTTTGTGACAACGCCTGTTTCCTTATCTACCTTTCTGTAAGGAGCCTCGATAAAGCCATATTCATTAATTCTTGCAAAGGTCGCAAGATAAGAGATCAGACCGATGTTAGGACCTTCAGGAGTTTCGATAGGACACATTCTTCCATAGTGGCTGTAGTGAACGTCACGAACCTCAAATCCGGCTCTATCTCGTGAAAGACCGCCAGGACCGAGTGCCGAAAGACGTCTTTTATGTGTAAGCTCTGCAAGAGGGTTATTCTGATCCATGAACTGTGAAAGAGGCGATGAACCGAAGAACTCCTTAATCGCAGCGGTAATAGGCCTTATATTTACAAGCGACTGCGGAGTAACAGTTTCCATATCCTGAGTCTGGAGGTTCATTCTTTCCTTAATGACTCTTTCCATTCTTGCAAAGCCGATTCTGAACTGATTTTGGAGCAGCTCGCCAACTGAACGGATACGTCTGTTGCCAAGATGGTCAATATCATCAACCGTACCAACACCCATGCAGAGGTTGAGGAAATAGCTGATCGTAGCATAAATATCGTCAAGAATAATATGCTTAGGAACAAGCTCGTCAGCTCTCTTTCTCACATTCTCCTCGATCTCCTCAGCGTCAGCTGAATTTTCGAGAATATCCCTCAAAACCTTGAAGGAAACCTTTTCGTTGATCCCGTACTTTTCAGCGTCAAAGTCAACATATCCGTTTATGTCAACCATTCCGTTACCGATGATCTTAACTTCCTTCTCGACCATTCTTGAAGCGTTTTCGCCGTTTTCAGTAACGTAGTACTCCTTTGTTTCAGCAGTTACAAACGCCTCCATAACGCCTGCCTGTTCAATTTCCATAGCCTTTTCAAAGCTTACTGTTTCGCCTGTATCAGCCATGATCTCGCCTGTAACAGGATTTGCAACAGGTCTTGAAAGAACATGTCCGGAAAGACGTGAGCCTATGCCAAGCTTTTTGTTGAATTTATAGCGTCCGAATCTTGCCAGATCGTATCTTTTAGCATCAAAGAACAGATTATTAAGGTGAGCTACCGCACTTTCCACTGTCGGAGGCTCGCCCGGACGCAGCTTCTTATAAACATCAATAAGGGCGTCCGAATTATTTTTTGTTCCGTCCTTCTGAAGTATTGTCTGTGCAAGTCTTTCATCCTGACCGAACATCTCGAAAATTTCCTCATCGGAGCTTACTCCGATAGCTCTGATAAAGGTAGTGAGAGGAATTTTTCTGTTTTTATCTATACGAACATAAACAACATCGCTTGAATCCATCTCATATTCAAGCCATGCGCCTCTGTTAGGAATAACGGTAGACTTAAAAAGGTCCTTACCTGTCTTGTCTTTTTCAAAGGCATAGTATACACCCGGGGAACGGACAAGCTGAGATACGATAACACGTTCAGCGCCGTTAATAATGAACGTTCCGCTTTCAGTCATAAGCGGGAAATCTCCCATAAAGATTTCGCTTTCCTTAACGTCGCCTGTTTCCTTGTTCCAGAGAGTAGCTGTAACTCTCAGCGGAGCGGCATAAGTTACGTCACGTTCCTTGCATTCCTCAATAGTGTACTTAGGAGTATCGTCGATCTTGTAATCGACAAAATTGAGAACCAGATTTCCATTGTAGTCAGTAATCGCTGCTACGTCACGGAACACTTCCCTGAGTCCCTCTTCCTTGAACCACTGATAGGAATTTTTCTGTACTTCGATAAGATTTGGGATTTCAAGGGCTTCGTTTATTTTTCCGAAGCTCATTCTCACATTCTTACCCAGCTGCTTTGGCTTGACATTAACCATAGGCGGAGACCTCCTTAGCTTTTTGCCTCCGGATCATGCCCGGAGATTATGATTGACTTACCGGCTGCCTGCATGTTTCCGGAATTTCATTGGAAAAACTCTTGACATAACATGAAGCAATATGTTATACTAATTTGTCAATGAGTCTATTTATTCATTATGATACATTTTATAATTATACTATTGAATTGGTTTCTTGTCAATACTTAATTATAAAATATGTCATTTTTACCGTATTTCGCCTAAGCGGAATACGGTTTTCTGTTTTTATGCACAAACTGCTTCTATGGAAATTTATTCCTTGATTTTCATTATTGATTTTTTCAGAATGTTTTATACATTTTTTATTTACAAGACAGCCGGGGCATGGTATAATAATGTAGGTATTATCAGGAGGTGGGAAAATTGCAGAATACTAACAGCTATGACAACTATGAAGATAACCGCATGAAGCTTGAAGGGATAAGAAAAACCTATAAAAAAGGCTTTTTATACACCTGTGCCGTATGCCTTATCACAGCGTTTCTTGGCGTGTTTGGCGTAAGGATCGAAGTGATCTCCGCCGCTGCGTCCATTTTTGACTCGATCGACAGCTTCATGGGCAGATTTTTCGGCGGCTTTACGCAGATCGCTTCATGTATGATACTTGTTTTCCTCGCCTATCTGGCATGGGCAAATTTCAGAAAGCTCAATATATTTTTTCTTGTGATTTATCTGCTGATATTCATATTCGGCATAAAAAACCACAGTCTGCTTTCCATCTGCATATCCCCTGCCGGAATTTTCCTGTACTGCCTTTCGCTGAGCGCAATGTTCGACCACAGGGAGCTTGAAAAAGAGGAGGGCTATCCAAACTTCCGAATCCCTGTAGAAGAGCTTCTTGCTGACAAGCCTGAGGAAGAAAACGACCAGGAAACACAGGAGTACACTCCTCCGGGAATACCGGGACTTAAATCGGATTACGAAGACTTCTTTAAATCACATAAATAAGGGGCATAAATAATGTTTGCAAAAATCAACAGTCTTGGACTGTTCGGTCTTAACGCTTTCAAAGTCGACACTGAAATAGATATAAGCCGTGGCATACCTCTTTTTGAAATAGTGGGACTTCCCGATCTTGTTGTAAAGGAAAGCCGAGAAAGGATCAAAGCTGCTCTGCGCTCCTGCGGAGTTGCATTTCCTACAGCAAGGGTAATGGTAAACCTTGCTCCGGCAAATACAAGGAAAAGCGGCTCTGTTCATGACCTTGCAATTCTTACAGCAGTCCTCAAAGCAACAGGAACTATTGAAAATGATCTTGACGATTCATGTTTTATAGGAGAGGTTTCTCTTAACGGAGATGTAAGAGCGGTAAACGGCGTTCTTCCTATGACACTGCTGGCAAAAGAGCTGGGCATAAAAAAGATTTTCGTACCGGCAGATAACGCTTTTGAAGCGTCCGTAGTCTCAGGGATAGAAATATATGGCGTAAAGTCGATAGACCAGCTTCTCTGCCACTTCACAACAAGAACAAAGATTGAAGTGCAGCCAGAATATGTACCATCCGCCGCAAAGCAGGAGCCGATGCTTGACTTTTCCGATGTCAAGGGACAGAAGGCTGCTAAGAGAGCACTTGAAATTGCTGCCGCCGGAGGACACAATGCGCTTATGATAGGCTCTCCGGGCAGCGGTAAGAGCATGCTTGCCAAAAGAATGCCCTCAATACTTCCGGATATGACATTTGAGGAATCAATAGAAACCACAAAGATCCACTCTATTTCCGGACTCCTTGACCCCGGAACGCCTCTTGTGACCACAAGACCGTTCAGAGCTCCCCATCACACCATTTCAGCCGCAGGACTTGCCGGAGGAGGCTCAGTTCCTCATCCCGGAGAGATTTCACTTGCCCATAACGGACTGCTGTTTTTGGACGAGCTTGCAGAATTTGACAGAAGAACCCTTGAAATACTTCGCCAGCCCCTTGAGGACAGAAAGGTCACGATCTCAAGAGCAGCAGGCACGGTAGTATATCCTGCATCAATAATGCTGATTGCAGCAATGAATCCATGTCCATGCGGATATTATGGACACCCAACGAAAAAATGCAGGTGTACTTCAAAACAGGTTTCAGGCTATATGTCAAAAATATCCGGTCCCCTCCTTGACAGATTCGACCTCCATGTAGAGGTTGCGCCTGTGGAATTTAACGACCTTTCCTCCGACAAAAAGGAAGAAAGCTCCGCTGAAATAAGAAAGCGTGTATCAGCGGCAAGGGATATCCAAAACAAAAGATTTAAGGGCACATCCATAACATGCAACGCAAAGATTACTCCGGATATGCTGCAAAAATTCTGCCCGATGAACGAAAGCGCAAAAGCCTTTGCAGGAAACGCCTTTGATAGACTGGGACTTTCAGCAAGAGCATACGACAGAATACTTAAAGTATCAAGAACTATCGCCGACCTTGCCGGCGAAGAAATAATAAATAAAGAACATGTTTCCGCAGCGATACAATACAGAAGCCTTGACAGAAAATACTGGAGCGGAAACTAAAAATACTTTAAATGCCACGCACATTCGCTAACTGCATTCACTATGTGCGTATCGGCAAATAGTAAACGTCAAATCAGCTTGTCGTTTACTCCGATTTTAATTTTCACGGAACAATGAAAGGTACAAAATATTCTATGAAAGCAATAATAAAGAAAATTTCACAATACTACCAGCGTCTTGATAAATGGCTGCTTATAGCGGTAACCTTCTGCGCTGGGATAAGCTCGGTGCTGCTTTATTCGCTTAGTAAAATTGAAGCCGCCGGGATAGGTCCAAAGCTCTATGCTACACAAGCGATTTCCACGATTTTCGGCATACTTATATGCCTTATCCTTACAAATATAGACTATCACAATCTTGTTAAGCTTTGGTTTATATTTGCTCCTGCGGCATTGGTTCTGACAATGCTCACCTTTACCCCTCTGGGTATTCAGCGTTCCGGCGCTGACGACAGAGCATGGCTCAACTTAGGCTTTACAACGATCCAGCCATCGGAAATACTAAAGCTTGCATTCATACTCACCTTTGCTTATCACATAGCCAAGGTACAGGACAAGCTCAACCATCCTCTGAATGTACTTCTGCTGTGTATACACGGTGCTGTTCCTTTAGGACTCGTTGCAATCCAGGGTGACTACGGAACAGTTATAGTATTCCTTATGATGTTTTTGGTAATGCTCTTTTCCGCAGGTATATCCATAAAGTATATAATTGCCGCCCTGATCGCAGCCGTTCCGGGAGTTTACATTCTCTGGAACTATGTCCTCCAGTCAGTCCATAAAAAGCGTATACTTGTGCTTCTTCATCCGGGAACAGACCCTATGGGACTTGAATACCAGCAGGATCTGGGGCTTATGTCCCTCGGCTCAGGAAAGCTTTTCGGAAAGGGGCTTTCAGGTAAGGACTACGTTGACGTTCCGGAAATTTACAACGACTTTATCTTTTCCTATATCGGTCACGTGTTCGGATTTATCGGAGCAGTTGCCGTTGTTGTAATACTTGCATATATTTGCCTTAAAATCCTCATTGACAGCCGAAGCGCCAAAGACCCTTTAGGCAAAACGATCTGTATGGGCGTTTTCGCTCTTTTATTTACCCACTGCTTTATGAATATAGGAATGGTTCTGAAGGTAATGCCGGTTATCGGTATTCCGCTCCCGTTTTTCAGCGCCGGAGGAACTGCTCTTGTAAGTATGTATGTGGCGATCGGATTTGTTATGAGCTGCTATTGTCATAACGATAAGAAATACAGAATGTTCTATGATTATGAGTAAGGAAGTATGCCATGAATCTTAAAGAAATAATTAAAAACATCTCCGAAGCTCATGACGCAGACAGAGAAAGCCTAAGAGCTATAATTGAAAACAGCAGCGAGGATAACTTCCTTTTTGAAGAGGCTGACAGGATCAGACGTGAAAATTACGGAATAGACGTATATTTAAGAGGTCTTATTGAAATATCAAACTACTGTAAAAACGACTGCCTTTACTGCGGAATACGCAAAAGCAACCTTAGCGTCAAAAGATACCGCCTTGAAAAGGACGAAATTCTTGAGTGCTGCAAAACAGGGTATAAGCTCAACTTCCGGACATTCGTTCTACAGGGAGGCGAAGACCTGAAATATACCGACGATGAAATATGTGAAATCGTATCAGAAATAAAAAAGCTTTACCCTCAGTGTGCGGTAACTCTTTCACTGGGAGAAAAGAGCTTTGATACATATAAAAAATATTATGAGGCAGGAGCGGACAGGTATCTGCTAAGGCATGAAACTGCTGATGAGGAGCATTATAAAAAGCTTCATCCGAAAACCATGAGTTTTCAAAACAGAATGCAGTGCCTTAGGAATCTCAAAAAAATCGGTTTCCAGACCGGAGCCGGCTTTATGGTAGGCTCTCCGTTTCAGAAAACGGAAAACCTTATAAGCGACCTTATGTTCTTAAAGGAGTTTCAGCCGGAAATGGTCGGCATAGGTCCGTTTATCCCTCAAAAGGACACTCCCTTTGGGAATGAAAAGCAAGGAAACCTCAGAGATACCCTTGTTATGGTCGCCCTGACAAGAATCCTGCTGCCTAATGCCCTTATACCGTCAACAACTGCCCTCGGAACTATTGATCCAAAGGGCAGAGAGCTTGGACTTAAAGCAGGCGCAAACGTCGTTATGCCGAACCTATCCCCTGCCCGGTTCAGAAAGCTTTATGCCCTGTATGACAACAAGATATGTACAGGCGAGGAGGCTGCGGAGTGCAGAATATGTCTGCAAAAACGGGTAGAAAGCGCAGGCTATAACATCGTTACCGACAGAGGAGACTGGAAAAACCGGTCTGAAAAATAATTACAGAATGGAGCTAAAACATGAAACATCAGCTATGTCTTATTTTGAATTTCGGAGGTCAGTATAATCAGCTTATTGCAAGAAGAGTCCGTGAATGCGGAGTATACTGTGAGATCATAAGCAGAAAAACGCCTATCGCCAAAATCAGGGAGCTAAATCCTTCCGGCATTATTTTTACCGGAGGTCCTAACAGTGTCTATGCTGAAAACGCCCCTAAAATAGATAAGGAAATATTTGAGCTGGGTATTCCTGTTCTCGGTATTTGCTACGGCTGTCAGCTTATGGCTCAGACGCTGGGTGGAACCGTTTCCACAGCTGATATGAGGGAATACGGAAAAACCCAGACCTGCTACGATACAAAAAGTCTGCTTTTCAAGGGCCTTGATAGTGAGAATATTTCATGGATGAGCCATACGGATTATATTTCAAAGCTTCCGGAAGGCTTTAAGTCAATAGCGCACAGCGATTCATGTCCGGCAGCTGCAATTGAAAACGCCGACAAAAAGCTCTATGGAATACAGTTCCATCCAGAGGTCAACCATACTGTAAACGGAATAAAAATGCTTAGAAACTTTCTTTATAATGTATGCGGATTCACAGGCGACTGGTCAATGGAAAACTACGTTAACACCGCTATTGCAGATATACGTGCAAAGGTCGGAGACAAAAAGGTTCTCCTTGCACTCTCAGGAGGCGTTGACAGTTCAGTTGCGGCTGCACTTCTTTCAAAGGCAGTGGGAAAACAGGTAACAAGTATCTTTGTTGACCACGGTCTGCTGAGAAAAAATGAGGGCGACGAGGTTGAAAAAGCATTTGCAGGCTGGGATATCAACTTTGTAAGAGTAGATGCGTCAAAGCGTTTCATGGAAAAGCTTAAAGGCGTTACAGACCCTGAAAAAAAGAGAAAGATCATAGGCTCGGAATTTATTGATGTGTTTGAAGCAGAGGCGAAAAAAATCGGCGCTGTCGACTATCTTGTACAGGGCACGATCTATCCAGACGTTATTGAAAGCGGAGATGACGATGAAGCTGCTGTAATCAAGTCCCACCATAATGTAGGGGGACTTCCTGACCATGTTGATTTCAAGGAGATCATCGAACCGCTGAGACTTCTCTTCAAAGACGAGGTAAGAGCCCTTGGCGTAGAGCTGGGACTGCCGAAGGAACTTGTCAGCCGTCAGCCGTTCCCGGGACCTGGTCTTGCTATCAGGATCATAGGGGATATTGATGAAAACAAGGTAAGCATTCTTCAGGATGCAGATTACATATTCCGTGAAGAGATCGCAAATGCAGGTCTTAATAATGATATTCACCAGTACTTTGCTGTGCTGACAAATACAAGAACTGTAGGGGTTATGGGTGATGCAAGAACATATGATTATGTGCTTGCCCTCAGAGGAGTTACAACAACAGACTTTATGACAGCAGACTTCGCAAGGATTCCTTACGACGTTCTTGAAAAAATTTCCGCAAGAATTATTAATGAAGTTAAAAACGTCAACAGAGTTGTCTACGATATTACTACAAAGCCACCGGCTTCTATTGAGTGGGAATAATGCCAAACTTTCACAACCCACGCAGTTACGCCGTTTGCGTAAGTAAAATTTGCTTGTGATACTATTTTGATACTAAAAGCTCTCTGTCTGTTAAAGGCAGAGAGCTTTAGTTTAGCTACATACAAAACCATTTAATGTAAAATCAATTTGCGAAATCAAACAAATAAGTTCATCATTTTCAGAATCAAAACGTTCTAATCTTTTAAGCTCTTTAAGAACTTCATAAAGAAGATTTCTCAGAGCTTTATAAGTTCTCGGATTTCCCACAACAACTATATCACGTTTTAAAACACGATTTATTATATAATCTTGTTTTGTCAATCCAGAAATACTCACAAATTTATTAAGCAATTCGCTTTCTTCCGGTGACATTCTGAATGCAATTGTTTTATTGCGCCATCGATTCTTATTATCCATATTCTTCTTTGACATTATAATCTCCTCTTTCCGTATTTAGTTTATCCGCTATTTCTATCTGTTTAGCAGGAAATAAATGAGCATAACGATAGGTAATATCAATGCTTTCATGCCCCAATCTGTCAGCAATTGCTACTGCTGAAAATCCCATTTCAATTAGCAATGAAACGTGTGAATGTCTTAAGTCATGAATACGAATATGCTTTACTCCTTTTCCTTACATCCACGATCCATTTCGTGATGAAGATAAGATTTGCTGATTGTAAATATACGATCATTATTTTCTATTCCATATATTAAATTTATGTATTCATTCATTTCTTCACATAAAAAGTCAGGCATTGAAATGGTTCGTATACTTTTAGGAGTTTTAGGGTCTGTGATAATATCTTTCCCATTTATACACTGATAGGATTTTGTGATTGAAACAGTACTCTTCTGAAAATCAAAATCACTTTTTGTCAATGCCAGAAGTTCGCCAAGACGTATGCCGCACCAGTACAGCATCTCAAATGCATAAAAAGATATTGGCTTGTCCATCATGGCATCAGAAAAGCTAAGATACTCATCCTTCGTCCAGAAGAGCATTTCTTTATTTTTTTCTTTTCCCATATTGCCGGCTTTAGCAGCCGGATTGTACTTTAGATCATAAAATCGTACCGCATAATTAAAAATTGCAGAGAGCTGATTATGTATCGCTTTAAGGTAAACTGGAGAGCCTTGTTTATTTCGATATCTGAGCATTTCGTTTTGCCATGCAACAACATCTTTCGGAAGAATGTCATTCATTTTCTTATCTTTAAAATATGGTAGAATTTTGTGATCAATTATTGTGTACTTTGTTCTGACCGTATTCTCTCGAATACGGTCATGTATATCCTGCTTATATAGTTCTACAAAATCTCCGAATGTCATATCAAGATTTGCTGATTGTTTTAGTAAAAACGCTCGCTCCCATTGCTGAGCTTCTCTCTTTGTCAGAAATCCTCGCTTAAGCTTTTTCTTTCTTATTCCCTGATATGTTTCATAATAAAATGATACATACCATGTATTGCTTTTTTCATCTTTGTATGCCGGCATTATACTGCGCCCTCCTTTAATATATTTTTTCATTCCCATAAATCTTTTCTTCAAGGTATTTACGGTTTACTCGTCCTGAAATAGTAATATACCCCTTTTCAGCAAGCTCAGCATTTAAAGATCTCATAATCTTGTACGCACAGGATTTAGATATGCCGAGTTCTTTTGTAACATCTTCCACATTCATAAATAATGAATTATTGTCCATAATTGCTTTCCTTTCCATGCATTGATCACTGTTTATTTGTTATTAATTTTAATCCGATAAATCCTGACCTGGGATTTGAACCGGTGTGATGAATACGCTTACGCTTACATTCAGATGATAAGTTAAGATCAACCCATTCTATCATCTGATTATATGATATATAATCATAATTTTGCTCTTTACAGTAATTTTGATATTCATAATAAAGGGGCTGAGCATATACGTCATCTTCAGGGTTTCCTGTAACATTAACTCTTTCCGAAAAAAATTCTTCTAAAGTGTATGTCAAGTCCTGTTTGATATTTCTCCATTGAGCCTTCATTTCATCGGCAGCGCTGCATTTAGAAAAAATAAAGTTATTCTTAATTACTTTGTGAAAAGCTTTAAGGCAATAGGAAATGATAGCATCCTTTTCAGCTAAAAGTTTATTCAGCATTTCATGGTCTGCTTGTTCTTTAGGTATTGAGTAAAGAAAAGGAATTATAATCATTCTCTCCCAAAAAGAATCTTCATCAGATTCTTTAGGAAGAGTAACGGGGTAGTTGCTTCCAAATAAAAAACGCATATTACTGTGAATCGTCTGCGGACTCTGATACTTTCGTTCAATGGTTATTTCGTCATCACCTGTAATCATTTTTATTATAGAAACAGTTACAGGGTTCAGCTTACCATGTGGCAAGTCCATTGAGATAAAAAAACATAAAATCGTATTTTTTTAAAGGCAAAATGGCGATTAAAGTAGAAAATAAAAAAGCGATCACAATACACTAATTGAAAGTGAATTGTGATCGTCTTAAACACTTATTTTTTCCAATTAAGAGATTTAACGAACTCGTCAACTTTAGCTTTTATTTCATTCATGATGTCTGATTCATAACATTCATTATTTATTGAATTCAATATTTCATTTTGATCTTTTTCAGGCAACTCAGAAAAGGATTTTTCAAATAATGATTTTACCTTCTTAGATGTTTCTGCTTTATAATCATATTGTTCATTGTCTTTGTTGATTTATGAAGGTATGATATATAAATAAAAGTTTCAAATATACTTTAATATGCCATGTGCATAGAAAATTTCATCATTATAAAAAGTATTATATAGGAAAAAGGACTATCAGGCACATTAACACATAAAAACTTGATTTTATGCTTGAAAGATGATATACTAATATTAATAAGCATACGGAGGTGCAGTATGTCTGACTATAACGAACTTGATTCAACCTGTGGTGTATCTGACGATGAACTGACACACCGTTTCAGAGAAGCTGTCAGAATAGAAAACGAAATAAAAAAGATAAAAGGGTTTCCAGTATCAAAATACGATTTTGAAAAGAAAAAGCCATATTTAGAATATCCTGATGGGAGAAAAGAGTATGAAGAAACCTGAAATCGTTGTTTTTGCCGGTCCGAACGGAAGCGGAAAAGTACAATTACAAAACTGGCAAACATAATAGAACCATATATCAATGCTGATGATATAAAAAGAGCCAGCCATTGCAGTAATATGGAGGCTGCTGTTATGGCAGACGAAATGAGAAACCGGTTAATTGACAAAAATAAAAGTTTTACATTTGAAACCGTCCTTTCCACTGACAGAAATTTAAAGTTGCTTCAGAAAGCAAAGGAAAAAGGGTATTTTATCCGATGTATATATGTACTTACCTGTAGTCCGATCATAAATGTCAACAGAGTTAAAGCCCGAAAGGCCTCCGGCGGTCATGATGTTCCTAAAGAAAAGATATTTAGCAGATACGAAAAGGCTCTGAAGCTTATACCGGAACTTCTGGAAACCTGTGATATTTGTCATATTTATGATAATTCAAGTGAGCCGTTTCGTATTTTTAAAAAGAGGAAATCCGAATACTTTTACTGGGAAAATGATTTCTGGAGTAAGTCACAAATCACCGAACTGACTAAAATCAATATTGATTGAGTGATACTGCAATGATACTATTTTGATACTAATTATCAAAATAGCATTGCAAAAATGAAATTTCACATGTATAATTCAACGTAAAATGCAGCTTTTTCACATAAAAAACATGATACAACCGATTAATTGCGTAGAGTGGAAATAAATAAAATTTTAGCACAAACTATTGTGTATGGTGGGTGGTCTTTTTGATTGCCTGCCATATTTCAAATTGTATTGAATATAATTATTTTGTTGTCATGAGAAGGCACATAATGCTAAAAAATGAAATCCATGGCAAATAAATTTAGAAAAGGGAGGCGTACAAAAGTATGAATGAAGTAGTATATCATTATTGCAGTGTAGATACTTTTTTTAACATTAGGGAACCTCTAAAAACCCTCTAAAAAGCGCTTAAAACGCACTGCAGGAATAAAAGTAGCGACATTCACTCCAAAAC
>CANPXN010000004.1 GCA_947586185.1 uncultured Clostridia bacterium
ATAAATGGCGTGGTTACGTTGGTTATAACCTCTGTTCCGCAAATTTACTGCTTTTCTCCGCTTTTTATACATTTTGCGTTTTGCTTGTCACTTAACATAAAGCCTTGATTAACGACTTTCACTATATATAACAATTTTAACACCCTGTTTGTGCACTTTTTTCCGAAATTTTTTCAAAAATCAGCAATATAAACAAAATCAGCTATAAAATCTATACATTATCTACAAAGCTATAAACGAGTGCGACCCTCCTGAAAAATCAATCAGGAGGGTCATTTAGTATATGAAACTTTTGGGGAACGCTTAAATCAGATCATCTGGATAAGAGCAACCAAATCCGCATTTGTAAGCTCACCGTCACCATTGATATCCGCAGCAAGCTGACTATAGGTAAGCAGCGGAAAAGCAGTCGGGTCAGCGTTGTATTTTGCAAGCTTTACAGCGTCAACTATGTTTACCTTGCCGTCCATGCTCAGGTCGCCGGAAAGGGGGTCAATATCGACTGGTTCGCCTGTAAATGACTGACCGCTTACATATTGCCACGACTCCATGAGTACAATTTCTTTTACGCCTTTCAAGCTTTTTATTTTTTCAGCAACAGCCTCTTTATTGGTATCGGTTAAAGTTACTGTAACACGAGGCAAGCGATATGCTTCTAAATAATAAGTATCACCAGAACCAGAACCTCTACCCATACTAATATTAGTATTTCCTGTGCCGTTTATGGTATTAAGGCTTTCGTATAAATCCGTTCCCGGAATCAAGGCATAGATTGTGTTTCCATTTTCATCTGTAGTGGCTGTAAGATATTCTTCTTCAACGTCAATATAATACTCACCAAATGTATATTTCGACATAAACTTTTCTTTCAATAGCTCATACTCTCCCTGCGTATAATATTTATCTCCAACTAAAACAAAGCCTATTGCAGAAGTCGGAGCAACACTCGCTGAACCTACTACAGCCGCAGAAATCAAAGCAGCTAAAATCCTCCTAAATTTTTTCATAGAAATCAACTCCTTATAAATGTTCATTATCAAGCGCAAATTTTAATATATTACTGTTGATTGGAACAAATTTATTTCCGTTTTTTGGATCAACCGTACTAATGGCGCCAGCAATCCCAATAGCAGTTATATAGGATTCACCATTAATTTTGCACTCAGTATATAAAGGACCTCCTGATGTACCTGGAGCGATATAGCTATCAGTACGTATAAGTCCATTATCCCAGCTATTAAGGTGACCATCACTTTTCTTTAATATCGGCGGAGTTCCAGTCACTGTAGGAAAAAGGTAACCCAAACTATGAACCGGAACATTATATGACGGCGCATCCTGAGAAGCAAGACCCAAGCTAAAATAACCGTATGGCTTTAAATTTTCTTCAACTGTTACGATTGCATAATCATAATTTGAATCAGTTTTACCTGCCGGTGTAACAGGAACATGAATAGCAGTAGGGGTGAGCGAAATCAAATCTTCATTGCTTGCTGGATTTGATTTAGCAATGTACATTCTTAAATCAGTAGGAAAATTTCCATTAGAATAAATATTGTGTCTTGATGTTATTATAGTGTGTTTATCAACAATAAAAGCACTCCCACAATTAATATATCCTTGACTCGCTGGAGTCCAATCCTCTAAATAAACCATTGACGTATTGGGATCAGCATTAGGACGAGGATCACTTGGGAACACATCATTGACTGCACGAGGTACATTAGTGTAAATGTCAACTAAATCAATAGAATATTCTTCATCCGGCTTTGTTGAATTGTAATAATGCTTAATATATGTAATACTGTTGCTTGCCGCATCTGTATGGTCGTAGCTGCTTACAAGTGAGCCTCCCACAAGCATTACTGCTGACAATAGAATTGCTGCCGGCTTCATAAAAACCTTTCTTAAACTAAACATATAAATCTACCTCCTTTTAAACAATTTCCCATGATACAACTTCTTGCTCGCTGACGTACATTCTAAGTATTGCCAAATCAGCTGCTCCTGTGATACCATCATGGTCAATATCATAGCACCTTGGATCTACAACACCATAAAATCCCACAAAATACTTACTAAGTGCAACAAGATCCATCAAATCAATATTGCCGTCCTGATTGGTATCCATTCTTTTTTCATCAATCGTGAACGCTCCAGCCGAAAAAGCCGCCGAAGCCGAAGCGGTAATCATTATTGCCGCCGCTGATAAAACAGATAAAAATTTTTTAACCATATTAATTCCTCCTTTAATTGTTGTCTTTCCTAACCGTCGTGGAATTTTATTCCTGTAGCTTTATTATATACCTATTTTTGTATTCTGTCAAGAATTTTAAAAAAATATTTTTAACAATATTAATTACTTATTAATATTTTGGTGTTGCTATTTATATGACGTCCCCTATACGGCATGGGAACGCCATATAAATATATATATATTAGATCTGAACCGCTGAAAATCGCTAATCATAAAGCCTTGATTAACGACTTTCACTATATATAACAATTTTAACACCCTGTTTGTGCACTTTTTTCCGAAATTATTTCAAAAATCGGAGATGTGCACAAAACTCACCAAATAATTACAGCTATGTGCACAAAAAATTACCCTAAAGCAAAAATAGCAGCAGAGGATTTTTTCATTTTCTATAGCTTTTTTTTGATTTCTGTGCTATAATTAACTCATTGCTTTTAATAATGCAATAATCTGAAATCAGAAAGGAAAATATTTATGCTTTTGGACTGTCATACTCATACAGCCAACTCACCTGACGGGCAGAATACTGTTGCAGAGCGCTGTGAGCGAGCTGTCGAGCTTGGATTTAAGGCAATGGCAATAACGGACCATTGTGAAGTCAACCGCTATTACGAAGCAGAGCATTATGAAATCAGACCGGATGAAAAATATCACGATTATAATTTCAAAGTCTGCTATGAAAATTCCCTTGCGGAAACTGCACGAGCCAAAGAGATATATAAAGGGAAACTAAATCTAATCTGCGGAATCGAGCTTGGTCAGTCTGCTTATGACGCTGAACTTTCGGAAAAGCTGATTTCAGATGACAGGGTCGATTTTGTTATCGGTTCGCTTCACGAGCTTCCCGGTCGTGATGATTTTGCTTTTATCGACTATACTAAAGAAGACGTAAATAAGCTTATGGAGCAGAACTTTACCGAAATATTGAATATGTGCCGTCTTGGTAAGTTTGACGTGCTGGGACACTTGACATATGCCCTAAGATATGCAAGTAATTACGGAGTGAAAATTGATCTTAAACCATTTGACGACATAATTGCTGATATTTTTAGAACTGTAATTTTTAACGGAAATGGAATCGAGATCAACACTTCCGGTCTTCGCCAGAAATACGGGAAAACGTTTCCAACTTATGAATATGTAAAGCTATATAAGGACCTCGGCGGTGAAATAATCACTGTCGGCTCTGATGCTCATACCACGGCAGACCTTGGAAAAGGAATTTCCGATGGGATCGCTTTGGCTGAAAAAGCCGGATTCAGCAGAATTGCCTATTTCATCAATAGAAAACCGCATTTTATAAATATTTAACGGAGGGACAATAATGAACGAGCTTATAAGACTTCTTAAACAGGATGCAAGACTTTCAAACGAGCAGCTTGCTTCAATGCTTGGTATAACCACTAAAGAGGTTGCTGAAAAAATTGAAAAGCTTGAAGCCGACGGCATTATCAAGGGCTACAGCGCTATTGTAAACGAGGAGCTTGCAGACAAAAACAGCATTACTGCTTTTATCGAGCTTAAAGTTACACCTCAGCGTGACAAGGGTTTTGACGATATCGCTAAAACTATCATGATGTATGACGAGGTTGAAAGCGTTACACTTATGTCAGGAGGCTATGACTTAGCCGTTACTGTTACAGGAACAAATTTTAAGGATATTGCGCTGTTCGTAGCACAAAGACTTGCAACTATTGACGGCGTTCTTTCCACTACTACACATTTCTTCCTGAGAAGATACAAGGAAAAAGGAATATTTATTCAGGAGGAAGATGTTGACGAAAGGGGTTATGTTGCTCCGTGATTGATTATAATTCAGTACTTTCTGACAAGATCAAAAAAATCAAGCCGTCAGGAATCCGAAGATTTTTTGACCTTGCTCAGAATATGCAAGGCGTAATAAGCCTTGGCGTCGGTGAGCCAGACTTCCAGACTCCTTGGGTCGTGCGAAAGTCTGCAATCGACACTCTTGAAAAAAAACGTATGATTTATTCCGCAAATGCAGGTCTTGCACAGCTAAGAGAAGAAATTGCAAATTATACTTATAAAAAAACCGGGTGCCGCTATCACTCTGAAAATGAGGTTATAGTAACTGTCGGCGGCTCTGAAGCCATTGATATCTCTATACGTGCAATGGTTAATCCCGGAGATGAAGTCCTTATAGTTGAACCGTGCTTTGTCTGCTATGCCCCACTTGTTGAGCTTATGGGAGGCGTTCCGGTATCAATCCAAACTAAGCGTAAGGACAACTTCAAGCTTACTGCCAGCGCTTTGAAGGAAAAAATTACTGACAGAACAAAGCTGCTTATCCTCCCCTTCCCTAACAATCCTACCGGTGCAATAATGACAAGGGAGGACCTTGAGAAAATTGCAGACGTACTGCGTGATACAAATATAGTAATACTTTCAGACGAAATTTATTCCGAGCTTACCTATGGAAGAAAACACTGCTCAATTACTGAAATTGACGGAATGAAAGAAAGAACAGTATATATAAACGGATTTTCAAAGGCTTTTGCAATGACAGGCTGGAGACTTGGTTATCTATGCGCTCCTGAACCTATTGTAAAGGAGATACTTAAAATCCACCAGTATGCAATTATGTGCTCCCCAACCCTCAGTCAGTATGCCGCTATTGAAGCTCTTACCCAATGCGAAACCGAGGTCAGAAACATGGTTGCCGAATATAATGTAAGACGCAGGCTTCTTGTTGACAGCTTTAATAAAATGGGTCTTGACTGCTTTAATCCTGAGGGAGCGTTCTATGTATTCCCATGCATTAAAAGTACCGGTATGTCAAGTGAGGAGTTTTGCGAAAGGCTGCTAAATGAACAAAATGTTGCGGTAGTTCCGGGAAATGCTTTCGGCGAAAGCGGCGAGGGATTTATAAGAGTTTCCTACGCCTACTCCTTAAAGCATCTTCTTGAGGCTCTGAAACGTATTGAAGCTTTTCTTAAAGGTCTGAATATATGAGGTGAATATGGACAGTATTACTTTAAAAGCTCCTGCGAAAATCAATCTTTCTCTTGATGTTACCGGAAAAAAAGAAAACGGATATCATACTATTGAAAGCATTTTTCAGACTGTCAGCATATTCGACATGGTATCTGTCTCAAAACGCAGCAGCGGCATCAATATAATATGCAGCAAACCGGGAGTACCCTGCGACAGATCAAATATTGCCTATAAAGCAGCCGAGCTGTTTTTCAGATATACGGGAATAAATTCAGGAGCTGAAATCAAGCTTGAAAAGCATATTCCCTCCCAGGCAGGTCTTGGAGGAGGCAGCTCTGACGGCGCAAGCGTACTTATCGGTCTTGATAAAATCTTTGAAACCTCGCTGAAACAGGAGACACTTTGTATGCTGGGCGGTAAAATAAGCGCTGACACTGCTTTTTTTACCCTTGGCGGCACAGCATATGTAACAGGAATCGGAGAAATACTTGAAGCTCTTCCTCAAATTCCGGAAACTCATTTTGTTATTGCTAAGGGAGCTTCGGGAGTTTCAACTCCAGAGGCATACGGTAAAATTGATCAGCTTGAAAGTCCTGTTCACCCGGAGGTTCAAAAGCTGAAACAAGCCATATTAAACGGCAGATTTACAGAATGCTGTGGCCTTTGCGGAAATCTTTTCGAGCAGGTAACTGATCTTAATGATGTATGCCATATAAAAAATGAAATGAAAGAAATGGGAGCATTATCCGCTGTTATGAGCGGAAGCGGCTCATCTGTGTTCGGAATTTTTAAAACGGAAAATCAGGCTTTGGCATGCGCCGAAAAGCTTGGAGAAAAATACGAATTTTCACAGTATTGTAAAAGTATATAGATCATACCTGTAAGCTCAGAAAATGGCCGCTGCAAGCAGGGATAAAAAATGTTCGATGGATAAAACCACCGAACATTTTTATTATATGATCAGCCACCAAGCCTTATCATTTCATCAATACATACCCCTGCTCGTTTGATCTGCTCGTCCGACATTTTTATTTCACATGCCTTACCATTATTTTTGTCCATATTCAAAAGAGTTTTATAAACGTCCATAAGAGTTGTAAGCTTCATGTTAGGACATATGATTTTCTTGGAAAGATTATAAAACTCCTTATCAGGACAGGCATACTGCAAATGCTCCGTTATGCTAATCTCTGTACCGATAATAAATTCTTTTGCATCTGAATTTTTAGCAAAATTCATAATACCGGAGGTAGAGCCAATATAATCTGCATTTCTTACTATCTCTTCCCTGCACTCAGGATGAACAAGAACCAACGCTTCCGGGTGCAGCTCCTTTGCCCTTTTAAGGTCAGATGCCGTCACTGAAGCATGAACAGGACAACCGCCCTCAAGCAGCTTGATATCCTTATCCGGAACTTGTTTTGCAACATAACCTCCAAGATTGCAATCAGGTATAAATAATATCTTATCTGCATCCATTTTCTCCACTATCTGGACAGCGGTTGACGAGGTAACACATACGTCGCATACTTCCTTTAATGCAGCAGTTGTGTTTATGTAAGCGACAACAGCTCTGTCAGGTTCCTTTGCTTTAAGCTGAGCGATAAGCTCAGGCTCCATCTGCTCCGCCATAGGGCAACCGGCTTCTCCATTTGCAAGAAATACACGCTTATCCGGAGAAAGCATTTTTACTGTTTCCGCCATAAAATGAACTCCGCACATGATAAATGCGCTGCAATCATGTTTTTTAGCCGCAACACTCAGCGCATAGGAATCACCTGTTTCATCTGCAATTTCTATGATTTCCTTTGCCTGATATGAATGTGCAAGAATTACTGCATTCTTATCCTTTTTAAGCTTTAAAATCTCTTCCTGAATTTTGCTGATCATAGTTTCCTCCAAAATTATTTTTTGTCTTTTTCCTGATCATCCGATGAAGCGGTTTCTTCGGATTTACTCTCAGTTTTATTTTTTACATATACAGCTTCTTCCTCCGTTTTGTAATATGCAGTGGATACAGGTAACTTTTTCTTCTCAAGCTTTTCAATAATAAGCTCCCTAAACAAAGTATATATTACTGCAAACGCCGGAACAAAAAGTATCATGCCGGCAAAGCCGAACAAGCCTCCTCCTACGAAAATAGCAAACATTATCCAGAACGCGGATAGTCCAAGTGAATTGCCAAGGATCTTCGGACCAAGAATGTTTCCGTCAAACTGCTGAAGCAAAAGAATAAATATTATAAATGCAATAGTCTTGTTAGGCGTTGAAAGAAGAACCAGAAATGCGCTTGGAACTGCGCCGATAAAAGGTCCGAAGAAAGGTATCATATTTGTGATGCCAATAATAAAGCTTATGAGAACCACATAGTCAGGCATTTTCAAAAGAGTCATACCGATAAATGCCAGAATACCGATAATAAGCGAGTCGAGAGCTTTTCCTGAAAGAAAATGAATAAATGTATAATTTGCGTCAGCTGAAATCTTTAATACCTTATCGCATCTTTTTGCAGGCAGAAGTGCATGTGCAACCTTTTTTGCCTGAGCAATAAAAGTTTCCTTGCTGAAAAGTAAATATATTGATACCACTATACCAAGAAGACAGTTTTTTAGTCCAATAAGGAAATTCATTGCGCCGTCTGTTACATTTGCAATAAGTCCGTCCTTTGCAAGAATGCTGTCAAGCTTTGGCTGAAACTGTGAAACCGCTTTCATTACTATATCCTGAATATTTTCAAATTCAGTATTTATCATATTTTTCAGATCAGGATTTGCTTCCAGAAATTTGTTTGCCCTATTTTCAATATAATCCTGAACGTTGTTAAAATACGTTGGAAGATTCTTTATGATCTCTTTTATACTGTCAAGTATTTCAGGTACTGCTGAAACTATAAGCATCGAAATAACAGCTAAAGTAATAAGCATGGTAATAGTTATGCTCAAAGTCCGGACAAGAGCCTTATGAGGCTTCTTTCGGCAGACAGCCTTTTTAAGAAGACGCTCAAAAAACATCATCAACGGATTTAAAAGATATGCTATTGCAATACCCCATATTATCGGTGACAAAACGCTCAGTATTTTTCTGAAATAGCGGAAAAAAGATTCATACTTAAAAATAAACGCCGTCATAAGAAGACAAACACCAAAAACTATAATACAATATGCAGCATTGGTATTGCTTTTTGCATTAAAACGTAATTTCATAAAAAGCTCCAATATAATATAATTATCTGCAATCAGAAGTATGCTTTTTACTGCTGTGCAGGTTCACATATAATTATACAACATTTTTATGAAAAATGGAATAGCTTTTTTTCGTTTTTTTCTTTCTTATATAAAAGACGCAAAAAAAATTATAACGATCATTAAAGGTGCAAATATTTTTATCAGAAATCCGGTAAGCCTTTTAAAATGAAATGTATACTTTCCGCCGGAGGTGACTTCCTTTTCAAAATTCGGCATACCCCAAATATATCCTGCAAGAATACAAAGGAAGAACCCTCCTATCGGCATTAGTATCTTATCCGGAAATTCTGACAGAAAATCGAAAATAGATGAGCCGAAAATTTTGATATGACTGAGCTTTCCAAATGAAAGAGAAGCAAGGCAGCCAATCGCAGTGAATGCTGCGGCAGGAACGACGGACGCAGTGATCCTATGCCAATTCATTCTGTCTATCAGATACGAAGCAATAACTTCAAGAAGTGAAATTGCTGACGTTATAGCAGCAAACAGAACCAGAAGGAAAAATATCACTGCAAGTATTCTTCCGAATTTCATATTTGCAAATACGTGCGGCAGTGTTTTAAAAATAAGCCCCGAGCCGGCTGACGGTTCAAGACCGAATGCAAATACCGCAGGCATAACTGCAAAACAGGCTGCCAGCGCAATTATCAGGTCAAAGAGAGGTATATAGAGAGAATTGGTCATAAGGTTAGAATCCTTACTGAGATAGCTTCCATATGTTATAAGCGTTCCCATTCCAAGACTCAAACTGAAAAAGACCTGCCCCATAGCGCTAAGCACTATACCAAAAAAGTCTCCGGCACTTTTTATATGGGAAAAATCAGGTTTTAAAATGAATTTCACTCCCTCAAAAGAACCCGGCAAAAGCATACCATTAACAGCGATCAGCACTATAAACGCTGCAAGGAGGGGCAGAAATATTTTACTTACCTTTTCAATTCCCCCGGAAATCCCACGTATTACTATGAATACTACTATAGCCGCAAATATTACATGCCAGGCAATTGGTTCTGCTACAGATGAGGTAAAGCTTTCAAAATATTGCTCAGGTTCCTTGATCTCAGAAGAGACAATGTATTTGAAAAAATATTTCAGCACCCATCCTCCAATTACACTGTAATAGCAAAGTATGAAAAATGCGCCTATTACGCCCATTCCTCCGACAAAGCCCCACTTAGGAGCAATAGCTTTACATGCGTCAATTGCATTGAGTCTGCTGCTTCTTCCTATTGCCATTTCCGTAAGCAGTATAGGGGCTCCCAGAAGAATCAGCAACAAAAGGTATATTATTAAAAATACTCCTCCCCCATTCATGCCGGCTATATAAGGAAACTTCCAAAGATTTCCAAGTCCTACAGCTGATCCTGCGGCAGCCATTAGAAATCCAAAATTTGAAGACCACTGATCTCTTTTCACAAACGACCCTCCTGAATTTTTTATTTCAGAATTATTATGCACAATTGAAAAAATATTATAATTGAGTATAAAAAATTAAAATTCGCTTTTCATGAAATAAAAAATATGGTATAATTATTTTAACGTCTCGCAGATTTGCAAATCAGATATTTGCCGTCTGCATATCAGGCAATTACAGCATAACCAAATACCACGCTGTAAAGAATACTACCAATGATTGGAGATAGCTATGCCACAGCAAAATTATACGGATCTTAAAAAAAAGGCTCTGGAAAAATACTTCTGCAAAATGAATGAAATACAGCGTGAGGCTGTTTTTTCTGTTAACGGACCTGTACTCGTCCTTGCCGGAGCAGGAAGCGGAAAAACCACTGTCATTGTAAACAGAATTGCAAATATGATAAATTTCGGAAATGCATATTTTGACGATACATACTGCGGCTCACACGATGATATTCAATGTTTGGAACAATACCTGAGCGATGGCGAAACTGATCTTTACTTAAGCGGCGACGAAATTGATCTTTCGCAGCTTAGAGAAGCCATTGCTGTAAGACCGGTAAAACCATGGAGCATTCTTGCAATTACATTTACAAATAAGGCTGCCGGAGAGCTTAAAAGCAGACTTTCCGACTTTCTCGGAGAGGAGGGCAGCGATGTCCATGCTGCAACCTTTCATTCTGCGTGTGTCAGAATTTTAAGACGAGATATTGAAAGGCTTGGTTACAGCAGTAACTTTACTATTTATGATTCTGATGACAGCCTTAGAGTTATAAAGTCCTGCATGTCCGACCTTAATGTATCAGAAAAGCAGTTTCCTCCAAAATCTGTTTTATCAGCAATAAGCTTCGCAAAGGACAGACTCCTTGAACCGGATGAGCTCGAATCGGAGGCTGGAAACGATTATCGAAACACTGTTATTGCAAACATTTACAAATCCTATCAAAAACGTCTTTTTGAATCAAATGCCGTTGACTTTGATGATATAATACGGCTGACAGTTAAAATTTTTGAGAAGTTTCCTGATGCCTTAGAGTATTATCAGAACAGATACAAATATATTATGGTTGACGAATATCAAGACACTAATCAGGCTCAGTTCCGCCTTGTTAGCATGCTCTCGGCTAAACACCACAACTTATGCGTTGTAGGCGATGACGACCAGAGTATCTATAAGTTCAGAGGAGCTACTATTGAAAATATCCTCAGCTTTGAAAAACAGTTTGAAGGAAGCAAGGTCATAAGACTTGAGCAGAATTACCGCTCTACACAGACCATTCTTGACGCTGCAAATTCCGTTATAAAAAATAATTCTGAAAGAAAAGTTAAAAATCTCTGGACTGATAAAGGCTCCGGCGAAAAAATCACATGGTTCAAAGCCGTGGATGAAAGGGACGAGGCAAGGTTTGTTGCCGATACGATACTTGAAAATGTTAAAAATGGCGGAAAGTATAGCGACAATGCTGTTCTGTACAGAATGAACGCACAGTCTAATTTCATTGAACAGGCTCTTGTTAAAAGCGGTATTCCATACAGAGTTTTCGGCGGTATGCGCTTTTATGACCGAAAAGAAATAAAGGACCTTACCTCCTATCTTTCAGTAATCAACAACAGTAACGATATGCTCAGATTAAAAAGAATTATTAACGAGCCTAAAAGAAGTATAGGTCCGAGTACTGTATCGACTCTCGAGGAAATCTCCGAAAACCTTGGGCTTAATCCTCTTAATGTTATGAGAAACGCATCAGAATACCCTGCTCTTTCAAAAAAAGCAGCAGCTTTAAAAAGTACCGCCGACATGTTTGATACACTGACCGCTGATGCAGAGATTCTACCCCTTGATGAATTTTTTGACGAGCTGCTGGAGGTAACAGACTATAAAGCTTATATGGAAGCTTTAGGCGATGAGGGAATAAGCAAGCTTGAGAATATCAACGAGCTTAAATCTACTATAATATCATATATGAATGACGCTGAAGAGCCTTCTTTAAGCGGTTTTTTAGAGGAGATATCACTGTATACAGACCTTGATAAAATGGATGCAAATACTGATGCAGTTGTAATGATGACTATTCATTCAGCAAAGGGACTTGAGTTCGACAGCGTTTTTGCCGTCGGTATGGAGGACGGTATATTCCCAAGCATAAGAAGTATGAACAGTGCAGAAGAGCTTGAAGAGGAAAGACGTCTTGCATATGTTGAGATCACCCGTGCCAAAAACAAGCTATATATCAGCAGTGCTTCTCAGCGAATGCTTTTCGGAACAACCACAAGAAATATGCCATCAAGATTTGTTAAGGAAATCGACTCTGAGCTTATTGAGAAGAAAAACAGCAGGCTTAACATACAAAAACCGGTAAGTGTAAAAGCTCCCGAACCGAATCCCCTGTCGCTGCAAAAACAGGTTATGAATAACAAAGCAAGACCGACATCAAAGAAAAGTGCAGCATACTCAGTCGGCGATAAAGTAAGACACAGTGTTTTTGGCGAGGGAATAATCCTTTCAGTTAAAAGTATGGCAAATGACGCTATGCTTGAAATAGCATTTGATAAGGTTGGAACAAAAAAAATAATGGCAAACTTTGCTAAAATGCAGAAAATATGAATATGAAAAATAGCCCGGAAATGATTCCGGACTATTTTTTACATTATTCTTCCATCAACATATAGAGAAAATCTACATATTGACGCCAAAGCCGCCTAAGAAGCCGACTTCTTTTGCTTATATGATTTTATTACTTTAAGGCGTGAAAATTCCTCACGATCCTTTTCTTCAAGGCTATCTGTAATGGTTTTAACAATATCGGAATACCTTGGAATAAGAATATTTTGCAGCGCATTGGCTCTCCTCTGCGCTTTTTTTATAGCCTTTGCAAGTCTATAGATACTGTTTTCGACCTCGGCAAGAAGAACAGTCATGTCCTTAACCTTGGAAAATGACACATATGCAACATCAAGCTGAGAATTTGTAGCATAAAAGCCATATGGAGCAAAACGCTTTGGCTGCTCATAAGAAATCTGTGGGATCTCAACACCCATTACGCTTCTGTATGAAACTGACAAACCGTTATCAATAGGCACGCTGTCACTGATTTTATCAATAACGCCAAGGGTTATATTTGCGTCCTGAAGAGCAGCATAAGCCTGCTTATATGTTCCTTCAATTGAATCTCTCAGTTCCTTAGCCTTATCAATAAGCGCCATCATTTCTCTTATAAGGATATTCCTCTTTCTGTCCATAAGATCATATCCGAGGCGGCAAAGTCCAAGAGTTTTCTTAGCATTTATTAAATTGCCTTTGGTAGGGAAAATCTGATCAGCCAACTAACTCCCCGCCTTTCAATCCATAAAACGCTTAGCGTTTTTCGGGTCATAGTGCTGTGCAAGCAAGTCCTCATCAATACGGTCAAGCTCACTTTTCGGAAGAAGCGCTAAAAGATCCCATCCCAAATCAAGAGTTTCCTCAATAGTACGATCCTCATCAAAACTCTGTGCAAGAAAATGCTTTTCAAACTGCACACCGAACTGCATATAAGCCTTATCAATATCAGACAGTTCTTCCTCACCTATTACTGATGCAAGTGACCTCGCATCAACAACCTTTGCATAGGCTGCAAAAAGCTGGTTTGCAACCGCAGAGTGATCCTCACGGGTATAGCCCTCGCCAATACCGTCCTTCATAAGCCTCGAAAGGGACGGAAGCACTGAAATAGGAGGATATATACCTGTCTGGTCAAGATTTCTGTCAAGAACGATCTGTCCCTCAGTAATATACCCTGTAAGATCAGGTATAGGGTGCGTTATATCATCGTTAGGCATTGTAAGAATAGGTATCTGTGTTACGCTGCCGTCAGAGCCTTCAACAACTCCTGCACGCTCATAGAGAGATGCAAGGTCTGAATAGAGATAGCCTGGATATCCCTTACGTCCAGGAATTTCATTCTTTGATGAAGAAAATTCTCGAAGCGCCTCACAATAAGAAGTCATATCCGTCATAATTACAAGTATATGCATATTACGCTCATAAGCCAGATACTCAGCAGCGGTAAGCGCACATCTTGGTGTCAGAATCCTTTCAATGATCGGATCATTTGAAAGATTCATAAACATTACAACCTTCTGCTGAACGCCGCTTTCTGCAAAGCTTCTCTTAAAGTAATCCGCAACATCGTTTTTTACGCCCATTGCAGCAAAAACTACGGCAAATTCCTGTCCGCTTTCCTCGGCAATTTTTGCCTGACGGACTATCTGTACTGCAAGCTTATTATGTGACAGACCCGAACCCGAAAATATAGGAAGCTTCTGTCCTCTGATAAGAGTCATAAGACAGTCGATCGAAGAAATACCAGTCCTGATATAGTTTCTCGGATAGGTTCTTGAAACCGGATTAAGGGGCTTTCCATTAATATCCGCAAACTTCTGAGGAAATATATCTCCCAATCCGTCCACAGGCTTACCTGCGCCATTGAACACACGACCCAAAAGCTCTTCTGACAAAGGAAGCAGCATAGGCTGTCCGGTAAATTTTGTTCTTGTATTTGTAAGGGAAAGTCCTTTTGTACCCTCAAAAACCTGAAGCACAACCTTGTCGCCAAAAATTTCAACAACACGGCCTGTCCTTTCAGTTCCGTCATTTAGGTGTATTTCGGCTATCTCATCATAGCTTGCGTCCGTTACCTTATCGAGAACGATAAGCGGTCCGTTAACTTCGCTAAGACCTAAATGCTTTATTATCATACAGCTTCCACCTCTTTTACTTCTGAAATAAGCTTATCATGAACCTCGTCGATTTCACTTAGATATTCATCAAACAGATCAGGTCTGTCGTTAGGTATATCATACTTGATTCTAATGATCTTTTCTATCATTCCCGAATTAATAATATCGGATATAAGCACTCCTTCTGAAAGCGCTTTTTTTGCTTTCTCATAAAAATGCAGTATGGTTTTCATCATAAGCTTCTGCTTACCAAGGGGAACATAGGTATCGTCCTTATGATATGCGTTTTGCTGCAAAAATCCGACCCTGACAACCCTTGCAATTTCTATTACAAGCTTCTGATCATCAGGGAGAACGTCTGCGCCAATAAGCTTTACAATATCCATAAGCTTGCTTTCTTCAAGAAGGATATTTGTGATCTCCTGACGGTATCTTAGAAAATCAGGACCTGCATTTGTATTATAATAATCCGTAAGATCGTCGAGATACTCGCTATAGCTTGTGCTCCAGTTTATAGCCGGATAGTGTCTTGCATATGCAAGGGACTTATCAAGAGTCCAGAAACATCTTACAAAACGTTTTGTATTCTGAGTTACAGGCTCTGAAAAGTCCGAGCCCTGAGGGGATACAGCGCCGATAATAGTTACCGAGCCGTGTCTTCCGTTAAGAGTTCTCATATATCCAGCACGCTCGTAAAACTCTGACAGACGTGAAGGCAGATATGCCGGGAATCCCTCTTCCGCAGGCATTTCCTCCAGACGTCCGGAAATCTCTCTAAGCGCCTCAGCCCATCTTGAAGTTGAGTCAGCCATGATCGCTATATGATAACCCATATCCCTATAGTATTCCGCAAGAGTTATACCGGTGTAAATAGAAGCTTCTCTTGCTGCAACAGGCATATTTGACGTATTTGCGATCAGTACTGTTCTGTCAGTAAGAGGTCTGTTTGTCTTAGGGTCAATAAGCTCAGAAAACTCCTCAAGAACCTGAGTCATTTCATTTCCTCGCTCTCCGCAGCCGATATAAACAATAATATCTGCATCGCACCACTTTGCCAGCTGATGCTGAGTCATGGTTTTTCCTGTACCAAAACCTCCCGGAATAGCCGCTGTGCCGCCCTTTGCAATAGGAAGAATAGTATCTATTATTCTCTGTCCGGTGATAAGCGGACGGGAAATCTGCATTCTGTCCATAACAGGTCTTGCCTGTCTTATAGGCCATTTCTGTGTAAGATTAAGGTTAATGATCTCACCTTTGCCGTTTTTAATTCTGCATACTACTTCGTTTATATTATAGTGCCCGTCGTTCTTGACCCATACGACCTCACCGCTTAAAAGCGGAGAAAGCATGCAGTAGTGCATAATAACCGGTGTTTCCTGGCATGCAGCATAAACATCGCCGCCCTTGAGCCTGTCCCCTACCTGAACAGCCATCTTTACTTTAAAAAGACGCTCTGTATCAAGAGCAGGAACATTAGCTCCCTCATTAATGAAGACACCGGAAACCTTTTCGATTTGTTTAAGCGGTCGTTCGATACCGTCAAATATATTTGATATAATACCGGGACCAAGGGTTGCGCACATAGGCGATCCCGTAGGATAAACAGGCTCGCCGACAGTCAGTCCTGTAGTTACCTCATAAACCTGTATAGTAGTATATTCTCCAGTAATTGCGATTACTTCGCCTATCAGACGCTTGTAGCCTACATACACCATTTCCAGCATAGAAAAATCTTTTGTGTCCTTTACCTTAACTACAGGACCATTTATAGAATATATTGTATCCATTATTTGCCTCTGCCTTTCATATTGGTGATCAATTTCTGCTGAAACTGTAATTTCTGCTGAAGCTTTTGCGATTTTCCTTCAGCGCAGTATCAAGCGTTTTGTCAATTATCGTAGCCGTTTCCTTGTTAAGAATGGACAATCCTCCAAGACTGATTGTAGGATCCTCCTCAACAACGCAATAGCCTACAACACTCATTATTTTATCCTTATGAATCATATCTTTTTTTGATAGCAGAATTGTTGCGCCGAATGGCACTGACTCAGCTTTTATCAAAGAGATAAGATAATCCGTATATTCATCACTGTTTACAAACTCCTGAACCTTCTCTGTTACAGCATCAAATATACTTTTTATTAATTTATCTCTGTGCATTAAAAGCTCATTTTTCAGTTCCTGTTCTTTTTTAGCATAGTTTCTGTGATATTTAGATTCTATTTTCTTTACAGCCTTCTGGATTTTTTTATATGCATCGTTAAGAGCCTCATTTTCAGCTCTTTCAAGCATCTCCTTACGCTGCTGCTCTGCCTCGGCGATAACCTCATCTATCTGCATATCCACTTCAAGATTTACGGAATTGGTAAATCGGTGAAGCAAATAGTTCTGATCTTCCATAAAATGCCTCCAGAATTATTTTTCAATAATGACTCTGCCGCTGCATGGAAAAGTCCAAAACGGCAGAACGTCTTTTCAGGTTACAGCTTCATTCCAATTGCATCGCTTACATAACTGTTAATATTTGTTGTGATCTTAGATGTGGCATGCCTGTCAGGTATTTCTACAATAAGCGGACTTCTCCTGTTGAGCTTGATATCGTAAACAAGCTCATGGCAAAGCTTTACAAGCTTTTCCGTTATAAGAATAACAGCTATTTTCTTGTTATCAACTGCCTTTTCAAGAGCCTCTTTTACCTCGTCCGGTTCATGTACAACTACGCCATTTATCCCTGCAAGACGCATACCCATCTGCGTATCAATGTTATCACTGATTAGATAAAACTGCATAACGTTTACCTCTGGAAATTAAAGCTTGCTTAAAATCATAAATGAAATAAGGAATCCGTAAAGAGCAACACCCTCGCCAAGAGCTACGAAAATAAGTGCCTTTGAGAATGACTTAGGCTCCTCTGCTACTGCTCCGATAGCTGCCGGAGCTGCTGAACCAACGGCAATACCGCATCCGATAGAACCGATACCTGTTGAAAGAGCTGCTGCAAGATAACCGAGTCCTGAACCGCTTACAGCTGAACTTACAGCTTCTTCAGCGCTTACAAATCCGCCTATCGGCAAAACAATTGCAAGTGCCAGAACTGCAAAGAATGAACAAAGGTTAACAATAAAAGCTCTCTTAGCCGGCTTTAAACCCTTGCGCTTTTTCAGCACATATACGACTGGAAGAATAAGCATTGTAACTGCAAACAGAGGTACGAGTAAAATTTCAAAAATATTCATTATAATCTCCTTGACCTTTCCGCCCGAAAAAATAGTTTTATTTTATTAGCTTTGCACGGGCAATTCAAAGCATAATTAATCAATAGATGTTGTATAGTTGATTTTTACAGGATCAAACGCACATCCGTCTCCGTCGTAAAAACGTGAAAAAATCTCGTAAAATTCAAGACGAAGAACCTGAATACCAACTATAAGGCCTTCCATTCCGATAACGAACAGATTACCAAGAACAATAACAATCGGGGATGCTCCCTTTGCCGCCATATCCGCAAGCAGCATTACAACCGACATCATACCGGCGTGGGAAAAGACAAATCCGCCAATTCTGACAAACGAAAGGGTATTGGTAGCATATCCCAGCATAAATTCAAAAACCTCAAAGAAATTGGAGGCTATGAAATCTCCGATTCCGCCCTCGAGCTTATACTTTTCACCATGCATCGCTGCTCCCAGCGGTTCACGGAAAAACATAATGATAATAGGCAGAACGATCAGGAATATAACATACTTTGCCGTAAAGATATTCTGACCGTCAAGTAAAAGCTTTGCAAGCCCTGCAAGAAGAGAACCAAAGGTAATAAGCCCCGCAATTCCGTTATTTCCGAATATTGCATTGGTAAAATCCTTATGCTTTAGGCTTACATAAATATTAATAAGTATCGACACAACTATAAGTGCGACGCCTATACAAATAGCGCTTACAAGAATAAGATTAATATTATCCATTACCTCAACAGGCTTATGCTCAAGACCTATTTTTCGGTAGACAGGATCAAGCACATGCTCAAAACCGAACACCGATCCGAAAACGCACCCGAATACCGCACTGGAAATGCCTATTCGCTGCATGATAGCTCCAAGGGCATTGCCGGTTTTCTTATACAAAAGGAATCCCAGCAATGACACCACAAGGCCCTGTCCCAGATCGCCGAACATTATACCGAACATGATCGTATAGGTAATAGCAACTAAGGTTGTCGGGTTAAATCCGTTATACCTCGGCAGCCCGTACATTTCAACAAACATTGAAAACGGCCTTGCGAATCGGTTATTTTTTAGCTTTACAGGAGTTTCAATTTCCTCCTGCTCCCCTGCCGGCTTAGCAATAATTGATACATACGGTACCTTTGCAAAGCTTTCCTTGAACTTCTGTATATTCTTTTTTGGAATAAATCCTACAAGATAGAAGTTTCCCTTAAATACTGCCGCATAGCTTCTGAGACTGAATCTGTCATGGAGAAATCTTATGTGACAGAACATTCTGTTCAGCATATCGCCTTTCAGCTCGATAAGCTCTTTTCGCTTTTCCTTTAGCTCATTCAAATTATGCTTTAATCCGTCAAGCTCAGCTGAAAGATTGTCCGCTTCGGATTCAGGAGTACCGCCTACAAAATCCGGAACCCATATTTTTTCAAAATAAAGGGACTTCATGATCTTATCCACTTCTTCAACATTTTCCTTAGGAGCGAAATACAGTCCCCACTTGTAAACTCCGTCATCGTCATACGGAACAAATATAAAGGTCTTGTCGTCGTAATAATCAAGCTTATCAAAGCTTTCAACAGGAATCTTTCCAAATCGCACAACCATATGGCTGAACTTGAAAAGCTGGCCTAAGTCAAGATCCATGCCTTTTAGATGCTTTAGCTGAATAAGCGCCTGTTCCCTTTCAGTGATCTTGTTTTCAAGCTCTGAAATGCCAATGCTGAGATTTCTGAATTCCTCACTTGTACGTGATACAAAATCAGTAATCTGCTCCATTGAAAGCTCTGCAACGTCTCCGACCTCCTCTTCGTAAAACGAAAAATCATCGCCGATCGGAATGTTTACAATCTTTTTCAGCAAGCTACGATATGGATTTTCCTCCTGAAGCGGAACAAAGTGCTGTCCCGGCTCAGAAACGACTTTTGAAGCGTATTCAATATGGAAATTGCCGCATTCAAGACACTTCTGCAATGTATCGTCAAGATATTTCATCAATCCGATCATGGCCACAAACTCCATTTTTTCAATGGACATTATATCACCTCCGCTTAATGCACAACTATTAAATTTTCTATATATTTCGGGCTTTTTTTATATCTTATACCCTCAATAATATATATAACATTATTCACTTCAACTTCCGACAGATACATCAGTGAATAAAGGCTGACCGCAGCATTTTCCGAAAACATAAGCGAGCGCTTTGCAAGATTACATCTAAGTCTTATCAGATCCCTTTCAAACTGCTCACTGTCCATATTTTCGTCCAGACTTCCCATCTGTTTTCCATAAATGGTATCTGAAAGCAGCCTTATAAAATCCTCCGGAGTCGGAGCTTCAAACAGCTCGCTTTGACGGTACTTTGAAATACGCCCTCTGAAAGGCAGAATATATTCCTGAATAGTTTCCGGATCAGCTCCAAAAAATTTCTTCATTCTGTATACATTCATAATATTTGTAAGGTCTGTCTGAACGTTGATGAGCTTTTTTAACGCTTCCCCTGACCTGCCGCTGAAATTTTTTTCCACTGTTGTCAGAAGCCATTTTGTATAATATGTTTCCAGCTTTACCTCGCATTTGGTATAATTCACAGTGCCGTCTTCCTCCGGCTTAACTTTTTTCAGAGCGTCATAATACGGCGTATGCCTTATTACTTTAAGCATATCCTCAAAGTTTCTTGACCTTGCCAGAGCAATCATGTCAAATCTTGCCTGCTTTATAAAATAAGTATCCATGGATTCGATATAATCATCGTCATGCCTACTATTGAGATAAAGGATAGCTTTCAAAAGCTCGTCAATCTCAAAGCGGATAAGCAGATAATTATAGAAAGGCTCTCTGCCTATATTTTCAAACTGACATAGCTTTACATATCTGTCAAAGTACGCCCTGCGCAGCATTGATTCAAGATGTCCTCTGTGGATTCCGGCAGTATCAACATTTGAAAGGGTTTCTCCGAAGTGAGTATTTTTTTTAAGATACTCCGCAGCCTCGTTTACTGTTTTCTTTGTCACAAGATCGCTGTAATTTTCAGCTTTTAATCTTTTTCCGAAAATAGCTCTTGCTCTTACAACCGAAGCATTTTTTGCATACTCGTTAATCAACCTGATCACCCACTGTCTGATTATATATATCTTCTATCATCAGCAGATGAACATCACTGAATACCTCGTCGATGCTCATATTTTCTTCCTCATAATGCTTTTCAAGCTCAGAAATTTTAAGATCGCAGTCAGCCCTGTTAAATTCCTCGACCTCCTCGATCCTCTTATCTGCGTCAGCCATGAGCTTTTTCGCAAGCTCAACGCACTCCTTTTCAGCATCTGCGAGAAGCTCTTTTTTCTTCTGAGCCGACTGTTTCAGTCTTTCATCGGCAAGCTTATCAATTTCAATGATTTTATTAATAAAACTTTCCATAAACCCTACCTCCGTTAATTTTTAAGGCTCTGCATTGGAGCAGGTATTCTACCGCCTCTTGAAATAAACTTTTCAGACGATTTTGAGCTGATTTTCATAACAGGACCGCTTCCGAGAAGGCCTCCGAACTCAAGCATATCCCCTTCCTTCTTGCCAATGGCAGGAATAAGGCGGACAGCAGTTGTCTTGGAATTGACCATTCCGATCGCAGCCTCGTCAGCAATAATGGCGGAAATAGTTGAAGCGGAAACATCTCCCGGAACTACTATCATGTCCAGACCTACGGAGCAGACAGAAGTCATCGCCTCAAGCTTTTCAAGAGCAAGAGCGCCATCCCTTACAGCATCAATCATACCGGCATCCTCGGACACAGGAATAAACGCGCCCGACAGTCCTCCTACAGTTGAAGAAGCCATTACGCCGCCTTTTTTTACTGCGTCGTTAAGCATAGCAAGGCACGCCGTCGTACCGTGAGTTCCGCACTTTTCAAGACCCATTTCCTCAAGAATATAGGCAACGCTGTCTCCTACAGCCGGAGTCGGAGCAAGGGAAAGATCCACTATGCCGAAAGGCACTCCCAGCATTTCAGAAGCTCTTGAACCGACAAGCTGACCCATTCTTGTAATTTTAAACGCCGTCTTCTTGATTATTTCAGCGATCTCATTGATCTTAGCATCAGGATTTTTCTGAACCGCTGCTCTTACAACGCCCGGTCCTGAAACTCCCACATTAATTACACAGTCCGGCTCGCCTGTACCGTGAAAAGCGCCTGCCATAAAAGGATTATCCTCCGGAGCATTGCAGAAAACAACCAGCTTTGCAGGACCTATGCACTGCTTATCAGCTGTTTTCTCAGCGGATTCCTTGACAATTTCACCCATGAGCTTAACTGCATCCATATTGATACCAGCCTTGGTTGAACCAATGTTTACAGAGGAACAGATATTTTCCGTACAGGCAAGAGCCTCCGGAATAGACCTTATAAGCTCAATATCCCCTGCACTAAATCCCTTCTGAACAAGAGCCGAGTAGCCGCCTATAAAGTTAACTCCGCATGTATCCGCTGCACGCTGAAGCGTTAAAGCAAATTTTACAGGATTTTTCTCCTTGCAGGCAGCGGACACAATAGCAATAGGTGTAACAGAAATTCTCTTGTGAATGATCGGTATACCGTATTCCTTTTCGATTTTTTCTCCCACTGCCACCAGATTTCTGGCCTTTGAGGTTATCTTTTCATATACCTTTTCACATGCTCTGTCAATATCGCTGTCAATGCAGTCAAGAAGCGAAATACCCATTGTAATCGTCCTGATATCAAGACATTCGTCCTGAATCATTCTGATAGTTTCAAGAATATCATATACATTCAGCATTATTCCAGTATCTCCTTAAATTTAAATGCGGTGCATTGAATTAAAAATATCTTCATGCATTGTGTGAATTGAAAGTCCGAGCTTTTTTCCAAGCTCACTGAGCTTATCTCCGAGTACTGAAAAGTCTTCGTTCATATTGGAAATATCAACAAGCATTATCATTGCAAACATATCCTGTAGAACGCTCTGTGTAACTTCAATTACATTCGCATTACAGTCTGAACAGATACTGCTGACCTTTGCAAGAATACCTACATTATCTTTTCCGATAACAGTAATTACTGCTCTCATAAATACATAATCCTCCTTATAGTGTTATGAGAACTTGCACCAATCGGATATTGCGCACGTCTTTTTGGCAAATTTCTATGCTGACTGCGTTAAAAATCCGCACACAAAACCTAGCGATACAGGTTCTGATATTCAAAAAACACTTTAATCTTTATAATTATACCACAACTTGACCAAAAAGAAAAGTACATTTTTCTTTTTTTTAAATTTATTCTTCATTTTCCGATTATATACTAAACTATGCCGTATTGTCCTAAGCTGAGGTAAACTTTACCATCAATTAATACTTATAGATGCTCACAAAACAAAAATATCCCGCATATATTATAGAACCGGAAAAGTAATTTTACTGGTACAGGTTCTAACAGCGAGGTGAACTTTATGGCAAACAATATTTTCGGGCTGACAGCATTGTTTCCTGATCAGGCTGAGGTGTTTTCACTGCTTAACAGCTTTAAAGAAGCGCATACATTTTACAGCTTTATGTACATTCAGGCACGTCAGTTCCGTTCAGATAACTGCTCGTCAATAATGCTCGGCTTACGGGAGCTTCCAGATGAGCTTGGTAACATATTCGGGAAATATTACGGAGATACTGTGGGAAACCAAATCTCAAAAAGCATGGCCATACATTACAGTCTTTTTTCAGATTATGTCAACAGCTTTTGCAGTGAAAATCCGAAAGCTGAAAAGCTTTATTCTGCCCTTTTAGAAGAGTCAAATAAATTTGCAGAATTTCTGGCTTCATTAAATCCCTACTGGAAAGAGATGGAACTTAGAGCAATGCTGAGTCAGGAAATAAAAATACTCAGCACTCATATGAAAAACAACAGCAAATCAGATTATGATTCAGTAATTTTTTACTACAACATATATGCCCGGATAATTTCCGACATCTCATCATATATTTCAATTGGGATAATTAAACAATTTTCCATATAACACAAATAAGATGCCTTCTGCTTCTAAGAAAACAGATGACATCTCCGTATCAGTGCAGCATACAGAAACTTTTAATGCTAAAAGCTCTATTAAAAGAAAATGACTGGAGAAAAATCTCCAGCCTCTTTTCCTTTGCTCTTTTTGTCTCTTTCTTTTTGTTTTTGTTTTGTTCTACAATTGAATTATAGCACATATAGGAATTAAAATCAACAGTAAATTATCGCAAATTACGACATGAGATTCTTTCTGTTTACAATATATGGTTAAAAACTTAATATTCTCTTCATAAATAGTTAAGATGTTTTATGATTACGGCGCTTATTCATAGTATTTTTTGTTATTTTTGACAATTTTTCTATTGTATCCTCAGGAAAATTTACAAGAAATATTATGCTTTGCTCCGAAGCATCCTCTTCCGGCAGCTTTAGTATATTCATAAAAAAGCACTTTATAACTGTATATTTTGAATGAAGGCTTTTTGCTGTATCCATTCCAAGCTCGGTCAACACTATATTAGTTGAGTAATCTGATGCTATAAGTCCCATATTTGCCATACATTTAAGCATACGGCTGACGCTTGGTCTTGTTACCGAAAGGTATTTGGCAACATCTACTGAACGAACAAGGCTTTTCTCCCTGCAAAGCTCATAAACAGCTAAAAGATATCTGCACTGTCCCGGACAAAATTTCATATAACAGCCTCCTTTATCAATAAAGCAACATTGCCTATAAACAATCTTTGTGGGAAACTACCCCTATTAAAATTCTACCATAATATTTCATTTATTTCAATATTAAGGCTTTACTTTTTTTAATTTTAATAGTATAATAAAAGCATGAAAGTTAATGTTAAAAGATTAATGTTCCTGTTTATCACGATATTTATAATGTGCATGATTTTTTATTTCTCCTCGCAGAATGCCGATACATCAAGCAATACAAGCGACGGCTTTGCTGAGTTTATGGCAAAAGTTATTTACCCCGGATTTGAAAAGCTGTCCCAGGCAAGGCGTGCTGAAATTATCAACGACTGTCAGTTTGCGGTAAGAAAAACAGCTCACTTCTCCATATATGGGGCTTTAGGAGTTTTTTCATGCCTTACTATGAATACATATAAAAACCTGAAAGTATGGGTCAGAAATGCAGTATCTTTGGGAGCATGCCTGTGTTATTCCGTATCGGACGAGCTGCATCAATATTTTGTTCCCGGTAGAAGCTGCGAGCTGAGAGATGTATGCATTGATTTTTGCGGTGCGGCAGTGGGAACGGCGATAGTTATGCTTATCAGATACACTGTAAAGAAAATAAAGGAAAGAATTAATTATGAGCAAAGGACTGTTTGATTTAAGAAATTTCTACTTTTACAGCTGTGGGAATAAATTCTCCGGAAGCCTTAACGGATTCAACTACAGAATTGAACCTGCGGACAATGATTTAAAAGTAATTACATGGCACGGTATGCTGTGTTCAAGAAAAGCAGAAATTGAATCCAGTTCTGAATTTCCACTTACTGAGGATGGCTTTGAACAAATGGTTCAGTGGCTTGAAGCTGAATATGAAAAGTAAAGAAAAAGTAAAGTTATCGTCACGGCTTATGTAAAGTTTACATAAGCCGTATTTTTTGACCATTTTCCCTTGACATTTTACATAGATTTAACATACGCTCTCTTTTGGATTTTACATTTGTGTTTTACAATTATAACATACTAAATTTTAAGGAGAATGCTAAAATGAAAAAAATTATATCAGCAATAATGGCGATCACAATGTCTGCGGCTATGTTAACAGGCTGCGGCGCAGATAAGGACTTTGACTCATCAAAGGATATTTCCGTAGTGTCCCGTGAAGACGGCTCAGGTACAAGAGGAGCCTTTGTTGAGCTTTTCGGCATTGAAGAAAAGGACGAAAGCGGTGAAAAGGTTGACAAAACCAGAACCGATTCCATGATAACCAACAATACATCAGTTATGATGACTACGGTTTCCGGAAACATATACTCAATAGGTTATATTTCCTTAGGCTCTCTCAACGATACAGTAAAGGCTGTGAAAATTGACGGCGTTGAGGTATCAGTTGACAATGTAAAAAACAATACATACAAAATTGCACGTCCTTTCAATATCGCAACTAAAGACAACTTGTCTGAAACTGCACAGGACTTTATCAGCTACATTATGAGCGCTGAGGGACAGAAGGTGATCTCGGACAACGGATATATAGGCTCCGACGACGCTCAGCCTTACAGCGGCAATGCGCCGTCAGGAAAAATTGTTGTTGCAGGCTCTTCTTCAGTTTCACCTGTAATGGAAAAGCTCCAGGAGGCATACCTTAAAGTGAATAAGAATGCAGAAATTGAAATACAGACAAGCGATTCCACAACGGGCATGACATCGGCTATGGAGGGAGTATGCGATATCGGCATGGCTTCAAGAGAGCTTAAGGACAGTGAAATCGAGGGTGGTCTTACCTCACAGACCATTGCTATGGACGGCATAGCTGTAATCGTTAACAAGAAAAACCCTGTAGAAGAGCTTTCAAGTGATCAAGTAAAATCAGTTTACACAGGTGAAACATCAAGCTGGAAAGATATAACTGAATAAATCTCCCCGGAGGCATTTATGAGTAAATATAAAGAAAAAATTATGGGCGGCATTTTCCTCCTTGCCGCCTGTACCTCAATAATTGCGGTTATTCTGATCTGCTTTTTTCTATTTGCAAATGGAATACCGGCAATTAAGGAAATAGGAATTTTCAAATTTCTAACAGGTACAGATTGGCGTCCGTCAAACGATATTTATGGTATTCTTCCAATGATTCTCGGAAGCATATATGTTACAGCCGGAGCGATAATAATCGGTGTTCCTATAGGAATCTTCACAGCAGCATTCATGGCTTATTTCTGTCCAAAGAAAATTTACCGTATACTCAAACCTGCCGTTAACCTCCTTGCAGGAATACCCTCCGTTATATATGGTTTTTTCGGTCTTGTAATTCTGGTTCCGCTTACCGGAAACAGCATGCTTACTGCCTCGCTTATCCTTGCAGTAATGATTCTTCCGTCAGTAATCGGCGTATCTGAAACTGCTATCAAAGCCGTTCCAAAAAGCTATTATGAAGGAGCTTTAGCGCTTGGTGCAACACATGAACGAAGTGTATTTTTCACCGTTATACCGGCGGCAAAGTCCGGTATTTTCGCAGGCGTAGTTCTTGGCATAGGAAGAGCCATAGGTGAAACAATGGCTGTTATGATGGTTGCAGGAAACAGCACAGCGATACCGGGCAGTCTTTTTGACGGTGTTAGAACGCTTACAACCAACATTGCAATAGAAATGGGATATGCACAGGATCTTCACAGAGAAGCTCTGATCGCAACAGGCGTTGTTTTGTTTGTGTTTATCCTTATTATAAATATATCCTGCTCCCTTATTAAAAGGAGGAATGAAAATTGAACGCCATTAACAATCAGACTGTAAAACAAAAGTTAAAGCAGTATAAAAATAAACCTCTTTCGATCATACTGCTATCCCTTGTCATACTCAGCTCAGCAATTACAGTTTTGATACTGTTTTTCATTATCATTTACATTCTGATAAAAGGTATTCCTCACATCACACCAAGCCTTTTTGAATTTAAATACACATCCGAAAACTGCTCTCTGACTCCGGCGCTTATCAACACCTTTATAACTACGGCGCTGGCACTTCTGATAACTGTTCCTTTGGGAATTTTTTCGGCTGTGTATCTTGTTGAATATGCAAAGCGTGGTAACAAAATCGTAGGTGTTATACGCATGACAACTGAAACACTGTCAGGTATTCCTTCAATCATTTACGGACTTTTCGGATATCTTTTCTTTGTGGTTCAGCTTAAACTTAAATACTCCGTTCTCTCCGGTACTCTTACTCTCGCCATTATGATACTGCCTCTTATAATCAGAACTACTGAGGAGGCATTAAAATCTGTTCCGGATTCATATCGTGAGGGCAGCTTCGGACTTGGAGCCGGAAAGCTCAGAACGGTATTTAAGATCGTTCTTCCTCCGGCAGTTCCAGGAATCCTCTCGGGAGTGATCCTTGCCACTGGACGTATAGTCGGAGAAACAGCCGCTCTGCTCTACACCGCCGGCACCGGCACAAAGGCTGCATGGAACATACTCAAATCAGGACGTACCCTCTCGGAGCATATGTATCTTCTGTCAAGTGAGGGGCTTTATATTGATCAGTCATATGCAACGGCTGTGGTTCTGATCGTTATTGTGGCAGGACTTAATGCGCTTTCCTCATTTCTTGCTAAAAAAATTACGAAAGGATAAGCTATGGATAAGTTTAAAATTGAAAATCTTGACCTTTATTACGGCGACTTCAAGGCTCTTAAAAGCGTTAATTTGAATATTGCGCCAAATGAAATAACTGCTTTTATAGGTCCGTCTGGCTGCGGTAAATCCACTCTTTTAAAATCTATGAACCGTATGAACGATCTTGTTGAGGGATGTAAGATAAAAGGTAAAATGCTCCTTGACAATGAAGACGTATACGGAGATATGGATGTAAATACGCTCAGAAAACGTGTAGGAATGGTTTTTCAGAAGCCGAATCCGTTTCCTATGAGCATATATGACAATATAGCATACGGACCGAGAACTCATGGTATACGCTCAAGGGTAAAGCTTGATGAAATAGTGGAAAGATCCCTAAGAGGCGCTGCGATCTGGGACGAGGTAAAGGACAGACTTAAAAAAAGTGCGCTTGGAATGTCAGGCGGTCAGCAGCAAAGACTATGTATAGCTCGTGCCTTAGCGATTGAACCGGAGGTCCTGCTTATGGATGAGCCGACCTCAGCTCTTGATCCGATCTCTACTTCAAAAATAGAAGACCTTGCATTAGAGCTGAAAAAGAAGTATACTATTGTTATGGTAACACATAATATGCAGCAGGCAGTCAGAATTTCCGATAAGACAGCTTTCTTCCTGCTGGGAGAAGTTATTGAGTTTGACAAAACCGACAAGCTCTTTTCAATGCCGTCCAATAAAAAGACGGAAGACTATATTACAGGGAGGTTTGGCTAATGCGCAGCAAATTCGACGAACAGCTTGAGGCGCTTCATATTGAGCTTATTAAAATGGGATGCCTTTGCGAAACGGCAATTGCCAACGCTTCAAAGGCTTTAGCAAATCCTGACGAAAGCATAATCAAAACTATATCCGAAATTGAAAACGACATTGACCATAAGGAACGTGACATAGAGGGACTGTGCATGAGGCTTATTCTTCAGCAGCAGCCTGTGGCAACCGACCTCAGACTGGTTTCAGCAGCAATGAAAATGGTGTCCGACATGGAACGTATCGGCGATCAGGCTTCGGATATTGCAGAAATTACAAAATACGTCAATTCAGACCCTGCATACAGCGATATCAACATGGTCGATATGGCCAGCGCAACTGTTAAAATGGTAACGGATAGCATTACTTCCTTTGTAAAAAGCGACCTTGAACGTGCAAGAAATGTTATCAAATCAGATGATGTTATTGACAGAATGTTCAGCGATATAAAAACAAAGCTTATAAAGTATATTCAGAGCAATCCCGAAAAAAGCGAGCATTGCCTTGACCTGCTGATGATCGCAAAATACTTTGAGCGCATCGGCGACCATGCCGCCAATATTGCTGAATGGGTGGAATTTTCTATTACTGGTAAATATAAAGGTGAAAAACTATGATTTATATTGTCGAAGATGACAGCAATATCAGCGAACTGGTAGTTTATACATTAAAAATGACCGGCTTTGAGGCTGAAAGCTTTTCCTGCGGTACAGAGCTTTTTGAGGCTCTGGAAAAAAATCTTCCGGAGCTTATACTTCTTGATATAATGCTACCCGGGGAAGACGGTATAACAATACTAAAACAAATCCGAAGCAGCGCAGTTACACGGAAGATCCCGGTAATAATGCTTACCGCTAAAGGCTCTGAATACGACAAGGTCACCGGCCTTGACAGCGGAGCGGACGATTACGTTACAAAGCCTTTCGGCATGATGGAGCTAATTTCAAGAATCAAGGCGGTCCTCAGAAGATATTCCGAAAACGAATCAGGACATAAGCTTTTTGCCGGAGATATCGTTGTAGATACCGGAAAACATAAGGTTTATGTAGACGGAAATGAAGTTGTCCTGACCTTTAAGGAATTTGAGATGTTATGTATGCTTATTGAAAGCAAGGGTCTTGTTCTCTCAAGAAACAAGCTTTTGGAAAGCATCTGGGGTTATAACTTTGACGGAGAAACAAGAACTATTGACGTACATGTACGCTCCCTGAGGCAAAAGCTGGGGAAAAGCGGAAATATGATTGAAACTGTACGAGGCATTGGATACAGAATAGGAGGAAATTAGTGAAAAAGAAAATTTCCATTACCATGTGCTGTATGACTGCAATAGCTGTCATTATAACAGCTATTGCCATTTCTCTTATAGGCTACTGTAAAAATTATGACGAAATGAAAAAGTCCATAAAAGCCGAAGCGGAATATGTTGCAGAGGCTATGGGCAGTAAGAATAAAGCATATCTTGACTCGGTAAAAAACATAACTCCAAGCCGCATAACATGGATAGACGATAGCGGCAATGTTCTTTACGACAGTACCGGTGAAGAGCTTCCAAATCACAATGACAGACCTGAGGTAGTTCAGGCTCTTGAAAGCGGCAGCGGAGAGAGCTCACGTCTTTCAGAAACACTTAGGGAGCAGACATATTACTATGCACTGAAGCTCAATGACGGAACGATTCTCAGAATGGCAAATACCACAAACAGCGTCTATAAGGATATTTTCAGTACCCTTCCATACATCATTGTAATAATTGCAGTCATTCTGATTTTTACAATCATTACTGCAAACAATGAAACCGAAAAGATCATAAAGCCTATTAACGAGCTGAATCTTGACAATCCGTCAAGTAATCTTAAATACGACGAGCTTGCCCCTCTGCTTATAAGAATAGAAAAGCAAAACGAAGATATTGAAAAATATATTTCAAGACTTAGGGCAAAGCAGGTCGAATTTGAAACTGTTACGGAGAATATGAGCGAAGGTCTTATAATAGTTAACAAAAAGGCAAATATACTTTCCTGCAATAAAAGCGCTCTTGAAATTTTAAACGACGGCGAGTTCAATTATACAAACAAGAGTATTCTCGATCTGAACCACAGCAAAAGCTTTATTGAAACCGCAGAAGCTGCCGTCAATGGAAAACATGCTGAAACAGAGCTCGACATTGACAGCCGTTCATACATGATCATTGCAAGTCCTGTTATGCAGCTAAACACTATTACCGGCGCCGTGATTATAATAATTGACATAACAGAAAAAAAATCCCGGGATGAGCTTAGACGTGAGTTTTCGGCAAACGTTTCCCACGAGCTTAAAACTCCCCTGACAGCAATTTCAGGCTATGCGGAGATCATGAAGGAAGGCTGGGCAAAACCGGAGGATTTCCGGAAATTCGCCGAAAAAATATACAATGAAGCTCATAGGCTTATTAATCTGATCGAGGATATTATAAAGCTTTCAAGGCTTGATGAAAACGAGATCGAGCTAAACCGTGAAAGTGTGGATATACTGGAGCTTTCAAAGAACATTGCATTAAGGCTTGATCCCAAAGCAAAAGAAAAAAATGTAAGCATAAGTGTAAATGGTAAAAGCGCATGCATTTCCGGAGTCCGTCAGATACTCGATGAAATGATATACAATCTTTGCGATAATGCCATAAAATATAATAACGACGGCGGAAAAGTCAATATCATTGTAAAGGACTATACCGCAAATGTATCTGTAACTGTAAAGGATAACGGAATCGGAATTCCTGCTGAGGATCTCGACAGAGTGTTTGAGCGCTTCTACTGCGTCGATAAAAGTCATTCTAAGGAAAGCGGCGGCACAGGCCTTGGCCTGTCGATCGTAAAGCATGGAGCGAAGTTCCATAATGCTAAAATCAACATTGACAGTACTCCGGGAGTCGGAACTGCAATTGAAATTGTGTTTAACAAAAATATCAATTAATAAACATCCCCCGGCAAAGCCGGGGGTATTTCTGTAAACGAATCATGCGGACTCAGAATTCGTGACCGCAATCAGCTTTCCACTATACGATTTTATTTGAACCATAGGTTATTTTATCGGTTGTAAGCGGAAGATTTTTGTCTGACCACTCAAATCCTCTCCTTACTGTGTGTCATCATTATATCAGCAGAAGGATTTTCTTTGTAGTTTGCGAATGTTAAAAAATTCTCTGAGAAAAGACTCCACATCTTCTCTCACAAAGCTATTTAAGTTTTATGAACCGAAGGCATATTTACAAACAGATTGCCCAATCTCCATAATCAAACTTACCGCTTCCGTGATGCAGTTTCCCTTCAGAGTCAAGTTGACGGAAGGAGTCTCGCATACGAATGATAATTTCAGGCTGTATGTCCAATGTATGATGTGCAGGAAATAACCTTTTTACCGGTAGACCAACTATCTTTTCAAGACTGCCAAGATACGCTTGTGGGTCAGTAGAAGGATAATTGGCAAGTAGTGTATCCTTGTAAACAAGGTCTCCGGCAAAAAGATACCCTGTACTTTTTTCAAAGAAGCACATATGACCGGGCGAATGCCCCGGTGTGTGTAACACCATTAGGGCTCGTCCTCCCAAATCTATAATGTCTCCATCGTGAAGTATGCGTGTAGGCTTTCCTTGAAATAATTCATAATCATCCACATTGTAGTTTTCAGGTATATCACATCGGTCAACAACCATGCCTCGAATTGCTTCTATGCTTAACGGAAAACCACCATTTAGCCATTGCGTCTCTGCTTCATGAGCATAAAAGTCAGGAAAATATCTGTGACCGCCAATATGGTCCCAGTGAATATGTGTAGCTACAGCTGTAACAGGCTTATCTGTCAGCTTATTCACTTCCAACGAAATATTACAAATGCCAAGTCCTGTATCAATCAGTAGTGCCATCTCATCTCCTTCGAGAAGATAGCAATGCGTTTCTTCCCAATGGCGATATTCGCTTAAAATATGTGTGTTATCATCAATTTTATTAATCGTAAACCACGGTTTCATTTATACGCCTCTTTTCCAAAAATTATTTCCGCAGATGTACTCTCTCTCGATTTTTTGAGTCTGCAAACCCACATAAATACTGGGTTTTTAATCCTTGTTATTAGGTAAGGACTTCATTGTCGGAACGGTTTAGGACATATTGATATAGTCTACTTAAATGCCCCAATCTTTCTTATATCATCTTTTTTCACATTTCGCTACATCTAATTTTCCGCATTTATCAGTACCGTTATGATGTAAATGATGTGGAATTTGATGTAGATGATGTAAATACTTCTGATGTTATAAAAGAAGTCCTGACATTCCCGATTGGGAAATATCAGGACTATATTATTTTACTCATTTTTGAAGTATAAGTCAAGACCTTCAAATTCGGAACGCTTCAATTCCTTTGTCACATCGGTATAGATGTTAAGAGTGGTGGAAATATCCTTGTGACCAAGAGCGTCCTGAATTACCTTCACATTCACCCCTGCTTCGCACATTCTTGTCGTGAATGTATGCCGGAGTGAATGGCAGCTAAAGTGCGGTAACAAAACCTTTGCGTTGGTATCCTTCAATAACTGCTCATCATTACAGTCTCGGATAATACGACGGATAGCCTTGTTTAATGTTGATTGGTGCTGTGTCTGCCCGAAACGGTTAATAAATATGAAATCTCTGTATCCGTCAATCGTCACTTCGCAGTGAAGGTCAAACATCTCCTATCTTTCCTTTTCCATCAAGAAGGCGTCCTTTACAAAATTTCCATATCACTTTCTTATGCGAGCCGATGGAAACCTCCGTAGGTTTTATCTCATTCTTTTCCGACCACTCCTGCACAAGCTCAGGCTTTAATGTGGCTAAATCGTTGATACCCTCTGCAACTCTCGCTCCTGAACAGATCGGGCAATTCTCACCGCCTGAACGGACTTTAACGCTTGCCTGCCATTCGTGACCGCAATCAGCTTTCCACCATACGATTTTATTTGAACCATAGGTTATTTTATCGGGTGTAAGCGGAAGATTTTTGTCTGACCACTCCCGCACAAGTTCAGGACGCATAAATGTTAAACTGTTGCTCATAGGCGCTTGTGCCGAACAGGGCAGCAAACGCCACGATCAGAATAATACAAATTGTTTTTTTCATTTTGAGTTCCTTTCTAAAAAACGCCCGCCTGATTTTAAGGCGAGCGTCTTTGTGCTATTTGGTTTTAATATTCAGAGCCGAGCAGGAAATCCGCTATGTGCATTGTCTTAATGCCCTCATAGTTTCCGCCTGCAAATTCATCTGCCCTGAGTACATATTTGGGGTAGTTGTCGTGTATTTCAAGCAGACGGTGGTATTCCCGTTTTTCGGTCTTTTCTGAGTTTATCTCCTGCGTAACCTGAACATAAAGCTTTTCATTTTGTCTCGTTGCTACAAAGTCGATTTCTCCGTCATTTGTTTTGCCGATATGAACGGTGTATCCTCTGCGGCAAAGCTCCAAATACACAATGTTTTCAAGACTTACTGCAACGCTGTCGGCACTATAGCCGAGAACGCTGTATCGCAGGGCATTATCCGCAAGATAAAACTTCTCCTGTGTTTTCAGGATTTCCTTACCCTGTAAATCATACCGGGAACAACGGTGAAGCAGATACGCTTTTTCCAGCTTTTCAAGGTAGCTGTAAACCGTTTCGTTATCAAGTGTCCTGCGTTCCGATTTCAGGTAATCGGAAATCGACTTTGCGGAAAATGTGTTGCCGACATTTTGAAAGGTGTACTTGACAACACGCTCCAACTGATCGATTTTCCTGACCTGATTCCGTTTCACAATGTCGGAGAAAATGGTTGAGTTATAAATATCACGGACAATCGTGTAAATCTCGTCCTGCGAATACTTCTGCAAATGCGTTGCAGGGAATCCACCTAAGCGGACATACTCTGCAAGCTCCGTTCTCGGATCACCAACCGTATCGTATTTTTCCTTAAACATCAGGTATTCCGAAAAGGATAGGGTAAAGATACGGAAAGCAATATATCTTCCGGTTAGGTAGGTGGAAATCTCCGAGGACATCATACGGGAGTTAGAGCCTGTTACATACAAATCCACATCAAAATCCGATACCAATGAGTTTACAACCTTTTCCCAACCTTTGATTTCCTGAACCTCGTCAAGAAACAGGTATGTTTTCCCATTGGGTGAAAGCCGCCCTTTCAGGTGAGCATACATCTGCTTTGCCGTCATATCCTCATATTCCATCGAATCGTAACGGCAGCTTACAATACAGTCTGCGGGAATATTCCGTTCCGCTTGCAGCTTTTCCATAATCATTTTTAGTATTGTAGACTTCCCACAGCGGCGAACCCCGGTCAGTACCTTTACAAAAGGAGTGTCCACATAAGCCATTATCTTATCCACATACATAGGTCTGTAAATCACAATAACCACCTCCATCTGTAAGGTATTATACCGCAAAATTCGCAGAAAGTCAATTAGTTTTGCGATTATAAACCGCAAAACTAATTGACACTATAATTCATTGCGGATTTTCAACTCACAGCAAGGCGAGAGTTACACACTCTCGCCCGGTTTGGTTGTCATCAGCTTGTATAACTTCGTGTTCTTTGGAAACTTGTTTGCAAACGGTACAAGGCTTGAACCCACCTTAATCAGTCCGTGTCCGGCTTCCACATTGGTAATATAGGACATCTGCAAATCGGAAATGTTAAGCAGTTCGGCAAGCTTCAAACGGTCAGTAGAAGCCTGATTGAGCATAACGATAAACTCGGAGTTTGCAAGCATTGTCCTTGCCGTATGGCTCTGCAAGAGATCGTCCACATTCTGCGTGATACGGTTCAGAATAGAATCGAGGACAACCAGCATACCAATAGGCATAAGCTGCTTACCGAGGTCGAGAATATCATAGAAGATCAGGCGGTTATCCGTATCCACATTGGTATGCTTTGCAAAGGTATTGAGCGAACCGTTTGTGAAAAGCTCAATGGCAAGGGCGATTTCCTTTGCTTCCGGCTCATTCTTTTTCAAGAGTTCCTCACGGAAATCCTGCAAGGTCGGCACTTCGCCCTTGTAGTCGTTCTGCTGATAGGTGCGGTACACCGAAGCAGTACAGCGGTCTATGATAGATTTCTGCTTTGCGCCCAAATTTGTGCCGCCGATAAGCTGCTCGCACAGCGACATAATAAACTCGGATTTCAGGATAACCGGGTTTGCGCCGTCTCCGTATTCCTTCGTCATATCCATAGCGTTGATATGGTTTTCAGAAGTAGCGGAAATGTGAATGACCTCGCCGCCCATTGCCCTTACAAGCTGCGAATATTCTCGCTCAGGATCTATAATGATAATATCGGCGTTGCTGGATAACACCTGATTGATAATCTCGCCCTTTGCGGCAAAGGACTTACCGCCGCCGGAAACGCCCAAGATAAACTCATTGCCGTTTAAGAGCTACTTACGGTCAGCGATAATCATATTTTTGCTGATGACATTCTGCCCGTAGTAAATGCCGTTTTCGTGGTAAATATCCTGTACCCGGAACGGAATGAACACCGCAAGGCTTTCCGTAGTAAGCGTTCGGAAGGTATCAATCTTTCTTGTACCAAAGGGCATTACCGTATTCAGTCCGTCCATCTGCTGAAATTTCAGAATGCCAAACTGACAAAGGTGCTTTCTCGCCGTAGTGAGCAGTGCTTCGGTATCATTGTGATTTTTGTGGTTGCTCCGCTGTCAAGGGAGTTGAGAAGCTCCGAATATTCCAAAAACATCGCTTCCTTATCTTCACGGCTGGCAACAGCATAATTTATATCTGAAAACTTAAAGGTCTTTGAAAATTTATCCTTGCCGACCTGAAAAATACCGTCATCATAAATAGTGGTAATGGGAATCACATCCTGAACGCCCTTCGGCACAACAAATTTTTCTTTGTCCTGTTTGAACAGGTTATGAAGTGTCTTAATCATTCGACTTAAATACCTCCTTCTGCTTCTTTTCCATACCCGGCTTTAACAGCTCGTAGTAGGTGTTGGTTGAACGGAATGTGAGCTTCTTAGGCATAAGGAACTCTGATTTTATCCACGCATAAATAAATTTTTCTGCGGTCATTCCGTTGTATCTGATAAAGCCGAGAGCCGCAAAGGGGGCGGCTCCTAAAATGCACATCCACGATACGGTTTCCGTCCCCACATAAGGCTTTAATAAAAAATACAAGCCTACCGCCACAACACAGGCGCAGACAGAAAAAATGAACTGTCTGAGAGACAGTCCAAAAAACATCGCTTCCGTGTAATTTCTGATTTCACGGTTGATTTTTACTTCCATTTAGAAGCTCTTTTCTTTTTGCATAAAAAAATCGCCATCCTTTTCAGATGACGATTCGTTTGCTCTGTTAGCAATATTTAGTTGTCGTTCGGCTCTCCGAACAGGATTTGCATAAAGTTTCTCCTTCCGTAAAGCACACGGACAATGTTCACCATTTGATTCTCCATCCGGTAAAACGCCGTATAATTGCCGCAGACCAAAAATCGGTAGTCTGTTTCAAAATCTACGATAGAGGAAAGCGGAGCGCCGCTTTCAGGAAAGTCGGCAAGCATTCGGATTCTCTTTGTAATCTTGGCAACTGTACCTACTGCCGCCTGCTCATTGCAAAGTTCCTCCGTAATATATGCTTTTATCTGCTGTAAGTCTGTGATTGCTTCCGGTGAAAATTTTATCTCAGCCACCCACAATACCTAACATTTTCTCAACATCGGAAATATCCGTCCAGCCTTTTTCCTGTGCGGATTTTTCGCCTTTGGAAAGCTCGCCCATCAGCTTAATCACAGCCTTTGTTTTTTCATATTCCTCCATATCGACAATGGCATATCTGCCCCTGCCGTTTTTTGTCAGGAACACAGGCTCTCCAACCGCAATGTCCCGCAGTACCTCCGTATAGTTTCTCAAATCAGACACAGGCTTTATATTCGGCATAACATTCGCTCCTTTCAAATCTGCTGTAATTATTATACCCTAATTCATCGTAAAATGCAACAGCGTATCTGAAATTTACAAAAATATCACAATCAAAGCCCCATCATTTCACGGATAATCCTGTCGCTCATCTTCACGCTTCCTACAAGCACCAGCATATTAAAGAGAAGCTCCCCGATATATGCCCACACCTGAGTAACCGCCATAGCGTCGGGATTGACAACGGGCGGCAAAGCAGCAAAGAGCGAAAAGATGATCACCTGAGAGCGTTCCTGCTCAGTCAAATATATATGATAGTTCATCTGCTTCATCTATCGCACCTCCTGACATTTTCATTATACGAATAAATGAGGAGAAGGAAAGATTGCGATTTAGAGTCAAAAAACAGGCTACGACCTTGATAGCCGTAGCCTGTTTTTACTTGTCGTAAACTGTTCTGAATTTTGTGTCGTAAACACTGCCAACTGCCCATTCTACAAGGCTTTTCATCTATTTTTACGATGTAAACACTACAATGAAGCCATTGGATTAACAGTTTTGACTTCAAGACATTTACGACAGCGATTTGTCGTAAAAATTCGCCTTTGCGCTCAAAGTCATTTGTCGTAAATTTGTCGTAAACCCCATTTTCAGGGTTAAATTTGGATTAACGAAACCCGGCAAAAGCTGTCAAAACGCTGTTTTTTAGCCTTTTTCATTCGGGAGGGACTTCATCGTCGGGACGATTTAGGACATATTGATATAGTCTACTTAAATGCCCCAATCTTTCTTATATCATCTTTTTTCACATTTCGCTACATCTAATTTTCCGCATTTATCAGTACCGTTATGATGTAAATGATGTGGAATTTGATGTAGATGATGTAAATACTTCTGATGTTATAAAAGAAGTCCTGACATTCCCGATTGGGAAATATCAGGACTATATTATTTTACTCATTTTTGAAGTATAAGTCAAGACCTTCAAATTCGGAACGCTTCAATTCCTTTGTCACATCGGTATAGATGTTAAGAGTGGTGGAAATATCCTTGTGACCAAGAGCGTCCTGAATTACCTTCACATTCACCCCTGCTTCGCACATTCTTGTCGTGAATGTATGCCGGAGTGAATGGCAGCTAAAGTGCGGTAACAAAACCTTTGCGTTGGTATCCTTCAATAACTGCTCATCATTACAGTCTCGGATAATACGACGGATAGCCTTGTTTAATGTTGATTGGTGCTGTGTCTGCCCGAAACGGTTAATAAATATGAAATCTCTGTATCCGTCAATCGTCACTTCGCAGTGAAGGTCAAACATCTCCTGTCTTTCCTTTTCCATCAAGAATGCTTCCTTGACAAAATATTCAGGCGATCCAAGCAGGCTTGAATGGAAGCCTCTGGATTTGCCATTTCGTCACCCGGATAAATTTTTGTGATAACAAAAATATCTTCTCTTTTTACAATTCCCTCGTCGATTGCTTCACGAATTGCCTGCCCGATTTCTTCCTCGTTGCCATACGCCGAAGCGGTATCAATAAGCCGTACACCACTCGATAGAGCAGACTTAACAGAATTGATACACTCGTCACCGTGAAGGCTGTATGTTCCCAAACCATTGATTGGCATTTCATAGCCGCTGTTGAGCATTACGGTGCGGCTCTCAAAATCAAAGACAGCAACACTTGTTGTCTTTGCAGGCGTAATTCCCATTTCATCAAGCCACGCTGCAATTTCCTCTTTCGTAGTTCCGCCTGCAAAACGCCTGCCATTAAGCCAATTTGCATTTTGTGCAAGAGTGTGAAGATTTGAGTCACTTGATCCAATTCCGCTGCTATGAGAGGTGCAGAACGGTAAAATAGTTTTTCCTGAAAAATCGTAAGATTCTAAAAAGGTGCTGATAATTCTCGGTGCTTGTCCGTGCCAAATTGGATAGCCGAGCAGAATTGTGTCGTATTGTTCCATATTTTCTACGCCGCCGGAAATAGCAGGGCGGATGGAGGAATCGTTTTGCTCACGGTCGGCACGACCATTCGTGTAGTACGCCAAATCTTCTTCGGTGTAGGGGTCTGACGGTACAATTTCGTAAATATCGGCGTTCAGAATATCAGCCGCATATTCAGCAAGCGGCTTTGTCGTTCCCGTAGCAGAAAAATATACGACCAAAGTGCTGCTTGATGTGTTTTTTTCATCATTTGTTGTGCTATTCCCATTTTCCTCTTTCATAGATTCATTATTCAATGCCGTATCTTTTTGTCCCGTCGAATTGGTGCAAGCAGCAAAACTAAACGAAAGAATAAGAATCAATAAAAATGCTATAAAGCGTTTCATTTTGTATCCTCCATTCTTTTTTGCCTGTCGAGTGCTTTTAGCAAATATGCCATATTTTCACCGAGATTTCTCATATTCGCAAGACCTTCTTCATCTTTCAGCACATCACCCGGCATTTGCCCATAAACCATATTCCAATAAGTAGAGCCGACGACTATCATCTCTTGATTTAAGAAAAAGTGATTCATAGCGTCTATTGCCTGTAATGCACCTCCTCTGCGAACAGCGGCAACCGAAGCTCCGACTTTATATTTGTTGTTAAGTTTTCCACGATTCATATCACAAACCACAGCGGCACGCTCTAAAAATGCCTGCATATTTGCAGATATGTTTGCACAGTAAACGGGAGAGCCGAGAATAATCCCGTCTGCGTTCATCATCTTATCAAACACTTCCCGAAACATATCCTTGCGGTGAACACAATTTTTTTGTCCGCCGCACGCCCAACACGCTTTGCAGGGTTCTATAACATTGCCGGAAAACTGTACCATTTCCGTTTCAATTCCCGCTTTATTCAGTTCTTCAAAAATTGTATTGATAAGAATGGCGGTATTGCCGTCCTTTCTTGCACTTCCGTTAATTGCAAAAACTTTCATTAAGATACCTCCGATTCACAAACTCGTTTTATTATCCTTGCAGGCGTACCACCTACAACCGTATAAGGCGGGACATCTTTTGTAACGACCGCCCCTGCTGCGACAACCGCCCATTCTCCAATCGTAACACCCGGCAAAATGACTGCGTTTGAGCCAATCCATACATTACACCCAATCGTAATAGGCGCATAATGATTTTTCCGTTTCTGACTTGGCAAAAGATCGTGGTTGATTGTCGTCAGCACTACATTATGACCGATTAACGAACCGTCCCCGATTGTAATGCCGCCTTGATCTTGGAAATGGCAGCCGGAGTTGATAAAAACATCTTTTCCGATTGTAATGTTCTTGCCGAAGTCGGTATAAAAAGGCGGAAACAAACGGAAAGTATCATCAACCTGTTTTCCAATCAGCCGTGCCATAATTCCTCGAAGCTCCTCCGGCGTATGGTAGCTGTTGTTCATTTCCATAGTAATTTTTATCGCTTCCTGAAACAGAACACTATTGCTTAACTGCTTTTCAACATCGGCTTCCACATTATCATTAAACAGCTTAATTATTTCTTCCATCCCCAAAGGTTTACATCTCCTTTTCCCATTCTCGTAAAGTCTGAACACCTGTCTCATCGCCAAGTTTTTCCAAATGGCTGACTTCTTCCGGGGATAATGTAATTTGTGTAGCTGCCATCGCTTCTTCCACTTGTTTTACTTTGGTAACGCCGATAATCGGAAGCGTCCCTTTTGCAATAGCCCAAGCGGTTGCGATTTGTGCTGGACTGGCGTTATGCTTTTCGCCGATTTCTTTCAATTCGGTTACTAATGCTTCAATTTTTTCCAAATGCGGATTGTAAGAATCACCCCGACCTGTTCCGGCAGGGAAAGGATGTTCTTTATTATATCTGCCTGTTAAAGCACCCTGTTCGAGTACCATATAGGCATAAAAAGTAATCTCGTTTTCCTTGCAGTAGTCAAGGATTCCCGCACGTTCCGAAGAACGATGAAGCAGACTGAAATGATTTTGTACAGCGGAAATTTTCAATCCCTCTGCGGCAAGGATTTCATTTACCCGCTTAATTTCCTTAAGATTATGATTGGAAACACCGATAGATTTGATTTGTCCGCTTTTTGCTAACGGAATCAAATCCGGTGTCCATCTCTCCACATCCATCGGATTATGAATCCAATACACATCAATCACATCGGTATGAATGCGCTTCTTACTATCGTTCAGCATATCCTGCATAGCAGTTTCGGAATCACTTGCAATCTGCGGTGTAAACTTGGTAGAAATAATAACATCTTCTCTGCGTGTACCCTTCACAAAATTTCCAAGAATCCGCTCAGAACTGCCTTCACCATAAACGGCAGCGGTATCCCATAAAGTCAATCCATATTCCATTGCTTTTTCAAATACGGGCTGCAAATCCTTTTCAAACAAATGGTTTCCAAAGACCTGATCGCCGCCTGCTGCACCAGCACCCCAAGACCAAGCCCCTAATGCAATTTTAGGTAATACTTTACCCATCATAAAAGCCTCCTTTACAAGATGTCATTTTATAGACACATTTTGTAGATTTTTTCAATATCAGACGGTAACAATTCCCTTAAACCTGTAATAGAACCTCCCGCACAAGCGTGTTCTGCCATTGACTTAAAGTGCGTTTCATCAATATTCAAATCTGTCAGCGTAGGCAAAAGTCCAAGCGTATCAAAGCAAAAATCTGAAAGTGCGCCGATTGTCTTTTTTGCACCGTCCACCTCATTCAAACCTTCTTCTACACCAAATACTTTGATTCCAAGACGGTAGATTGCCGGAGCAGTCGTTTCGTCCAGAATATAAGTCAGCCAGCGAGGGGTTACGATTGCAAGACCGTGTCCGTGTGTAATATCATAATAGGCGGAAAGCTCGTGTTCCATTGCATGGCAGGCACATCCGTGTACCGTTCCGCCATCAAGAACTGTATTTAACGCCATAGAAGAAGCCCACATCAGATTTGCCCTTGCTTCATAATTTTCCGGCTCTTTTATTGCAACAGGCGTCCATTTTACTACGGTACGCATTACGGCTTCCTGCATTTCGAGAAGCAAATCGAAAGTTGCTTCGCCTGCAAGATAATAGTTATCTAAAATATGATTGAATATATCAAATGCACCGCAGGCAGTCTGATAAGAAGGGAGGGTATAACTGTATTCAGGGTTTTCAAATGCAACTTTCGGAATTAGTGCATTGCCGCCAAGACCTATTTTTTCGTTTGTATCCATATTTGAAATTACTGCCCAAGCGTCCATTTCTGAGCCTGTTGCAGCATTTGTAAGAATTGCAATAACAGGAAGTACTTTTGTTACCCACACACCGCCGGAAACCAAAGACCATACATCACCGTTTTCGGTATATGCAGCAGCCGCAATTCCTTTGGCACAATCAATGGTCGAACCACCGCCCGCAGCAATAACAACATCAATATTTTCCTTTTTACATATTGCTGCACCTTTATTGACAGTAGAATGTCTTGGATTAGGCTCAACGCCGGAAAGTTCGAACAGTTCAATTCCGCTGTTCTTCACAATCGATGTAATACTGTCATAAAGACCATTTTTCTTAATAGAACCTCCTCCATATACCAATAGAGCCTTTTTCCCAAATTGGAGCAGTTCTTCCGAAAGATGTTCAAGTTGATTTCTTCCAAAATATACTTTGTCGGGGTTGTGAAAAATAAAATCGTTCATAGCTGATTCCTCCATTATTTTTGTTTTTTTAATTTGTAAATTAAATAGTCCAAACAGTCTATTTGTTTTTGAACTTTATGCACTGAATCGAGCAGGCATTTACGCTGTTTTGTAAGAATGGGAAGCATATCAACAATCCGCCCATTGCCTACAAATGACATACAATTTTCAGTAATGTTTTCATCACAGCCTGCGTCAATCAAATTTTGATAAATACTGTTATAAGTATCGTGTGCTTCAGCCATTGTCTTACCTCCTTGCTTATAGTATAGTTAAAAATCGCAAGAATATCAAATACATATATTATATGTATTTGCATACTTGAAAGGTATGCAACTATATGCTATAATAAGGTCACATCAAGAGGAGGAGGAAACTTTTTTGGATATACGAGTATTACAATACTTTCTTGCGGTTGCAAGAGAGGAAAGCATTACAAGGGCGGCTGAAGCTTTGCATATGACACAGCCTCCGCTATCAAGGCAATTAAAAGATTTGGAAGATGAAGTTGGAAAACAGCTTCTTATCAGAGGGAGTAAAAAAGTTACCTTGACCGAGGACGGTATGCTGCTTCGTAAACGGGCAGAAGAAATGGTGGCTTTAATGGAAAAAACAAAAGCCGAACTTACTTCTTCTGATGAAAACATCAGTGGGGAAATCTATATGGGCAGCGGAGAAACAGAAGCAGTATCTACAATTGCAAAAGTAGCTAAGAATTTGCAGAAGAAATACCCCCTGATTCGTTACCACATTTACAGTGGTGATGCTGAACATATCACAGAGAGATTAGACAAAGGACTGATTGATTTTGGTCTTTTAGTTGAACCGTTTGATATTGTAAAATATGACTTTTTACGACTTCCTGTAAAAGATACTTGGGGAGTGTTAATGCGTAAAGATAGTCCACTCTCCGAGAAAGAAAATATTTGTGCTGAAGATTTATGGGACAAGCCGCTCATTATATCTCATCAAACCTCTATCAGCAATGAAATGATTGCTTGGCTTCAAAAAGATATATCTCAATTAAATATTGTTGCTACTTATGATTTACTTTATAACGCTTCCCGGTTTGTTAAAATGGGATTTGGTTATGCAATCGCATTAGATAAGCTAATCAATACAAGCGGTGAAAGCAATCTCTGTTTCAGACCTCTTTATCCCGTATCGGAAGCAGGATTATGTATCGTGTGGAAAAAGTATCAAGTCTTTTCCAGAGCCGCCGAGCAGTTTTTAAGGCAAATTCAAGCAGAATTTTCGATTGACATACATTGTATTGAAAATCGAGGAAATCTTGTAGTTTGCGAATCTAAGCATTAAAAATCCCCTGAGAAACCGGCTTGTCTCAGGGGCGATTACTACGCATATTGAAAATTATTTTTAAATTGCGGCTTTATTCATAAAGCAACTCTTTTCATAGGCAAATTCCTTCTGCTTTTTATCCGGCAGTATTTTTAATAATTCATCCGGCGTCAAATCTTCCATCGGCGTTCCTTTTGAAAGATTAAAAAGCTGTGTAAACAGCCATTCCTGCCATAAGTCATCAAACATCTCCCTGCTGTCTGTGTAAGTCGTGACACTATCAAATCCCACGTTTGGCATATAATTCTGCAATTTCACAAACCCGAACCTTCCAGCGTCCACTACCTGCACATCATCTTCTTGATAGATTTCCAAAAAGGCATTGGCTACTTTTTCGCATTTTCTCCTTTCTTCCTCTGTTATATATGTTTGTTTATTCATAGGCTCTTCCTCCTTTGACTTTCTTTGCAATTATATTGTATTGGAAATCAAGGGAATCTTATAGTTTGCGACCTGATACATCGTACAAAACAAAAAAAGACCTTGAGAAGTGTTATCCTCTCAAGGTCTAAATCTTAAAAATTATGCGATTTTTGCACCTCTGCACGAAACCTTGCACCATTTGATGTAAGTTTGATGTAAAGATGTACTCCTTCTCGATTTTTCGAGTCTGCAAACCCGCATAAATACTGGGTTTTTAATCCTTGTTGTTGGGTAGGGACTTCATCGTCGGGAACAACAGAACATCCCTAATCGAAGAACTGTCAGTAAGAAGCATTACAAGCCTGTCCAGACCCAGTCCAAGACCACCTGTAGGTGGCATACCATATTCAAGAGCTGTTACAAAGTCCTCATCAACTTCCGCATTAGCTCCCTGTGCACGTTTAGCTTCAACCTGCTTTACAAAACGTTCTCTCTGATCAATAGGATCGTTAAGCTCTGAAAAAGCATTACCCATTTCACGGGCATAAACGAAATATTCAAAACGCTCTGTAAACGCAGGATCAGATGGTTTTCTCTTTGCAAGAGGAGAATTCTCAACCGGATAATCGTAAATAATAGTAGGCTGGATAAGCTTATCCTCCACGAACTCCTCAAAGAACGCAATAAGTACATGCCCTTTAGTAGCGTTGTCGCCCTCTTCGACTTCAATGCCTTTATTCTTTGCGCATTCCCTTGCCTGCTCATCAGTCGTCCAGTCGTTATAGTCAACGCCTGCATACTTCTTAACTGCTTCAACCATTGTAAGCTTTTCCCAAGGAGCAGTAAGGTCAATCTTCTGACCCTGATATTCAATTACAGAGCTTCCGCAGATCTTTAGAGCAAGAGCTTCATACATATTTTCAATAAGCTCCATCATACCCTTGTAATCAGTGTATGCCTGGTACATTTCAATAGATGTAAATTCAGGATTATGAGAAGTATCCATACCTTCGTTTCTAAAGATACGACCTACCTCATAAACCTTGTCAAAGCCGCCGACAATAAGTCTTTTTAGATAGAGCTCAGTTTCAATTCTAAGGTACATGTCAATATCGAGAGCATTGTGATGAGTCTTGAAAGGTCTTGCAGCAGCACCGATCTCCAAAGTATGAAGAACAGGCGTATCAACTTCAATATATCCAAGACCATCAAGATAATTTCTGATTTCCTTCAAAATAATACTTCTCTTTACAAATGTATCCTTAACACCTGGATTTACAATAAGGTCAACATAGCGCTGTCTATAACGCATATCCTGATCTTTAAGGCCATGCCACTTTTCAGGGAGCGGTAACAACGACTTTGAAAGAAGCTGTATTTTCTGAGCATGTATAGATATTTCGCCCTTACGAGTTCTAAATACAAAGCCTTCAACGCCTACGATATCACCAATATCCCATTTCTTAAACTCAGCAAATTCTTCCTTGCCTATATCGTTCATTCGCACATAAATCTGGATTCTGTCTGAACCGTCACGAACATCAATAAAGTTAGCCTTGCCCATATCTCGCCAGCTCATGATACGACCGGCAATACGGACAATATTCTCCTTAAACTTATCAAGACCTGCCTTTACAGCTTCCTCATCGTCACCAGCAGCCTCCAGAACAGCTTTTTCATCCTTTTCATACTGAGCCTTTAAGTCAGCATTTTTTGCTGTAACATCATATTTAGTAATCTCATAAGGATTCCTGTCTGCTGCTTTTAAATCTGCAAGCTTTTCCAGTCTAACCTTCTTCAAAACGTTAATGTCTTGTTCCTCTGTCTCAACAGGCACATTGTTCATATTTTCACTCATCAGTTAATCCCACCATTATTACTTAGAAATTTCAATTACTTCAAATTTTAATTCTCCAACCGGAGCTTCAACAGAAAATACATCTCCAACTTTTTTCTTTAGTGCAGCCTTGCCAATTGGAGATTCATCAGAAATCTTGCCTGCTTTTGCATCGGTTTCATTTGTGCTGACTATTTGAAGAATCTCTGTTTTATCAGAGCCTACACGCTTCACCTTAATAATTGAACCTATACCGATCTCATCAATTGAAATATTATCGTCCTCGACGATCTCAGCATTTTCAATTGTAGCTTCAAGCTGTGCAATTGTGGCTTCCAGGATACCCTGTTCATTTTTAGCTTCATCATATTCAGCATTCTCTGACAAGTCACCAAAGCCGCGTGCTTCTTTAAGTTTCTGAGCGACCTCCGCTCTTCTTACAGTTATAAGATACTGTAGCTCATTTTGAAGCTTTTCAAAGCCCGATCTTGACATTTGCTTTTTTGCCATATCTATATCTCCTTATAATAAATTTTCATATCAATTGAACTTGCGTCCTATCTTATAATTATATATGATTAATTTATCTTTGTCAATGTCAAAGCATAAATTATTTCAATAAATCCCAAATTTTTTGATAAAAAAATAAAGCAGCACCGAAATGCCGCTTTATCATATAAAATATATTATTCCTTTACACCGCCAAGAGCAACGCCCTCAATAATAAATCTTGAAAGAACAAGATAAATAACTATAACCGGAAGGATTGAAAGAGCGATACCGGCATAGATAACACCATAGTCAGCGATCTTATCGTTTGATTTAAGAGCACTGATCATCATAGGCATTGTAAGCTGATTGAACTTTCTTGATGTAAGAATCATAGATGGCATATAGAAGTTGTTCCAGTTCTGAACAAAAGCAAATATTGACTGAACAGCAATAGCTGGCTTCATCATTGGGATAGCAATTGTCAGGAATGTCCTAAATTCGCCGCATCCGTCAATACGTGCCGCCTCAACAATGTCAAGTGGAAACGATGACTTTAGATACTGCCTTATAAAGAACACGATCGCTGGAGCCTGAATAGCAGGAACAATAAGTGGAATGAATGAGTCATTCAAACCAAGCTTGATCATGAACTGCAAGAAACCAACAGATGTAACCTGCATAGGAACCATCATTACAGCAAGTATAAATGTGAATGCTGCTCCTCTGAGCTTAAAGTCGTATACAACAAGACCATAAGCTGTAAGACATGAGAAGAAGATCGACAGAACTGTTGCACCAATGGCAATAATAGCACTGTTTTTAAAACCTACGAGAGCATCAAATTTATAAAGGCTGTTGGTCATAAGCTCCTTAACATTTCTGACGAGCTGATCGCCAGGAATAAAGCTTACTGAACCAATAATATCAACGTGTGAACGAGTTGCGTTAATGATCAATATGTAAATAGGAACAAGACATATCAATGTAAGTAAAACGCATACAATAAATATAATTATCGACTTAGTACGAAGCTTAGCAGTATAACTATCTTTTTTAGCAGTACTCATATGCCTATACCTCCTAAATTGTTCTTAGCCTGTTCCTTAAGCTTTTTCTTCATAGCTTTACGTTCTTTCTTCTTTCTTGCTTCATCTTCGTCACGGTTATAAGCCATGCAGATACTACCAAGAATAATCGTAATTATGAAGAGAACAACAGATGCAGCTGCTGAGAAACCGTAGTTTGGCTTTGGCATTTTTTCACGGAAGTGCTCGTAAATAAATACTGCAACCGTCTTTGTAAACTGATTTCTCTGTGTACCCTTAATGTAAAGATAAGGGATATCGAACATCTGCAAACCACCAATCATGGAGGTAACCATTGTATAAATCAAGATAGGGCGGAGAAGCGGAAGAGTGATCTTTCTAAATATCTGACCGCTGCTTGCACCATCAATGTTTGCAGCTTCAAAGAGTGACGGATTAAGACCCATAATACCTGACATAAGCATGATCATAGTATTACCGAACCACATCCAGCACTGAATAAACATTATCATGCCTCTTGACTGCGCAACACCCGTAACAAACTGGATTGGTTCTTTTATAACTCCCCAATCAAGGAGCATATGGTTGATAGGACCATATTTGGATTCTGCGAACAGTGAAAGATAAAGAGCTGCAACTGAAGCAGCCGTAATAATGTTAGGCATGTACATTACTACTTTAAAGAATCCTTTACCTCTGATCTTTAGCTTAGCATCTGTGAACCAAGCAGCAAGCAGAAGAGAAATAAGGATCTGTGGAACGAAGTTACCTATCCAGACAATCAAGGTGTTTATGAGTGTCTGAACAAATGTCTCATGAATTGCCTTACCGGTTCGGCCCATACCATCACCGAAAAGCAAAGCATTAAAGTTATCCAAGCCGACAAAATCGTCAGCTTTAGCACCATTGCCGTAAAAACTCAATATAAATGTGTTAATAAGAGGCCATAGCTGGAAGAAAAAGTAAACCAAGAAAAAAGGAAGGATAAAAATATAGCCGTATTTAGCATAACTAATTGAACGGATATTTCTTTGTGCAGCAGATGCCATCAAATACACCTCTCTCTAAGAAATCAGATTAATAATACATGTATACGGGATGGTCGCCCATCCCGTAACACGCACAAAATAAAACAAATAAATTTTAATTAGTCAACTGTGATATCTGTTACAGATTCAGCAACCTTATTCTTGAATGCATCAATGCAAGCTTCTTCAGAATCTGTCTTACCGTTGCAGTAGTCGTTTACTGCATCCATGAATGCCTGCTTGATTGTAGCATCATATGGAGTGATAAGTCCGTTGAGGTTGATAGCCTTAGCTGATTCGTGAAGAACTGCGAACTGATCCTGACCACCGAGAAGAGCGTTCTTGTTAGAACCTTCGTCAACGATGCTCTGCATTACGTTCATGTTGTTTACGTAGTCAGGCTTAGCAAGTGCATATTCCTTCATTGAAGCTTCGTCTACTGTCATGTAGTTGATGAAGCTTGCTGCGAGATCTGCGTTATCTGTCTTAGGTGATACGCACATCCAAGTACCGCCCCAGTAGTATGGTGTAGGACCCTGGCAAACATTCCACTTACCATATGTCTTACCGCCTTCGCCGCCGGCAGCTGTTTCGAGGATTGAAACGCCGAAGCCCCATGTTGATACGAAGTAACCCATTGTATCATCTGTCTGACCTGCAGCCTTCCATTCGTCTGTCCACTGGTTGAGCTTTGTTACATAGCCGTTATCCATCATGTTCTTAGAGAGCTTGATGAACTGTGAGCATGAATCATCAATTGCAAGAGCGCCGTCTACAACCCAAGCCTGTGTTCTGTTAGCAGCAAATGCCTGCCAGATACCGCCGAGTGTTGTTGTAAGAGCTGTCTTCTTGCCAGAAGCATCGTAAACTTCCTTAGCTGTAGCCTGGAACTTATCCCAGTCAGAAACCTTAGCCTGCATATCTTCAGGTGACTTAACACCGAGGTATGTATCAGCGAGGTCTGTTCTGTAGCACCAGCCACCAGGAGCAGCCTGCCATGAAACGCCCTTGATAACGCCGTCTGTTGACTTACCAATTTCCATTGTGTAAGCATACTGACCAGCAAAATCCTCTTCCTTGAAGCCAAGGTCTGTCAGAGGAGCTGTTGCTTCATTGTCGTTAATGTACTTAAGAGCCCAGTCAGCTTCAACCATGAACATATCAAGGTCTTTGCCGCCGAGGAAGTACTGATCATAGTTAGCAGAAGCTTCGCCGCCGCCTACTGAGAAGTTAACTACGTTAACCTGGCTCTTGTCAACGCCTGCAGCCTTTTCCCACATTGGAAGCATAACATCAAGGTCATCAGGTGTCCATGTAAGAACTGTCATCTTGTCGCCGCCAGTCTTGAGTGAACCAGAATATGTGAATTCACCGCTATCGCTGCTTTCATCAGAAGAAGCGTCTGAAGAATCAGCTGATGATGAATCAGCAGATGAAGACTCAGCTGAGCTCTCTGAAGATGATGATGAAGATGATGAACTGCTGCTGTCGCCGCAGCCAACAAATGCTGTTGCTGAGATTGCAAGTGTTGCAACCAAAGCTAAAGTTTTCTTAAGTTTGTTCATTGTAATTTTCCTCCTTAATAATTATATTATATTTTAATATGTAAAATATAATAATCCTGTGTAGTTTTACCGTATCATAATTTGCATACGGTACCGCCCTCAAGCAGCATCCCGCTGATTATAAGCTGACGGTTTTCAGCGCTTACCTCTTCCTTTCGGATAAGCTTTACAAGAAGCTGAGCGGCTCTTCGCCCGATCTCGCTTGTGTTCTGTCTGATAGTAGTAAGACACGGCTTCATCATCTGTGTCATTTTTATACCGTCATAGCCCACAATTGAAATGTCTCCGGGAATCTTGAGTCCTGCTTCATCTATTGCATTCATAGCGCCCACTGACGAAAAGTCATCAGGAAGTATGATGCAGGTCGGCGGGTCATAAAGCTTCAGCATTTCTGCTGTGATCATTTCCACGCCTACAGCGTCCAGATAACGAGCCTGCTTCAGATAATCAGGTTCAACCTGAAGACCAAGCCTCTTCATTGTGTCAAGGTATGAATTAAGTCTCGTAGTTGTAACCTGCGAACTTTCTCCATAGATAAACGCAATTTTTTTATGCCCGCATTTATATGCATACTCAACAATCTGTCGTATGCCGCTTATGTTGTCCGATGAAACGGAATAGTTATTATCCGATATGTAGTCAATTGAAACTGTCGGAATATCGCTGTCAATCAGCTCAATAACTTCCTTATCATAAAAATCAACACAAGCAACGAGCACGCCGTCTACTCGCCTGTACATGCAATGCTCATAGTAGGACATTACATTATTGCCAATCTGACCGCAGATAAACGTTATATCATAACCAAGCTCCTTTGCCTCAGTTCTGAAGCTTTCAAGCACTGACGAAAAATAACTGTGAGTAAGACCACTTTCCGCCTTATCATCAAGCAAGACACCGATATTGTATGTCCTGTTTGTTTTTAGGGAACGAGCCTGAGCATTTGGCATGTAACCCATTCTCTTAGCAGTATCACACACAAGCTGTTTTGTAGCCTTGCTGACATCACTGTGGTTATTTAACGCTTTACTGACGGTTGCGATTGACACACCGCATTCCTCTGCGATATTTTTAATTGATACCATTACCGCACCCTCAATACAGCATACAGATTTAACCGGTAGCGCCGGTTCTGCAAGTAAATTTGGCAAAATACACGAACGCTTTCGTATCATTAATATACAATACTTACAAAAAAAAGTCAATGCTTAACACTATTCTTTAATACTTTTTTAGCACTTTGAACAATTATTTTTTCACAGTTTTGTTTGTTTTAACGAAAAAAAGCACTTAATTTTAACTTTATTACAAAACGGTTAAAAGTCTTCATATGATATATTATACTAATTTCCAAAGAATTTTTGTTCGTTTTATACATTATTCGAGTAAATTTGCCAATTTAATTTAACAATTTTTGCCCATTTCCAACAATCATTCATAATAGTTCATTTATTTTACATATATATAAGGTCTGATTTCAACAAGCTTTTCCGGCGTAACGCCATCAGCATACAGAAGTTCAAGGTCATTCTGAAAATACTTTATAGTATTTCTCAGCTCAACTATATTTTCTGCTGTTTGTCTGTCAATGCCAGGAAGCAGCATAAACTCCTCAACCGTTGCCATGTTTATATTCAGAACAGGGATCTCACCAGTCACAGTCTCTGTTTCAGGCTCGTTCCATTGTTCTTCAAAGACGTCAGTCTCTGTTTCTGCAATGCTCGTCTCTGTATAAGTATATTCAGGATCACGTCCGATATAGCCATCTGTGTAAATATAATTTCTGACGGAGAGAAAAATCTGCTCTCCGATGCCTTTGACGTTCATCAGCTCTTCAATTGTTGCGAATCCGCCGCTTATCTCCCTGTACTCAATAATTGCTGCCGCAAGGACTTCTCCTATACCATCAAGCTGCATAAGCTCTTCGGCGTCAGCCGTGTTTATATTTATCCATAATGGAGCAGTGCTTTCTGTTTCAGCTACTGTGGTAACTGTAGATTCAGCCGTTTCAGTTTCCGACTTCTTACTTGTTTCCGCAGTGGTTTTGCTTGAACGCTCCTCTGTCTCAGAAACACTTTCAGTATCAGATACAGAAAAGCCCTTCATAGCAGGTTTTTCCGACGGATTACTTTTAGATATAAGCGCAAACCCAATGGCAGAAACTGACAAAACAAATACGGCAAAATAGATAATTACTTGTTTCTTCATCGTTCATTTCCGACATAATTCGACATTTTTTGGACAGCACACTGCCAGATTGCAGGAACTGTCTGCTTGCTTATAATTATAGCATATATATAATAAACTTTTCAATACATTGGAAAAATTTATTCCATTATTTTTATGCAAGGAAACAAAATAATGCTTAGTATAAATAAAATAGCGTACATTATATTAAAAATTCGCCCCGTTTTCATTTAGAAACGGGGCTTTTCCGTGTTACTTTATTTCATTCATTCGTTTTTATCTGCCGAAAGAATGAAGTTAGTATAAATTAACAGTCCTTATTTATAGATTAGGCAAGTGAAGCTTGCCAAAATCTATTTGTACCCGAGGGTACTTTCTTCGGTCGCCTATTTTACAGTTGTCACCTATGATGACGAGTAAAATGGCAATTAAATAAAATTTTGCTCCAACCAATTTAAAATGGTCTAATTGGTTGGATAATAATTACTTCTTACTGCTTTCAAGGAATTTGTAAGTTACTGCTGCCAGTGCAGCACCTACAAAAGGTCCAACGATAAATACCCAAACACAGGATATCGGATCTGAATTGCCGTTTATTGCAGCAGCGATAGCAGGTCCGATACTTCTTGCAGGATTTACTGATGTACCTGTAAGACCGATACCAAGAATATGAACAAGAGTCAGTGTAAGACCGATAATAAGACCTCCGAATGAACCATGTCCGCCCTTTTTCGAGGTTACACCAAGGATCGTAAGAACAAATGCAAATGTAAGAATGATCTCAACAAGTATTCCTGCTGCGGCGCTGTCATTTACGCCTGCAAGACCGTTTGAACCGAATCCTCCGGTCAGGTCTTTCACATCTCCAAGCTCAAAAACAGCGGCCAGTATTCCTGCTCCGGCAAACGCTCCAAGGCACTGTGAAATAACATAGCCTATAAAATCAGTTACTGTCATTCCACCGCTGATAAGCACTCCAAGCGAAACGGCAGGATTAATATGACATCCCGAAATATTTCCGACGCAATATGCCATACCCACAATTACAAGGCCAAATGCCAATGCTGTAAGAATATATCCGCATCCGTTTTCAGCGCTGCAACCAACAAGCATTGCTGTTCCGCATCCGAATATTACCAGCACAGCTGTGCCGATAAACTCAGCAATGTACTTTTTTATTGATTCCATTTAATCTCCTCCGATAAATATTTATACAAGAGGACTGTTAATTTTTACACCACTACATTATACCATATCAGACTTATTTTGACAAGTTTTTCACCATAGATTTCCATATATTCAATACACCGTTATACCGCAAACTGGCTGTTGTATAGCCTGTAATAAAAACCTTTTCGTTCAAGTAGCTGTTCATGGTTTCCCTGCTCAATAATATGTCCGTCCTTCATAACAAGTATGACATCCGCTTCACGGATAGTTGATAGTCTATGAGCGACAATGAAGCTTGTTCTGCCTTTCATAAGGCGAGCAAACGCTTCCTGTATCTTTACCTCCGTTCGAGTATCTATAGACGACGTAGCCTCATCAAGTATAAGCATCGGTGGAAGACAAAGCATAACTCTTGCAATACAAAGAAGCTGTTTCTGACCCTGGGAAAGGTTACCTCCGTCCTCTGCAATTACAGTATCATAGCCGTTTGGTAAACGTTTAATAAAGCCGTGGGCATGGGACGCCTTTGCAGCTGAAACGATTTCCTCATCGGTTGCTTCCGGCTTTCCCATTGCAATATTTTCACGTACTGTCCCGGATTTCAGCCATGTTTCCTGCAAAACCATTCCATAGCTGCTCCTGAGGCTGTCCCTTGTAATATTTCTTATATCTGTTCCCTCAACATATATAGCTCCGCCGTTGACATCGTAAAAACGCATAAGCAGATTAATAATAGTTGTTTTTCCGCAGCCGGTAGGCCCTACTATAGCTATTCTCTGTCCCGGCTTTACAGATAAACTGAGGTTTTCAATAAGCCTCCTGTCAGAAGAATAGGAAAATGAAACATTGTCAAGACTGACATTTCCCTTTGCGTCTTCAATAACCTCTGCGTCCTTCGGCTCAGGTATCTGAGGCTCTTCCTCAATAAGCTCAAAAAGTCTTGCAGCGCATGCCAAAGCGTTCTGAAGTTCTGTTACTACCCCTGAAATCTCATTAAAAGGTTTTGTGTACTGATTTGCATAGGATAGACAGCAGGACAGCTGTCCGACGGTAAATGGATTCACAGCTCCCCTTGTAGCAATACACATAAGAGCGCCAGAAAGAGCAACGCCTGCATACACAACACCGTTTACAAAACGTGTGGACGGATTTGTAAGCGAAGAATAAAAGGTAGCGTCAAGAGAACATTTTGCAAGACGCTCGTTTATTTCATCAAACTTCTCAAGAGCTTCATCCTCATGAGAAAACGCCTGAACGACCTTTTGATTACCGATCATTTCATCTATAAATGCCGTCTGCTCCCCTCTTGTTTCTGACTGGAGCTTGAACATTCTATAGGTTCTTCCTGCTATAAATTTAGCGATAAAAAGTGATAGCGGAGTTATGATAACGACCACAAGAGTGATCTTCCAGCTTATTGAAATAAGGAACAGTAAAGTACCGAGGATAGTTACAACGCCTGTAAAGAGCTGTGTAAAGCCCATTAACAAGCCGTCTGCAAACTGGTCTGCATCAGAAATTATCCTGTTTACGATTTCACCTGAGGAATGAGCGTCAATATATTTAAGAGGCAGTATCTCTATTTTCCTAAATGCCTCGTTTCTGATATCACGAACGATATGATATGTGATACGGTTATTTATCATATTCATAAGCCACTGTATCAGTGCAGTCGCTCCAACGATAATACCGATCTTTAAAAGCAATTTGAAAATGCCGTCAAAATCAACGTTTCCCCTGTCCACAATAAGGTCGATGGCATCTCCTATAAGAATAGGTGTATACAGTGTAAGGGCAACAGTTACGGCTGCCAATATAATTGAAAGAACCATAAAAAATCCATGGCGTCCCACATACTTGAGAACCTTTTTCATAGTACCCTTTTGAGCGCCGGAAGATTTCTTTTCAGCCAATTAAACCGCCTCCTTTTTAAACTGTGAGCTGTATATTTCATTGTAAACAGGACATGATTTCAAAAGCTCCTCATGCTTTCCGACAGCCGCAATTTTTCCGTCGTCCATAACGATAATTTTATCCGCATGCTGTATTGAAGATGTTCGCTGGGAAACTATGAACACCGTCGGATTGCTTTCCATGCTTCGTATCGCCTTTCTGAGAGCGGCATCCGTTGCAAAGTCAAGAGCGGAGGCGCTGTCGTCAAGTATAAGGATCTCCGGATTTTTAACCAAAGCGCGGGCAATCGTAAAGCGCTGCCTTTGTCCTCCGGAAAGATTTTTTCCTCCCTGCTCAATTTCAAAATCAAGACCACCCTTTGATTCTATTACATCAGCAGCCTGAGCTGTCATAGCAGCCTTCATTATCTCAGCGTCAGAGGCATCATCCTTACCCCACTGCATATTTTCACGTATAGTACCCCTGAACAAAACGGCTTTCTGAGGTACTATCCCTATCTTGCTCCTCAGCTCCTCAAGAGTATAGCTTTTGACATCCGCTCCGTCAACAAGTACCTCCCCGGCAGTAGCGTCATAGAATCTTGGGATCATATTTACAAGGGAAGATTTACCCGAACCCGTTCCGCCGATAATTCCAACGGTTTCCCCTCTCTTAACTGAAAAATTCATATCCGTTAGAGAGTCGTCGCCTGCATTTTTATATCTTAGTGAAACCCCTCTGAACTCAACGGCAGTATCGCCCTTGACCTCCGGATTTTCACCTTTTACGTCAAGTGAAGATTTTATTTCAAACAAAGCCTGTACTCTGTTTCCGCATGCCACGCATTTTGTAAGGCTTATAATAAGGTTTGCAAGCTTTATAAGCTCCACAAGTATCTGCGACATGTAATTGTAAAGAGCAACAACATCTCCCTGTGAGATTTCGCCTGAGTTTACCTGTAAAGCTCCGGTGTGAATAAGCACAATTATTGCAAGATTTATTATTACATAGGTCACAGGATTCATAAGAGCAGAAATTCTTCCCACGAATTTCTGAGCAGCACAGAGAAGACCGTTGCGGTTTTCAAACTCTTCAATTTCTTCGTTTTCCTTGCAGAAAGCCCTGATAACCCTTACGCCTGTAAGATTTTCACGGGTCTTGCCGAGAACTCCGTCAAGCTTCTGCTGAACCTTTTTATAGAGAGGGATACACCAAAGCATGATCCCGAACACAACTACAGAGAGAACGGGTATTGTAACCGCAAATATAAGGGCTGCTTTAAAATTTATAGTAAACGCCATTATCATTGCGCCAAACACAACAAAAGGAGAACGCAGAAGAAGCCTTAATGTAAGGTTGACACCTGTCTGTATCTGATTTATGTCGCTGGTCATTCTTGTAATAAGAGTCGAAGTACCCACCTGGTCAATCTCCGAATAAGAAAGACTTTCAATATGTTTAAAAAGCTCATGCCTTAAATTTTTTGAAAAACCAACTGATGCTTTTGCAGCAAAATATTGTGCTGTAATAGAAAAACATAAGCCTATGATACCAAGTACAACGAGTACTAAACACATCTTGATAACATGCGCCCTATCCCCTCCGGAAATTCCGTTGTCAATTATTGATGCAATTACAAGGGGAACAAAAAGCTCGAACAAGGCCTCCATAAGCTTGAACAGCGGTCCAAGCAAGCTTTCTTTTCTGTATTGTTTAATGTGAACAAGCAGTTTCTTCAAATTAATAACCATCCCTTCCTCAGCAAAAAACAGCTTTTATACTATTCTTGTCAAAATTGTAAGTATCAAAATCGAATAAACCCTGAAAGTTAAATTTTTACCCTTAAATAGTATACCACAAATTCCGGATATTTTAAAGACATTTTTTACCCGAGATCATACTTTATAGCAAGGATAGGTCTTTATACTAATATAACAGAAAGAGCAGCGTATAACCGCTGCTCTGAGCTTGTCAAAAGACTCTATTTCTAATCTTTTTAAAAACTAAGTAAAACCGCCCATAAAAGGCGGCTATACTTAAGGCAACACCGCACAAAGCACGCCTGACGGCTTTGTACACATCTTGCTTGCATATTTTCCGTCATATCACACAAAAATCTCTTGACATACGCCAGTATGCCTGCGAGCTTTTTATGCAATCTGACGAAAAATCTGACTGCGCAATCTGCACACAATCTTTGTACGGTGTTGCCTTAATATTATGAAAGGAAGGTCATTTTGCATATATCTGATCGTCATACTTATATAGTATAAGAGTAACATTCAGATTACCGTTTAAAGTACGGATACTGTCTATAAACTTCTTCTGATCTGTGTCATCCCTCAATTCAATGCTGTAAACAAGGTCGAACAGCGTACCGAAATCAACAGTTTTAACTCTTTTAAGTCTCCAGCTTTCAGTATACTCATCGAGTATCTTATCAAAGAGTCCTTGGTAATTAAGGTTTTCAGGAACAGTTATTTTTAAAGTCATATTGGAAGTGGACGGCGAACCGAATTTAGCTGAATTGAGCACAAGCATCACCGCACTTATTATTACAAAAAATACAAAGGCATAACCTACGTAACCAAGACCGCATGCAAGACCTGCCGCCATTGAGAAGAATATGTATGCAATATCCTTTGGGTCTCCCGCAACGCTTCTGAAACGTACAAGTGAAAACGCTCCTGCAAGACCCAGCGCCTTAGACATGTCATTTATAAGAAGTATAATAAGCGATATGATTCCGGGAAGCATTACTATCGTCAACACATAGCTCTGTCCGTATCCCTCTTTTTTATGAGTTAACATATACACAAGACTTGTAAGAAAGCCTATTGCCAGAGAGGCTGCAACACATGCTATAAAGCGTCCTGCGCCAAGCTCTGCGGAATTTTCAATAATAGAATCAAAAAAATTATTAAGCATAGATGTATACTCCTCTTTCGTTACTGATTTTTTCTTGAACGTAGCTTTGATATGCTTTACCATATTTTGAAAAGCTTGTCTTGTAAATTTCAAGCTCCGACAGCTTATTGCTCAGCCACATAGGCATTGCATCGGTTATTTTTATCTCCATAAGTCGCTGATCCGGTCTTATGATCTGAGCGCCGCTGCTTTCCTCACGAAGGGTAAGATCGCAGCGTCTCTGAGTGATCGCACGGTCAAAGGTAAGGCGAAAATCCTTGTTATCCCTTCCGAAAAACGCCTTGCGCTGATAGCTTATGTACTGGACCGGTGAAACATCGTAATTTTGCAAAAAAATGTCAAGCTCTCCAAAAACCTGATTGGTAATGTATTTTTCCGAATGAGGCTTTTCCCCGGTAGCTATATAATGCTCAGCTTCAGCAAGGGTCATTGTAACTCTTCTTTTGGTAACTATGCCTCCAATTTTTCTTTTTATCTCAAGAAATACAGTATCCTCATCTGATGCCGGCGAGAAATAGCTGCGAAGTCTGAGCTTTTCCTTGAAGTAAGGCTTAGCAAGGGATTCCCTGATAAGAAAGCTGTCTTCTGTGTCGTAATATACGTTATATACCCCATACTCCCTGCCATCTATACAGAATTTATCAGGCTCCATATGCTTGTCGATCTCCCCTAAAAGCTCCTTGTACTGCTTAACTGAAAGCAGAAACTTTATTTCTTTTCTTTTAAACGAATTAATTGCCATATTCCTTCGATCCGAATTTTTGTCCGGATCTTCCTCCTTTCGTGCCTTATCGTTGCTATAATTATAGAAAGTCTGTCTTAAATTAATCTTAAAGACGTAAAATTTATGTAAAATTTTGATAAAATTTGAAACACATACATTATATATCTCTGCAAAAAATATTTTTTCATCAGGTTTGCCATGTTTAAGATTAATTTAAGGAAGAATTTATATACTTTAAGCATGCTAAAGGATATAACCACAGACGATGTCCACTGCCTATTAGGCTGAGAACATCTTTAGATTTAGTCGGAGAACTGAATCACGGCTTGCTGACGTAAGCCGTCTGTTTGTTGAATGCAAAGCTTTGAACCGGAATATGAAATTCTCTGCATCATACTTTCGGAATAATAAAATTTACAAAGGAGAGATCAATGGTGAGTAATAAAAATAAGCTCCGTAAAATTATATCCGGCATTACGGCGCTGACCATTCTTTCAGCAGGATCTGCCAGTATCCATGCTATTACGAATCTCAAAGTAAAAGCCGCTCAGTCCACACTTTCCGGTGATGTAAACCTTGACGGAAGCGTAGGCACTGCTGACGTAGTTGCTCTTCAAAAGCATCTTGTAGGTCAGACTGCTCTTAGTGATACAGCTATGCTGAATTCTGATCTGAACAGCGACAACATTATTAATGTGTTCGATGCAATTCTTCTAAAGAGATCGGTCATGGATCCTCAGACGGATATTACATATATCCACCTCAGTGATTCCGGAATATCTGTTGAAGGCTCAGGTGCAGCTGTAAGCGCTGACGATACTTCGATCGTTACAATTTCATCAGCGGGAACATATTATGTTGACGGTACTCTGTCAGACGGTCAGCTTTATGTTTCAGCAGGAGATACCGACAAGGTAAACATCATGCTGAAAAACGCATCGATATCATGCAGTGACAATGCTCCGATCTATGTAACCAATGCTGGCAAGACAATCATTACTCTTGCCGAGGGTTCAGAAAACACCATTACTGACGGTACAGCGTATACAGATGCCGAAGCGGATTCAGCTATTTATTCAAAGGACGACCTCACAATAAACGGTAACGGTTCGCTGACCATCAATTCAAATTATCTGTATTCACTGAGATGCAATGACGATCTGAAAATCAACGGCGGAAACGTTACTATAAAACACAACAGCGTAGACCCTGAGGGCGCAGCAGTTAGAGGCACAGGCTCCGTTGAGATAAAGGACGGAACACTCAATATCACATGTGCTACTGACGATACCGACACCGGCGCTGACGGCATAGTTTCAACCCAAAAGGATGATACTGCAAAGGGTTATGTTTCAATTTCAGGCGGAAATGTCACGATAAATGCAAAGGGCGGCGATGCAATCAAGTCCAAAAATAACTATGTTGAAATTACCGGTGGATATGTTATGGCAAAGGCTGAGAACGACGCTGTACAGGCTGAAACAACGATCAGCATAAGTGATTCAGCTGAGGTTTACGCATACGGTAAGAGAGGTCTTACTGCTCTTACAGGCACTTCAATAACCGGAGGAAGCGTTGTTGCAACGAGTAATGAAGCTATTACTGATACAGCAGGAATCACTGTAAACTCAATGCTTCTTAACTACACTGAAAAGATCGACAAGCAAGAAATCGTTATTTCAAAAAATGGTTCAGAGGTTTATAGCGTAGCTCCTGATAAGAAGTACACTTATGTTCTTGTATGCAATGCTGCACTTACAGCCGGAGATTACACCGTTACAACTGGAACCGCTGCTATGACTCATGATGCAGCCGCAAAGGAAGGCATATTCACAATAAGCAGTGCAGGCAGCGTTACAGCGTTTAATAACGTTGCAGCGGCAAGCGGAACTGTTGTAGTTGATACTAACACAATTACTCTTAATTCCAGTTCTATAAGCTTTTCTGGCAGCGGCGCTTCACTGAGCGCTGACAGCAAAACCATTACAATTTCAGAGCCGGGTACATACTCGGTATCAGGCGAGTCAAACGACTGCCAGATCGTTGTTGACGTTGACAAAACGGCATACGCTGACGGCTTGGTTGAGCTTTCTCTTGAGGAAGCTTCAATGACTCATTCTTCCAACTCACCAATTTATGTTGCAAGCATCGGCGACAAGTGCGTTATCAATGCAAAAAAAGGAACTGTCAACACGATCTCAGACGGAACAAGCTATACAAATGCTGACGCTGACTGCGGTGCTATCTATTCCAAGGATGATATCACTTTCAAGGGCAGTGGTACTTTAAACGTAAACGGAAACTGTCAGGACGGTATCGTCAGCAAGAATGACATAAAGATCAATAACGGAACGATCAATGTAACAGCTGCTGACGACGGTATCAGAGGCAAGGATTCGGTAAGAATCGGCAATCCTGACGATCTTACAGCAAACGGCGGAACAGGAGATTTCAGCAAACTTTCAGTAACTGTAAAAACCACTGCCGGAGACGGAATCAAATCCACAAATGCTGAAGAAACAGGCAGAGGCACTGTTGAGATCAACGGAGGTACAGTAAATATAAGCTCCTACGCTGACGGCATTCAGGCTGAACAGGAATTTGTCATGAACGGCGGAGATATTACGATCAACACATATGAGGGTTCAGGCTTTACAGGCACTGTAAGCGGCTCAACAGGCAGCTGGGGAGGTCCTGGTGGCGGCATGGGTCAGGAAGGCAACAGCAATAAGGTTGATATCAGTGCAAAGGGTATCAAAGCTGTCGGTCTTTATGATACAGACGGCACGACATATCTCAGCGGCGGCAATATTACGATCAATGCCGGTACTATTAATATAGATTCTTCTGACGACTGCCTCCACTGCGCAGGAAATTTAAACATATTCGGCGGCAATATGAAGCTTGCTTCGGCAGATGATGCAGTTCATTCAGATTCTGATCTTACCCTTGGAAAAGAAGGCGGCTCTGAAAGCGACTTTGAAATCTACATTACAGCATGCTATGAGGGTATTGAAGGAAACAATATCTATCAGCACAGCGGTACAGTTGTTGTAAAATCAACAGACGACGGCTATAATGCAGCAGGTGGCGCTGACGGCAGCGGCACAACCTCTCCTGGCGGCTGGGGAGGTCCTGGCGGCGGCATGGGCAGCACATCTGGCGGAAACGAGCTGACGATCACCGGCGGTATTGCAATAGTTCAAGCTTCAAGCGGCGACCATGACGCATTCGATGCAAACGGAAATGTCAATATCTCAGGAGGATGCGTTATAGCAAACGGTCAAGAGCCTATCGACTGCGGCGACGGCTATACTGAAAATATCACAGGCGGTACTGTTGCTGAAATATCCTCCCAGGGAGGCGGCTCAATAGCTGCAAATACTCAATTCACAATTGCAGATTCATCAGGAAATGTTATTGTATCATTTACAGCAATGCAGGCTATGGGTTCACCGTCACTTAACAATACAAACCTCAAGGTTTACACAGGAGGAACGATCTCAGGCGGCACAGACCTTATTACATCTGATACTGACGGCTCACAGAGTACGTATGCAGACGGAACAATTTCCGGCGGTACAGAAGTAAGCACATCCAGCGGAGGAAATCAGGGCGGAGGTCCCGGCGGATGGTCTTTGAGAAGCCGTGAATTTCCAGGATAAAAAATACTGATTTAATTGATAATAACACAAAACACACCCGGAAGAGTTTATCCTCCGGGTGTGTTTTATTTTATGGAAACGATTACAGAAAACTTCTGATTTGTATAAATGCACTTAACTTCACTGAAACCGCATTTCTTTAGCATTCCGGTTTCTTCCTCAAAGGTACATTCCCTGTCAAGCTTTCTACGCTCTTTCCACAGCTCAATATCCCTTTGGGTAAGACCGCTGCTTTCAAGCCGGTTTTCCCAATATGTATCAAACCACAAATCCATGCTGTCCGAGCCGCCGCAGAACTGATCATAATTTACAAATACTCCCCTATCAGGAAGCTTACAATAGATATCAGAAAACAGCTTGCTTTTGCTTTCGTTATCAAGATGATGAATGGACAGCGCAGAAATAATACAGTCATACTCTCCGTCCGGAAACGACTTTGTATAATCGGATACTTCATAGCTGAAATTATCAAGACCGGCAAATCTTTTACCTGCAACGCTCAGCATTTCCTCTGCTAAGTCCACAAGCACATACTCTGACTTAGGAAAATTTCTGTACCAAAAATATGACAAAAGTCCAGTTCCTGCTCCAAGATCAAGTATTCTTGAGGGAGCTTCGATATTTGCCGCAATAAAATTCGTTGTGGATTCGTAAAAATCATTAAAGCATGGTATAAACTTTTTTCTGCCGCTGTCATACTCACTTGCTATCATATTGAACTGTTCTTCAATTGATGCCATATATACCTCCTAAAAACGGGTCATGTCTCCACTAAAACATCCATAGAGCCCTTGGACGCTGAAAGATTAAGGAGAACATTCTTGTCCATGTCAATTATAAACATTGCCTTTTCAAGGTATTCCTTAACACCTTCCGGTGACTTAATATCATGCCCAGAAATAAAATCCTCTATTTTAGCGTTGTCATAGCCGTCAACAACTTTAACTCCCTGATTGCTGTAAATCTTCTCAGCAAGCTCCGATATATCGGTAAAGTCGGAAAGCTTAAGCTCCTCCCCTGTTTTCATATTGAAATTGACATTGGTTTCCGAGCTGCCCGGCTTATCTGGATTTCCGTCGTTAAAAAGAGCTACTTGGGTAAGAGAAAGCACAGAATCATCCGAGTAGTTTATAACCGCCGTTGCCGTATAGCTTTGCTCATATTCCTGCATGACCTTAAAGCGCTCATCTTCAAGGGATTTTAAATAGTCATTGATTTTCTTCTGAACAGCCTCATTGCTCATTCCCGAAATCTGAGGATAGAGAACATTCTCTCCCAGTTCCACCAGCTTTACCGTATAGCCGCTGTTTTCAGCCAGCATATTTCTGTCAGTAGTAACAGCAGCAGTCTCAGTTTCAGCCTCAGTTTGACTCTCGGCGCTTTCCGCCAGTGAACTTGAAGAGCTCTCCGCTTTTTTGCTGTCGCTGCATCCTGCACAGATAATCACTGCAAGAACTGCTGCAAGTATAAGTGAAATCCTTTTCATGCTGTAGTACATCCTTTCTATCAATCCCACCAGAAATACCATACTGTCGAACCTTTAATTGTGCCGGCAAGCGCTCTGATACTACCCGTACCCTGATCAACTATGTCATTGCAAAAGCCATACTGCTGGCAAGCGATCTTAAACGCTTCGTCCTTATCATTCACTGCCTTTGGCAAATAAAATTCAAGGGTGTCCGCAGTTATCACAGCCGGAACAGCGCCGTATTTACTGTACCAGTACTTTGACGCCCTCATCATATCCTCTGGCAATGGGCATTCGTTCCAGCCGCCAAATGGAACCCAGGCAAAAACCTCCCATGGCTTTGCCGGAATCCTTGCAAGAATCATTTCACGACTCTCCTTGCTGCCGTACTCAGAAAATCCGCTGAAACGATGCCATGTCTCTCCTTCATTGCACTTTTCCTCGCCCTCAGAGCCGTAGATTTCTTCATCTCCAAGGCCCTCATCCTTTAAATAGGACATTGTTAAGTCGAACATCTTTTTCAGGTACTCTTCACCGTCTGACAGGTCAGTTTTCAAAAGCTCCCCACGATAGCTTTCCGCTCCGCCACTATCTTCATTGTTTATCTCCAGCGTTTCGAGAAGAGCAGTATTACTCGCAATGAATACCGGAGTATAACCCTTTTCCATGCCGCTTTTATACTCTGTCAAATACATCGTCATAAGAGCTTCGTGATCGCCTGAAGGAGGAATTATTTCGCAAGGACAGCCGAGTATTTCCACCATTTCTTTTGCGTCTTCCGAAGGATCACTCTGTATCTTAGGCTTTTCATCTTTTCTTTTAAATAAATTTGACATAATTGACATTTATCTGCTCCTTTCAAATCTAATAGCATATAACTTAATAAGTATTTTAACACATTTTATTTATTAAAGCAAGAAAAAATCTTCCATGTGAAATCAATTAGAGCAGTATATTAAAACCCCTTATAGAACTATATTATGTCTATGTGAAACATATAATAAAAAATCGTTTAAATAACGTAAACACGCTATTTAAACGATTTTGGTTGGAGCAGATGGATTCGAACCATCGGAATGACGGAGTCAAAGTCCGCTGCCTTACCGCTTGGCTATGCCCCAGTAACTATATTATTATATCAAAAAAACATATCATTTTCAAGGATAATAACAACATTTGTTAACTTTCGTCAGATTGCACAAATAAAGCCCTGCATATTTTACTTGCAGGGCTTTACTTCACTATATATTTTTACTTATTTCCGTCTTTTTCTCTAAGCTCAACACGCCTGATTTTTCCGCTTATTGTCTTTGGAAGCTCATCCACAAACTCAACAATTCTCGGATATTTATATGGTGCAGTATTTGTTTTAACATATTTCTGCACTTCCTTTGCAAGCTCATCACTACCCTTTTTGTCCTTTACAAGAACGATTGTAGCCTTGACCACCTGTCCTCTGATTTCATCAGGAACAGCTGTAATGGCACATTCAAGAACATACGGCAGCTCCATGATCACGCTTTCAATTTCAAAAGGCCCGATACGGTATCCCGAAGACTTTATAAGGTCGTCCACTCTTCCGACATACCAGAAATAGCCATCCTCATCCTTCCATGCAGTATCTCCCGTATGATACATTCCGTCATGCCATGCATTTTTTGTCAGCTTTTCATTTCTATAGTATTCCTTGAAAAGACCGCATGGAATGCTTTTATCCGTCTTTATAACGATTTCACCGGTTTCGCCGGCTTTGCACGAAGTACCGTCCGCAGCCACTATATCAGCATCATATAGTGGATTTGGTTTTCCCATGGATCCCGGCTTTGGAGACATTCCTACAAGATTTCCCACAGTAAGAGTCGTTTCTGTTTGTCCGAAGCCTTCCATAAGCTTTATTCCAGTAGCTTTAAGGAACTGATTATAAACCTCAGGATTCAGTGCCTCGCCGGCAACCGTTGCATATTCAATTGATGAAAGATCATATTTTGACAAATCTTCTTTTATAAAGAATCTGTACATAGTTGGGGGAGCACAGAAAGTAGTTATATTATATCGCTCAAACATAGGAAGAATTTTTTCAGCATGAAATTTATCAAAATCATAAGTGAAAATAGGAGCCTCACAAAGCCACTGGCCATAAAGCTTGCCCCACAAAGCCTTGCCCCAGCCAGTATCGGAAATTGTGAAATGCAGTCCGTTCGGATTTACATTATGCCAGTACCTTGCAGTAACGTAATGACCGAGAGCGTATTTATAGCTGTGAGCAGCGATTTTAGGATATGCAGTTGTACCAGAGGTGAAAAACATGAGCATAGTGTCATTTCCTGCACAGCACTCCTCCGTACGAGGATACACAGGAGAAAATTTATCATATTCGTCGTCAAAGCTGTGCCAGCCGTCACGCTTTCCCCCCACAATAATTTTAGTGATAGGCGTATCTGAATCAGCAAGGTCTACCTGATGAGCAGTATCACCGTCAGCCGTACATACAATAGCGCTTACCCCTGCGGCAGAAAATCTGTATTCAAAATCGTGCTTTACAAGAAGATTTGTAGCAGGAATAACTATTGCTCCGATTTTATGCAGTGCAAGCATAGAAAACCAGAACTGATAATGCCTTTTCAGAACCAGCATGACCCTGTCGCCTTTTTTTATTCCAAGAGACTTAAAATAGTTCGCCGTCATAGAAGACGCCTCTCGCATGTCACTAAATGTAAAACGTCTTTCCTCGCCTTCGTTTGAAACATGGAGCATAGCCAGCTTGTCCGGACATTTTTCTGCAAGCATATCAACAGTATCAAAAGCAAAATTATATCTGTCTTCATTTTTAAAGCTGATTTTTTTAAGTATACCCTTTTCATCAGTAACTGTGTCAATAAATTCATCCGGAGCTGTTACCCCATCAAATCTTCCAGGAAAAAGCTCATCATTATTGCCCATTATATCCCTCCTAATTTTGCAAAAATTCCGTCTGAAAGAAATTTCTTCAAGACGGAATTAATTTCTATTATTTAACATATCAATATTAATCTGATTATATCACTGTAATTGCAGCATGTCAAGTATATAATGCCGATTTAAAGCGAAATAATATGCAGAATATGTCCTATCAGATATTAATTTCTGTTTTTACGCATTTTGTTCCCGAAAGCTTCTGACTTAACTCATCAGGCTGACAGACTCCTGCATACAACTCAAATCTGCCTCCGTACACTCTTCTCTCTCCGCTGAAATTTACATCCTCAAGTGCTTTTTTCGGAATTTCAAAAGAAGCTCTTCCTGTCTGCTCCGGCTTCAGATGCACTCTTCTGAAACCGCACAAGGACCACCTTGGTACGGCATACTCAGAAAAGCTTTTTATATATATTTCAATTACCTCATCCGTTTCAAAGCATCCAGTATTCTTAAAGCTGCACTCAGCTATGATCCCATTTTCAGTTTTTTCGGTAATATCAAGCGAGAGCATTTCAAGCTTTGAATAGGTAAGTCCAAATCCGAAGGGATAAAGAATATTCTTATCGGTATAGCGATAGGTTCTGTTATTCATGGAATAGTCACAGAAATCAGGAAGATTTTCTGCTTTTTCGTAAAATGTTACAGGCAGCTTTCCTGAGGGTGAAACCTTTCCGCAAAGTATATTTGCAAGAGCCGTTCCTCCTTTAGCGCCCGGATACCATGCTTCAATAACAGCGTCAGGATCACATTCCGGATTTACACACCCACCTGTTGTGAGAACTGTAATTACCGGCTTTCCGGTATTCATTACCGCTCTTACAAGTCTTCTCTGACTTTCGGGCAGCCTGAGATCCGGTTTATCCCCGGATGCGTATGCATTACCGGTATCTCCCTGTTCACCTTCGATAGTTGAGTCAAGTCCTACGCAGAGTATAACCACGTCGGACAATTTTGCAACTGTACATGCCTCGGCTATTCTGTCATCGGGCAGGGCAAGAGGCTCACAGCAGTCCTTAAACAGATGGCATCCCTCTGAATAGTAAACGTGTACGTTGTCAGAAAATTCACGTTTTATGCCGTCAAGCAGCGTTACATATTCTCCGGAAGTGCCGTTATAATTTCCATTCAGCACAACTCTTGAATCCGCAGTAGGACCAATGACCGCTATTGATTTAAGCTTTGACTTGTCAAGAGGCAGTATACCGTTATTTTTAAGAAGTACCATTGACTTTTCTGCACATTCAAGGGAAATTTTATTATGCTCCCGACAATCAACCACATCATATGAAATATCATCATATTCAGTTTTGCTGTCAAACATACCCAGCTTTATCCTTGTTTTCATAAGCCTTATACAAGCCTTGTCAATGTCACTTTCGCCGATAAGTCCCTCATCAAGAGCAGCCATAATATGAAGATAGGTGTTGCCGCAGTTAAGGTCGCATCCGCTTTTCAAAGCCATTGCCGCTGATTCAGGAGCTGTTTTTGTAACATGGTGTGCAGTGTGAAAATCTGCTATCGCCCAGCAATCCGAAACAAAATATCCGTCAAAGCCCCACTTATTCCTGAGAACGTTAAAAAGATACTCGCTTCCGCAGCAAGGCTCACCGTTAACGCTGTTATATGCGCCCATAACTCCCTCTGCATGAGCGTCGCAAATAAGAGCCTCAAATGCCGGCAAATAGGTTTCATACAGGTCCTTAGGGGAAACTTCTGCATTGAACCCATGCCGTATCTCCTCAGGACCGCTGTGGACAGCAAAATGCTTGGCGCATGCAGCGATTTTCATATGCTCACTGCTGCCCTGTAACCCTCTTACAAAGGCGCAGCCCATAACAGAAGCAAGAAACGGGTCTTCACCATAGGTTTCCTGTCCCCTGCCCCACCTCGGATCACGGAATATATTTACGTTAGGAGACCAAAATGTAAGTCCCTTATATATATCCCTGTCATTCTCCGACTTATAGGCGTTGTATTTTGCCCTTGCCTCTGTTGATATAGCGTCGGCAGCTTTAAATAGCTGTTCATCGTCAAACATAGCAGCAAGAGCTATCGCCTGTGGGAACACTGTTGCATTTCCAGCTCTGGCAACGCCGTGAAGGCATTCATTCCACCAGTTATATGCGCTGACATGCAGCCTACTTATTTCCGCAGAGTCATATTTAAGCTGACTGCACTTTTCTTCGGTTGTCATTCTGCTTACAAGGTCTTCGGCACGTTCCTGTACCGAAAGGGATGAATCAAGATACTTTTCCATAATTTTCTCCGAAATGACTTAAAGCCTTTCAATAGCGTCAGAAGCCTCGTCAAGCCAATTTCCCTCATAAAGCTCAATTGCTCCCTTGTCGCATGCAGCAGCGAGCTTAGGATTTACAGGAATCTTGCCAAGAACTTTAAGTCCAAACTTTGCGGCAGCCTCCTCAGTTTTGCTTTCGCCGAAAATGTTGATCTTCTTTCCGCAATCCGGACACTCGGCGTAGCTCATGTTTTCAATAACGCCTATTATAGGAATGTTCATCATTTCAGCCATTTTTACAGCCTTTGCAACGATCATTGAAACAAGCTCCTGCGGAGAAGTTACGATAACTATACCGTCAACAGGTATTGACTGGAAAACTGTAAGAGGTACATCGCCTGTTCCCGGAGGCATATCAACAAACATATAGTCAACATTTCCCCAGATAACATCCTTCCAGAATTGAGTTACAACTCCTGCAATAACAGGGCCCCTCCATATAACAGGGTCGGTATCGTTTTCAAGCATAAGGTTAACGGACATAATATCAATTCCTGTTTTACTCGAAACCGGAAGTATTCCCTCCTCTGTTCCGGCAGCCTTGCTGGTTATGCCGAAAGCCTTAGGGATCGACGGTCCGGTAACATCTGCGTCGAGAATTGCAGTTCTATATTCTCTTCTGTTCATATTTGCAGCCAGAATAGAGGATACTATAGATTTACCTACTCCTCCTTTGCCGCTGACAACTCCTATGACCTTTTTTATATTGCTCTGAGGATGCGGTGCCTCGATCATGCTCTGATTTTCTTGTCTCTCGCTGCAGTTACTGCTGCATGAGGAACAGTCATGTGTACATTCGCTCATTTTTAATCTCCGTTCTGCCGCCTGAGGTTTTTAGGACAGATATGGGTCGGCGGCTGAAATATAATTTTGATCTGTCCTTATATTGTCTTGATATATATTAAAGCAGAGGAGCAACAAGTCTTAAAACGCTTCCTGCCGCTTTTTTTAAAACTGGTCTGTCATCACAGTCCCTTAAAGTTATTTTTCTGCATTTTTTCAGCGTTTCAACGAAGTCACGCTTGATCTCATAGACAGATCTGGTATTGTGCATAAGCGTAGCACATTCAAAATGCAGATAAAGGCTTCTGTAGTCCATATTAATAGTACCTACAATTGCAGTATGGTCGTCTGACACAAAGTTCTTAGCGTGTATAAATCCTGGTATATACTCATATATCTTTACGCCAAGCTTTATAAGCTCCTTATAATAGTTCCAACTGAGAACATTTACATACCACTTATCCGGTATATGCGGAACGATTATTCTTACATCAATTCCGCTCTTTACTGCAAAGCCGAGAGCCGTGATCATTTCGTTATCTATAATAAGGTACGGCGTTGTGATATAGACATACTTTTTCGCCTTGTTTATAATATCAAGGTATACAAGCTCCCCGACATTTTCATCATCGGTAGGACTGTCGCCGTAAGGCATAACATATCCGCTGCAGTCATATGTAAACCTATAACTGTTCTGAGGCTTGTAGGCTGTGTAATTAAACCCTTTTCTCTCATCAAGTCCCCACATCTGAAGGAACATCATAGTAAAACTCCAAACCGCTTCACCTTTGAGCATTACCGCAGTATCCTTCCAGTGACCAAACCTGATCTTTTCATTTATATACTCGTCAGCAAGATTGATTCCACCATTAAAAGCAGTTTCTCCATCGATAACAACGATTTTTCTATGGTCACGATTGTTCTGCACTGACGAAAGAAACGGACGAAACGGGTTAAAGACCTTGCACTTTATCCCCTTAGATGCGATATACTTTTCATAATGGTTAGGCAGTATCATCTGAGAACCCATACCATCATACATAAGCCTCACATCAACGCCCTGGGCGGCCTTTCTTTTTAGTATATCAAATACAGTATTCCAAACATACCCCTGATCTATAATAAAATATTCAAGGAATATAAACTTTTCCGCTTTTTCAAGTTCTCTGATAAGAGCGTCAAACTTTTCCTCACCTATCCCGAAATATTCAACATATGTGTTTCTGTATATCGGATAGCCGCCGAAATCATGAACATACCTTGCAAGGTTTGCAATATATGGATTTTCGCTTTCAAGATTTTTCATAGCGGTATAGTCCTGTGGAAGAAGCGGCTTTGTCTTTTTTACGGCATAGTTATGGATCCTTTTAAAATTCCGTATTCCAAGATCAGCATGGATCAAAATATAGAGAAAGCTTCCAAACAGCGGAAACAGCGAAATAACTATCGACCATACAAGCTTATATGCGGGGTTTGTATTCTGCCGGTTAACTATATAGCATACAAATACAAAGCCCAGCACAGTCTGGAATCCAAGAATAATGGCAACGTTCTGCCATATCCTGAGCAGGCACATTGCAAGAAAGGAAACCTGAACAAGCATCATAAAAATTATCAGGAAATTCCTGTTAAATATTTTTCTAATTTTTCTTTTTTTCAACATGAACCTCCGAGATTCAATTTTATCACACTTTGTTATTATAACACAGTTTTCTCACATTATCAACATAGAATTTCCTTTTTTAAAAGCAAAAAAATTCCCGCATCAAATCTATGACACGGGAATTTTAAATATATATAATCTGAAAGGGAACTATTAATCGTAGTCATCTTCACCCTGTAAAGCATCGAAGCCAACTTCGCCTGTTCTTACCTTTACAACGTTTTCAACGTCAAATACGAAGATCTTACCGTCACCGATGTTACCGGTATAAAGAGCCTGCTTAACAGTATTTACAACAGTATCTACAGGAACCTTTGAAACTACAACCTCTACCTTTGTCTTAGGAAGGAGCTGAACCTCGTCACGCTCAACACCACGGTAGTAAACCTTCTGACCCTTCTGAGTACCATAGCCCATTACATTTGTAACAGTGATACCCTTTACGCCAATTGCGCTGAGAGAAGCCTTGAGTGTTTCAAGCTTTTCAGGCTTACAGATAATTGAAAGCTTTGTAAGCTTTGGACTTCCGTCTTCATGGATTACATTAGGAGCGACCTTAACCTCAACAGCCTGTGAAACAGGAACGACACCGGCTGTATTTACGCCTGCTGCAGCGCCCTGAGCCTGAATCTCCGTAACGCTTGAAGCCGAAGGCATAAAGTCTGCATAAGAGGACGGGAGGTTATGCTCTGTTGCGTCAAGACCGATGATCTCTTCTTCAGCAGAAGCTCTCAGACCGATCGTTGATTTGATAACAAGGAATGTAATAGTTATCATAACAGCTGTCCAAGCTCCTACTGTAAGGATACCGACCACCTGTTTTCCAAGAAGCTCAAAACCGCCGCCGTAGAAAAGTCCTGTGAAAGGCTCGTCATATGAAGCGTTTTCAGGAGCTGTACCAGTTGCGAAAAGACCTACTGCCAAAGTACCCCAGATACCGTTCATCATATGTACTGCAACAGCACCTACCGGGTCATCAATATGAAGCTTATGGTCAAGAAGCCATACGCCGAACGGAACAAGAAGTCCTGAAACAATGCCGACTACAACAGCGCCGGTTGCGTCCATAACGTCACATCCGGCTGTAATGCCAACAAGTCCCGCCAGTGAAGCATTAAGACACATTGAAACATCAGGCTTGCCGTATTTAAGCCATGTGAATATCATACAGACAAACGTTGCAACTGCCGGAGCGATCGTTGTTGTTACGAAAATTGAGCCAAGACCGTCAACTGTTTTTGCTGCTGCGCCGTTAAATCCATACCAGCCGAACCAGAGAATAAAGCATCCGAGAGCGCCAAGAGTAAGCGAATGTCCCGGAATAGCGTGAACCTTTTTGACCTTGCCATTTTTATCCTTGTCAAATTTACCGATACGAGGTCCTAAAATCTTAGCGCCTATGAGAGCTGAGATACCGCCTACCATGTGGATAGCGCATGAGCCTGCGAAATCGTGGAATCCCCACTGTGAAAGCCAGCCGTTACCCCAGATCCAGTGAGCTTCAATAGGATAAATGAGAGCTGAAATCACGCCTGAGTAAATACAATATGAAATAAACTTTGTTCTTTCTGCCATAGCGCCTGATACGATCGTAGCAGCCGTTGCACAGAACACAAGATTAAACACAAAATTTGACCAGTCAAAATTCTGGTAGTTAGTGATAATGTCAAGACCCGGCTTACCGATCAGTCCGGCACAATCCTCGCCAAGAAACAAACCAAAACCAATCAAAATAAATACTACAGTACCAATACAGAAGTCCATGAGGTTCTTCATAATGATATTGCCGGCATTCTTCGCTCTGGTAAAGCCTGTTTCAACCATTGCAAATCCGCATTGCATAAAGAATACTAATGCAGCGCCGATTAAAAACCATACACTAAATGTTGCATCCATTATAATCATCCTCCAAATCATATGTAACAGCATATGAATTTTTTACTGGAATCTTCGGAACGGTACCTTTTTCCGAAAACCGTTTGTAAAATAAAAAAGTGCTGAAGATGAATTAATCATCCTCAGCACCTTTGCTGTCTATGCTATTAGTATATACCCATGCAGGAGATTTGTCAATACTTTTTTTGAAAAATTTTTCATATTATTTTTTATAAGAAAAATTACGGCCTTTTTTTATTATATATGTATCCTTGCATTAAAAAAATAAGAAAAAAAGTTTTTATAGTGATTTTTCTTTATTTTTTTAGAAAAACCTATTGACAAAAATAAAAAAATATAGTATATTAAATTTGCGGAACAAAGGTGTTCGTGAGACTTGCAGGTTTACTGCAAGCCTCACGGGCACCTTTATATTTTTATACAGTATTTTCACTGTGGCAAGGAGGAAACATTATGTTAAAAGAAGGAGAAATAAGAATCCCTTCCGGATGCGCTATTTCCGGTATATTTTCAAAATCCGGAAAGCCGCTGAGCGGTCGCTCCATTATTGATTCTATTGCAACGATGCATGACAGATCAAACGGACTTGGAGGCGGATTTGCAGGCTATGGTATTTATCCGCAGTATAAGGACGCATATGCATTCCATATCTTTTATGACAATACGGAATCAAGGCTTCAGTGCGAAAAATTCCTTGACGCACACTTTGATGTGATCAACCTTTCAAAAATCCCTACAAAAAAGGTTGCTTCAATTACAAACGAACCTATTATTATGAGATATTTCGTAAATCCGCTTCACAACAAGCTCAAAGAAAGCCAGCTTGACGAGGACGAGTTCACAGTTCAGTGTGTTATCAAGGTCAACACCACTATAGATGGAGCATACGTATTTTCAAGCGGCAAAAACATGGGCGTTTTCAAAGCCGTTGGTTATCCTGAGGATGTGGGCGAATTTTACAGACTGGATGAATATGAGGGCTACTGCTGGACCGCTCATGGAAGATATCCTACAAATACTCCGGGCTGGTGGGGAGGCGCTCACCCGTTTGCAATGCTTGATTATTCAATAGTTCACAACGGAGAGATCTCATCCTATGACGCAAACAGAAGATTTGTTGAAATGTTCGGCTATAAATGTACGCTTCTTACTGATACAGAAGTAATTACATATATTATAGATTATCTCCACAGAAAGCAGAAGCTTACGCTCACAGAAGTTGCTGAAGTAATTGCCGCTCCTTTCTGGGATACTATAAATTCAAAATCTGAAGAGGATAAAAAGCGTCTTACTTATTTAAGAAACGCTTTTTCAAGTCTTCTTATTACCGGTCCTTTCTCGATCCTGCTGGGATACGACGGCGGACTTATGGCTCTTAACGACCGCTTAAAGCTCCGTTCAATGGTAGTGGGTGAAAAGGACGATATGGTTTACATCGCAAGCGAAGAATGCGCAATCAGGGTTATTGAACCGAATCTTGACAAGCTCTGGTCGCCAAAGGGCGGAGAGCCTGTTATTGTTACACTTGAGGAGGGGCTCAGATAATGGCTATAAATTACTCGATTCCGGAATTTGAAATAGTCCGCAATACGGACAGATGTATCGGATGCCGTGCATGCGAAAGACAATGTGCCAACGAAGTTCACTACTACGACCCGGATCTTGGCAAGATGATGGCTGATGATACTAAATGCGTTAACTGTCACAGATGCGTTTCAATCTGTCCGACAAGAGCGCTTAAAATAGTTAAAAATAACGATACTTTACGTGAAAATGCTAACTGGACAAGTGAAAATATCCTTGAAATATATAAGCAGGCTGCAACAGGAGGTGTGCTTCTTTCATCAATGGGAAATCCTAAGCCGCTTCCGGTTTACTGGGATAAAATTCTCATCAATGCTTCACAGGTAACAAATCCTCCGATTGATCCGCTCAGAGAGCCTATGGAAACAAAGACTTTCCTTGGCAAAAAGCCGGAAAAAATCGAGCGTGACAAGGATGGAAAAATAGTAAACAACCTTTCAAGCCAGCTGGAGCTTCAGGTTCCTATTATGTTTTCAGCTATGTCCTTCGGCTCTATCAGTAAAAATGCCCATGAAAGCCTTGCAAGAGCTGCAAGCGAGCTTGGTACATATTATAATACAGGCGAGGGCGGACTGCACAAGGACTTTTATCAGTACGGTCCTAACACAATCGTACAGGTAGCGTCAGGTCGTTTCGGCGTACATAAGGAATATCTCGAAGCCGGTGCTGCCATTGAAATAAAAATGGGACAGGGCGCTAAGCCGGGTATCGGCGGACATCTTCCGGGAACAAAATCCATAGGAGAGGTCGCAAGCACAAGAATGATCCCAGAAGGCTCTGACGCTATCTCCCCTGCTCCTCACCATGACATCTATTCTATCGAGGATTTAAGACAGCTTGTATACTCCCTAAAGGAAGCTACTGAATACAAAAAACCGATCATTGTAAAAATCGCCGCAGTACATAACGTTGCAGCGATCGCATCAGGTATTGCAAGAGGCGGCGCTGATATTATCGCTATTGACGGTTTCAGAGGCGGTACCGGCGCAGCTCCTACAAGGATCAGGGACAATGTGGGCATTCCTATCGAGCTTGCCCTTGCAAGCGTTGACGAACGTCTGAGACAGGAGGGAATCCGTGGACAGGTTTCAATAGTCGTAGGCGGAAGCATCAGAAATTCAGCAGACGTAGTTAAGGCTATCGCACTTGGAGCTGACGCTGTTTATATCGGTTCTGCCGCTTGTATCGCTATGGGCTGCCACCAGTGCAGAAGCTGCCACATGGCAAAATGCAACTGGGGTATCGCTACCCAGCGTCCTGACCTTGTAAAAAGACTTAATCCTGACATTGCTTCAAAGAACCTCGTAAACCTTGTAAGCGCATGGAACCATGAGATCAAGGAAATTATGGGAGGTATGGGCATCAACTCGATCGAAAGCCTTAAAGGCAACAGGCTCATGCTAAGAGGCGTAGGCCTCACCCAGAAGGAGCTTGATATCCTCGGCATCAAGCATGCAGGCGAGTAAATATACTAAAGTTATTCTCATGAATCAAAGGAGTAATGTTATGAAGCGTATTTATGTTAACGAACAGTGGTGTCTTGGCTGCCACCTCTGTGAATATAACTGTGCATTTGCCAATACAAACTCTGAAAATAAATGCAGGGAAAACGATATGGCAAAGGCTCTTAAAAACAAAGTCATAAATCCAAGGATAAGGATCGAAGAAAAGGACGATATTCACTTTGCCGTATCCTGCCGCCACTGCGAAGATCCTCTTTGCGTAAAGGGCTGTATCGCTGGAGCGCTGAGCATTGTGGACGGAGTAATAAACATAGATCAGGACAAATGCGTCGGCTGCTATACATGTATTCTGTCATGTCCTTACGGCGCCATCATGCCGGCGGATTCAGGAAGCGTAATACAGAAATGTGAGCTGTGTACCAAAAATTCCTGCGGAGAACCGGCATGCGTCAAGGGATGTCCTAACAACGCAATTGTATTTGAAGAAAGATAACGGAAAGGTGTGATACATAAATGAACTACGTAATTATCGGCAACTCAGCCGCAGCAGTAGGCTGCATAGAGGGTATCAGAAGGTTTGATAAGGAAAATCCGATTACAGTCGTTTCAGATGAAAAATATCATACCTATTCACGTCCGCTTATATCCTACCTTCTGTACGGCAAGACGGACGAAGAAAGAATGAAATACCGTCCGGACAGCTTTTATAAGGACAATAATGTAAATACCGTCCTCGGCAAAAAAGCTGTAAGCATTAATAAAGAAGAAAAGGAAGTAGTCCTTGAGGATAATACCAAGATCAAATATGACAGACTTCTTGTGGCAACAGGCTCAAGACCTTTCGTTCCGCCTATGGAGGGACTTGACAAGGTAAAGAAAAAGTTCACCTTTATGACTCTCGATGACGCTAAGGGTCTTGAAAGCGCAATAAGCTCCAAATCAAACGTTCTTGTTATCGGTGCAGGACTTATCGGACTTAAATGCGTTGAGGGTATTCTCGACAAGGTAAAAAGCGTTACAGTGGTCGATCTTGCAGAGAGAATACTTCCGTCAATCCTTGATGAAAAAGGTTCAGCCCTTGTTCAGAGGCATATTGAGGAAAAGGGCGTTAAATTCATTCTGGGAACAAGCGCCGCTAAACTTACCGCAAACAGCGCTGAGCTTAAAAACGGCGAAAAAGTTGACTTTGACGTATTGGTCGTAGCTGTAGGCGTAAGACCTAACAAAGAGCTTATTAAGGATGCCGGAGGAGAAGTCAGAAAGGGCATAGTTACAAATGAGTTCTGCAAGACCTCACTCCCACATGTGTATGCCGCAGGCGACTGTACAGAAAGCTATGATACAGTAACAGGCGAAAACCGCATACTTGCACTGCTGCCTAATGCCTATATGCAGGGCGAAACAGCAGGATATCATATGACCGGCAGCGAAAAGCCTTACGACAAAGCAATTGCTATGAATGCGATCGGCTTCTTCGGATATCATGTTATAACCGCAGGCAGCTACGACGGTGAAGAGATCGTAACAGAGGACGGAGAAAATTATAAAAAGCTTGTTGTAAAGGACAATCTCCTTAAAGGCTATATTATGATAGGCGATGTAGCAAGAGCAGGTATCTATACAAAGCTCATTCGTGAAAAAATCCCTCTTGATTCAATTGATTTTGAGCTTATAAAAGAAAAGCCTCAGCTCATGGCGTTCAGCCGTGCCGACAGAGAACAACAGCTTGGAGGTGCACACTAATGAAAATTACTGCAAATCTTATGCATTTTAAGGAACTGAATGAAAAGGTCAGAAATACTCCGGAAAAATCAGTCGAGATCGACAACTGCATCGGTCAGCGGTACATTGCAAGCGGACTCTCAAACAAGGATATCATTATCAACGGCACTCCGGGTAACGCTCTTGGAGCATACCTGAACGGCGCAAATATTACCGTTTACGGAAACGCTCAGGATGCAACCGGCGATACCATGAACGACGGCTCGATCACGATCCACGGCTCTTCGGGAGACGCTACCGGATATGCTATGAGAGGCGGAAAAATTTTCGTCCGTGACAACGCCGGATACAGAGCGGGTATTCACATGAAAGCCTATAAGGAAAAAATCCCTAAGCTTGTTATCGGCGGCGCAGCCGGAAGCTTCCTCGGAGAATATCAGGCAGGAGGCGTGATCGTTGTACTGGGTATCAACAACACTACCGGTAAAGCTCCTGTGGGAAGATTCTGCGGAACAGGAATGCACGGTGGAAAAATCTATATCCGCTCAGAAAACGAGCCTGAAAATCTTCCGGCGCAGGTTGCTGTCAGGAAGGCAGAATCAGAGGATATGAATGAAATTGAAGACTTGCTGAAGGAATACTGCGATAACTTTAACTACGATCCTGCAAAAATTATCAATAAGACCTTTTATGTGCTGACTCCTAATACAAAAAATCCGTATAAAAGACTTTATACAAATAATTAAAGCTTTACATCAAGCATAAAATATAGTATAATGAGGGGTAGAGTTCTGCCCCTTTTTGTTGTAGACTATTAAAGGCAACACCGCACAAAGACCGCCTGACGGCTTTGCACCGAATCTGCTTGCGCTTTTCCCGTAATCTTTCACAAAAGCTCCTTGACATACGCCAGTATGTCTGCGTCACTTTTGTACAATCTTACGGAAAAATCGACTGCGCATCTCCGGCACAATCTCTGTGCGGTATTGCCTTAAAATAAATTCTGCTTTCCGCATACTCAGCCGAAATGCGGAAAGTAAAATTTTACGGCTGAGAATGGAGCTTATTATGAATTATTCTCCAAAAGAAATACTAAGCTTTGTGGAAGAAAATGACGTAAAATTTATAAGACTGACCTTTACGGACGTATATGGACAGCTTAAAAATATCGCTATTATGCCGAGCGAGCTTTCCAATGCCTTCTCAAATGGCATATCCTTCGACGCATCCGCTTTTTCCGGCGAGCCAAAGGATCTTCTGCTGATACCTGATATAGGCACACTGTCAGTACTTCCATGGCGTCCTAAGTCGGGCAGAGTTGTAAGATTTTTCTGCAATATAAAAGATACCGACGGCTCATATTATCACGGTGACCTCAGATATGAACTGAGCAGCTACATAGACAAACTGCGCAGCAAGGGATATACCTGTGAAATCGGCACAAAATGCGAATTTTATCTTTTCAATACTGACGAGGAGGGCGAGCCGACAAAAATTCCTCACGACAATGCCAGCTATCTGGACATTGCTCCTCTCGATAAATGTGAAAATGTACGCCGTGAAATATGCCTTTCCCTGGAGGAAATGGGCTTTAATCCTCAAAGCTCAAGACATAAATACGGTCCTGGTCAGAACGAGATCGACTTTAAAAGAAGCGATGTGCTCACAGCAGCGGATAATACCGTCCACTACAAAACAGTGGTTAAAAATATTGCAGCTCAGAACGGCCTTTTTGCAAGCTTTCTCCCTAAGCCTTTTGCCGATCAGTCGGGAAATGGTCTTCATATAAGTATCGCCATAAAGAAGAACGGCAAAAACATCTTCTCTGCATCTGCCGACAATCAGCCGGAGGAGGAACGCCAGTTTATTGCGGGAATACTTAACAGGATCAAGGAAATAACCGCTTTTTTAAATCCTATTACAAACTCCTACAGAAGAATGGGAGCAAATTATGCGCCTAAATACGTTAACTGGGCATACGATAACAGGTCCCAGCTTATCAGGATCCCATATTCCGCCGGAGAGCATCCGAGAATAGAGATCCGTTCCGCAGATGCTTCATGTAACCCTTACATAGCTTTCAAGCTCCTTCTCGCTGCCGGCTTTGAAGGACTTGAAAACAAGCTTGAGCTTAGTGACTCTACATTCACATCCTCAAGCAACAGCAATTTTGACGAGCTGCCGGGTTCTCTCTCCGATGCAGTCGAAATTGCTAAAAACAGTCAGTTTATTAAAGAAAACCTCTCATCTGAAAATTACAGCGCTGTTTTCAGACAATTTGATTTTATATTAAGCCAATACAATAAGGCGGAGGATAAAGATAAATTTGAGGATGAGTTCTATTTCAAAACCATATGAGAATGGCGTGATTAATCATGGATAAAGTACTTTTGGCTTCAGGCTCAAACAAAGGTCTGGATCTTTTGTCCCAGCTTTTAAAAGCCTCGGGCTATGGTCAGATAACGTCTACATCCAGCGGAAATGATGCAAGAAGATATATTAATATGAACGAATACGAGCTTTGCATTATAAACACTCCGCTTATAGACGAATTTGGTCATGAGCTCTCAATAAAGATCGCCGAAAGCTGCAACTCAGGAATCATACTAATCTGTAAATCTGACATTGCAGACGATGTATCCGACAAGCTCAGCTGCTACGGCGTATGTGTAGTTTCTAAGCCGGTCAATAAAGCTATTTTCCATCAGTCGATCAGACTTGTTTCAGCTACCCGTTCAAGAATGCTCGGACTACAGACGGAAAACTTCAAGCTCCAGACTAAAATTGAGGAAATCAGGCTTATTAATCGTGCAAAATGCGCCTTAATTCAATACCTGAAGTTCACCGAACCCCAAGCTCACAGATATATTGAAAAACAGGCAATGGATACAAGACAGACTCGTAAAGAAGTCGCTCAGCATATCCTTTCAACTTATGAAATGTAAAAACCGGTATGCTTTCATGCGTACCGGTTTAAGTCCATAAATGTTTTGATACTAATCTCTAATCAGTTTAATGAAAAGATTCGCCGACAGAAGGCAGACTGTCGCCTGGCAAGGGCGTTTGACGACGAGCAGCGAGTGTCTGGTGGTGAAGATTTTCATGAGTTTGGTTAGAGATTAGTATGAATATACAGATAAACAGCCGCAGTAAAATCTGCGGCTGTTTCATCAATTATCAAAGGATTATTTTACGATAAACTTTTCGATATCCTTTTCAAATTCAGCAGTATCATCTGTGTGAACTTTGAGTTCAATTGGCTTTGAAAGATCAAGGCTGAAAATACCCATGATTGACTTACCGTCAATAGCATATCTGCCTGAAATCAAATCTACATCAAAATCATACTTCATAACTTTATTAACGAATTCCTTAACATCGTTGATAGCTGCCAGTGAAATCTTATACTCTTTCATATTAAATCTCCAATCTACCGCTTAAAATTTCTAAGCAAACAGGAACGAAAATTTCCAAAGCGGCACGGCGGAAACTTTCAGTCTGTTCTGCTGCTACAGATGCGGGCGGCAAAACTCCTGTCTGATTATTCATCAGCCTGTTTTCAGCTGATCACTATGATTTATTTTCTACAGAATCCATAATGTTTATTATTTCCTTCTGCATCTAAATAATACCACCTTTATAAAACAAAGTCAATAACATTGCATTATTTTCGTAAATTTAGTATAATGATTAAGTATCTTGGTTAACCGTTTTTATTCAACTTTATAATTTGTAAGAGTTATACAAGAATAAAAGTTGAAAATTATATAAAATTAACAATGAAATTTAAGAGGTTTATCTATGAAAGCATTTTTTATAAGCTTTGGTTGCAAAGTAAATCAGTATGAAACCGAGGGCATGAAAAGTTTTTTTGAAAAAAGCGGTTTTGATATTACAAGCGACAGTAAAAGTGCAGACGCAATAATCATAAATTCATGCACCGTTACTTCAAACGGCGAAAGCAAGGTCATACATGCCCTTAAAAAACTTCGCAGGAATAACCCTAACGCTGTTATAGCTCTTACAGGCTGTATTCCCCAGGCGTTTCCTGAAAAAGCTTCTAAGCTCACAGACGCAGATATTATTACCGGAACAAAAATGCGCTCAAGTCTTACGGAGCTTGTGAAAAAAGAGCTTGAACAACGAAGGCACACTGTATGCGTTGAAAAGTATTCCGGCACAGAGGACTTTGAAAACCTAAACTGCACGCAATTCAGGGACAAAACAAGAGCATTTGTAAAAATTCAGGACGGCTGCAACCAGTTTTGCAGCTACTGTATCATTCCATATGCAAGAGGAAGATGCCGCTCAAAGCCTATAAACATTTTAAAGCATGAGGTAATGGAGCTTGCCGCAAGCGGTCACAGAGAAATCGTCCTTGTGGGTATCAACCTTGCATTCTACGGCTCAGAGCTTTGCATTAGGCTTCCCGATGCAGCAGAGGTATGCTCTAAGGTTGAAGGCGTTGAACGTATAAGGCTCGGCTCTTTAGAGCCTGAAATACTAACTGACAGCGACTTAAAGCGCTTTGCGGCCTTAAAGGAGTTCTGTCCTCATTTTCATCTGTCCCTCCAGAGCGGCTGTGACAAGACGCTGAAAGCCATGAACAGGCACTACAGCAGCAGTGAATATTACGACCTTGTATGCAGAATACGAAAATACTTTCCGGACGCTTCAATAACAACTGATATAATGGTTGGTTTCCCGGGTGAAACGGAGGAGGACTTCATAGAATCTATGAAGTTTGCGGAAAAGGTTGGATTTGCAAAGATACACGTTTTCCCTTATTCAGTCCGTGAGGGAACAAAAGCGGCTAAAATGAAGGAACAAATCCCTGACGACGTTAAATACAGGCGTGCTGAGGAAATGAAAAGGCTTGCAGCAGAATGTGAAAAAAAGTTCCTTGAATCACAGGTTGGAAAGGTTTATCCGGTGCTTTTTGAGCGTGAGCACTCCCCTGAATTTCACCAGGGACATACCCCGAATTATGTTATGGTAAAAATTCCGTCGGAAAATTGCGAAAAAAGTTTGCGCAGAAAGATTTTTTATGTTAAAATAGTAGAGAGCAAAAATGACTGCTGTATCGGTGAAATCGTAAACGACTGATCCGTCACAGTGGTATCCCGGTATTTCCCGCAAAAATACCGTAGGCAAATACAAAATATTTTATTGCGGAGAATGGAGCATACTATGTCAGTATTCCGAATTTATGCCGAAAAGAAACCTGAATTTGCAGTAGAAGCAAAGTCAGTGCTTAGTGATGTGCAGACAGCCCTTCGTCTGAACGTTTCCAATATCAGAATCCTTAACCGATATGATGCGGACAAGCTTTCCGAAGAAGATTTCAAAATGTCAGTAAACACAGTTTTCTCAGAGCCTGCCGTTGACGTGACTTATGATAAAATGCCTGTCCTTTATAATAACGAGCGTGTTTTCGCTGTAGAATATCTGCCGGGACAGTTTGACCAGCGTGCAGACAGCTGCGAGCAGTGTATACAGATCCTGACTCAGAAGGAACGCTGTCGTGTAAAAAACGCAAGAATATATATTATTGAGGGTAAAATTTCCGATGAGGAGTTTGAAAGACTGAAAGCATACCTCATTAACCCTGTTGAAAGTAGAGAGGCTTCATTAAACGAAGTACAGTCCCTTGATACAAACTATGATATTCCGGAAAAGGTAGAGGTCCTTGAAAACTTTATCCGCTTGAATGATAAGGGCCTTAACGCATTTATAAATGAATTCGGCCTTGCTATGGACTTTGATGATATAAAGTTCTGCCAGGAATATTTCAGGGATACTGAAAAGCGTGACCCTACTATTACAGAAATAAAAATGATCGACACATACTGGTCGGATCACTGCCGCCATACCACATTCTCAACCAATATTGAAAACGTAAATATTGAAGCCCCTTATATAAAGGAAACCTACGACGAATATATAGAGATAAGAAATCAGCTTGGCAGGGACGGCAAGCCTCTTACTCTCATGGATTTGGCAACCATCGGCGCTAAAAAGCTCAAAGCTGACGGTAAGCTTAATGACCTTGACGAAAGTGAAGAAATCAACGCATGCTCTGTAAAAATCAAGGTCAATATTGACGGCAGCGAAGAAGACTGGATATTGATGTTCAAGAACGAAACACACAATCATCCTACTGAAATTGAGCCTTTCGGCGGCGCTGCAACATGTCTCGGCGGCGCTATTCGTGACCCACTGTCAGGACGTTCATATGTATACCAGGCTATGCGTGTAACAGGCGCTGCAAACCCTCTTGTACCTGTTGACGATACAATTACAGGAAAGCTTCCACAGAGAAAGATCACTGTCGGAGCAGCAAATGGTTACAGCTCATATGGAAACCAGATCGGTCTTGCAACAGGTCATGTTGCTGAAATATATCACCCGGGTTATGTAGCTAAAAGACTTGAAATTGGCGCTGTTGTCGGAGCTGCACCTGCTGAAAATATAAGACGTGAAGCTCCTGTTCCGGGAGATGTAGTTGTTCTTCTCGGCGGCAAAACAGGACGTGACGGCTGCGGCGGAGCTACAGGCTCTTCCAAATCACACACTCTTGAATCACTGGAGCACTGCGGCGCAGAGGTTCAAAAGGGTAATCCTCCAGAAGAAAGAAAGCTTCAGAGACTGTTCAGAAATCCTGAAGTAACACGCATGATAAAGCGCTGCAATGACTTCGGTGCAGGCGGCGTATCCGTTGCTATCGGTGAGCTTACTGACGGTCTTGTTATCAATCTTGACGCCGTTCCTAAAAAATATGAGGGACTGGACGGCACTGAAATTGCTATAAGCGAATCCCAGGAACGTATGGCCGTTGTAATCGCAAAGGAAGACGTTAAGAAGTTCCTCAGAGAAGCCGAAAACGAAAACCTCCTTGCAACAGTTGTGGCTGACGTAGTTGAAGAACCTCGCCTTAAAATGAACTGGAACGGCAATACGATCGTTGACCTTTCAAGAGAATTTCTGAACTCAAACGGCGCACCTAAATATACGGACATTACTATCGGTGATCCGGAAACAGCTTTGCCATGCCCATATACGGACAATGCCGAGGGTTGGGACGCCCTTATGTCAAATCTCAACGTATGCTCTCAGAAGGGCCTTGTGGAAAAGTTCGACTCAACTATTGGTGCGTCAACAGTCCTTATGCCATTTGGAGGAAAGTATCAGCTCACTCCTGCACAGGCAATGGCTGCTAAGATACCGGTGCTAAACGGTGAAACTGACACATGTTCAATTATGGGCTGGGGCTATAATCCTTTCATAAGCGAAAAAAGCCCTTACCACGGCGCTGCTTTAGCAGTCGTTGAATCAATTGCAAAGGTCGTTGCGGCAGGAGGAAGCTACAAGCACTGCTGGCTTACCTTCCAGGAATACTTTGAAAGAACTCAGAACACTCCTGAGCGCTGGGGAAAGCCTATGGCTGCTCTTCTTGGTGCCCTTAAAGCTCAGCTTGAAATGGGATGCGGAGCTATCGGCGGAAAGGACTCAATGTCCGGAACATTTGAAAATATCGACGTTCCGCCTACACTCGTATCATTTGCTGTTTCCACAGCTTCAAGCGGTAAGATTCTCTCTCCTGAATTTAAGGATGCAGACAGCAACGTTATACTCATAAAGCCTGAATATGATGAAAACAGACTTCCTGTATTCGACAGTGTTAAGGCATGCTTTGATAAGGTTGAAGAAATGATCTCAGACGGCAGAGCAAAATCTGTATGGACGGTTTCAAACGGAGGTATCGCCGAGGGTATTGCTAAAATGTGCTTCGGCAACCGCATAGGCTTTGAATTTAAGCAAAAGCTTTCTGAGAAGGAGCTTTTCCTCCCTTACTACGGAGCATTCATAGTCGAGCTTAACGGTAAGGCTTTGGAAGATGAAAGCCTTATTGGCGTTACTAAAAAGGAATACAATATCTTTGCTAAAAATTACACCCTTTCACTGGATTCCCTCCAGCAGACATGGGAAAGCAAAATGGAACCTGTATTCCCATGCAGGATAAAGACAACTACTGCCGCTGTAGAGGCTTACTCCTACAATGAAAGCGATAACAAGCGTCCGTTCCCGTCACTTAAAGCTGCAAAGCCGAGAGTACTCATTCCTGTTTTCCCGGGAACAAACTGCGAATATGATACAGCTAAGGCATTTGAAAAAGCCGGAGCTAAGCCAGAAATACTTGTTATAAAGAACCTTACAGCCGCTCACATCGAGGAATCTGTAAGTGAAGCAGTAAGACTTATAAAGAAATCACAGATCATTATGATACCGGGTGGCTTCAGCGGAGGCGATGAGCCTGAGGGAAGCGGAAAGTTCATTACAGCATTCTTTAGAAATCCAAAGGTTAAGGACGCTGTTCATGAAATGCTGAAAATCCGTGACGGCCTTATGCTTGGTATATGTAACGGCTTCCAGGCACTTATAAAGCTTGGTCTTGTGCCTTACGGAGAAATTACCGATATGACAAGCGAATCGGCAACTCTTACCTTTAATACCATTGCAAGACATCAGTCAATGATGGTAAATACAAGAATTGCTTCAAATAAGTCCCCATGGCTTGCTGACAGCAATGTGGGAGATATTCACACTATCCCGATCTCTCACGGTGAAGGACGCTTTGTTGCTCCTCAGTCACTCATTGTAAAGCTTGCAAACAACGGACAGATCGCTACTCAGTATGTTGATAATTTCGGTAAGCCAACAATGGATATAAGATACAATCCTAACACCTCCATGGAAGCGATCGAGGGTATCACCTCCCCTGACGGACGCATCTTAGGTAAAATGGGACACAGCGAAAGAATCGGCACTGATGTTTGTAAAAACGTATGTGGAAACAAGGATCAGCATATATTTGCAAACGGCGTTAAGTATTTCAAATAAAATAAGCACCGCACGAAGCACACTTGACAGCTTTGTGCGGTGTTACCTTAAAGGGAGGATCGCTTGAAAAAGAATATTAAAAAAATTGCTGTTTTAGCTGTAGCTTTAATAATTATAGCCGCTGCATTCGCCGCAGGAATATATTTTTATAAAAAATACAGCATAGGTCCTGTAGGAAAAAATATAATAAATGAAATCGACAATAACGCCGTTAACGACAGCTGCACAATTGATCTTAAAGAATTGACGGATTTTGAGTGGGATACTCTGGTGGTTGCCGACCCGGATTTCAAGGTATATACCGGCACGGAATGTGACAGGAAAATGAGCGAGATCATCGGCTCGGATTATCATTTTGAAGACGGATACCGTTCACGGCTGATCTTTGTAAAAAAACATAAAGTAGTATATGAAGAATCATACTATGCGTCTGTGGAAAAGCCGTCAAAAATGAATATATCTATTAAAGATAAAGATGATGGATATCTTGTACTTTCAGCCGAAAACGCAAAGGCACAGGGGTATGTAACAGATGACGGAGCTTCTCAGTATGGACTGATATTCAATACAGTTGAAGATGCGAGTACTGATAAAGAGGAAAAAGCCCCATTGACAAACTTTAATGCTCAAGATATTGAGGATTTTATTTACAGAAAAAATTTTTATAAAGTGAATGACTGGATTTATTACCTTGCGGACAGTGAGCTGAGAAAATGTAAGCTGGATTTAACAGAAGATGCTTTACTTGAACAGGACGTTTACGATTTTTATATCCAAAATTCAAATTTATATTATTCCCAGAATAACAGCAAAGAAATCTACTGGGCGGATTTGAATAATGTAAATTTTCATGCAAACAAAATTTCCGAATTAAAGGATACTAATAACTGGATAGTATATCAAAACAGCGTTATATATACTAAGGATATCAGCAATGAATTGATGATCTATAATATTGACCAGAATACCGAAAAAGAATGCGTATGTGATAATGTGGCATATTTAAGCGTACTTGATCATTATGTCTACTACAGTCTTTATGACGATAATGTTGTTTACAGATATGATATTAACTCAGGAAAAAGCGAGTTATTTTTAGAATTTGAAAAGCATGATGATTTTGCACCAAAAACGCATTACAGAGATCGCATGATAATAATTCAAACAGATGTCAATAAGTTTATTTATACCGACATTGATAATAAGATTTTAAAAAAGGTTTCACTTGATATAAGCGAATATGAGAGAGGATGGGCTGCTTTTCATTTTGATGATAGTGAAAATTTATATTTTTCAGTTGCTGAGCATTATGACGTTGCTAATCCCTTGACTGCTCCACGCAGTATATACAAGGTCCAGATCGGAACAGAGCAAATTAAGCTTGTTAAGGAAATTATAGGCGAAAATATTGGATTCCTGACTGACGGATATCTATACTCCTTTAACGAAGACGAAAGCCTGAAAAGAGAAAAACTATAGAGCAGTGCAAACGCACTGCTCTATTTCTTATCCTATAACTTTTATAATTTCCTCACTATGCTTTATACTGCCGGAGGTTATAACGTCAATTTTTTTATAATCCCCCGTATTGCATATAATCATAGGAGTAACTGTACTATAACCGGCTCCCTTTATTTTCTCCATGTCAAATGTTATCAGCAGCTCGCCCTTTTCAACATGCTGACCGTCCTTAACATGAGGTTTGAAATGCTTTCCGTTAAGCTTTACTGTATCAATTCCAACATGAAGCAGGATTTCACAGCCGTCATCCGATATCAGATTAACTGCATGCCCGGTGTCAAAAACCATTTCAACACGGCCGCTGCAAGGAGAATACAGCATGCCCTCCTCAGGCTCAATAGCGATACCTTCTCCTAAAACCTTTGAGGCAAATGCCTCGTCCTTTACTTTTTCAAGAGGAATTATTTTTCCGCTTAAATGAGCATAAAGAGATGCATTTGCTTTAGCTCCGTCCGTTTGCACTTCCTCCTTGTTTTCATGAGAATAATCCTCCATAAGCTCATCCAACCTTAAAGCGTCCGGAGAATCCATAAAGCTTTCAAGATTTGATTTAACAACCGAAACCTGCGGACCGTATATGATCTGTATTCCATTTCCCTTTTTAATCACTCCGGATGCACCGCTTTCTTTAAGCAGTTCCTCTCTCACAATTTCTGCATTATTAACTGTAGTCCTGAGCCTTGTAGCGCAGCAATCAATGTCAGAAATGTTATCCATTCCTCCAAGACCCTTTATTATAAGAGCGCTTACAGTATCGAACGAACCTCCGCCTTTACCTGATGCGTTTTTGTCAGCCATATCCTTTCTGGTATAAAGCTTTGTTTCTATTCCGTCATCTTCACGTCCAGGAGTTTTAAGATTCATTTTTGTTATCATAAAATAGAATACAAAATAATAGATCACCGCATATAAAAGACCGATTATCACTATCCAGATCCAGTTGGTCTTTGAGTTGCCCTGAAGAATACCAAAAAGAGTTAGGTCGATTATACCTCCGGAAAAAGTCATGCCCACGCCAACGTTAAAGATATGCATAAGCATGTAGGAAAGTCCGGCAAGGACACAGTGAACCGCATACATAAGCGGAGCTACAAAGAGGAAGGTAAACTCCAGCGGCTCGGTGATACCGGTCAGCATTGCTGTAAGAGCTGCAGATATCAAAAGACCTCCCGCTACCTTTCTTTTTTCCGGACGTGCTGTTCTGTACATTGCATATGCCGCAGCCGGAAGGCCGAAAATCATAAACGGGAACTTTCCTGCCATAAATCTTGTGGCTGAAACTGAAAAATGCTCCGTAGCCTTTGAAGCAAGCTCGGCAAAGAAAATATTCTGAGCGCCTTGGTATGACACTCCATCTATAATCATTGAGCCGCCAAGCTCCGTCTGCCAGAAAGGCATGTAAAAAACGTGATGAAGACCGAATGGTATAAGCGCTCTTTCAATAATACCGTATATCCATGTTCCGGCATAGCCCGAGTTGAGAACAAGGTTACCCAGATGAGCAATTCCCGTCTGAACCACAGGCCATACAAAAAACATTGCAATACCTACCAGCAGATAAACAAGACTGCATATTATCGGCACAAATCTTGTTCCGCCGAAAAATGAAAGAACCTGCGGCAGCTTGATTTTATAGTATCTGTTATGAAGCGCCGCAACTCCGAGTCCTACAATAATACCTCCGAACACACCCATTTGAAGAGTGGTTATGCCAAGCATCGACGTAGTAGAGTTTTCCGCCATAGCCTCGACTCCGCCCTTTGCATTAATAAGGGTACTGATCGCAGCATTCATTATAAGGTAAGAAATTGCACCGGAAAGCGCCGCAACCTCCTTTTCCTTTTTAGCCATTCCAATAGCGACACCCATTGCAAAAAGCAGCGCCAGGTTATCAAAAACCACGCTACCTGTTTTGCTCATTATATCAAGAATTGTGTATAAAATTCCGCCCTCGTAAATAATGCGGGTAAGCCCATAGGTTTCAATAGTAGTCGGATTTGTAAAAGAGCTTCCTATACCAAGAAGCAGTCCGGCTACCGGCAGCAGAGCGATCGGAAGCATGAACGAACGTCCGACACGCTGCAAAACGCCAAAAATTTTATCCTTCATATTTTGCTCCTTAAAAATATATTTCCAGTAATAATCTTTCCAGAAGCTTTAAGGATATACGTTGGGATGCAATATTTTATTTTTTAAATAGAAAAGCGTCTTTAAAAGACGCTTTTTACTTGTTAAGGCATGCTTCAAATTTACTAAAACAACTATCTTATTATTCAGACTTTAACTAAACGACGGAGGCGTTACATCTGTATTTGGAAACCTACTATTTGCCGGCGAAGGCTCTGACATACTGAAATACATCTTTGCCGCCTTGGTAGTACCAAAATCACGATTGGAGCCTGTATCCTGAACCTTGTTGAAGGCTTCACGGAACATTGCATTGTGCGCCTCCTCACGGTTCAGTAGAAAATCAATAGTTTCCCTAACCTTTTTATCATCGATCTGTCTGTAAAGGTATTCGTATACCAACTTCGCCCTTTGCTCTGAGGCGATATTGGACAGCAGATCAGCGCATAAATCACCGGTTACCGTTACATAGTCACCCGTCCATGAATAGCCGGAAGCATTTATAAGTCCCGGATTCAGTCCAAGCAATACATGGGATTCAATTTCTCCTGCCGGAACTGACTTTGCATCAACATCATGACCATTGAGCAGATTGATTGTCTGTGCTACCATTTCCATATGACCAAGCTCTTCCGCTGCTATATCCAGAAATAAATCCTTAATTTCAGGGTCTTTGATACGAAAACTCTGGGACATATACTGCATAGCGGCTTTCAGTTCACCATTAGCACCGCCAAGCTGCTCCTGCAAAAGAGCTGCATACTGTGGATTCGGTTTTTCAACTGCAACAGGGTGAAATAACATCTTTTCATGTTTAAACATAGAAACTACCTCCATTTCTTTAAGGATAGTATTTCCATGCTTTTAAATTATATTCAGCCGTCTGTTTTTAGAAGTTACTTCTCAATAATCCTCATGTCAATAATTTTCCGCAGAAGTCTTCCTACCCATGGTGTGATCAAAGCTTCGTATTCTGCTGCGGAAACAGCACCGCCGATTCCCATTACATCATAAATCACATTTGCTTCTTTGATTTGACATGGTAAATCTGTGAAGCCGTTATTAAGATAAAAATTATGCCGGTTCACCCTCTGAGTATAATTTTCTGCGGATTCATCAAGCTGCTCTCTTGCTAAGAAGATACGATTGCTGCTGTATTTTTCTTTTACAGCTTTTAAAATTTTTCCGCCATACCCCTTTCCACGCTTGTTTTCCTCTACTGCAAGATAGAAGAGATACGCCAGATCCTTATAACAGACCATATACGCAAATCCAATAAATTCTTCTCCGTCATATGCCGCAAGCATATCGCCCTTACCGCTTTTGGCTTTTGACATGATCAGAAAAAATGGTGCTCTTTCTTCTGCTGGAAAAGCCGTCAGGTATAGCTTTTTAAGCTTTTTACGAGTTAATTTATTTGTAATATCATTTTTCAGTATAACATCCATTTACAAACCTTCCTGCAATAGAAATAACGATTTTATTATATCATAAAATCAAAGATTTTGTGATATAATTGTCCGATATGCAGGGAGCAAATCTCTGATTTGCGTATCTGCAAGGACATTTAAATAATTTATAATAAATGTATTGCATTTATTATATCATAATTTATTTTATAAGTCAATAATACTGACATTTGACTTTTGCACTCTGCTTGACAATTTTCATTATTTGTTGTATAATTAGAATACTAATTATACGAAAACTAACGGAGGGCATATGGAAAGCTTACACTACTTATTAATGAAATCTCATTCTTTAATGCAAAAGTGCATTTTTTCACAAGCGCAAAAAATCGGTCTGACCTCAGGGCAGCCCAAAATACTTGATTATCTTTATGAGCATGAAGGCAGTGATCAAAAAACAATTGCATCATATTGTGAAATTGAACCAGCAACACTTGTCAGTATACTGTTGCGTATGGAGCAGAAAGGACTGATAGAACGTAGGCAAAAAGAAGGAAACCGCCGATCACTATTTGTTTATATGACAGAAAAAGGACGAAATTCAGCAGAGCAAATTCATATGTTTTTTGATCAATATGATAAAGAGGCTGAAAAAAATATGACCGAAAGTGAAGTCAATGAATTAAAAAGGCTTCTCACCGTTGTATGCGAAAATCTAAACAGAAAGGAAAAATAATATGGAAGAAAAGAATACAAGATCAATTATTAATCGTTTAATCTGCTATTTTGCAGGATTATTTATTATGACTATAGGAATAGCCGTTTCAGTAAAGTCAGATCTTGGCGTATCACCGGTCAGCTCTATTCCTTACACCATGACTCAATGCTGGGGAATTGAAATGGGAAAAGCAACAATATTATTTCACTGTGTACTTGTACTTTTACAGATCATAATACTGCGAAAAAAGTTTAAGCTAAAATCTCTGCTTCAGGTACCTGTCGGCATTATTTTTGGTTATTTCACCACGTTTTGCAATTACCTTATGAGCTTTTTTCCGACTCCGGAAAATATTGTAATTCGTATAGCTATGATATTGATAAGTGCGGTACTTGTTGCTATTGGAATTTTCTTTTATCTTCCAGCTGACATCATGCCACTTGCAGGAGAGGGAGTTATGCAGGCTGTTTCTGAGGTAACAAAAGCTGCATTCTCAAAAGTAAAGGTAGCCTTTGATATTACAATGGTCGTTATCTCACTTATCACCTGTCTTATTGTTCTGCATAACCTCGGCAGCGTTGGCATTGGAACTGTTCTGGCAGCAATCCTTGTAGGTACGATCTTAGGACGTATTATAAAACTTTGGAAAATGTTTAAAAGGCACAGATTAGTACAAAATAATGTTTAAATTCCCTATTTTGATGCTGAATTATTCCTTTATTGCCTTTGTGTTCTTTCCTACTGTGTCAACATAGTACCCTCTGCACCAGGATGAACGATTCCAATACTTGTACTTCATATTACCCCACTTGTTATATAGATAAGGTTTATGTCCGCCTCGACCATGCTTCTATTGACGAGGACATACGCGACCGCTTGCGGTCAAAGCTCATGCAGGCTGTCCTTTCATTCGAGGTCTGATGTGATATACAGGCAGCGTCCCCCTTTCCGCAGCCTGTATATCGTTTTATCGCCCCACGTGGGATTTGGGCACCATTTACCGAAAATGCACCACAAAAACAGGCGATAAAAGAAACGCCGAGAACGCGCAAAAACATAGTGTTTATGCGGGTTTCCGGCGTTTTCTAATCCCTCAACCGACCTAAAATCATCTTGTGCAAGAGAGAAAAATTCTACTATTTTTTATCTGTTCAGAAATATCACGCTGACTCATACCGCAGACATAAAGCGCTAGAATTTTTTCCTCCATACCGTCAGCATTGCGATTGCATTTGCCAATTATCTGCGGTTCATATTCACCGTTTCTATCACGGGGAATTTTGACATCAACCTCACCTATCTGAGTTTTTACGGTCTTTTTCGAAATAACCGTTTCTATAATTTCTGGGAGTGTCGGATCCGTCAAAGTTTGATACCCTCTGACTTTTTTCGTAACCTAGCTTTTCCTCAAGCTCTGCTTCCATAACTTGCTGGAGTACATCACTGAATAACTCCTTCATGCTGTTCATAATGTCAGTCGTGCTTGTGAATTTTTGGCTGTTTATAAATTCCTTTAATATTTCTTTTGATGTTTTTTCCATAATAATACTTCCTTTCAGATCTTTTTTCTTGCTCTTAGCTTTGTCTGATTGGAAGTATTTTATTCTTTTTACACAAGATTTTTGGAGATCTCCAATCCCTTTTATATTGTTTATTTAACAAGTATATTAAAATGTCTCCTGTAACGTCTTGGGATATTGATTCCGACAATGTAACCCAGTTCATGAAGTACATCTGAAATGATGCTAAATCCATCTTTATAAAACTGTCCTATTCGTCTTTGCTTATCTGAAATATTCTTATAATCAGGAGGACACACAAAAGTCCAGTCTGCCCCATCCTTGTCAAGAACTATTCTAAAAAATTTATCAATATCAGTATCTTTAAACCCTGTTTTCATTAATAAAATATGATGCTCCACAGCTTCGTCAAGCTGACTTGTGATTACTGTTTTCCCGTCAAAAGATATCAGCACCAGTAACGGTTCATTGTTGCTTATTGCTTGGTTTACATCTGATTCAGATGGGTACTTTATTAAATCCATTCTTTATCATCCTTTCTAATATTTTATAACCTCATTTACTCAACCTTCTTATTATTATTTTGCTCATCTTCCTTTACGTATTCCATAATATCTCCTGGCTGACAATCAAGCAATTTACATAACCGTTCTAATGTGCGTGTATCTATAGAACCTTCACATTTTTTCATTTTTTGTAATGCACTTTGAGAAATTAGATTTTCTTTTCTAAGTGTATATGTAGTATACCCTTTCTCTTTTAATAATGTAAATAATTTTTCGTACTTAAACGGCATAGTGTTAATTCCTTTCTTAAAAGTGTTAATTATAATTATTATTTATTATAACACCCCCATATACACGATATCAAGTGCATAACATATACAAAAACATTCACTTTATTTCGTGCATATTGTATATTGATTATTCACGTAAAATCGTGTATGATATAAACAGAAACAAACGAAAACCACAAACAAAACGGAGATAATTTTATTATGATTCAGCAATGGGAATTAGACAAAGCAGCAGAATGGACAACGGAACAATTAAAGAATTATATGGATACAAGTTAGCTGTAATATGGCTACACCTTCAAGTGTATCTGTTGAGGCTATGCGTGAGGAATTAAAGAGAAGAGGCGAAGAGCCGAAAGGCTACCATAATACATAAAAGTGATATTTAGTGCTAAAGGCTTCTAAAGGGTTGAGCCAATCAGCCCTATTCCAAAGGCTAAAACCTTATACATTAATATTTATAGGAGGTATTCTCATGAGTACACAGGAAATGCATGAAATTATCAAAAAACTAAAGGAATACAAGCTTTTAAAAGAGGAAGCGGAATCTATCATCTCGGAGCTGGAATGTCAGATCAAAACCGAAGTGAAAGCACTTGATACCGACACACTCATTAATGGTGAATACAAATGTAAGCTTACAACTGTAAACACAAACAGGCTTGACAGCAAGGCTCTTAAAGAAGTACACTCAGATATCTATGTAAGCTTTGTTAAGCCGCCAAGCTATGAAAGGCTTACAGTTAAGTAAAAGTAAACGCCCTTACAGAACGGCAATTCTAATAAGGGCAATCAACACCCAATAGTCAAGGGCAGTTACATATATATTATATCACTGACCGCCTTTTATTGTCAAGGTGATTTGAAAGTATTTAGGAGAGACCTCCAAAAATCTTGTGTAAAAAGAATAAAATACTTCCAATCAGACAAAGCTAAGAGCAAGGAAAAAGATCTGAAAGGAAGTATTATTATGGAAAAAACATCAAAAGAAATATTAAAGGAATTTATAAACAGCCAAAAATTCACAAGCACGACTGACATTATGAACAGCATGAAGGAGTTATTCAGTGATGTACTCCAGCAAGTTATGGAAGCAGAGCTTGAGGAAAAGCTAGGTTACGAAAAAAGTCAGAGGGTATCAAACTTTGACGGATCCGACACTCCCAGAAATTATAGAAACGGTTATTTCGAAAAAGACCGTAAAAACTCAGATAGGTGAGGTTGATGTCAAAATTCCCCGTGATAGAAACGGTGAATATGAACCGCAGATAATTGGCAAATACAATCGAAATGCTGACGGTATGGAGGAAAAAATTCTAGCGCTTTATGCCTGTGGTATGAGTCAGCGTGACATTTCTGAACAGATAAAAAATCTCTACGATGTTGAAATTTCAGACGGACTTGTAAGTAAAATTGTAGACAAAATTTCTCCTGAAGTAACTGCATGGCAAAACCGCCCGCTTGAAACAGTTTATCCATTTATTTTTATGGATGCGATCAATTACAAGGTCAAGGAAAATCATCAGTATGTCACCAAAGCAGCGTACGTCGTACTTGGCATTCAGCAAGACGGTCACAAGGATATTTTGGGTACTTGGATCGGAGAAAGTGAAAGTGCAAAGTTCTGGCTCAGCGTTATGAATGACCTTAAAAACCGTGGAGTTAAGGACGTTTATGTGTTCTGCGTAGACGGTCTGTCAGGTTTCAGAGAAGCAATAAATGCAGCGTTTCCAAAGTCGCAGATTCAGCGGTGCATCATTCATTAACAAAAGTATCATCGGAGGAAATTATGATCAAAATTAGATTACGTGAACTGCTCACGGAGCACAGAATGACTCAGTCTGAGCTTGCAGAATTGACTGGAATAAGACCATCTACAATATGCGATATGTGCAACAATAACTGTACTTTTTTGAAAATCCAGAATATAGACAGTATTTGTAAAAGGCTTGGCTGTAAAATTGAAGATTTAATTATAATTATTCCTCGTGTTAAGGAGTAATTTAATGAAGGTTTTAAGCTTGTTTGATGGGATCCGTTACGTGAACGTAGGTGTTCACTACTGGCTTGTATTCAACTTCTCCTGTTTCAGGATTTGCCAAAAGACAAGGTCGCTATTTATAAAATAAGGGCTATGATATTAAACCATAGCCCTTATTATATTTTTTAGATAATAAAATAAAAACAGTTTTACTTTACTAATAGCAAACATCAAAAGTTGATGGCTCAATGAATTTTAGATTAGAAATCTTGTTTTTTTCCATTAAACCTTTCAGCTTTTCTGTAACAATAGGATAGGAAATAAAATTTTCAAAAACAAATATATTATTTTTATCCCAATCATTTCCATCAAAGCTAATACCACGTACAACACTATTTAGGGGCATTTTTCTACTATCATACTTATTTTTTCAACCTAACATGTACATTTTTTTCACATTAAACTTAATTCCAGTTTTATTTGGCGTATTGTTTTAATCTCAATATCCATTAAAAAATTGACTTTGGTATGTGTGTCAAAACATACCATACTCCAATGGCTCAAGTATTTCGCTCCACCAATTTAATTCGGAGCACAGTATTTCTGGAGATATGCAATCAAATTGTTCATTCATATATTTATATAATTTTAACTGTTCTTCCTCGTTCATTTCTGATGTATTTTTAATACAAAATTCATTGTACAGATACAAGCAGGCAAAAAAATCAGGTAAATTTGAATTCATAAAACATTTAGTGTTATCCGATTCCGTATCTATTGATATGATATTTCCGGTGGATATATCAATGCAAATAATTCCAACACTGTCTCTTCCTATGATAAAAAAATTATCATCACCTATTTCCTTTAATTCTGCTTGTTTAAAGAACTCTAGTTCCTCAATTATAAAACAGTCGATTAGGTTTGGGAGACCGTATAGTTCCAAAAAAGTTTGATTTTTACCATCAATAATTTTTGGCACATTAATTTTGAAAAAATGAATTCCATCAGAAGAAAGTTCCCTAACAATTTTATCTATGTCATACATAAAATTCACCTTCAATTTTTTATAATTTACGTTGCAGATCATTAACGATCTGCAACGTAATAAGCTCAAATTTAAATAATTTTGAGTTATAATTTTTTTACTGCTTTTTTCAAAGCATAAACCCCACGTCTCCTTGACTGCTTAGTAGAACCATACTCAAAACTATATGACACTTTAGCGTTTGGATAATTTTTAGATATAAATTTCCTACAGCTACCATTTCAAGTTGTGCATGGCTGCAATTCAGAATATATTCTTGTTACGTTAGAAGATTTAATTCCTCTGCTTTTTAATTCATCTCCTATTATTCTTTCTGCATGTCTATGATTTGCACTGCTTCTGGTAATTGTCTTTAATTCGTCACCATCCATATATTCAAATACTGCCACATTTCTTCCACTTGTAAGTTTATTAGCTTTTCTATATTTTATAGCTTCCTTACTTAAATCAGTTGATCCATAGTCTACCTTACAATCATTATGTACCAGAACATCGAAGTCTGAGACATAATAGGTATGGAAATCAGCAACTTCAAAGTTGTAAACGGCGGTATATTCGCCTTCGGGCAGCTCAACTATTTCAACATCATCAACATCAAGATTTGTTCCGTCTTTCAGTCTTACAACATCGCCCAGCTGCAGAAGTTCAGCGCTTGTCCAGCCCTGACCTTTTTATGGCCTTTGCTGCAATTTTCTTAACATTAAATTCTCCGTTCCGTTTAATGCGGAACGGAGAAAAGAAATAAATTTACCTTATTCACATGATTTGGAGTAACTTTTTGATGCTCTTTTGTCAGTCAATATCATCTTCATATTCATCATCATCTTCTATCAATGAATCAATAAAATCATTAATAGAAGGAGACAAGTACGTTATATGCTGTTCAGGGTCTTCACCATAGTCAAACTCATGAGAATAATAGTATATTGCGCCTATTTCGTCATTTCTTAAACTATAGCAAAAGAAATCACCGCCGTCATCATCGGCAAAAGGCACGAGCCATTTTGGAAAAACCTTATCATCTCTCAACAAGTCAAGAACCTTTTCCAGATTAAAATTCCCATATTTTACAGGAATAAAATATGATACTGAATACGTTTCGCCGTCATCGTTGACAAAAACACTTTTTTTCGGATATCCTCCATTATATTCCAAAATGTGATTCCTTATCATGGTCGGCATAGAAAAAGAATACTCTTTTTCTAACTGATCTAAATCCAACTCATTTATAGGAGGTTCTAAATCTAAGAAAGCATTATTGAACATATTACCACCTTACTTATATTTTACACCATGATATTTACTATACTGTGCACATGCACCAGTATGTGGATATGTTGCAATATGTGCATCTTTACGAATAAGCTGCATAGTGCATGTACCTGTTTTGGGATTGAAATCATCAACATGATGCCAAACATAATCCTTTTTTATTGTTTTTCGCATTCTTCTTGGAATTTTTGCTTGATCAAATGCACGTGTAAAATCTTTTCCTCTTGAGCCAGTCATCTTAATTGAAACTATATTCTTTTCAACAGAATTATTAGTCTTATAAAGATATTTTGTATTGCTAAAGTCGGGGCCACCATTAGAAGTTGTTCCTATGCCTGTAAATCCTTTTTCTGCCGCTCTATCAGCAGGTGATTTACACTTATTATGCACCAGAACATCAAAGTCTGAGACATAATAGGTATGGAAATCAGCAACTTCAAAGTTATAAACGGCAGTATATTCGCCCTCAGGCAGCTCAACTATTTCAACATCATCAACGTCAAGATTTGTTCCGTCTTTCAGTCTGACAACATCGCTCGGCTGCAGAAGTTCAGCACTTGTTTAATTTGTAATAACTGCCCCAATTTAATGGAGCAGTTATTAACGTACTTTTTATCAAAACTAATGATTCTTTAATTAGGCATAATAAACATCAAAAAATATTTTTCCTAATGCAATCATTACTTGATTTTACTTTTTCATTACTGATCCAATCCATATTTGGATATTCAACATGAAAGCAAAATTTACTTGTCATTGTTTTGGTATATAAAAAGTAACTACAAAATATTTTATTTGGAAAGCTGGTTTTTAACCAGCTTTCCAGCGATTCAACAACTTGAAGCTGCTTTTTAAAATCATTTGAACACGATAAATCATACAGATTAAGTGTATTAGTCTTTACTTCTTTATTAACATCTGCTTTATCACGTATTAAAGTAACTGATTTCACAGATGCTATGAAGTCCTTTGGTAAAATGTCTTTGATTACTATATTTGTATTTTTATCATATTCAAAATCCATGATAAGTTCTTTCATACTCTGGCTATAGTATTTCTTCTGATGTTCATTCCATTTATATGAAAGTGCAATATCAATAATTTCATCAGCAGAGAGTTCTTCTTCGTTAGGTGGCCAATAAATCAAATCGGATATTGACGGATGTGGAAGATTATCTTCTAATATTTCTATTAGCTTATCTATTGTATCTTCATCCTCCTCACAATCTATAACTCTCTGAACCATTTTAGTTAACTCTTGTTTATTGTACATGATAATGTTAATTACCCTTTCCCAAAGTGATATGATTTAGGTAAAATTGTTTGATGTTTCTTTGGTGAAACTATCATTAGGTTGTCTAAATCATAAACACCACCACCATGTTGAATAGGTGTTTTATGATGTAAAACATATTTAGTCTGTTTACCATACCATTGCAACTTTGGTGCAAATGGCGCTAATCCTTTCTTCATACGTTTTATGTTTGACCTACTAAATTCAGATGAATATTTTGAATTTCCATACGACTTCCAAAAGTCGGATCTAAATTCATTAAAATTATTGTATGATTTTCCTCTTAATTCATCTGCTACATCCTTGGGAATCACACCATAACTACCTTTATTATGCATTGATTTGGCTGGGTTATTAAGGTTTTCACCACCAGTCACAGTTCCTGGACTATTTCTTTTTTTACAATCATTACGCACCAGGACATCGAAGTCTGAGACATAATAGGTATGGAAATCTGCAACCTCGAAGTTATAAACGGCGGTATATTCGCCTTCGAGCAGCTCAACTATTTCAACATCATCAACGTCAAGATTTGTTCCGTCTTTCAGTCTTACAACATCACCCGGCTGCAGAAGTTCAGCGCTTGTCCAGCCCTGACCTTCTACCCAGAATGGATGCTCTCTTGTTGTTTCAATCGTTTCGCCGCCTATGGTCAGGTAAAGAACTGTATCCGTTACGTGAACGTAGGTGTTCACTACTGGCTTGTAAGCGACTTCTCCGGTTTCAGGATTTGCCGAAAGTACAAGGTCGCCAATTTGAATTTCTTCAATCGGTCTGTCGCCGTCCGCCGTTTCGATCATTGTTCCGGCAGCAAAACAGCTTGCGTTAAACGCTCCGTTAAGCGAACCGCTTATGAAATTCTTGCCGGCATTCGCTGCAATTTCCTTAACATCAAATTCACCGTCGACAGCCTGTTTTATACCATCGCCTACAACGCCTATTGCAGCTTCCTTGACGCCGCTCTTGACCATTCGCTTGGCAATATTTTCACAGCATTTTGCCGGTGAAACTACCGCTGAAATAGCTCCGGTTGCAGCAGCTGATAAGTATTCTCCTGCTCCACTATTGAATTCGCCGTCGTCAAGATAATCACATACCGCTGTAACAGCTACATTTACAACAGCTCCAACAGCCGCTTTGATAAGAGTTCCCCAGAAATGTCCGTCCGGATCGTTTAACGGTATAGGATTGTTTCGGCAGTAAGTATACAGATTCAGACTAAGCGGATCGTTTGGAGTTCCTGTTACGGTATCTCTCGTTATAAATCTGCCTATAGTCGGATCGTAATATCTTGCTCTCAGGTATATTGTACCTGTTTCCTTGTCAAAATATTCACCGCTGTATCTGAACGGATTTACGTCGTTCTCGTCGGAATTCTTTTCAACACCGAAAGCGTCATAACGATAGGTTTTGGTTTTATCGCCTGTTTCGCTTGTCAGATTAACGATATCACCGTGAGCGTTTTGCAGATAATAGCCGACATTACTTGTCATTCCATTGTAAAAATGGCGCTTTGAAATAAGACCTGTACCGCGAATGTAAATGTCTGCCGTATAATTTGAACCGCCGCCGATATCAACTATAAGCTCCGTACCGTCATAAAGATGAGTTGTTTTCTCACCGTTAACAGTTTTGGTTCTTCTAAGACCGTCATAGCCATATGTATATGACGCATTCTTTTCACCGTTCTGAACAGAAATCAGCTGATTCAGTCCGTCATAGGAATTTGTCTGCAATCCCTCATCAGGAGCGTTTTTGGTTATCTGATTGCCGTTAGCGTCGTATGTATATACAGTGTTCTGTACTACATCGCCGGTCTGTTTGCTCTCCTTCTGGAGAAGTCCGGTGTAATGCCCATTAAGACTATAGTCGTAATCGGTCGTGTAATTTTTTTCGCCCGTTACGGTCATCTTTGAACGGTTGCTGTAATCATCGTATGAATACTTGATGGTATTATTGATATTTCCGTTTACTTCCGATTCGGAAATAAGTCTTCCCATTCTGTCATATTCATATGACGTCTTTTCTATTATACCACTTTCTGTACGTGTTTTGCAAGCATCAGAACCATCCAAATAATAAGTATACTCATACTTGGAAATTATGGAATTTGCCTTTTTGTTTACAAGGGAAACAACATAGTTGCCGAGATTGTAACTGTACTCGGTTTTTGTTCCATTTGCATATGTAACGGAAGCTTTATTTCCGTTTTCATCATATGCATAAGAAGCTGACTCTTTTCCGAAATCTTTTACCTTTGCAAGGCGCATCTCATCATCATATTCATACTCAGTTGATGTGTAGATAAGAAGATTTGACTGACCGGAAACCATTTTTTCCTTATTTTCAGTGCTTCCTACATAAAAGTAACCTTTATAGTAATCCGGTGAACGTTCTTCGGTAAGCCTTCCAATTTTATCATAGAAAAAGCTTGTAGTCTGACCATTCTGAACAGTTTTTAGTGTATTACCCATGTTATCATAAGTAATACTCTGAGATACATTTTTACTTTTGTCATCACAAACAGTTTCTGATGTGAGAATCCTGTTTAATGCGTCATATGTCTTTGTTGTAATATTTCCGTTAGAATCAATTGACTTTATAATATTATTATTTAAGTCGTATGTATTTGTTCCGGAATTAAATATTTCTGTTCCGTTTGATTTTTCAATAGTACGGACAAGATTATTTCTATCATCTAGCTCATATATAGTTTCAAGTCTGTCCGTATCATTTTCAGACGACATACCTGTATACATTTTAATGCGAGCGCCGTCTTTATCATAAAAATACTGCGTATAGTTTTTGGTATTTCCATCACCGTATATTATTGACTGAACAGTGTTGCCAAGATAATCATATGAATACTCCGCACGGCTCCATTTTTCACTTTTGGTATTCTGATCCTGATTAGTTGTTTCTCCAACTGTCATATTACCATTTTTATCATATGTATTTTTGGTAATAGTGTAAGCCGGCGAACCATCATCTCTCTTACAGAATGGACTATGCTTTTCAGTCTGAAGCTTAAGTCCGTTATAGGCATACATTGTGGTATTGTCCTTGGCGTCAGTTTCGCTTCCAAGAAGACCGTTTGCATAATACTCATTTGTACGTTTAACTTTTCCATTAACCTTTTCCTGAACAGTATCGCCCTTGTAATTTGTTAATGTAGCTGAAATCACCTGTTTATCAGATGTAATATATTGAGTTTTTGTGGTCAAAAGACCATTATGCGTAGATGTATGCGATCCTTTCTCTATACTATCAAATGTTTTAAACGCATAGTTCCTTACAATTTCATAAGCAGTCGATGTAAGGATAAGCTTTTAAACTGCGTCCTTGTGCTCTTTGAAATATGTTTTTATTTCACGTCCAAGACCGTCGTATTCAGTAAGACTCTGTGTTTCATTTGGATGCGTAGTTACTGTAAGGTTACCATAAGCGTCGTACTCATATGAAGTCAGATTACCAACTGCGTCCTTGTCAGTCTTCACAAGACCGCTTGGATAGTATGTGTGTACCGCATAATTTGTCTTGGAATTGTCTGAGTCGTAATGAGTGAACTTTGAATCTGATTCAAGCGCGGAATCGTATTCATTTGGTGTTACTTCCTTGATAACTCTTCCAAGAAGATCGTATTCGGTTCTGGTAACAGCAGGAGTATCGCCTTTACCATATTCCTTTTTACAAATAATATTTTCAGCCTTATCATAGAAAGTTTCTGTAACAGCTCCCTCCGGGGAAGTCGATTTGCTGATAAGGAACATATTATTGTATTCATATTTTGTAAGACCGCCGCTTGTTCTGCTGCTGCCGGCAGCGTATTTAAGTTCGCTTTTCAAAGTACCGTCATTATTATAATCATACTCTGTGACGTGTCCTTCAGGGTCTATCAATTTTTTTATCAGACCGTGAATCTTATGCTGCTCGCCGACTGTGCAGTATTCATAGGTAGTTATTGCGAATTCATCAACATGATCGTCAAGATATTTTTTTACATCAAATCCGTCAGCAAGGAAAGTATCGGCATCAAGTGAGGTGAGACTCTGTGCTTCTCGAAGTACTTATACGCCTGAATCATCGTATTCTTTTAAGGTAACGTTATTGCATTCATCAATGAAAACAGTCAGGAAGTTTTTGCAATTGTATCTTGAACGCTGTTTTGAACCGTCGGGATTGATAACTTCGGTAATATTACCGTTTTTATCATACTTATTTTGAGTTTTATTGCCGTTTTCATCTGTGTAAAATTCCACTTCATCGTACTTGTTTTTATTCTCTGAATCCTTGGTATACTAAGCCTTTTCAAGCTCATAGGTTTTACCGTCTGTATAAACAATATTTGTTTTTACAGCAAGTTTTTCATCATAATCGCACTTTGTTTCCTTGATATATTTATCATGATCGTATTCCTTTATGGAAGTATTCTTGTGCGCTTTATCATACTGATAAACTTGTTTCAGACCAGAAGAATTTGAGAGATTATCAACCCTTCCGTCCTTATGGTAAACCATCTCCTCGGTAACTTCGTTATAACAATTAGTTATTTTGTTAAGATGACCGTTACTGTCATAACCATAACTTTCAACTGCTCCAAGAATACTTTTTGCAGATACAAGCTGATTGTCAGAATTATATGTATATTCAACTATACGTCCGGCAACAGTATCTTCAATCTTGGTTATACGCTTATGTACGTCATTTGAAGTATAATAAATCTTATATTCACGTCCGGTAGAGTCGGTTATGGTACGAACATTATTTACGTCAATTTTACTTATCTCAATGGCGTCTTCATGAAGATCTTCCATCTTGTAAAGTTCAAGATCGCCGTTAAAATAATATTTCGTCTGATCCGTAAGCGTTACAATATAACCATCGCCATTCTGTTCCATTTGGCTGTGTTTATTCAAGCATTCAAATTTGCTGCAATTTTTCTTAAAAGTAGTATTGGAACCGTTAGGAAGAACAACCTGATAATAATTATCTGCCGGCTGAATAATTTTACTAACGTCAAGATTAAAGTCCCAGCCGATACCAAAGCTGCCTTCTTCCGTGTTCATCGAATTATATGTTCTAACAAAATCAGTATCCATACCAGGAGATTTTACGGCGAGATCTACAAAGGTTTTAGTGTAATTTCCAGTAGGCGGATAAACGCCGTCGCCCATTTCAAATCCCTTGCGGTAGAGAGTGTAATCAGGTTCGTCATAAGGTCTCCACCACGGTCTGAACCAATATAAATCTTCTGAATAACCGTATGGGAAAATCAAACCGTCATTTTCAAAATTAAAAGTACGCTGTGTATTTAAGCTTCCATCTTCTTCATCAATGTATGTAATACAATTATCCCAAAGAATGGTCTGGCGTCCGCCTTCATAATAAAACAAAATGCTGTGATCTCCGGAGGAATATATGGATTTTGGTCCGGATTGTTCATTAACTTCCCATATAGGTCCCAGAAAGTCAATTGCGCCGGCTGTCCATTTGCCTTCCATATCGGTCAGCGTAATGTAGTTCCAATTGCCATAGATTTCCAGATAATCAGCAGCATTGGTCATCCATATTGTATCATAACAGCCTATCTGACCAAAGTTAAAATTTCCGCCGATTACCACAGCTCCATCTTTCAGATACATATTCTGTCCTGCACCGCTGTTTTGAGAAGCTGTTCTGAAAACAAGATTATTCCAGACATCTAAATATCCGCCGTTAATATCCAGAGTTGCCCCGCTGTCGCCCCAGAACTGTGGCATGTCCGTTGTGAAGGACATACAGTCATCAACATACAATTCAAATTTATTGAGGTCAAGGTTTGTATCATGCAGATTCAAGCTGTATGGGAAATGTCCGTTAGACTTAAGCGTCATATTTCTTTTGAAAGCATGATCCCAGTCCCCATGATATGATGCATTTGCGAACCAGTCTGCGTCCGATTGTTTAATTTCTCCATCATCGTCCCTGTCCATATATTCTTTGTATTCGGGATCACCGACATATGAACCATCATGATTTTCAAGTATATAATTATAATCGTCTGCGTCGATAATTCCATCACCATCGATATCAAGCTCTGAAAGGTATCCGGTTTCTCCTTCTTCCTTTTCGTAATGGTCACGGTCAATGATTTCAAAATCAGCGGCGTCTATACTGCCGTCGCCGTTCATATCGAAATTCGCTTCATAATTTCCGCAGGCTCTACGTTTTCCGACAAACTGACTTACATACGCAGCGTCGTTGTCGTCGATAACGTCATCACTCCACTGGTTATCATTGTCGGCATTGTATGTGGTATATAGAATCGGATGTCCAGTATGCGGTAAAGGTCTTGATGAGGGACGGAGAAAAGGCGTTCAGTGACCGCTGTATGCCGTATATGATAAGAATGTATGATAATCTTGAAGCTAATGATTGCTGGATAGCGGACAACCACACTCTTGATTTGAGATCGGTTCCTCTTTCTGATTACAAGCTATATCATCGTGATGCATCGACGAACATAACCACAAGTATAAGCTTAAAGAACGCAAAAATAAGCGAAGATACCTTTTTACAAAACGCTCTTCAAACAGCCTCGTCAACCATATGTAGTTATACTTATAATCAAAAGGTGTATGTTACTGCTTTCTCCACAACTAATGCGTTGATTTATGATGTTGAAGATAATTTATGGAAGTGTATACGAAATCTTCCGAATAACGGTTGGGTAAATTGCTGTTGTGTAATTGAAATGCATAATCAGCCTTGTGTTCTTTTAGGGTGTAAAAACGGAACAATTAATGCGTTTTATCCTTCGGATAACACTGTAGAGATATTTTGCAGTTCTGAAGAGGAAGAAAATGAAATAGAAAGTGTTTGTTGTGTACAAGGAACAAATCATAATTCAATAATCATATTTTCAGATTCAGTAGGTAATGTGTTTATTCGAAGTAAGTATGCTCGAAGCAACTTTAAACCTAAGCTAATTCATTCATTTGATACAGCTTACAAAAATGAAGTCAAGTTAAAGTACAAAGAACGTAATTTAAGTGTCAGATCAAGACTTGCAGTTTCTGATACATCTATTTACTTATGCTTTGGTAATCAAATCTGGCGATGCGCTTTGCCTATTCAGGATGTGCCCTCTTTTGAAATAATTGTCTCCTTAGAATCTGATAGTCTTATCAAAGACATTTATTGTACTGATGGGAAATTGTTTTTAAATAAGGGGCATGAAATTTCTATAATTGATTGTGATACTTGTGTTGAAGGCATTTCTTATACACTAGAGAAAAAAGGTTTGCACCATTTTACGAAATTTTCACCTGATATTAATGAAAACGCAGTTATAGTGGGAGTCGCTGCAAAGGATAACGATTACTCTCAACTCGCTAATTTTTATCGTATTTCTACTGTTTTTGATGAAGATGAAGAAGTCTATCGATATTCAAAATGGTGTCCCCTTTTCAATAGAGTACAAAAAATGTCCAAAAGTAGAAAAAGGGCTTTAACCGGGCGGCTGTTAGCACAACCTCGCGGGAATTGCACCCCTGCTCATTTAAGGCAGCTTTACCCATTG